>CAYJLC010000001.1:0-157704 GCA_964370735.1 uncultured Oscillospiraceae bacterium
AAATTGCCCATATCGTCGATATAATAAACCACGATTCCAGCTGGATTTTCGCCTGCTTTCAATTCATAAGGAAGCTTAATCGTCGCTAAACCACCGTCAAAATCAGTGATAAAATCGTCGCCAGATTTGATTGTTAAATCGTAAATTGGTCTGTCACCAACTAATGATTGTTGACGTTCATTTAAGTCATCTTTTTCGGCAGTTGTCACAGTAATTGTGATTTCGCCATTTGAATTTTCAGCCAAAGAATTAAGCGTATCAGCATTGAAAGTAACTTCGGCAACATCTGATTTAATTGTCAAAGTTGCGTCGTCATTTTCTGCTAAATCGGCTAATTTATCCGTTGGAATTGTAAGCGCTAAACCTTCTGCATCACTGTCTACTTCAACATCAATTTCAATCGTCGGAGTTGCATTTTCTTCGTCAGATTCAGCGATAATAGTATCGATTAAATCTTCAAAATCGTCTTTGTCAACTTCAGCTTTTGCAGTAACTCCATCAAGTTCAGATTCGATTTCTGTGTTACCAGTTGTCACTCCGTTATCGGTATTTGGTGCAGATGTGTCTTCGCCACCTGTTGATGAATCACCACCAAAGCTACCACTATCACTACCACCGTCAGATGGAGGTCTTGGAGTTGTTCTTGTTGAAATTGTTAATGTACCGTCAGCTTTTGTAATTTCATAGTTCGCCTCAGTTAACGATAAATCAGCCGAATTCATCCATTTAATTACATATTCGCCGTCAGTATCGCTGTCTTCTAATGCTGTTCCGTCTGCTTTTTGAAGTTCATACGTTGGAACGAATGCACCTAAATCAATTACTTCGCCAGTCACGATATCTACAAATTCAAGTTCGAATTCTTCTGGTAAAACTTCACCATTATAAATGCTTACATCTTGTGGCTTGATTGTTACATCGCATTTTGTGATTTCTACTTCTAAATTCGCGCTACCCATATAGGTTTCGTTATCGTCAGGGATTTTTACTGTTAACGTGTATTCGCCAACATTTTTCGGTGCTAAACTGTCGTCTGTGCTCCAAATATACTCAAAATCACCATCATAATCGCCTTCATTTGTAGCAACACCTGTATAAGTTAGCGCTGTTCCATCGTAAACTTTATCGGTTAAAGTTATGCCTGAAATATCGATTGCAACCTGTGTTTTGTCAACTAAAGTTACGTTTATAGTGATAGTTGCATTTGCGTAGTTTTGCATTACTGCTGTAACTGTTATAGTCGCAGTTTCGCCTTCTGCACCACTCGCAACATCGAAAGTAATTCCGTTAGCTGTGTTTTGAATATCTGAAATTATATTATTATCATCAGTTGTTTCAACACCAGTGAATGATACAGTACCTTTATCAGCTGGTAAACCTGTAATATTCACTGCTACATCATTATGCGCTTCGCTATATAGCAAGTTTTTTGCTATTGCTTCAACTGTTGGTGCGTTAGCTTTTGAGATATCCACACCGTCAAATGTTGGTTGAATTAATATGTAGTTATCAGCGTCAGCACCTTCTAATGTTATTGTCGGAACTGTTAATGGTTTCATAATACCTTCATTAATATCATCTGTATAACCTACTGTTGGTATAGTCGCTGTAACGTTGTCATTACCAACAATACCAGTTAACTCGCCACCTGTTAATGCAATGTTTGTTGTGCCATCGAATTGTTTTCCATTTGCCACTAAACCAGTGATAGTTAAGTCTTTTGGACCAATGGTTAATTTATAAGTTGCTGTTGTTTCGCTATATTTATCAGCCACCGCCGAAGCTGTCGCTGTGATAGTCGTTTCACCAGCACCAGTGATAGTTAATGTGCCATCTGATGTATCAACAAGTGCGACATTTTCATTAGAGCTTGAATATGTGATAGCTCCACCATCGCTTTCGGTCACACTTGCTGTTTTTTCAGTGATTTCATCACCGTATGTTCCAGTTACATCATCAGTTGTGTTCCATGTGATTATTTGTGATGGAAAAACAGGCGTATCCATATCTAAAAATAGATTTGTATAAACAGTTCTTGTAATTGTATATTTATTTTCACTTGCATTATTGATGTCTGTTTTATATTCTACTATTGTTATACTGTCATTGGTTACGGCACCTGTCACACCATCGGCAAATCCATATTTCCACCCAGTGTTGCTACTGTATGAATCTTCAAAATTAATTGTACCATTTATATTTGATTGAGCTATACTTGCCCCGTTCTCTCTTGTTATTTCAAATAAAGCAAGAGATGCTAACCCATCTATTTTAAAAGGACTTTTGTTATAAGCAATTTCACCAGTTGGAAGTATATTTAAGACTTTATCATTAGTGGATTGTGTTAAATTAATATCTGTTGAGATAGTGCTATCACCATCAACGAACTCTATCGAATCCATAAAATCTGATTCTAATCCACTACCTTCGTAAACTGCAACTCTTGCGCCGATGATTTTATCAACATTCTCAAGTTCATTAATTATTTGATTGATATCAAAATCTACGCTATTTGATTCAGAAATCGTTGTAGCAAAACTTGTCGTATAATATGTATTCGCGCCAGTTTGCAACTGAACTATGTAACTGCCCATAGGGTCATTGGTATATGTATCACTCCATGTCAGTTTAAGTTCATTTGAAATGTACTCAAGTTGCAAGTCGCTAATGTTAGACGGACCTTTAACAGCTGTGTTATCAATAATTACAGGGTGACGGGTTATTGTGGTTGTCATTTTGTCGTTTTCAGATGTGGTTTGATATATATCTAAAGTTATTTTTTCATCAGTTACATTATCTAATACATATAGTGGTGCTATTAATGAACCATCTTCGCTAGTGTTCTCTTGGCTATCATATTGAAGTCCCTCGCTGTTATACCTTGATAGTTTAGTTGACGAATTTACGGGTAATCCAGTAGCTACATATTCACCATTTATTTTTTTAAACGTATAGGCAACTTCACTTTCTTGAGATACGACGGTATAATCAATAGCTTGCTCGATGAATTGATACATATAAATTTCGTCATTATATGCATAGTCCCAATATCCACCCTCATATTTTTCGTTTGCAGCATGAACTAATAATTTATTAAATTGAATTTCTTTCTTATCAGTATCTTCTTGCCAATGAACAATATCAAAAACTCCTGCTTCTCCATTTTGATAAATCCATTCCATCGCTGGAAACGTTGTATATCCATCTTCTGTTTGTAAAAAAGCTAAAGCATTCGTATTGTATTGATTGTTTGGGTCATCATATACAGCGGTAGAGCCTGACACATCGAAAGAAATGAATGGTCTAGTAAGTCTGCCGGTTATATAAAGTCTTCCAACAATGCCATCTTCGATAGTTTTCAGTTGGATATTAGTTATTGGCAGGCTAGGTTGTTCCCCAGTGGCTGCGACTGAGATAGGCAAAATACTTGTCAGCATACATGCCGAAAGTACAGATGCCATTGCTTTTTTCGAAAAATTTAATTTCATTTTAAACTCTCTCCTTGTTAATTTTATATTAAAACTTAAAAAGCTTTAATTGTTATTTAATATATGTATTAATTTATACGGACGTTGTTAAGTTCGGTTTTAAAATTATTGGGATATGCTTTAGGTATATTTTACCATACACAATAAATAAAGTCAATAAAAATTAAAACTAAAGTTTTTGTACAAAAATAAAGTTTAAAACTTTTTTGAATTTTATTCTGAAACATTTGGAACTAAAATTAAAACTTTTGTTTGCATAAGTTTCGATTTTATGATATAATTTAAAAAATAATTACATCTCAAAAGGAGTTTGTTATGAATAAATTAGGATTATATTTAAAAGAACTACTAAAAAAACGCAATATAAAGCTGTATATTTTTGAAAAACTTATGGAAACAAGCAAAACAATGATGTATAGAATAATGATAGGCGAAGTTTCTCCGAGTAGACAGTGGTTGGAAAAAGTTTCATCTGTTTTGGAACTTTCTGATGAAGAATACAAAAAACTTATGTATTCATCAACATTACTAGAGATTGATGACGATATGCTTAAAACGCGTGACGATGTTTTCAATACCCTCTATACAGAAAATAAAAAGAAATTACAAGATATAGATATAATATATTATGACGACCAAAAACTTGCTAAAAGTTTTTTGAATATTTTAGATGATTTGTTAATTTTAGCAAAAAACGATAAATTTAATATTTCATTTAAGTTAGTTAATTGCGAAAAACAAGAGATACTCACTCCTATTTTTAATTTATTAGCTAAATTTGACAAAGATTTGGTTGATTATGAAATTGAACATTTAATTTCATTCTCGAATAAAAAAAGTGAACGTGCGTTTGAAACTTTTAGTCAGATATTTTTTATGTTAGCATTGAAAAATTATTCAGCAAAATATAACGAGGAAGATATTTCGTTTAAACAATCACTTTTCAACGATTTTTTAATTATACAGTATGATTATATTAATTCATCTAATATAAGAGAAGAAAAAAGCTTATTTATATCTTTTTTTGAATATGGTTTATCTACTTGCTATACTGCATGCAAAACTGATAGTATATACGAATATTTTTTAAGAAATTACAACCAAGTTTCTAGATATTATCCTAAAACCTTAAAAGATAATGTTACAAATATGTATGATTTCAATAATTTCTTAGCAGAAATGGAAGCCGAAGAAACTATGTATACCTTTAATCCAACTCCTTGTTATAGCAAAATACCTATGTGTATTTACGAGCAAATATCAAATGATTTCACAGATGAAGGCAAGGCATTTTTCTTTAAAAATCTACTTAATAGTCCGACGGAAATTCCTTTCGAAGAACTTCCTTCGCTTACGGAAATTCTTTTTGCGAGCTTAGATTTAAGACTAAAAGCATCGCTTAACAATCCACACATTGATATATATACTTGTGCAGGGTTAGAATCATTTGCGAAAACAGGGGAATTATCTGACCATAAAAATGGTTTGCCAAAATTTACAAAAGAGCAACGAAAAATCATTTTAGAAAATATTATAGAAAAAGATACATGTCAAAAGGATAAATTTTCATATTACATTATTGATGCAAAAAATTCTGGTCGCATCTTGAACGATAGTATGTACATTTTAGTGTCGAGTAGGGGAAGTATTTTTTTAGAATATAATATAATGGAGAATGAACATTTATCATTTATAAGAAATATCGAGCAAGATAGAATATCACGAACTCTGATAGACTTTTGTGAAAATTTTATAGTTCCAACTAAAACTATGTCAAAAGAGTCGGCTCACGCGTTTATGCTCCAATTAATTCAAAAATATTGTAGCTAGATTAATTTTGACAGTATATAGATATTAAAAAATGCCTTAACTCAAAGGCTTTTTTGCGAAAAATATGCGAGATAAGGAACTTGCAAGAGAGATTAAGAATTAGGGGGTATTTATGTTAAGAGTTGCAATTTGCGATGACAATAATGTTATATGTTCACAAGTCGAAAAGATGGTGTTTGAATATGAAAAAACTTCGTATGTTCATTTTGAAGTCGAAGTCTTTAACGAAGGCGAACATTTATTAAATCATATCCAAACCGAGCATCAATTTGATTTGATTTTTTTAGATATTGAACTTGGAACAAGTTCAGGCATTAAAGTAGGAACAACCATTAGACAAGAATTTGATGACCATATAAGCAAAATTATTTTTATCACCTCAAAAAACGGTTATGAAAGTCAGCTTTTTGATATACAACCACTGAATTTTTTAAGAAAACCTATTAAAAGCGAAGATTTGACAAAATGCTTAGATTTGGTAGTAAAACTGCTTGATGTTGAAAACAAATTTTTTGAATATAAGCAAGGTCGCGACACTATAAAAATTAGAATAAAAGATATTCTATATTTTAAAAAAGATGGTCGAAAAATTAAAGTTGTCACACATACTGGTGAAGATTATTTTAATGACACTCTATCAAATGTTAAAAGCAGAATAACCAAAAATTTTGTACAACCACACGAAACATTTTTGCTAAATTATAATAAAATAAGTAGCTTTAATGCAAAGAGTATAAAAATGTCGGATGGAAAAGAAATACCAATAAGCAAAGGTAATCTTCCTGAGATGAGGGCTATGCTAATTAATACTGTAAGGGAGACATAATATGACAGTATATGAGTTTTTTTACATAGTTACTAGCCCGATATATATTTTCGCTGTATATAAATTACTTAACTTATTTTTTGATGATAAACAATGTAATATTAAGCGTCGTAATATACTTTTTTTGATATATTTTATAGCTATGTCAGTAATTGTTTTTATTACAAGATTACCTTTGGTAAACTTTGCTGTAAGTTTCACATTTCACTTTTTATGTGCGAATTGTTACAAAGCTTCGCTTAAAAAAAAGGTATTTGCAGCTTCTACGGTATACGCTTTTGGAGCAGCACTAGAATTTATATCAAGTGCGATTTTTGGCTATGTTGATTTTTTTGTAATAATAGATAACGACTTTAATTCACCTCCAATTTTAGTTTTTGTAAGAGTTACAATGCTTGTTTCATCCTATATACTAAATAGATATGTGAAATCTTTTAAAGGCGATAATGACTTACCTAAAATATATTATTTTGCATTTTTCTCAATCTTGTTTGGAACATTATATTTGTTTTTATCACAATTAACAAACGAATTTATTACAGTAAATATGATAATTATAAATAGTATTATACTAATAATTGTAAATGTTATGGTTATTGCTATGGACGAAAAGATATACAAGGCAATTGTATATAAAAATGAAAGAAATCTTTTTAAACAGCAAAATGAAGCGCTTTCCAATCAAATGGAAATCATTTCTCAAAGTAATGAAGCCATAAGACTTTTAAAGCACGATTATAAAGACCATTTATTAATGCTTGCTAAACTTTTTGAAAATGGGAATTCAAACGAAGCTTTAGAATATATAGAAACCATTCTTGGTAACATTGACAATGAAGCTTTTGCAAATTCAAATAATTATGTTATCGATAGTGTTTTGAATTTTAAACTAAGAAACATTAAACGTTCAGATATTGCATTAGATTTATCAATAAATGTTCCGTTATCAATCAATATAATTCCTCACGATTTAACGGTTATAATAGGAAATTTGGTCGATAATGCTATTTCAGCTTGTTTAAAGTCGAAAGAGAAAATTTTAAGTATTAAAATAGATTGCAAAATGAATAACTTGATTATTTTAATAGATAACTCTTATGACGGTAAAATTTTAAGCGAAAACGGTATATTAAAAACAACAAAACTCTATAAAGAAAATCATGGTTTAGGTATAACAAGTGTTAAAAAAATCATAGAAAAATATGATGGTGATATTAATTTTGATTATACAAGCGATGTGTTTTCAGCTTCAGCAATTATTCCATACTAATTTAAGTATGGAATTTTTCTTTGTCCAAATAGACAAGGAAAATGTCCGATTAGACAAGGTTGTCGCACAACGTGGGAATTTGTGGTAATATTAATTATAGTTTTAAAATTTGATATTTTCGTAAAACAATTATGCATTTAGGTTTGAATGCACGATTTTGATGTTGGATATACTTGTTTTAGTTGGAAATTAACAAATTGAAAATCAATTTTAAAGGAGAATTTATTATGTTAAAAATGAAAAAAACATTTGTACTGATTTTTGTTTTTGTGGGCATTATTTTAGGTGTTTTTTATTTTTATAAAAGTTTCAGCGCTACAAATACATCATATTATGATATTATTGCAAAAATCTCTCAAGAAACTAAAGTATTTCCGAGTGATATAATTGAAATTAAAACAGTTGAACTTTTATATCCGAGTGAAAATAATGGCAAGTTATCAATGAAAGTTGATTTTGAAAATATTTCTAGCGAACAAATATCATTTGATATAAAACTTTTTAGAGATTCAAGACTGCATAAGTATATATCAAGTCTTCCAGACCATATAATCGTAGATTGGACTGACGAAAATATGATTTTGAACCCTAATTCGAAATATACCGCGGATTATCAGTCTGGATTACTTTTTCCACTAGAGAATTACTCGGAATCTGAACTTGCTGAAATTAGCGAATTATGCTCTGCTATATATGCAGAAATTAGCATAGATAATGAGTTTTACTATCTAACAATTGACTTAAGAGATTATATTTTAGAATCAACAGTTTCGATAGAAACACCAAATATACTTGAAGAACCAAAAGCATCTTTTTTATCACTTGATACACATTATTTGAAAATTACACCTAGTTTGACCAAAAGTACAGAAGATGAAGTTATATTAAATTTAAAAAATATATACAACTCGTTGACTCAAAATTATGATTATTCTCAAGTTCATTTTCAGTTTTTAACATACAGAGGTGCATATACCCGCGATATGAAATTTGTTTCGGCGAATATAGCGAATGAAGAAGTTAAAGATAGTGAAGGAAACGATATAGTTCAGACAAAAATTAAGTCATTTTTTATAGGAGAAACATTAGTTGATAGCCTTGAGCAATTTATATTAGATGGTTCAAACTTTGAAACAGAAGACTTTTACATCTTAAATTCTGATGATGAAATTAGTGTTTTGCTAGGATATGATTATCAAGATATTTATAATATAGGTGACAAAATTACATTATATCTTCATGATAAGGAATTAAGTTTAAATGTAATTGGATTTTTGGAACAAGGTTCATCATTTTCAACTGAATATATTGAACCGAATGATATGCAAGGCATTGGCAATTCTTCAACAAACTTAGATACAAGGATTATTTTACCTTTCTATAATATTTTATATACTCCGACAGACCCCGTAGATGCTTTCTATCAAAAAATATTTTACTTACAAAAAAATGAGGGATATATAGCATTGACAGATGATATTAAGGGTGCAGAAAATATTGAATTTGAGTTGAATGCATTAGTTGAAAATCAATATCTAGAATTTACAATTCCAATATCTCTCGTAAAATTTGATGCGAGTATTGTATAACAATTAAGTATATTTACAAAAATCATTAAAAGTCGGCTACACTTGTTTTAATTTGACAAAAAGGCAAAAATGATATTAAGGAGAGATAAATGAAAAAAAGATTAATGAAAATTCCTATTTTAGCAATTTTTGTAGGAACAGTTATATTATTCACTCATAATTCCATAGTGGTTTCCAAAGCTAACTTGAATAATGAGCATTTAACAACTATTTCTGATATTTCAATGCTAGATGAAATAGAAACAGGCACCATATATTTTGGTAGTGATTTTCACCAAACTTGTGTTTTATTTAAGCCTTTATTAGAAGATGTTTGTAGTACAAATGATTTATCTATATTATATTTTGACATAGGATATTTATTAGATAATAAAATTGCTGATGATGCAACGATTGCAGCAATATTAGACGAGTATAAAATAGAAGGAATTCCAACATTAGTAAATGTGAAGAATTTTGAAGTTGATTCTATGACGACATTTGGACTTGTTAGTGATGCTAATAGCGTAAGCCTAACACGACAAATCGAAGAATTTTTATATGCAGATAGTATAAAGCCACAAGGTTTCTTAACTCAAAATAATATCGAACTGCTTATAGTAGGTTTATTCATTCTTACAATTATTTCAAGCCTGATTTATTTTATTTATACAAGAAAAAAAGCAAAATGCACATATTTATCTTTCGCTTTTCATTTAGCTAGTATATGTGGCATTTTCGCACTAAGGCGTTCTCTGATTGATGGTGCCGATATGTATCATTGGTCGCTTAATATCACATATTCAATTATATTATTCATTACGTTTTTAATGGATTTACTTGTTATTATACTATCTATAATGGCTAGGAAAAGAAGTTTGTTTTTAAAATAATACTGTGATTTTAATACGCTAGCAATTAAAGTTAAGGAGAACTTTTAACGTGAATAAATATTTAAATATATTGAATTTTATAAAAGCATTTGCAATAATCGACTATCTTATTATTGCATTAATACTCTCTTGCAGTATATGTATTTACTCAGCATCATTTTTTGAAGCACCGTTTATAGCTTTTATGATAAGTGTTATTACTCTGTCACTTTTAATTTTATCTGTAACAATTTTCATTGAATATAAAAAATCTAATAAAATACAAAGTGTTAGCCCTACTCTCGATGTCGAGAAATAGGGCTAACACTTTTTTATTAAATTTATAGCTGATTTTAATGATTATAAATCCGAGCGTGGCGAGGTTGATTTTGCGGAGTATTCGAGAGAGATTAAGAAATAAAAACACACTGCCATAGCAAAAGCAGTGTGTTTTGTTGTTTTATTTTTCAATATATTCAAAATAATCGAAATCAGCAGGAAGTCTTTCTCCACTCACATCAACTGTCGCCATTCCGACAAATGCACCGGTAAAGAAACCATCTCCGTTTGAATTTTTTTGGATATAGTCATCTGAAAACTGACCAGAATAGAAAGTTTTGTCAATTTCTATGTAATTTATCCCATCAAAAGAGTAGCTAAATTTTATTTTATCAAAAGCTACATTCACTGCAAGATAGACATATTCGCAGTCACTTGGAACGCAAATTTTATCATCTAAAAGATAATCTTTATGGCGAAGTCCTGCATCAAAATGACTTAAATTTAATATTCTGCCTTTTTCTTCGTCAAAAGTTATGTGCAAAAATAGCCAATTTGAAGTGTTATAATAAATAGTAAGTCCTGCAAGTTGCTGGAAATTTTCTGGGTTAAATTTCACTTTTGTTTGTGCATCAAAATAGAAACTTTGCCATCTTCTTGCGATGTGTGCTTGAGTGAATTTCGAGCATAAACTTTCTCTGCCATAAATTCTAAGGTGACCTTTATTTTCTGAAAGAGAAATAAAATCATCTGACGGAATTCTAATCGAATTGAAATTGATATTTAATGTGTTATCATTAAAATCATCTTTGTCTTCATAAGTTTTAGCTACTGGTGTTTCTTGAAGTCCAAAACCGTCGATTTCTTCTTTTGCAAGCGAACCTGTTTCAACATAAGGCCAGTTATCTTTCCAAACCACTCTTGCAATTGCAGTTTCTCTGCCTAAAGGACAATTTCCTTTTGTTTCTAGTGGTCTTCCACAAAGATGAACTAATGCCCATAAATCATCAGTCACAGGAACCATAGATGCGTGACCAGTTTTTTGCAAAGCATTTTCAGGGTTGTGTTGTGCCCATAAAATCGGATTTTGTGGGTGAACTTCATAATCTCCAAAAAGCTTTTTTGAACGTGCCATAGTTACAGCGTGTTCATACATCGTACCACCTTCGGCTGTCATTAAATAATAATAACCGTCTTTTTTATACAGATGTGGACCTTCGACAAGTGCAATTTCAGTTCCATTGAAAATTATTTTTTTAGGACCGATTAATTTCCTTTGCTCGTGAGAATATTCTTGTATTTGAATACCACCGAACGAATGATTATCTGCTCTATGATCCCAAATCATATTAACTAAGTATTTTTTTCCATCATCATCGTGGAAAAGCGAAGGGTCGAAACCTGAACTATTAAGGTAAATAGGGTCGCTCCACTCGCCAGTTATTTTATCAGCTGTCACCAAGTAATTATGCGAGTCTTTATGCGCTAATCCAACTTCTTTTACATCGGTGTAAATAAGCCAAAATTTATCGTCGGATTTAGTAAGGCAAGGTGCCCAAATTCCACCCGAATCAGGGTTTCCGAGCATATTTAGCTGAGATGTTCTTGTAAGTGGGTGACAAATTAACTCCCAGTTTTTCAAATCTTTCGAGTGGTGAATTTGCACTCCTGGAAACCATTCAAATGTTGATGTTGCGATATAATAGTCGTCACCATCACGGCAAATAGATGGGTCTGGATTAAATCCTTTAAGTATTGGGTTTTGTATTTTCATATTTTGCTCCTATATATTTTCTAATAATTTGTAAAATGCATCTTTTGGTTTGTGGTTATCATCGAAAAGCAAAGGGAAGTTCTTTCTGTCTTTAACAGGGAAATTTGAAAGCCAAGTTTCGTCGTCGCATACGCCCCAAAATGTAACGCAATCTAAAATTTCACGATATTCTTTGAAAATCTCGAAAATATCGATGTAAAATTTCTCTTGAGCCTTTATCATTTCAACTGTTGGCGATAAAATATCACGTCGCTCATCGGAAAACTCAAATACTGATACATCAAGCTCGGTAATATTTAGCTTTACTCCAAGCTTAGAATATTTTTCAAATGCACGCTTTATTTCGTCTAAAGTTGGGCTTACAATATTCCAATGCGCTTGAAGTCCGACACCGTCAATCGGTATATCTTTTTCTTTAAGTGATGATACAAGTTTGCATATTTTATCACATTTGTCAGCATCACTTTCGTTATAATCATTATAATAAAGTTCTGCATCTGGAAAGTGATTTCTTGCCGAAATAAATGCTTTTTCGATAAAATTATCACCGATAACGTCAGTCCAGTTAGATTTTCTTAAATATTTTCCATATTTATCGTCGATAGCCTCATTTACAACGTCCCAAGCATAGCACTCATCTTTAAAATGCTCTGCTTGAACTCTTATATGATTATCCATTCGTATAAGCATTTCTTCTCTTGACACAAAATCATCACCGTTTTTGAAATACCAATCAGGTGTTTGGCTGTGCCATACTAAAGTATGCCCACGAAGTTTTTTACCATTTTCCTTTGCAAATCCAAGTATTTTATCAGCGTTAGTAAAATCATACTGACCTAAAGCAGTGCAAACACTCTCAAATTTCATTTCATTTTCAGCAGTAATAACATTAAATTGAGCATTAATCACATCTTTATGCGAAATAATAGTGTTTTTGTTTACTGCACAGCCAATTTTAAAATATTTTTCATATTCTTTAAAAAGTGATTTCATAATTACTCCTTAACTCCTCCGATAGTAAGTCCTGCTACAAAATATCTTTGCAAGAATGGATATAGGCACACGATTGGAATTGCGGTAACTATTGTCGTTGCAGCTCTTATAGATGCTGGCGTTACTGTATTTTGAGCATTTTTCATAGATTCGGCATTCGCTCCTTGGCTTGTAACCGATGATAATAGTTTCATAAGCTCATATTGAAGTGTCGTAAGGTCGTTGTCAAATCCGTTATAAAGCATTGCATCAAACCAAGAGTTCCAATGTCCTACTGCTATAAATAGCGCAACTGTTGCTAAAACTGGTTTACAAAGCGGCAGTATAATTTGCATAAAAATTGTTGTGTGATTTGCTCCGTCAATTTGAGCCGATTCCACTAAACTATCAGGCAGTCCGTTCATATAAGTTCTAATTACTATCATATTAAATGCCGAAACCATACCTGGAATTATGTAAACCCAGAAGCTATTTAGCATATTAAGTTCTTTGATTAAAAGGTATGACGGAATTAAACCTGCGCTTAAATACATTGTCATTACATATAAAAGGGATAAGCTTTTTTTAAACATAAATTCTTTTCGGCTTAAAACATACGATAAAAGTGCTGTTACAAAAAGTTGCAACACTGTTCCGACAACTGTTCTTAAAACAGTGATAATCGCAGCTTGTTTTAATGAATCTTGCGATAATACTGATATATAATTTTCCAATGTGAATTCTCGTGGCAGTAGATAAATTCCACCTTTCAAAGTGTCTAAACCTTCATTTAAAGATACTGCAAGTGTATTTAGCACTGGATATAGTGTTGCCACAACAAATAAAACCAAGAAAATCCATTTTAAAGTGTCAAATATAATATCGACTTTGGTTGCTTTTTTAAAATAATCTTTCATTTAATACTCCTCCTAGAAAAGTCTTTCTTCGCCTGCAGATTTTGCCATTTTATTTGCAATGAATATTAAAACAATACTAATAAAACTTTTGAAAATACCAGCAGCAGTTGCAAGCGAATAGTTTCCTAAACTAATACCATATTTAAGCACGAAAATATCAATAGTTTGAGAAACACTTGTTACTAAACCATTTCCAAGTAAGTATTGAACCTCGAAACCTGCATTTAAAATATTTCCGATGTTGATAATAAGTAAAATAAAAATAGTAGATTTAATACCTGGAAGTGTTATATGCAAAATTTTTGCAATTCTTCCAGCACCATCAATGTCAGCTGCCTCATATAAATCAGGGCTTATTGCAGTCATTGCCGAAAGATAGATAATACTTCCCCAACCAGTGCTTTTCCAAACATTTGAAAATCCTACTATCCACCAAAAATAATCAGGATCTGCAAAGAAGTTTATAGGCATATCAATAAAACCGAAGAACAGTAAAAGTTGATTTATAATTCCTGTTTCTGTTGATAAAACATCTGCAACAATACCAGTTACTATAATCCACGATAAAAAGTGTGGTAAATACGAAATAGTTTGGATTGCTTTTTTAGCAAACACTAATCTCACTTCGTTTAATAATACTGCAAATAATATCGAGAAAAAGAAACCAAATACTAGATTAATTAAACTCATTGCAAGTGTATTTCTTAAAACTTCTAAAAATGTATCATCTGAAAATAAAAACGCAAATTGGTCAAATCCTACCCAAGCTTGCTCGAAAAAATCTTTACCCGGTTTGTAGTTTTGGAATGCCATTATCCACCCTAAAAGTGGTGCATATCCAAAGATTAATATGTATATAACAAATGGTAAACTCATAAAAATAAGTTCTTTTTGTTTTTTCATTTGCTCAAACATAGTAAGTTTTTGATAACCAGAATTATTTTGAAGTTTTGATGCATTTTTTAGTATATCATCATTTTTCTTAACTTTTTCCATAAAATCTCCTCCTAAAATCTAAGCACCTTAGATATTTTGTTTTCTAAGGTGCTTTGTAACTTATTTAGTTAATTCAATTCTTCTTGCAACTTCAGCTGTGATATCTGCTTCATAAGCTTCAACATCTACATTGTCATATTCTTTAACATATAATTCCCAGTCGCCGTAAAAATCATCTGACATAACAAGTCTTGGTAACCATTCCATTTGAATATCATTCATTTTTTGGTTTGCAATACCTGCTGGAGTGTCTGCTGTTAATGTATTTGTGTAAGACCAAATTGGGAACCAAGGAGAGTTTTCTTCCATCGGAGTTAAGAAATCAGTCCAAACTTGATAACCATAAGCGTCTAAAACTTCTTTATCAACATCTGTTAGTGTTTCATAGAATTCGCCTGGTTGGTCGGTAGGTAAAACTGCGTTAATTCCGTCAGCAAGTTGACCTTCAAAGTGTGGGAAATAGTCATAAGAACAGTAGTTATTTACAGAATAATCTGTATCTTTTGCATTCGCTCTTTGTTCTTCTGTTTTATAGAAAGTACCATCTTCTGCTACTTCGTAGTCAGTTCCTTCTTCGCCCCAGTATCTTAAAGTCATGATTTCAGGTTCAAGTAAGTCATTTAAAAACTTAAGTGCACCTTCAACGTCCTCACAGCTAACAGAAATACCGATACCATTTGACTCGTCAAATGGACGTGGATTGAAATATTCAGGTGTGATAGACTCATCAATTACTAAATCAAGTGGCACATATCCTCTGTCATCTAAACCTTGAGATGTTAAAGATGCGTGAGCTTGTCTAAAGTTCCATTCTTGGTCGAACATACCAACAACACGTCCACTAGAAAGTTTTGCAATGTATTGGTCGTAAGATAAAGTAAATGCTTCTGGGTCTAAAATACCATTATGGTATAATTCATTTAATTTTCCGTAGTAATATTTAGCTTCATCATCTAAAGCGATAATTCTTGCTTCATAAGTTTCACGGTCGATAATTGCAGCCGCATCATTTGGGTAACCTTGAATGAAGTTTGGAGGGTTTTTAGTACAGAAACTTCTCCAGTCATCATTTAAGCTTTCAAAACCGATATTTGCTTGACCTGATTCGTCGGTAGGGTTTGCAGCAATATAATCTTCGATTAAATCAAAATACTCATCTACTGTTTTGATTGTTGGATAATCTGCCCACTGTAAAACACGTTTTTGAATCCAGAAAGCTGAATCTCCGTGTTGTGTTTGCATATTTTCACCTTGCATAATACCAAATTGAGGAATGATGTATATTTTACCATCTTCATGACGAAGTCTATTCCATTGTTCTTCTGTTAAGTAGTTTTTGATATTTGGATAGTTATCTAAATAATCATCAAGAGCAACTAATGCACCAGCATCTAAAAGTGCTTTAGTTCCTTCAGAACCATTTATAAAGTCAGGATATTCGCCACCAGCAACCATAACGCCGACACGCTCTGCTGCTGTTTGACCTGTAAGCCAAGTAATATCAGCTTTTGCACCGATTTCTTCTGCAATAACATTCATAATTCTGTTATCGTCAGGAAGTTCAGTTCCAGGAACTGCCATAAACGCTGAGAAAGTTTTAATTCCATCTTCTGAAATATTTGCATCAGGGTTTTGTGTAGCTCCACCCTAGTTTGCTCCACCACTGCATGCTGATAAAGTTGCCATCATAAAAGATGCTACTAAAAGGCTAGATAATAATCTTTTTTTCATAATGTAAATCTCCTTCGTTTTTTTATGTACTAATTATACTACATAAAAATCCAATAATCATTATGTAGAATATAGAAAAAATACCACAAAGTATAGAAAAACTGTGACTAAGCCAATAAATTGCAATCAAAACACATTTTGCAAACTTAAAAGAAATCTATAATTTCACGAAAAACACTCCATAAGCCAAAAGGATTACGGAGTGTTTTTCGCTTATTCTAAATACCTTTAAAACCTGCAAAATATTCGATATTGATGCAAATTCATTTGTTTTCATCATATTTGATTGCAATGTATCGGCTAATCACAGCTTTTTTATTTCTACTCTATATTGGTGTGGTGTTTTTCCTTTTCGTTTTACAAATGTATTTATAAAATAATCAGTGTTTAAATATCCAACTTGCTCGGCTATTTCATAAATTTTAGAATCTGTTGAAACCAAAATCTCTGTTGCCACATCTATTCGGTGATTATTTAGATATTCTTTGAACGTAATCCCATATTCTTTTTTGAATATTTGACCCAAATATACACTGTTTATGAAAAACTTTTCACCTAAATCTTTAAGGGTTAAATTTGTCATATAAGAGCGCCTAATTTCTTCTTCCACGCTTTTAAGTAGTGATTTTGTAGCTTTCGGGCTTGATAAATCCTCTTTGTTTTGAGTAATAGTACTTAATTCCTCTAAATTTATATTATCACCTTCAAAAAAGTTAGATGCAAAATTTTCGGCAAAGTCGATAAGTTCTTCTTTATTTATCGGTTTTAAGATATAATCGCAAACATTGAATTTTATTGCTTGTTTTGCATATTCAAAGTCATAAAATCCGCTTACAATAACAATTTTAATATCTTTAGAAATATTTTCAAAAATATACTTTGACAGCTCCAAACCGTCCATTTCAGGCATTTTTATATCGGTAAGCACTAAATCTATCTTATTTTCTTTTAAAATTTTTACAGCTTCATTTCCGTTTCCAGCTTTTGCAAAAATTTCATATCCATATTTACTCCAATCGACTAAAACTGCAATTCCATCACGAATAATGCACTCGTCATCAACTATTAAAACTTTAATTTTGTCCATCTAAAATCTCCTCATCACTTAAAATTGGTAAAGTAAGAAGCACTTCCGTACCTATTCCGTAAACACTTTCTATATCCACAGAAACATCGTTTTTATAGTACAATTTAAGTCTAATTGTTGAATTTAAAATTCCGATACTTTTTCCAGTGTTTAACATATCGATATTTGCGTTTTCAATATTTTTTCTGATATTATTAAGCTTTTCTTCATCAATCCCTAAGCCAGTATCGGTTATTTGAATTAAAAGTTCATTTGAAACTTTAGTTACAACAACAGAGATTATTCCACCTTCTGCCTTTTTTTCAATACCGTGTACACAAGCATTTTCAACAAATGTAACTATCGAAAATTTTGGAACTTTAATCTGCTCGCATTCCGGAATTATGTGCAAGTAAAAGTCAACTCTATCAGAAAAACGATATTTTTGGATATTAAGATATTCATTTACTGACTTCATTTCTTCTTTTATGCTAATCAAATCACTTTCCCAATGAAGGCTTCTTCTCATAAAAGATGCAAGTTTTTCTATAATTTCTGATGTTTTTTGCTCACCACGAATTAGGCTATGCATTCTAATGCTTTCAAGCACATTAAATAAAAAATGTGGATTTATCTGACTTTGAAGTGCATTAAGTTCGGCTTGTTTTTTTGAGATATCAAGCTCTTTTTTTTCAAAATTTTTGCGAATTACAACTTCCATAAGCCATTTTATGCGTGAAATCATCGTGTTATATGTGCGAATAAGATTTCCAATTTCATCGCTTCCTTCATCAAGTGAAACTTCTTCATACTTCTCGCTTTGCACGAGTTTCATCTGCGAGTCTAAAACACCAATTCTCTCTGTAAGTGATTTATTTATAAAATAAATTGCGACTGTTGGAATTATAAAGTTTAGCAAAATAATCAGAAGAATAAGCATGTTATACTGCTCTAAAATTGTAAAGATATCATTTTCATCAAATACGATTGATATAGTCCATTCGTTATTTATAACACCAAAAGTTTCAGTAAACATATAGTTTTTATTTGCGTCAACAACTTGAAAATTATCGGAATTTGAACTTTTTTCGCTAGTAAGTATAACTTCATCATTACTAATGATGTCGATACTTCCTAAAAAACTTTCGTTTTCCACATAAGTTTTAAGTAAATCATAATCAATGTCAATTTTTAACACAACATTGTTTTTAGATGAATAAAAATTATCAAGTCGTTTTATTAAACTTACTTTTTTTGTATAGCCTTGTTCATATAAATTATGAGTGTCATAATGCACTAAAAGCATCATTTTCTCACCATTATCTAAGAATTTATTATACCACTCTTTTTCAATTATCGAGCTTAATTTAAAATAATTTTTACCATTTGTAATCGTTTCGTTATCAACATAAATCTGTATATCTTCCACATATTGAGAGGTATAATAATATCCCATTAAATTTAGTGCATTAATTTTGTGAAACTCCTCATAATATTCGCTTGCATTCAGATAATTTCTTTGCAAAAATTCGTCTAAATTTCTATCAGTTTCTAAATAATTTGAAATCGACACCGTGCTATCTATTACTGAATTTATATTATAAATTAGCCTTTCGGAAGTATTTTCTGCAATATTCATTTGCTCTTTTTGATAATTTGCAATAGCAATACCAATAAATGTAGCATTAGTTATAATTATCGGTAAAATTATACAAATTATATACACAAAAGTAAGTTTTTTCTTTATAGAATAATTATTAAGCATACAAAAACCTCCTAAAGTTTAATTTTACCATAAATTCATATCATTTACAACATTTATTAAATTTCTGAAAGCTTTTTAAAACTATCTTTTAAGTTTGGGTACAATTTTTTATAAATATCGTAATACTTCGCGTATTCCGTCGTATTTTCGCTAATTGGTGCAAGTTTTTCTTTAGTTTTCACCATAATTTCCGTAGCTTTTTCGATATTTTCGTAAATTCCACACGCAACTGACGCCATAATTGCGACACCAAGCGCTGGTCCTTCTTCGTTTTCGACCGTCAGCACATCAGCACCGTACATATCAGCCATCATTTGTCGCCAAATTTCCGACTTCGCACCACCACCACACGCGTACATTTCGCAAGGGTTTACACCCATTTCATTAATAACGTCAAGGCACGCGCGTTGCGAGAACATAACACCTTCCATAACAGCTCTTGCTAAGTGTTTTTTCGTGTGAATTCCAGACAATCCGAAGAAAACTCCCCTTGATTTCTCATCTAAAATCGGAGAACGTTCGCCCATAAGATACGGTAAATAAATCAACTTTTCCGAACCTATCGGAACGTTTTTAACATAGTTATTGATGATTTCATAACTATCACAAGCTAGAGAATTTGCTACTTCAACTTCTGAATTACAGAAATTATCGCGAAACCATTTAAGCGACATTCCAGCCGAAAGTGTGCAACTCATCACTGTGTATTTGTTCGGAACTGCCGAGCAAAACGTATGAACTCGACCGTCTTTGTCGATTTGTGGCATATCAGAATGAGCGAAAATCACCCCAGAAGTGCCAATCGTCGTGAACGCTTTGCCAGTCGACACAACACCAGTGCCGATAGCAGCCGAAGCATTGTCGCCAGCACCGAAGCAAACGATAGTTCCAGTTGATAAACCAGTGACTTTCGATGCTTCTTCTGTAATTTTACCTGCAATATCGACAGATTCTTTGCATTCCGGCATTAAATCAGCCGAAATTTCTAGTTTTTCTAGGATTTCAGCCGACCAACATCTATTTTTTACGTCATATAGGTTAGTGCCTGATGCGTCAGACGCGTCTTGACCAAATAAACCAGTTAATTTATATCGAATATAGTCTTTTGGTAGCAAAATTTTGTAGCATTTTGCGTAATTTTCTGGCTCATTTTTGCGAACCCAAAGGATTTTCCCTGCTGTAAAGCCTGTTAGTGCTGGATTTGCAGAAATTTCGATTAGTCGTTCTTTGCCAATTTTTTCTGTGATTTCAGCACACTCGTCCGTCGTTCTTCCGTCGCACCAAATTATCGAATTTCTGATAACTTCGCCGTTATTGTCTACCATAACAAGTCCATGCATTTGCCCAGAAATTCCAAGTCCGGCGATGTTTTTCACGTCAATATCTTTTGTTACTTCACGAATTGTAGTAACTGCTGCGTTCCACCAATCAGCTGGATTTTGCTCTGCCCAACCATTTTTCGGTTGAATTAACTCATATTCCACAGTAGAACTTGCAATTTTCTTTCCTTTTTTATCAAAAAGTACTGTTTTTGTGCCAGATGTTCCTAAATCTATGCCGAGTAAATATTTCATTTTTTCCTCCTAAATATTTGTAAAATTAACAAAGGGAGGGCATGGAAACCCTCCCCTACATTAAATTTGATTTTGCGTCCACGTCAGGTGGCTACTTCATAAACGGATTTTCCGACTTATAAAGCATACCTTTTGGTTGATTAAAGCCGATTTCGTCAAGTTCTACACCTAAATATTTGAAAATTTCAAACAAAGTCTTGCCGAAATGTCCAAATGCAACTGCTCCGTGGTGTGGATAATTTCCTTCGATTAAAACATGACGATAGAAACGACCCATTTCAGGGATTGCAAAAATACCAACAGCACCGAATGAACGAGTTGCCACTGGAAGCACTTCGCCCTCGGCTATGTACGCACGAAGTTTGTTGTCAGCAGTGCTTTGCAGACGATAAAACGTGATGTCACCAGGGATAATATCGCCTTCAAGCGTGCCTTGTGTCACTTCTTCTGGAAGCGCTCTTGCCATAATTAATTGGTGTTTCATTGCACAAGTTGACAGTTTTTTCGACGAAGTATTTCCACAATGGAAGCCCATAAATACATCTTGAATTGTGTAGTCAAATTTACCTTCGATATCCTCTTTGTACATATCTTTTGGCACAGAATTGTTGATATCAAGCAGAGTTACGTCGTCTAAACTCACGCAAGCGCCGATAAATTCGCTTAAAGCACCATAAATATCAACTTCGCACGAAACAGGAATGCCCTTTGCAGTAAGTCTTGAGTTTACATAGCACGGAACAAAACCGAATTGAGTTTGGAATGCAGGCCAACATTTTGAAGCGACAGCGACATATTCGCGATATCCTTTGTGTTTTTCAACCCAATCAAGCAAAGTTAACTCATATTGAGCAAGTTTTGGCAGAATTTCCGGTTTCATATTGCCTTCGCCAAGTTCTCTTTCCATATCAGCTACAACTTCTGGAATTCTAGGGTCGTTTGCGTGTTCGTTGAACGATGCGAATAAATCAAGTTCTGAATTTTCTTCGATTTCAACACCTAAGTTGAAAAGTTGCTTAATCGGAGCGTTACACGCCATAAAATTCAGTGGTCTAGGGCCAAAAGAGATAATTTTCAGCTTAGAAATACCGACTAAAGTTCTTGCGATTGGCACAAATTCGTTAATCATAGTTGCACAATCTTCAGCATCACCAACAGGATATTCTGGAATATACGCCTTAATATTGCGAAGTTTTAGGTTGTAGCTCGCGTTTAGCATACCACAATACGCATCACCTCTACCTTGGATTAGGCTGTCGCCACTTTCCTCGGCAGCTGCCACGAACATACATGGGCCATCAAAATGTTTTGCAAGCAAAGTTTCAGCGATTTCAGGGCCGAAATTCCCTAAATACACAACTAATGCGTCACAATTATTCGCTTTTATGTCGTTTAGTGCCTCAACCATGTGGATTTCACTTTCTACGATACAAATTGGGCATTCGTATAAATCTACGTCGTTGTATTTAGTTTTATAAGCATCAATTACTGCTTTTCTGCGATTTACTGATAAACTTTCTGGGAAACAGTCACGAGATACAGCGACAACCCCTACTTTGATTTGTGGAATATTTGACATAATTTTTTCTCCTTATTTTTTAAATTAAATTTTAATATTTTCGCCGACAAGCCCTATAAAAGCACCGTCAATATTTGCATCTTTATGAGCGATTAGCCATTTATTTTTGTGTGTCATAAGTTTATCCTCGGCGAAAACACCTGATAAATTTGGTGCATCTGTGTTTGTGCCTTTTGGAAGAACAACTGCAACTTTAAATTGCTTTCCGTCCACCGAACAAGGTGCGAAATGCAAAGTTGTAGCAAAAAGTTCGACCACCATACCGGCATCAGCTTTGAAAATTTCTATTTTCGATGTATCATAAGTAAAATCGTCGGCAATATCCGTCTGCAATCCCACCATAAAAATCGCCTCTGTGCCTGTGATATTGATTTCAGAATCCCTGTGATATTCAACTGCGTTTAACGCATTGTTCACACCGTTGCAATAGCCGATTTGAATAGGCATACCACCGAAAACGCTATTTTGTATTAACTCAAATTCAGATGTGTTTTCAAGTGTCTTTTCAGATGCGACATAAACTACACCGTCTGAATTTTCTGTTTTCGCTAGATTTTCTAAAGTTTCAGGCAGTTTAATGTCTAAAACTCGACCGTATTTTTTAAAACAAGGGTCTACTATTGATTTTATTTGCATAATTTCCTCCTACACTCTTTCTAGATTGGCTTTATTATATATCTGTTCACACTCAATGTCAATGCTTGTAGACCTACACCTATATTTTGCCTTATTTTTACTTTAATTTGTCTATTTTAAACTTTTAGAAATAAGCTTATAATTAAATTATCTTAAAAAAGGAGTATTATTATGAAAAAAATCATTTTAAAAGCAATTATTACTTCGGCACTAATCTCGGCATTTACAGTAGGTGCAAATGCAAGCGACACAATTTTATCAAGCTCAGATTTTGACACAAATTTTGGCAGTTGGTATGTAACAACAATGGGTGGTGCTTCAATTTCTCAAGCGACAGAAAACCCAAAAGCTGGCGACAGCTCAATTCTTGTCACTGGAAGAACGGACACTTGGAACTCCTTGGCGCAAAATATCACCGATAAACTAGAAAATAATACAAAATACGAATTTTCAGTGTGGGTAAAATTATCTGACGATTATACTGATGAAGCTACTGTTAAAGTTGGACTTACGACAAAAGAAGTCGATGTTTTAGAAGAATATGACAAGTATTCGCTTACAAATAACACCGTAACAGCTAGCAAAGACGAGTGGAGAGAGATAAAAGGAACTTTTGAAACTGCGTGGTCTGGCACTCTGGAAAAAGTTGAATTTAAAGTTGCTGACGAAACAAGCCTTAATAGCTTTTATGTTGACGAAGTGTCTATAACAAAGCTTGAAAGCGTGGAAGCTCCTGAAATCGAAACGGATATTCCATCGCTAAAAGATGTTTACGAAGATTATTTTTCATTCGGAGTGGCACTTCCAAGTAGTGCTATAACAAATGACACGACAATGGCGTTAGTTTCAAAACATTTCAACAGTGTTACACACGAAAACGACTTAAAACCAGAAGCGATTTTGGGTACTACTCCAAATATCGGTGAAGATGGTTTTCCTATTCTTGATTTCACAAAATCTGATATTATAATGGACGGAATTTTAGCCTATAACAACACTAACCCTGAAAATGAAATTTTACTTCGTGGGCATGTTTTAGCGTGGCATTCGCAAACTCCTGACTGGTTTTTCCGTGTTGATTACGATGTTAATAACGATTATGTTACACCTGATGTTATGAACGCACGTTTAGAAGAATACATAAAAGATGTACTTGCTCATTATCACGGTGCTGACAGCGAATATGATGGTTTAATTTATGCTTGGGACGTTATAAATGAAGTTATAAATCCGAGCGACGGACTAGCAGGCGGACTTAGAAAAACTGCTCAGTTTGGCGACACTACAACTCCTACTGGTTACTATGAAGTGTATGGTGAAAGCAATGAATACATAAAAAATGCGTTTATTTATGCAAATACTTATGCACCAGCTGATGTGAAACTTTACTATAACGATTATAACGAAACTGAAACAGTAAAAAGTCAGAATATCTATGATTTAATCGCAGAAATTCAAAATACAGATGGTGCAAGAATTGACGGAATGGGAATGCAAGCACATTATGCGTTAGACAATCCGACTGTTTCGCAAATTGAAACAGCGATTTTAAAATACGCATCGCTAGGTATCGAAGTCCAAATTACCGAACTTGATATGAAAGTAAGCTCTGGTTCCGAGGGGACTTATGAAGAAGAACTTATAAAGCAAGCATATCACTACAAAAATATATTTGAAATGTTTAAAAAAGTGTCTGATGATGGTGTAAATTTAACAAATGTAACTGTTTGGGGAGCGACTGATGCTCATTCTTGGTTGTCAATGCCAGAATATTCAGGTGGAAAACAACATTACCCACTTCTTTTTGATGGTGATTACAAAGCAAAACCAGCATACTACGGAATTGTTGACCCATCTCAGTTAACACCACTTATTCAAAATGCTTTTGCATATAAAACCGATGAAATAGATGCTATATCGCCTATAAATATTGGAAACAGCGAACTTTCAGCCGATGTTAAATTCACATTTGATGATGAAAATTTGTTAATAAATTTCGATGTTTTAAGCAGTTCAGATTATGAAATCACAGTTTACACTTCACCTGATACAAAATTTGCTGGAGAAAATGATTTAGTGATAATTCCGATTGACACAGCAAATTATAACGAAGAAATCAAACTTGATATTGTAATCGAGAATGAAAATGATAAAATTTGTTGGTCTGATACTAATTTTGAGCAGGAAACACACTCAAATTACTATGGAAAAGTAACGCTAAAACCATTTATCGAAATCGAAAAAGCTAAGGCTACGATAGACTGGAGCGAGGTTTCTAGCATACCACTGACAGCGAAAACGAACGATAGTTCAAATAATGCGACTGCAAAACTTTTGTGGGACGAAGAATATTTATATGCAGAAATTACTGTTATTGATGATTTGCTGAACAAAGATAGTGCAAATGCGTATGAACATGATTCAGTAGAGGTATTTTTAAACCAAAATAACGAATTTTCTGATAGTTATCAAGCTGACGATGCTCAATATCGAATAAATTTTGATAACGAACAAAGTTTTAATGGTTCAAATGCTGATAATATTGAAAGTAGTACAGTGATTACTGATAATGGTTATGTAGTTACTTTAAAAATTAAATTAACCGACATTAATGCGACTGAAAATACTGTTATTGGCTTAGATTTACAGGTTAATGAAGCAGATGATACTGGTGCAAGAGTTGGTGTTACAACTTGGTTTGACACAACTGGAATGGGCTGGTCTAATCCATCTGTATTTGGAAAAGCTTTGCTTGTTGATAATGAAGTTACAACTTCAAGACCTCGTACAGAAACTGATAATAGCGATGATGAATCTAATGAAAATAGTACAATAGAAGACGGAGAAATATCACTATCTACAAATGATTTTCTAAAATTAACTGATATTACAAACCACTGGGCGTATGAAAGTATTAAATTTGTTTTTGAAAATGGTCTAATGATGGGGGTTTCTGACACAGAATTCGACAGTGAAAGTTATACAAATAGAGCAATGATTTGGACTATTTTAGCACGAATTAACGATGTTGATACTGAAAATGGCGAAAATTGGTATGATAAAGCAATGACTTGGGCAGTGGAAAATGGAATTTCTGATGGAACTAACCCAATGGGTGAAATCACTCGCGAGCAACTTGTTACAATGCTTTGGAGAAATGCTGGCGAGCCAGTTTCAAGCCAAGACTTATCGGTTTACGAGGACTTAAACGATGTTTCAGATTATGCAAAAAATGCATTTGCGTGGGCAGTGGAAAACGGATATGTTTTAGGCAAAACCGAAACTACTTTAGCACCAAAAGATAATGCAACAAGAGCAGAAGTGGCTGTTATCTTAGAAAGATTAATGAAATAGGTGCATAAAAATGAAAGAAACAACTAATTTCAAACAAATTGCTGACGAAATGCGTAGATTAGCAATCGAAGGCATTTACAGCGCAAAAAGTGGTCACCCAGTGGGTTCGCTTTCGATTTGAGACATTTTATCGGTGCTTTACTTCAAACAAATGAACGTAGACCCAGCTGACCCAAAAAATCCTGACAGAGATAGATTTGTTCTGTCAAAAGGCCACACAGCGCCTGCTTTATACGGAGCGCTAGCACTTAAAGGATTTTTCCCAAAAGAAGATATGAAAACGCTTCGTAACATCAATAGCTACCTACAAGGTCACCCTTGCATGAACAAAATCCCTGGTGTTGAAAAGAAAATACTGATATTTATATCACATAATTTTAACCCTACTCATAAAATAATTGAGTAGGGTTAAAGTTATTGTATAACATTATTTTATATAAGATTTAACTTAATAAAGAATTTATAATGATTTCTTCGATATAATGAACTTGTAGTTTATCCGTTTCGTTTATTTCACAATCATATTTATTAGAGAATTCTTTAATATAGTCTTCGACACTAAATTCTGATATATGCTCATAAAATAATGAATTTCTTTCATCTTTAAATCTTAAGGATGTATCTAAGAATATTTTTTTATCAGTTTTCGTGATTGCTGTTTTCAATGAAGCCTTTGAATATTCCAAACCCGCTATCAAAATCTTGTCCTTCTTCATGAATATCGATAACTGATTTTTCGATACTTTTTCTAATCTCTAAAGCAGTCAAATTGTAATTTTTGTGTAAAAGTTCGGCTATATGCGCAGTTACAATAGCAGTGCTATAAGAAGTTCCCTCTGGAGAAAAACGCATGCCATCTTTATTCGCATACCATAAGCCTTCCCCTTGTGCAAGCACCATCACAGAGGAATTTCTCATAGAAAAATCAGAAACATGACTATTTTCATCATGCGAACCAACTCCGATAACTGTTTCATAATTTGCCGGATAATACACCAAACTACTGTCAATTTGATGTGAATTTCCGACAGAAGAAACGACAATAACTTCTTTTTCTTCGGCATATAAAATAGCTTTTTCTAATTTTTCACTAGGTTCTAAAATGCCTAAGCTTAAATTAATTATACGACATTCATAAACGTCAATCGCATCATAAATAATTTCGGCTAAAGTATCACTGTCGACGGTTTCTAATGTGCCATCTTCGTGAAACATTTTAAAAACAAGGGGAACAAGCTCCGAATTTTGCGAAATACCGTCAACTCTTGCACTAGAAGAACCGACAATAATGCTAGAAATTGCAGTTCCATGGTCGATTGTATCGATTGTATCGGTGGTTTTTGTTACATAATTATACCCATCTAAAACTTTGTTTTCATCAATAGCATCTAAAGAAATTCCACTATCAATTATGGCAATTTTAACTGTTCCATCATATTCAAATTGTGGAGTTTTTTCGTTTTTGGGGATAATTATTAATGTTATACATAATAAAATTATACAAAATGCAATTATTAAAGTATTTTTTTTCAAATTTCCACCTCATTGAATATAGTCAAAAGAACTTGCAATAAATGCAAGCTCTTTTGTTATCTTACGCTATCGTATCTGCTTATTGTTCCATCAGTTATTCTGATTTCTGCACCTTCTTCTAGTCCAGATTCAAGTGTTAAAACTGCTGTTTGTACACGATTTGCATTGTCAATTGCTGAAGTTTCAAGATATTCAACAACATATAAAACTTGCATAGATTTAATTCCTTCTGAAATTAATTCTTCTTTAAGTTTATCGCTATCAATAGTAAATCCATCAACTTTTTGTGTGAAATATTGGCTATATGATACATCTTCTAATGCATAATATGCAACTGGTGCATGAGCATAATCATACGCATTATACCCAGAACCTGAATTATAATATTGGTCGTTTGTCATACCTGAGAAAGTGATTTCAATATCATTTGAGCCTAATTGGAACGCATCATCATCTCTTCCGTTGTATAGTCTTGTTCCAGAAAGAGTGTGAATTTCTCGCTTAAACTTCGCTTGATTAAAAGTGCGTGTAAATGGAGGTGTATCTTCATCAATCCATACTACTATCGCGTTTTCTCCATCTGAAACAATCTCTTTATTAGACCTTCCTTTGTAATATGATTGAACTCCATATTCTTCCATTCCCCAGTGGTCCAAATTACCGCCATCAGTTCTCACAATTTGTAAACCTCCAACTTCCCAAGGTTCTAAGTTAACTGTTCTATCATCTACTTGTCCATTTTCCGTTGGATAAAAGGCATGTGTATAATGTCCGCCTTCTTTAAGTAGTAAGCGCAACTCGAAATCCCAATCAGATTTACCATCGTGAAGTGTTTCTACAAAAAATCTTGTTTCAAATCCATCGCCAGAATTTTGGCTTACATTTACAGTATTTGCAGTGATAACATTAGACTGGTTGTAGTTTCTATCATACTGGCTTACTCTCATTTGAACAGTTGCAGTATTACCATCAACATAGAATATCGGTTTTGTGCTCCAAGCACCATCATTAACTCTGTACTCATAAGTAGCACCAACAAGCTCTTCTTGATTTACTCTATCAGGGACAACAACCACGATACCGTTTCTAGCTATAACTTGTGGTTTAGTAGTAATATTTGGTGAGTTTGCCTTGTTTATAACGTATGCATTATTAAATGTTTTTGAGTATTCAGAATAAGTATCGTCACCAGCTCGTGACACTTGAACATTGTATGTTCCACCCTCTTCAGGGCTGTCTTTCCAAATGTTTCCACCAGTTCCAACACGCATATATCTAATAGTAAATCCATCAGTGATTGTTTTATCACCACTTGTTGCAGTAAATACAAATTCTGGTGGTGTACCTTTATACACATAAGTGTAATTGTTGTTATCTTCTAAATCATGCGTAATAGAAATCGTTTCTTTCGTTCTCCATCTTGCATATATAGTAACATCGTCTGCTAAATCATGGATAGTTTCAGCTGTAACAATTTCACCACCGACATCTTCAGTATACCAACCTTCGAAAGCTTTGTCAAATGGAATTTCTTCGATGTCTTCGCTTGTAGGTAGGTCGCCATAAGCTTTGTTATAGTAAACTGTTTTTGTGTTATTTGAAATACTACCAATAGTAGTAGAGTATGTTAATGTGTATGGAATTGCTTCCCATTTAGCATAAACAGTTGTGTCTACTTCTGGCATTTTGCTATGAACAAATGGTGTTTCTAACGCTTCGTCAGAATACCAACCAACAAAATCAAAACCTGTTTTTGTAGGTGCTGTTGGTTCTGATATTATATAACCAACTGGAAGTGTTATAGCACTTATTTCTGAACCATCGTTACTATCGTAAGTTAAAGTAGATTTCTCTATTTCATCTGATGTTAACGTAAATGTCAGCGTATAAACTGCGTCAGTTTCTGCTGGTGTGAATGATGGAGATATATCAGTTAAAATTGCATTACTATATCCAGCATCAGCTAAAATATCGTTATAGTGCTCTGAAGTTGGCATTGTTCCTTTTTTAACATTTACATCGATGCTGTCAGCGTTAATTCCTTTAAATGTATAAGTAATATTGGCAGAATTATCGCTGTAAGTTGCTTTATATACAGTTTCCCCTCTTAAAAGCTCTTTTGCAAAGTTCATATCGATAATGCCAGTAACATCACGACCGTCGTCTGCTTTTGTCGCACCATCATAATCACCATCAACATTAAGTGAATTATCAGCGTCACCGCTCATATCAGCACGAACACCGTCAATAATCATGTATTTTGTATTGCCATTTTCTATTTCTTCGATTTCTTTTCCAACAATAGGAGAAATATCGAAGTTTTCGCCAAATCTTGCTGTGTCACTTAAAATATTATTGTCTTCATCGTCAACAACTTCTAGTGTGAATTCGCGAATGTCAACTTTGAAGATGTAGTTTGCGTCAACTTCTGTAAGCATAGTTGTTGTGTCTTTTACAATGTTTTCATCATATCCATCAACACTTTCGTATTTAAGATTTTCATACGAACCATTTTCAAGTAAAACATCATAAGCCGAGTAGTTAATCATATCTAAAATTTCAGCTTCTGTCGGAATTGCAAATGCTTCACCTTTATAAACCATATCCGAGTGAACCATTGTTCTTGTTCCAGCTTCATCTTCAATAATTACATTATAAGTAACCGGTTGCTTTAACTCTGCATCGTCTAAGTTTGTCCAAACTAAAGGAATTGTAAGGTCGATATCGTATTTACTAAAAGCAGATTTGCTACCTTTCCATACAATACGAAGTTCTGATTCCATATAACGAACACCTTCTGGTGGATTTACCGTTATAACGTTTGACGCAGGGTCATACACGAAATTGCTGTTTGACATATAGAAATTAAATCTATCTGTACCATAATTTATGTTTGCAAGCTGACCATCTCTTAGGTTGATAGTTTTCATTGTACGCATAACTTCTGGTAATTTCATTGTGATATTACCAAACTCATCATCTACATCGTCGACAACAGCAAGCCTTGTTTCGCTTTCAGGGTCGATATCATAGACGAAGTCATAAACATTTATTTCATCACCATAAGTATATAAAGGCCAGAAACCATCATATAAAACTGGTTCGAATGCAAATGCACCGTTTAATACTGCTAGTCGGAATGTAAGCTCCATATAAAGCCCGAAGTCAAGGAGTATTGCACCCATAACATCTTCTTCGTCATAAACTACATCAGAATTAGCAGGGCTGTATTTTGAATAATTGTAAATGAAATATCCCCAAAGCTCTACATAAACTCCAAGTTCGGCAGAACCACCGATACTTGCGAATTTGGTGTTAATGATACCACCACGAATTTGAAGCTCGACACCTGCTCTTATTCCTAAGTTGCCCATAACATAAAACTTGAATGAGAACTTTTCGTCTAATAAGTCGGTAACACTACTTCCACTTGTACCTTTAACAATGTCGAAATAGAAAGCATATCTTTTTCCGACTAAATATTCGATTTCAGAACCAATAGCAATATTTACCTTTGCTTTGATTACTAAAAATACAGTGAAACCAACAGCTACACCATAATAGCAATATTCTTGGTCTATTATAATATGACGAACCATTTCCATCCATTGGCTTTCAACTGTCATCATTTCAGAATAACGTTCCATCATTTCTTGAATGCCAGCGTCTAGCGAGTCTTGGTCGTCTTCTTTTAATAATGAGTCTAAATCCTCCGTTACATCTGTAAAGTCAAATTCAGCTTCATATAAATCGTCAGCAGATAAGTCTTCGAACACATATCCAAGACCAGATTCTTCTGCCTCGTCTTTAACACCTTCCCAAAGGTCTAATGCTTCGGCTTCAAGTTCGGCGATTTGCTCATAAGTATGTTCGCCTAGTTCTCTTAAAAGCTCGATTTGTTCTTTAAGTCCTAAAACCATTTCAATTTTGCTTTTTGTTTTTTTGTTAAGTCCAAATAATTGTTGGATTTTTTTGCCAGCAAGTCCTTCGTTTGCTTTTAACGAATAAATAGACGCATCAAATTCGATATTTGTGTAGCTATAAACATCGATAGCAGCATCAAAACGAATTGAACTTATAACTGGAATAATAACCTTCCAATCAACATCAGCACTTGCACCCATTTTAACGTCGAATTTAACGTCTTGTTGGAATTCAGCTCCAATATCAATCATTAAAGTTTTTCTAGTTAAATCTTTTTTACCAGGCTCGATAGTTATTTCCATTTCAATTCTAACAGTAGCTGTGATACCATCGCTAAAATGTTCTTCGCTTTCGCCAAAACTAACAGTAATTATAGGAATACCAATAACTGGCGCTGGTGCATAACCTGCCATTAATGCAATATCTTCAGGAGAAAGTAAATTTCCGTTTTCGTCAGATAAAGTAATGTTTTCAAGACCTGCCATGTCTTTGAATTCATCAGTATTCATAACATATTTAGTAAGCTCTTCTGCTGCAAGGTCTGCAAAACCACTATCGTAAACTTGCGCTATGATAGAATCTTTCATCATTTGCAAATCAGCTTCTGAAACACCATCCATAAGCTCTTCATAAGTTGGCGTGTCTGTCATATATGTATTGAAAATATTTTCGATATATTCAACATCAACAGTTACAAATGTAATTTCGTTTCCGTTAATCGCTGTAATTTCACCATATTTTGTATGTACATCATTACCATTTAGCTCGATTTCATTGATATTTCCAACATAGAATGTAACAAAGTCACCGATTTTAAAATCGTCCATGCTGTCAAATTCATCAAGTTCTAAAAGAATTCTTGTTACATCGTCAACTGGATATGTTTCGCTATCCTCATCAGGTGCAATTTCAACTTTAAATGAGTTTTCAGGAATTAAGTCTGCACTTGTAACTGAGAAAGGAATATTATCTGGCATGAAATACGCCATCATAAGCTCTTCAGCAGTTTCAGGTTCTCTAAACTCGATTGTATTGCCGTTAATATTTGTAACGATTAAAAACGACGCTCTTTCGCCAAGCTCGTTTCTAACTTCATCTGGACGAGTTTCCCCAGCATAAACAGAAATCATATCGCCAATTTCTAAACCGGCTGGTACTGTTGTAATACTAAAGCTACCAGTGCTAAAGGTTTGCTCTTCTGGAGTTTCGTTAATATCAGCAGAAACAATTGGGTTGCTGTATTCATCCCAATTTGTGCTTTCGTCGTCAACAACAAGCGATGTAGTAGCACTTTCAGCAATATAAACTAAATCTTCGTTTAATTTAAGCTTTGTTTCTTCTATTGCACTTATTGTAAGCGATGCTTTTCTGATTGAAGCGGGTTTTTCGCCTTCGTCAGTTTTAAATACAAATCCGTCTGCAAGATGAATTTCGTAAGTAGAACCAGGCGTGAAACCTTCTTCTGCTGAAATGCTATATTCATCATTTCCGATAGAAGTAATTTGAAGTGTTGCACCTTTAGTTCCGTCCATTACTTTTAGTGTCGCAATGTCCGAACCTGTTACTGTGCCTTCTTTTCTAACAACTGTTAACGCAAAGTCAGGGTCTTTGTTAATTTCAGAATATACAGTTAAATTAGGGTCGGTAGCTATTCTTTCCATTTGATCGTATTTTGCATAAACGCTAATACTCTCCGTGACTGGGTCATGAGTATAAAATGGCTCTGTCATAGCTTCGTCTGTAAACCAACCTACAAAAAATGCATTAGCTTTATCTGTGTCTGGAACATTGCCGTGCACTGGGTTTCCAGCTGATACGCTAGCTGTATCAATCACTTCTAACGTGTCACCATCATAGAATGTTACGCTTTTTGTGTTGTTACGACGTGGATCATATTCGTCAAACAATTCTTTGTTGTCAAGTGTTGCACTAACATCAAATGTATTGCCTGCTTCAAGCCAAAGTTCAACCACATCAAAAATTCTAGTAGCTAAAGTTGCCCCTTCAGCACGAGATGCATTGTTTTTAGGATTGAAATTTTGATTATTATCTCCATTTAAAATTCCAGTTTGGAATAGTTTTTTAACAGCTTCTTTTGCATAATCTGCTGTTTTGTCATAGTCAACTGGCAAAGTATCTCTCACTTCGTTTGGATATGTAATTTTATACACATCAAAGAAATTTGTGATTAATGTTGCCATTTGCTCACGTGTTACAAGAACATTTGGTGCAAATTCTGTTTCAGATACACCATTTGTAATGCCAAGTTCAGATGCCCAATTAACATACGGTGTATACCAACTGTTTTGTTCAACATCTGTAAAATGGCTTTCGCCTTGATAATTTGCTGTATTAATTTCAGCCATTCTTCCCAAAATAGTCACATACATTGCTCTTGTCATGCTTCCCATCGGGTCAAATTCATCTTGTGTAATACCAGTAAAAATGCCATTTTCCACTGATTTTATTACACTGTCATAATACCAATCTGTTGCTTTAACATCGTCAAACCCCACTAAATTAATAGGCATTTCTGATGTTACAGCGTTTGTTTCTTCTTCTTTGGTTTCTTGTGCATAAGTCATCGGTAAATTTGCAATTGATAGCGATGCACTTAAAACATAACACACAAACCTTTTTGTCGCTTTGTTAAGCTTCATATTCTCCTCCACGTTTTATTCACGCCTATAAAGACATCCCTTACAGTAATGAAAGTTTTTAAGTTATATTTATTTTATCATTTTTTTATAATTTAGTTAATAGCGAAAAATACAATAGTAATTGACAAAATTGGTTATTGACATTATAACAGTATATATGAAATATTAAATCTTTAATATTTCATATAACATTGACGATTGCATATACCTCAAGTTATCAGAAGTCTTGCAGGCGATAAAAATGAACTTTTAAACAATTTGAATAACATCGAAGAAAATATCGCAAAAAATCCACTTAATTTTTGCAAAAAAAGCCACCCGAATAGGTGGCAGCCAGTGAAAATTAAGTAGTTGTCAGATAAGTTCAGTGCACCTTTTAAGATGATACCACTAGTAAAAGACCCTTATAGAGTCAGTTCAAACCACCTGTTTTACAGATGGTTTTGATCTATTTGCATTTGAAATCATTTCTAAAAATTCTTTTATTTAGGTGGAGATTAAAACAAGAGCAATTATGGCATTTTAATCATTCATAACTTATATAAACAGATTTATTTTATTATTCTTCCATCCGTCAGGTAACATCGCCTCAACATCATCTGCCTTAATGGCAACTCATTTACACCCAGCAATTTTCTCCCCATTTTTCATATATGGCGAACAGCGATAATAGGTATAATCTCCAATCCAGTCAAGTTAGGACTAACATATTTTACAAAAAATTAATATTTTTCTGTGAAAATAAGGGTTGTTCTGTTAACTTAGATTATTTTTAAATTATTAAAACACACATACTTTGTCATTTCCTACGCATTCTAAATCCGTGTATTTCAGGTTTAATTTACCTGTATAACTCAAAGCAGTGTGGTATTTTATTATCAAGGTTCACTTGAGAGATTTTTTATCCCTCTACTAAATAAGAAACAGAAATTTTCGTTTATATGAGCATAAATCGAAAAATTTCTGTTTTTTTATTAAATTATATTGTATTGTATGTTTAAGTTACGCATATAAGTTATAATTATTAATTCTTAGCTTGTGAAGGTATATGTAAGTCAAGTTTAGTGTAATTTGTATCTTATTCATCATTAAAATTTCTATATCAAAGTACTCGATTATGATGTCTACATTACAGTACTTTAGTATAAATTATAAATGTTTTCAATAAAAATGAGGTAAATATATTTTTTTTTGTACTTAAAACATAAATTAAGATGTTCTATACTTCTAAATCGCTCAAGTGTCTTTATCAAATACAATTGTAAGTTCTGCCAAAATAAACTGGATTTTACGAGATAACTGCGTCACTCTCATCATTTATAAATTTTTTCATTCTTTTTAATAACTCTCCACAATGATATTAGCTCGTCTAACGGATATAACTTATCACTTTCGTGAATTTCTCTTGCGGTTAGCCCAGTTTTTCTTATTAAGTCCTTGCAAATTGTCTTTGGCATAAAAACATTATCCCGAAAACCTCATAAGTCTTCACTTCTGCATCGAATCATTTCTTAGCAAGTATAAATCATCTCCTTAAAAATATGCAACTTCAAAATTAGGTATGAATTCTAGAGATTATTTCTATATTGCCGAAATGATCGAAAATGAATTTATCCAATACAATCTTAGAATTTTATTTCCAAATACATAAAATTGCCATCGAAAACATGCCAGATGATGAAGTAGTTGAATGCATTATGTGTCATAAAGAAAATTTAGAACAAATCTTGAGCTTATATGAAATAGAGATCCTTAATAGAGCAATCTAGTTTTTTACAATTATTTGAAGAATATTCCGTAAATTCAATTAAGCATGCATAAGCACTAGCTTAATAAATTATGATTAAATGTATTATTTGAAATTCTTTCTAAAATTGTTGCGATTTCGCCTCTTGTTGCTGTGTCTTTTGGAGCTAAAGTTGTTTCAGTTTTGCCTGTAACATAACCACTTTCAACTGCCCAAGCGAACGCTACTTTTGCGTAATCAGACACATCACTTAAGTCAGTAAATGCTGATAAGTCGTAACTTGAAGTTGGCTCGCCTGCATTTCTCCAAAGCATTGTAACAAGTTGTTCGCGAGTGATTTCGTCCATAGGGTTAGTTCCGTCAGAAACTCCGTTTTGAGTTGCCCAGTCCAAACCATCTTGATACCAAAGTTCGCTTATTGTCGTATCAACATCGTTCATTCGTGCTAAAATCGTCCAAATCATAGCACGGGTTGCCTTTTCATTCGGAGCAAATTCTGTATCAGAAATTCCGTTCATAAGTCCATTTGTGACAACGTATTCGATAGAATTTTTCGCCCAGTGGTCTTGTGCGTCCGTAAGTTTTGCAAAATCACCAGTTGATAATGGAGTTTCACCATCTTCGATATTTACGTTATCATTTTTGCTATCATTTGATGAGTTATCAACTTCTGGCACTGGTCTTGTTGTTGGGTTTGTTTCTGGTTCAAATGTATCACCAGTCATGCTAATTTCAAAGAACATAACTTCTTCTGGAGCAATTGTTAACGTTTCTGACAATTCATTTCCAGTAAATAAATCAGTTATAGCTGAAATTTCGCCAGAATTTGTCGATAAATTTAAAGTCGCTTGGTTTTTACCAACATTTACAACTGATACCACATAATTATCACCTGATGGGACAACTCTCCACATAGCACCTTTTTGGTCATTACCATTTTCTTCGCTAATGCTTATAGGCGAAATTTCGCGTGTGTTTGATAGTGCTTCTTCTGAAATTTCATCCACTGAATTTGCATAAATAATCGTGCCATTAGACTGGTCTAAAACTTCTAAGCGTTCGTTTTTATGCTCGTCAAATTTTAAACTCACATCGTCAATAACAACTACACCACCTTGGTCTAAATAAGCTTGAATACTCGCAAATTCGCTATCTGTAACATACGGTGTTTCATAAATTGCAACAACATCAAAACTTGCATTATTTTGTGTTTTTAATATATTTTCAGTAGCATAACCCACTTGATATCCGTCGAAAAATACTTTTTCATAAATGTCAAATTGATGCTCCATATAGTGGCTATCTACAATCGCAGAAGTTTCCGAATAGAAAAGTCTTAGAGGACGCTCTTGCTCTTGGAATTTAACAATTTCTTCTGAATGAGCATTTAAATCCATCATTGTAACGCTAAGTTCGTTTGCAACTCTTGGCTGTTGAGCAACTGACGCTGGATATGATTGAAGTAGTCCTTCTAAACTTGTTTCCATTAAACGTTTTTCGATAGAACCATCAGTTTCTCTGCCCCAGAACCAAGTAAATCCTGCGTCCATTCCTAGAATTGTTGCAAGCCAATAAGTCGAGCGAACATATTCAGGTGTCATATATAAATCTCTATATGATGTCGTTGATAAGAAGTGAACTTCTGAGTTTACATGGGCTTTTTCTGGAGAAACTGACGTCATAAAGTCATATCCTATACCAACTTCTTTGAAATAATATGAATAATCTTCATTCCAATCTTCTGAAACACCAGTAGCTTTGAAATTTTCTTTTCTGATTTTCGCGTCATCGCCAATCATTCCAGCCATTTTCGTAAGTTCTTCGAAATTGATACCGTGAGTACGATTTCCTTCTACAAATAAGTCAGGCATAATTTTCAAATGCGTGTCTGCGTCGGGGTTATTTTTAACCACTTCGTCATTTAAGAAAGTAAGCCATTCTGTCGCTCTGTCCATATTGAATTTACAAACATCATACCACATAGGTGTGCCTTCAATTGCAGGGTCAAGTGGAACTGCGTCTTGCGACATATCATCAAAACTTGCATAATTTGTTCCATAAGTTTCGTTCATAGCGTAAACAGTTTGATATTTTGCCTCTACCCAAGCCGAAAGCTCATCGTGTGCATTTTGCGAGAAACCTTCGCTTCCGTCAGCTTTTTTAATAGTCGCCCAATGTCCTTCTTCTAAGAACCAGTGAGGCTCATTTGCGATACAATATCCAGCAACAGTATAGTTTTCGCCTTGAGTTTGTGGGATTATTGTATCAAGAACTGTCGTCCAATTATCTCTGATTTCATCGCTATTTATATCATATTTTGTGAAATTTGAAATACCGTCTTTAATACCGTCTTCGTTTTGTAGGAACGTCGGAACAGGGTCGTGCCATAACATCATATATCCAGCGTTATCTATTGGTCTATCAAGAATTAAATTCTCACGCGTAGTATCAACGCTACCATCAGCCGACGTGATTAAATTTGGAGCGATAGCCACTGGTTTGTCAATCGCACCTAGATAATGATTATACATAAGCTCATCGTCAGTTGTAGTTGTCAGTGGTTTTGAGAAATAATCGTGTAAAAATACAGGCGCGCCACTTTCATCATAGAAATTTGAGCCTTCGTGAGTTATTCCAGTCCAATCAAACATATTAACCGAAGCCCTTACGATATCGCCCGAAATAACTTGATTTATGTCGTCAATCGATGTGTCAAGCATTTTTATAATTTCAGTTCTCTCAAATTCAGGTAGTTCTTTTGCTAAATCTTCGGCAGTTTTTCCGTTTGGATTATAAGTAATTGTACCAAACATTCTTTCGTTTTGGTCCATATTTTGCTCGTCCCAATTTGCAAATTTTTGGAACTCATTCGCAAACCAAACCGTACTTTTCTCACGTTCAGCGTCTAAGTTTAACGCTTCTGCTTCAGAAATTAAACCTTCAAGTATAGCTGTTTTTTCGTCGATTTCTGCATTTAGTGCTTCTGGAGTTTTTGCTCCAAATTTATAAACTTCTTTGTTTATAATAGCACCATTTACAATGTCAAATGTGATAGTCGCACTGTTTTCACTTGCATCTTTAAGTGTAACTGAAACACCTGTCGCATTTTGTACTTTAGTTTCAATTTCAATAGCGTCACTTGTAACTCTCACCGAAACATCGTCAGAGCTTTCAGCACTTATTGCAATTCCATTTAAAGAAAATTCAGTGTTTTTCGTGCTGGAATCTATGTAAATACCGTTGTTTATTACGCTAACAGCCGATGGAATTGTCGCATTTGCAACAAAAGTTGTATTGTCGTTTACAGTAATTTTCGTAGTAAGCTCGCTCGGTACCGCGCTATTTACAGTGACTGTGCCACTTTCGATTACCATATTATTGGCGTTATAAAGTGAAAGAGTTGAATTTTCAGAAACTTCTACAAATCCATTTTGACCGATAACTTTACCTTTACCCATAATGTACATAGCGCCATTTTGAGAAAATTCTACTTTACCAGTGCCACTCGCTGAAACAACTCCAGAACCTATAATATCTCCTGAACCTCTAAAGTCTTGAAGTTGACCTTCGACAAAAATTGTAGCATTAACAATAGGCCCTTTAGTAAATTTAAGTCGAACTGCATTTGGTATCGTGATATTTTGGTTAATCGTAATAGGTTTTGAAACCTCGAGTACGTCGTGAAGAACACCATCAACATTTTCCTCACCAGCATCTCTTACAGCTGAAGCGTCAATCGCCTGTAAAGTCGCAAGTAAATCTTCTGCAGTTTTCTCAGCTTCTGCTTCTGCTTTGCCTAATTTTTTTGCCGAGTTAAATGTAGCAATTGCATTTTCGATAGATTCACTTGCAACAACTAAATTTTCTTCGGTTTTTGTTCCATTTACAATAAAATCTTCTGCGTTTTCGATAGCTTCTTGTAATGCATTTTTGTCAGACTGCGAAACATAATACGCATTTGATGGAATATCGACACCATCAGTAGATACTGCTGTATTTTCTAGCTGACTTTTTGCAAGTGCTATATTGTTATTAATTTTTGTTTCATACGGGCTTGGAGCTATAAAAATAATTCCCTCTCCGATATTTGAAGCGTTAGCATTGTTGAAAGTAACACCCTCGTTTACAACAAGTTTTTTAAGCATAGCAGTAGTAACTCCACCACTTAGCGTGATAGTTCCACTCGAAGCAGTAAGGCACTCGCCACCATCATTTGACACTTCGATAGTAGAATTTGTAGCTACTTTAAATTTACCATTTGAGCCGATAAGATTATTGCCTTGTTGATAATATTGAGCAGTGTTAGAAAATACAAGTTTACCTGTACCATTTACAACGCCATTTGCTCTATATTCTAATGCACGGCTATCTTGAATAATACCATCAACAGTAACTGTTCCATTAAAAGTTACAGCTGAAAAAAGTTGCAATTTAACACCAGCTGGAATAGTGAAATCTATGTCGATAGTAGTAGGCTTGCTAACTTCAACGACTGTTCCGTTAATTTTAATTTTACTGTCATCATTTACAATAGGTCGTAGGATATCATATAACTCCTCAGTCGGAGATTTCTCTTCTGGAGGATTAGTTTCGCCCTCAGCTGAAGTTTTATCATTTTCAGGATTTAATATAGTTGCACCGTCGGCTTTTGTGATATCAGAAACAATATCCGATGTAATTTCTTTTTGAAGTGTAATTTCACCAGTTGTTGCCTCAAAAATATCTTTTCCGTTTGCTACTTTCACTGTAAGCGTAGAATTTTCTGAAACGTTAATATGTGCATTACCTTGACCAATAGCCTCAACACCTTGTTTGTAATATGTTCCACTGTCATTGAAAATCAAACTACCTGTGCCTTTAACAATACCATTTGCTCTATATTCTGGTGCACGGCTATCTTGAACAGTACCATTTACGGTTACATTTCCGTTAAAAGTCACACCAGCGAAAAGTTGCAGTTTTACACCCACTGGAATTGCAAAGTCGGTATTAATTGTAATCGGTTCGTTCACTTGAACAGCATTTCCACTGATTTTAATTTTTGTTTCGTCATTTGCAAGCGATGAAAGAAAAGCGTGCAAACTATCAACATCGGTAATTTCCAACCTTGTTTGACTTCTGCTAAGACCAGTATAGTCAACATTTGACAAAACTAAATCTTGATTTTGTGTTCCATCAATCAAATTTGTATTATCTTCTGCTAAAACATTTAAAATTGGTGAACAAACTGAAGTTAAAACCATTGCTCCTGCAAGAACACCAGAACTAATTCTTTTTTTGTTTCTTTTCATAAAACCCTCCTCATATTATATATGATATCATATATGTTACAACTATACTATCATAGATATACAATACATTCAATTCGCATTTTATATAATATTTAAAGCTTATTTTTGTGCAAAATAATTAGTGATTTTATGAAAATTGATTATAAAATTAATCATAATTCATTTCTTATAATGAATACACAAAAAATAGCATTAATTTTTATCGATTTAGTATATTGACAAATATTAAAACAAAAGATATAATAGTTTTAAGATATCTGATATGATACAACTTGGAGGTTAATATGAATATAGTTTTTGACAAAATTTTAGAAAACAAAGTAATTGCAATTGTTCGTGGTGTTGATGAAGAATATATTTTAGACACTGCAAAAGCATTATATGATGGTGGTATTTCACTTATAGAGGTAACTTTTAATCAAAATGACCCAGAAAATCTAACAAAAACACCAAAACTTATCAAAATGATAGCTGATAATATGGCTGATGAAATTTTAGTAGGAGCTGGAACTGTTATGACTATTGCTCAATGCGAAGCTGCATATAACGCGGGCGCTAAATACATAATTTCACCAAATACCGATGTCGAAGTTATCAAAAAAACCAAAGAACTCGGTATGATTTCAATTCCTGGCTCGCTTACTCCATCTGAAAGCGTAATTGCGCATAATGCTGGCGCTGATTTTGTGAAACTTTTCCCAGCCGGAAACTTAGGGCTTGGCTATATCAAAGCACTTTGCTCTCCTTTAAACCACATTCCATTTTTAGCAGTTGGTGGAATTAACGCTCAAAATGTTGCTGATTTTATGAATGTTGGTATCAAAGGTGTTGGTGTTGGTGGTAGTTTAGTCGATGTTAAAGCGATTAAAGCTGGCGATTTTGATAAAATTACAGCTATTGCTCGCGAATATATAGACGCTCTTAAATAACCTCTTTTCATAATTTTCATTCAAAAAAATCTCCCTCTAGATTTGTTCTAAAGGGAGATTTTTTTATTGTAATTTAATTAGGAATTTGTAATTTATTTCGTTTTCAAGAATTGCGTGAGGCTCGTGGAGTTTGCCCTGACCACAGCTAGAAGAACCAATTCCAGCGTTTTTGTAGTCGATGCACATAGTCACAAAATCATCTTCACAAAGTTTATAGCTATGTGTAGCTTTTATAAGTGTTTCCTGCGTGTAATTTGATGTATTTAGCGAAATTCCATCAGAAATAATCTCGATTTGGTTAATTTCATCGGATAATATCGCATTTGTTACACCAAAACGACTTCCACTCTCTTGTGGGCGTGTATAATTTTCAAACATATTTGAAACTTTGTCAGAAAAGTTCCCAAAATAGCAGTAATTTCTCTTATCTGAATAACTTTCATACGGTCCATAGCCTAAATACTTAATATTTTGATATGATTTTGACATATACATTCTAACACCAAAACGAGGAAGTTCTGGGAAAACTGGGTCTTTTTCTGCGTCGATATTCACGTTAATCTCGCCATTTGCAAAAATAGTATAAATAGCTTTTATTTGCATTATTTTTTGCAGATACTGCGCCGAAAGTATAAAATCAAAGGTGATTTCACAACTATTTTCATTAGCTTCAATATTATGATTTACTCTTTTGATAAGCGTTCTATTATACCCAGCTTTTTTCCATTCTGCTGTCACTTTTCTGTCGTTACAAATTTCTGCACGGAAAATGTTATAGTCCATGGGCTTTACAAAATAAGATACATTTTTAGCAATTAAATTGTCAATAGAACATCTAACTTTATCAAAAGTATGGCAGAAATTCTCATTTGAAACAATAATTTTTCGCTCGGTTTCGCAAATTTCAAAGCTTGTTTTCGGCTTTTCTATTTCTTTTTTGCACGGTTTTTGTAAAATTATTTGGTCAAACCCAACTTTATAGTCAGAGGGGATAAGTTTCGTTTCATTTTTTGTAAAATATTCAATCATTAAATATGATAGCTCATCGCTCTCAACAATATCATGCGAAACTTCTATGCTTTGACGTGGTTTTATTGATAAATCGTCAAATATTTTGCTAAAAACTTCTTCTTCATCTATAACTTGAGTAATTTTCGCATAATATTCATCGCAAATATCAATAAAATCATTCTCATTTGTCAAAATAATCTTAGAGTTAGAAAAGTCCGCTCTTACTGGTCTATGAACATTTTTAAACTCTAAAAGGTTTGTTTTTGGAGTTCTGTCCGAATGCAAAAGTCCATCTAAGCAGAAAGTTCCTGAGTGAACTGGCTCATTAAAATCACCACCGTAATAATATTTCGGCTTGCCATCGATGGTTTTGCCCATATAAATTCCGTGGTCGTTCCATTCCCAAATAAATCCGCCAAAATATGTATCATATTTCTTCATCGTTTGATAATAATGCTCTAAATCACCATTACTATTACCCATAGCATGACTATATTCGCATAAAACAATAGGTTTTAGAGGGTTGTTTTCACAATAATTTGTAATATTTTCAGGTGAAATATACATTCGACTATAAACATCGATATTAGTAAGGTCGTTTTTATATCCTACTTTTTGATAGACTGAGCTTTCGTATTGAATTAACGCATTTTCGTCAAACTCTTTAACCCACTCTGCACATTTTTCCATATTAGGGCCATATCCCGACTCATTTCCTAGTGACCACATAAAAATACAAGGTGAATTTTTTTCGCGAATTACACACGCTTTGACCCTGTCAAGCATAGGCTCTAAAAAACGTTCATCGTGGCACAAAGTGCCTAAAGTATAGTCGTCAACAAGATGTAATTCCGAGTTATAAAGCTGACCACCACCATATAAATCGCGTGCATTGTGGCTCTCGATATCAGCCTCTGCCATCACATAAAAACCAAGCTCCGAATATAAATCATACGCCCAAGGTGAGTTCGGATAATGCGACGTTCTTATAGCATTCACGTTGTGTTCTTTCATAAGTTTTAGGTCTGCTATTAACTGCTCTCGTGATATTGCTTGACCTGTAATACTGTCGCTATCGTGACGATTTACACCTTTAATTTTAACATTTTGACCGTTGATATAGAGGATTGCGTCTTTTATTTCTACTTTTTTAAATCCAATTTTATAATCGATAATTTCGTCATTAGTTTCTAGTCTTAAAGTGTATAAATTTGGTTGTTCAGCGTTCCAAAGTCTTGGATTTTGCACTGTGAATTTTTCGGTAGTTGCAATGATTTTGTCGTTATCAAAAAGCGAAATTTTAACATCACTTTTATCACCAAACCATTCTAAATCCACTGTTACATCAGCAGTTTTAAAATCGTCAGAAAGTTTAGTTTTAACAGTAAAATCGCGAATATGGTTTTCAGGACGTTCTAAAATATACACATCTCTGAAAATTCCAGACATTCTGAATTTGTCTTGGCACTCGAGAAAAGTTCCGTCGCACCATTTAAAAACAAGCACTGAAAGTGTGTTTTCACCTTGCTTTACGAAGTCCGAAATATCAAATTCTGATGTTGCGTGAGCCACTTGACTATAACCCACAAAATTTCCATTTATCCAAACATAAAAGCACGAATCTACGCCATCAAAGTTTAAAAATTGCTTGTTTTCTAAACTTTTAATACAGAAAGTTGTAACATAAGCACCACAAGGATTTTCATCTGGCACATACGGTGGGGTAAACGGAATTGGACCTTCAGTGTTAAGGTAGGCTTGATAATCATATCCATGCATATTCCATGAACTCGGAACTTTTAGCGTGTCAAAACCATCAGTTTTACCAAAAATAAAGCTTTCGTCGACTTCATATCTACTTTTGTGAAATTTAAATGCCCAGTCACCATTTAGGCTAGTTAATTTAATGTCACCATCTAAATTTTTAGGCAAGTAATAGCTTCTATGACCCATTGTTCCAACGTGAAGAGTGTTTAAATCTTCTAAATATGGTTTAATTTCCATAAAACCTCCTAAATTTCTGGTGTGCCAACATTCCAAATAACATCGCTATCTGGAATTGCTTTGTACATTTCAGACATAATCGCCTCTAAACCATGCATTTTTACGCTAGAAAAATTCTCATTATCCCATAAATTTTCTATTTCTTCTGGGTCATTTTTTAAGTTGTAAAGCTCGCCATACGGTCTATCGATATACGAGATAACTTTGTAGTCACCTATGATAACACCTTTAATTCCACCAGCTTCCATAGGTAGATACGGACGCACTTTTAAATCTAAACTATCATCATAATATGCATTATATGGAAAACTTGAAACTTTTTTCGGTATTTCCACACCAGCAATTTCTAAACAAGTCGACGCGACATCGATATTTGAAACTCGGTCTTTTACAACCTTTTTTTCAAAGTTTTTAGTCGCAGGTTTTACGATTAAAGGGACACGCATAAGGCTATCGGTTAGACATTGAAGTTTTTCCATCATACCAAAATCGCCTAAGAAATCGCCGTGGTCAGACGTTAAAATGATAACGGTGTCGTCATAAATTCCTTTTTCTTTAAGTAAATCTATAACTTCGCCGATTTTCTCGTCCATAAGCGTCATATTTGCGTAATACGAACGTTTGCTACGCTGAAATTCTTCTAAAGTGTAATCTTTTAGGTAAATATTCGCGTAAGAATCCATTTCTTTAAAGTGTTTTGGCTTTTTATCTAAATCTTCGTATTTTGACTTTGGAACTGTCATATCTTCTAGCTTATACATATCAGAATATTTTGTTCCATCTAAATCATACGGATGATGAGGACCAGAAAACGATAAATTTAAAAACCACGGTTTGTCTGTCGGCATTTTTTCGATAACTTCTTTTCCCTTTTCGCCTAAGAAATAATCGATGTGATACTTTGTATCTACAAGCCACTGACCACCTGAAATTGATGTTCTTTTATAAACTTCGTTTGGAGAAACTTTATTCACTGCAAGATATTTTAAATATTCTGAAATATACTGCGTGTTGTATCCTGCCGAGTGACCATCAACCAGCACTTCGTCGATAAACCCAGTGCCGATTTTCGAGCTATCGAAATGAAGTTTACCTACAAGTGAAGTGTGATATCCATTTTCAGAAAGGACTGATACAAAAGTTTTCTCGCCTTGAGGAAGCCTTGTTTTAAAAGTTGGGCAACCACATTCTGACGGCATTTTTCCTGTCATAATTCCAGCTCTTGATGGAATACACGAAGGGTTTGAACAATATGCATTTTCAAAAAAGACAGACTCATCTATCAGTTTATCTAAATTGGGTGTAATAATTACGTCATTATTACACCCAAAAGTGTCAAATCTTTGCTGGTCAGTCATTATAAATAAAATATTTGGACGTTTCATAAACGATTCCTTTCGTAATAAAAATAAGGCAACACCACGCTAAAAATAGCACAAAGCGTTGCCTTTTAAGTTGATTTTAGTAACTAGCTTCTTTTAATTGAAACTCGTTTCACATAATAGTATTCTTCTAAGCTATATAGCGAGCAGTCTTTTCCAACTCCACTTTCTTTTAAACCACCGTGAGGTAAGTTATAATCATAAAGTGGCTCGTTTACAGAAACAGAACCCGCGTCGATATTTTCGCTTAGATATAAAGCTTTGTCTAAATCTTTTGTATAAACATAAGCTGCAAGACCATATTCTGTGTCATTCGCCATAGCGACGATATCATCGTTATCATCAAATGGAACAATCGACATAATAGGCCCGAAAACTTCTTCTTTGTAAACTTTCATTTCACGAGTTACATTCACTAAAACCGTAGGCTCGAAGAAATATCCAACGCCTGTGCGTTTACCACCGTGAAGAAGTGTTGCACCTTTTGAAACTGCATCTTCCACAAATGAAACCATAGCGTCAGCTGCTCTGTCAGTAGCGATTGGCCCCATTAAAAGTTCTTGTCTGTCATCGCCAGTTTTTAGCGTGATTTTGTTTACAAAAGCTGAAACTTCGCTTAAAAATTCGTCTAAAATCGCTTTATGTACAAAAACTCTGTTCGGAGATACGCAAACTTGACCTGCATTTCCATATTTTAAGTCACAAATTTCAAATGCAGCTTTTTTAACGTCAGCGTCAGCACAGATAACAGCTGGTGCATTTCCGCCAAGTTCAAGTGAATAATGACGTAAAAATTCTGAACTTTCTTTGATAACACTTTTCCCAGCATTACTAGAACCAATCATAGTCATCATTTTAGGGATAGGGCTTTTATTCATAACAGGTGCTACAACGCCTGACGCACCAGAAATGATATTAACAACACCTTTTGGGAAATGTTTTTGAGCAATCTCACCGATTTTAAGCGATGTTAGTGGTGTAACAGATGATGGTTTTAAGATACAAGTACAACCAGAAGCTAGGATAGGTCCTAGTTTATACCCTAAGTTTAATATAGGGAAGTTCCATGCCAGATATCCGACAACTACACCCAAAGGAGTGTGGTCGATTAAGTTTAAATGGCTGCCTGATTTGTTAGGAATGATTTTTCCATAAAGTCTTTTGTTTTCTTCGTTAAAAAAATGCAAGCAATTAATTAACATTTCGTAGTCATAAGTTGCATTATTAAGTGGTTTTCCTGTTTCGTCCATAAGAAGTTTCACAAGTTCGTCTTGTTTTTCTATAAGCTCTGCTCTAAAAGATAAAATACATTCTTCTCGCTCAATTATTGATTTTTTGCTCCAAGTTTTAAAAGCTAAGTCAGCTGAGGCAAGTGCTGTTTCGCACTGAGCCTCACTTACTGATTTATATTCAGCTAAAACTTCTCCAGTAGCAGGGTTAAATACTTGTTCTACTCTGCCTTCACCTTCTACTGCTTTTCCGTCAATTGTTAAATAATACATAATACACCTCAATTTATTCCGAATTTTATATGTCTGTTTTTATCTGTTGCTACAAGATGTTCTTCCATAGCTTCTGCTGCTAATTTTTCATCTTGACTACTTACTGCATTTAATATATTTCTGTGATAGTGAAATCTTTGCTCTAGTGGAATATCTGCTTTCGAAGTTTCCTTAATAAGTTCTTTTAACACTTGAGTATATGCCTCAATAAAAGTTGAAAAAATCTTATTTCTTGAAATATTTGCAAGTTTTCTATGAAAAGCAAGGTCTGCTTCGTAATATTTCTCGTCCATATATTTCGATTTTTCCATAATTAACACATATTTTTCAAGTTCTTGCAAGTCTTCGTCAGTTCTATATTCAGCTGCTCTTGACGCACCATAAGGCTCTAAAAGTACACGCATTTCTAGCAAATCATCTAATGCATCATCGTTTTTAGCGATAAGGTCTTCGATGGATTGAGATAATACATCCATGCTATTATCGGCAACTTTAACTCCTTTTCCGTGAATTCTTTTAACAAATCCACGAACTTCCATGGAGCGAACAGCTTCTCTTATTGTTGCTCTTGACATTTGAAGACTTGTCGCAAGCTCGCCTTCGCTCGGCAAAAATCCATTTGCATCACATTTATTTTCTGTTATAAGCTCTTTTATATAATCTTGAGCAACATCAACTAATTTAACTCTTTGCATAATACACCATTCTTTCTATGTACAATTAATTTATTACTGAAATATCTGATTTTAGATATCATATAACTTAATTGTACCATATTTTTTCGAATTTAACAATAAGTTATTAAAGTTTTTGCAGTTTTTAAAGTTTTATTTATATTTTATCAATATAAATTTTATATTTTTCCAAACCAAACATTCATGTCTGTGCATTCTCTGTTCGCCCATGCATAATATGGTATCATTTTAATAGCAGTGTCGCGACCGTCAGTTTGCACTTCGTAGTATAGTTCATCTTTTTGATATATAGCTTTCGCTGGAACATTTAGCGTAACCACTCCGTTTAATAAGTCTTTTTCATATTCTGACGTGATTTTTCCGTCAAGTTTGATATGAATATTATCGAAGTTTTCTGTGTTGTCATTTCCTTCGGCGCAATAAACCACAGGGCCACGCATGATACACACCATATTTCTGTCGGCTTCAACGTGTGGATTTGCTTGCATAATGCGAGCTTCCATTGGTAAATGCACGATAATTTCGTCACCAGTATTAACTGTAATATCAAAATATTTACCTTTTTCTACTGAGTTTCCGTTCACAGAAGGGTTTTTACACCACGCTGGGATACGAATTTTTAATTTTTGGTTCGTCGCATTGTTTGCTTTAATAATGATTTTATCTTCCCAAGGGTAGTTTGTAATCATTTCAATTGACATATTCTTGTCAGTGTAATCACAAGATGTGAACATATTTACATATAGAGTATCAACAGATTTTCCATATACCCAACGACCGATACCAGCCATCGTTCTTAGTAATTGTGGAGGGCAACACCAGCAAGTGTATGTGTGCCATCTAACTGATGATTTATGTAAATATTGTCTCCAGTCGCCTGGAATTGGAGTATCTTTTTTGAATGTTAATGGATTTGAGTAGAAATATCTTGTTAAATCCAAGCTTGAACCAGAAATACCAGCATTATACATAATTTGTTCTGCCATATCACCGTATTTTGTATCACCAGTAACAGCAAGCATTCTAATTGCCCACATTGCAGTACCGATGTTTGCACAAGTTTCGTTATATGCAACTTTGTTCGGAAGTTCATATTCCATACCATGTGACTCGTGAGTTTCATCACCACGCTCTGAAAATCCTACGAAAGTTGGGCAAACACCACCTGTAATATAGATACGTTTTGTCACAAGGTCAGTGTAAATTCTTTCTAAAGCGTCCATAAGTGCCTTTTCGCCAGTTTCAGCGTACACATCAGTTGCACCTGCGTATAAATAAGTCGAAGTAACTGCGTGACCTGTCGCCATTGTTTCCTCACGAAGTGGAACACGAGATTGGTTTTGGTCAGTTGTTGGATTTTTCGATAATTGCGCTTTATAAGTTGGGTCTGCACGAAGTTCTTCTACGTCGTGTTTTTCGCCAGTACCACGCATATTTATGAAAATTTCAGCAAGTTCATAATGCATTTTGTTGCCAGTCACTTTATATAAATCACAAAGACCCATAATATTTGACGGATTGAAGCCGAAATTTGCTAAATGTGGTGGATAATCTTTGAAAACTTCATATAAATAATCAGCAAGTTTGTTTGAAACTTTAATTAATAAATCGTTTCCAGTTGCATCTAAATAAGCCACTGCAAGCGTGAATAAATGCCCCATATTATATAGCTCGTGGAATGAATATCTGTCCCAACGAACTCTGTCAGTAAGCGTAACTTGTGTACAGATATAGCCATCATCTTCTTGCGAACGAGCGATTAAATCTGCGTATTTGTCAAGTAAAGCAAGCACTTCTTTGTCGCCTGTATTTTGGTAGATGTAGCAACAGCCTTCAAGGAATTTATAACAGTCACCGTCCGACCAATGTGCGCCGAAAAATTCTTCGTCGCTCTCTCCAGCTGCGATGTCAAAGTTTATAAGTCTTGCTGAGTTTGTTGGATTAAGTAGTGCATCCATCATACTTGCGATAATTTCTTTATAATTTTCCGTGCGTTTTCCCCAAAATCCGTCTTTTAAACGGCTATTTTGTAGGCTTGTAAATTCAAATTTTCTATTCATAAAAAATTTCCTCTTTAGTAATTAAGTTTGAGTTTTGGGTAATCTGGTTTTGTGAGTGAACCTGCGTTTGGTAAGTTATCTAAAATTTCTAAAAGATAGTCGCCGTTTGCTTTCATATTGTCTAAAACTTTCTCTTTAAGCTCTGATACAATATCCAGATATTTAGCATTATCGGCAAGATTAGTCATTTCATAAGGGTCGTTTTCTAAGTCGTATAATTCGTCAATATCTTGTGGAATAAAGCTATATTTATAGCGTTCTGTCTTGATACCACGAATTTCAAAACTATGTCCATTGTATTTATAATAATTAACAAACGAGATTTTTTCGTTGTTAGTTTTTGTGTTTTCATCTAAAAGTGGCATTAAACTGCGACCATTTTGCGTCGTTTTGCCAGCTAAATCAAAAAATGTTCGCGAAATATCGAGTGTGTTTACAAACTCATCACGAGAAAAACCTTTTTGCTCGCCACATAAATCGTCGCAAACTAATAGGGGAGTTCTGAGAACTTCTTCGTAAAAATACGCTGATTTATCAAAACGCGAGTGCGAACCTATCATTTCTCCGTGGTCGGCTGTGAAAATAACGCGAGTTTTGCGACCACCAGAGCATTTTTCGGCTTTTTTGAGTAATTTTCCGATAAAATTATCCATCAAAGTGATACTTCCGTAATACGCAGAAATTGCTTTTCTCCATTCATTTTCATCAAAATCGTCAGCGTTAACAGAAGGCCACCAATGACGAGATTGAAACCACGGTTTGTTTATAAATCTGTCGGCAAAATTTTCTGGAAGTTTTAAGTCAGCATCTTGATACATCGAAAAATATGGCTCTGGCAGAACATTTGGAAAATGAGGTCCTACAAGAGATACTGTTAAGCACCACGGATTTTCCTTGTGTGTTTCCATAAATTCAAGCGAGCGATTTGTCACGCTATACTCAAAACGTTCCTCGATTGAGGCTAGTTTTCCGTAGAAAGGAAGTCTATCTTCGGTCTTTTTGCTCTCGAATTGAGGTTTTCTGTCGTGTCTTATTTGACCTCTTTCGGTGACTGGAGCATTTGGAATACGCGTATTATGTTTTTCTCTGTCACTTTCAATTCGCATAATGTCAAACTCGATATTTTCTTTGTTTTCTTGCCAATCTAGTCCCAAATGCCACTTGCCAAAATGACCAACTTTATAACCTTTATCAATACTTGCATCAAGCCAAGTGTATGCCTCTTTTGGCAAATAATCTTGCCTAGAACCACCAACATCGCAATTGTCAATCACGCCAGACTGATGTGGATAAAGCCCAGTAAAAAGGCTACCCCTTGCCGGTGTGCAAAGTGGGCAAACTGTAAAACTATTAGTAAAATCCACCGATTTTTTTGCTAACTTATCTAAATTCGGAGTTTTCACGATTTTGTGACCACGATAGCCAGTAAGATTTGCTTGCCATTGGTCAGTAAAGATGAATAAAATATTATCCATATTTTCTCCTTATCGTTGAACTCGACCCGAACCATCTCCACCTGCTAGTTTTGTAACTTCGTCTAATGAAACTAAGTTAAAATCGCCCTCAATCGTGTGTTTTAAGCAACTTGAAGCTACGGCAAAGTTAATCGCAGATTGTGGCTCGTAGTTTTTGTATGTTGCATAAATAAGTCCTGCGCCGAAGCTATCGCCACCACCAACACGGTCTACGATTTGTATTGTGTACTCACGACTGAAGTAGTAGTCATTTCCGTCATAAAGCATAGCCGCCCAGTTATTAACACTCGCAGAAATCGAGCCACGAAGAGTAATCGCTACTTTTTTGAAGCCATAAGTATCAGCAAGTTTTTTCGCAACTTCTTTGTATCCGTCGTGGTTAACTTCACCTTTTGTAAGGTCAGTGTCACTTGCTGAAATTCCGAAAACATCTGACGCATCTTCTTCATTTGCAATACAAATATCAACATATTTCGCAAGGTTTGTCATAACTTCTTTCGCTTTTTCTTTAGACCATAGATTTTTTCTGTAATTTAAGTCGCAAGAAACGATAATGCCTTTCTCTTTACAAACTTTTAAAGCATCTTCGCAGATTAAAGGCAGTTCATCGCTTAAAGCAGCTGTAATTCCAGTGAAGTGGAACATTTCAGCACCATCAAGGATTTTTTCCCAGTTAAATTCAGAACGCGTAGCTTTAGCAATTGCCGAGCCTGCTCTATTATAAATTACTTTTGATGCTCTTTGCGATGCACCTTTTTCAACATAATATAGACCTAAATTATCGCCACCTCGTAATATATCCGATGTGTCAACTCCGTATTTGCGAACTGCATTAAGTGCTGCCTGACCTATTTCATGTGCTGGAAGTTTTGTCACAAATTTTGCATCAACTCCGAAATTTTGAAGTGATACAGCAACACTTGCCTCAGCTCCTGCATAAGTTGCAAGAAACTTTTCTGCTTGCTGAAATCTATAATATCCTTCTGGTGCAAGTCTTTGCATAATTTCACCAAATGTAACTACTTTAGCCATAATGTTCTCCTCTAAACTTTATATTTCTCTAAAATTTCTCTATTAATTTCGATACCTAAACCAGGTTTATCTGGTACAAAAATATGACCATCTTCAAATTTTATTGTGTTATTAATTAAGTCTGCTCTAAATGGGTGGTCTGAACGGTCAAATTCTAAGAAAATTTCTGATGGTTCATAAGCCATTGGAGCATACGGAAGTGATGCTATAAAATGAAGTGCTGCTGCAAGTCCTACACCTGAACCCCAAGCGTGAGGCATAATCGCAGTATTATAAGCACCAGCGATAGCCGCCATTTTTTTGCACTCTGTAAATCCACCTGAAGAACAAACATCTGGTTGATAAATGTCTAAAGCACCACGAGCAAGCCAATCTTTAATCGCGATTTTGCCGAAAATTTCTTCCCCAGCTGCGATATAAGACGACGTTAAGTTACGAATAGCTTTATAGCCTTCGATATCCTCCGGAGCTAATGGCTCTTCATAGAAATAAATTTTCTCAGGCTCTAGTTCTAATATAATTCGTCTAGCATCTGCTTGAGAATAGCACGCATTAAAATCAGCCATAAGCATAACATCAAAGCCGACAGCCTTTCTAACTGCTCTTATGTATTCAATGTCTTTTTCTGGAGTAAAACCAACTTTTAGTTTCATTCCTTTAAAGCCCATTTCCTTATATCTTAGTGCTTCTTTAACAGCATCTTCTGGATAAACTCCGTCTTCTTGCCTGTAAAAACCAGTAGCATAAGCTAAAAGTCTATCTCTAAATGTTCCACCTAAAAGCTTTGAAATAGGTTTTCCTAAAATTTTTCCCTTTAAATCCCAAATTGCAATGTCAATCCCGCTTAAAGCGTTAATCGCAATACCTTGCTGACCGAAAGGACGCGATTTGTTATATAAAGTTTCCCATATAACTTCGCTATCGAAAGGGTCTTTTCCGATTACTTCTTCTTTGTAGCAATGCTCTATAAATGCACCTGCAAGGTGTGGTGATTGTTGCCCGTGGCATAAACATTCACCAAAACCAGATGTTCCATCTTCGCCGATAACTTCAACGATTACTGAACTTCTACTAGTTACCCATCCTTGTGAAAACTTAAATGGTTTATCTAGTTTTGCAGATATTTTATGAGTAATTACATCTATAATTTTCATAAAAAATCCTCCTTAGGATTTAACAGCACCAATCATTACACCTTTAACAAAAAATCGTTGTATAAAAGGATAAACTATTAAAACTGGTATGATTGAAACCATTATTGTTGCATATTTTACTGTTTCTTGAACTGCTGTAGATGTTCCTATTTCAGAACCCATCATAACTTCTTCTAGCTGATTTGAAATTAAAATTTCTCTTAAGAAGATTTGAAGTGGGTATAAATCTCTATCTCTTAAATACATTGATGCTTGAAGCCAAGAATTCCAATGTTGCACACCATAGTAAAGACCGATAACTGCAAGTGATGCTTTTGAAAGAGGCAGAACAATTTGAGTAAATATTCTAATGTGACCAGCACCATCTATTTCAGCAGCTTCTGTTAAACTTTCAGGAATTGCAGCAAAAGAGGTTCTTAAAATGATTAAGTTTGTTGTAACAATTGCACCTGGTAGCAAGATAGACCAAACATTATATCCAATTAAGTTTGAAACTAAGATGTAAGATGGAATTAATCCTCCGCTAAATTGCATTGTAAAAACAATCATAAGAGCCATAAATTTACTAAACATTACACCACGTCTTGACCATACATACGCGCCAATTGATGTAAAAAGCATATTAATAGCCGTTCCTACTACAACATAAAAAATGGTATTTCTATAACCTAGCCAAATGCTATCCATCGATAAAACTCGCTCATACGTTTGAAGCGAAAATCCTTGTGGGAAAATCATGAAAGCACCTTTTGAAGCTACGAATAAATCAGGGTTTGAAAGCGATGCTGAAAATACATATAAAATAGGATATAATGTAGTTGCACATAAAATCGTTAGTAGTATTGTGATAATGATATTTGGAATATCAATCGGTTTTTTACGTTTTTTTGTGTTTACCATAACGAGTTTCCTCCTAATTTTTTAGTTACTTTGTTTGCTATTAGAAGCATACTAAAGTTTATTACTGAATTAAACATACCAATAGCTGCGGCATAACTTGTTAGATTACCTTCTACCCCTATACGATAGATATAGGAAGATATAACGTCGGCAGTTTCATAAATACCTGGGTTATACATAAGAACAATTTTTTCCCAACCTACTGTCATAATGCTACCTAAACGCATGATTAACATAATTGTAATTGTAGGTGCGATACCTGGTAAAGTTACATTTAACATTTGTTGCCATCTATTAGCACCGTCAATTCTAGCAGCCTCATAAACATCTTCTGAAACATTAGCAAGCGCTGCTATATAAATAATAGTTCCATAACCTAAATTCTGCCATACATTCGAGGTGACAAATATAGGCACAAAGAGTTCGGACACACCGAGCATATCCCCACCTTGATATCCAAAAAATCTTGCAATATTTGTGATAACACCTTCAGAACTTACTAGGTCAAGTATAATACCAGACATTACAACAACCGAGATAAAATACGGCATATATGTTATTGTTTGAACTGATTTTTTGAATTTCTCATTTTTAAGTTCGTTTAAAAGCAGTGCTAGAATAATAGGAGCCGGGAATCCTATTAAAATACTTACAACTGATATAATAATTGTGTTTGGTACAATAGTTGCAAATTCTGGACTCGTAAAAAAGTCAATAAAGTGTTCTAATCCAAAAAAATCTGCCCATTCACTGCCCCAAATTCCACGACCAGGACGAAAATCTTTAAAAGCGATAACTAAACCACCCATAGGCCCGTAGTGGAAAATTATATAATATGCAAAAATTGGAAGTGCCATTATGTATAGCATCCAGTTCTTTTTTAAATCTTTTCTAAGTCTATTAGTGAAGCTATTAGATTTTGATTTTTGCGCATTCATAGTAGCCATATCTTCTCCTTAAACTTTGGCTGTGCCTAAGGCACAGCCAAAATATTATCTGTTTACATATCTATCATAAGCTGATTGTTGGATTGCAATTGCTTCTTCAACGCCTAATGTTTCTAAAGTTGCGATGTAGTCATCCCAATTATCAAAAGATTCTGTACCGTTTATGAACTTGATTCTCATTTGGTTAACATAGTCATCAAGAGTAGTTTTAAGTTTAACTGCTTCGTCTGCTTCATCTGGAGTTAGAGTGATAAGTGTTGGCATTTCGCCTTCTGTATCTGCTTTATTCCATTGATCCCAAGCATCATATTGAGAATCTTCTGTGTAGATTAATTTGTGATCCTCATCTTCCCAAGTTTTGAATAAATCTTTAAAGATAAAGTATCTACCAGCTTGAGTTTGCGAAATGCCTTCTTCGTTTGCAGTGATGTAATCTGTGTATTGTAATGCGCCGTCTACATATTCATAAGTAACGCCTTCTTCGCCAAAAGTATTTAAGTATCTACCTTCTAAAGAATACATTTGGTCAACCCATTTGATAATAGAGATTGGGTCTTCTGCACTTGCAGAAACAAATAAAGCTAAGCCTGTTCTGTTTGCTTCGTAATCTCTTAAGTGAATTTGGTCGCCTTCTTCAAGCACTGGGTATGGAGCTGCAACATAAGATTGCTCTAATCCTAAAGCAGCTGCATTTATTGGGAACTGCTTAAACATTGTAACATAATCAAGAGTAGCACCAACAGAACCATCTGCCATCATAGGTCTAATATCTTGAGTTAATTTTACTGTAGCCCAGTCAGGGTCAAGTAGACCTTCTTCAACCCAGCTGTTCATAAGCATTAAGTAATCTTTGTATGCATCTTCATAGGGGCTAAAATGAACTTTTCCATCACCTTCAACGTCGATATAGTATTCAGCGCCAGTAGTTACACCGTAAGCACCAGAGAAAACATTTTTAAAGTATGCAGGATCCATTGAAAGTGGGTGTTCTACGCCTAAATCTTTAAATGCTCTCAACATTTCTGTCCAATCATCGATTGTAACAGGAATATCTAAACCAGCTTCTTCTAGTAAACCTTCGTTGATGATAGGTCCACGCATTGCCGAGCCACGTTTTTCTTCGTTAACAACAACTGTACCGAAACCTACCATAATACCATCATCATTATATACATCTTTTTTAAGATTTTCATCAGCATTAACCATTGCCATAAAGTTTGGTGCATACATTTCAACCATTTCTGTAATGTCTAAAATAACATTATCTTCAATAGCGAGAGTTATGCCACCTGGATACATAGAATCAAATCCAGCAATTTGGAATGCATCTGGCATAGATTTTGGGTCAGTAAGTAAAAGATTTAAGTTTGTTCTTTCTTCGCCAACTGGTGGGCTAATGTAGTTTACAGAAACGCCTGTAGCTTCTGTCCATTGAGATGCAGCTGGGTGGTCGTTTAAGCTTTTGTATTTTTCAGCTGTAACAGGGTGAATTTGGGTCCATAAGTCGAAAGATACATCGCCAATGTGCATAATTTCATCAGATGCTTCGGGTAATTCTTCAGTAGTTTCCGTTGCGCCTGTTGTTCCTTCTTGTGTAGTGACACCAGTAGGTGTTTCATTTTCTTCTGGGGTACAACCAGCAAGTAATCCTAGCATTAATGTTGAGGTAAGTAATGTTGCTAATAATCTTCTTTTCATAAAGAGCCTCCTAATTTTTCTGTTTATCTAATATCAGTTATATGATATCTGTTATGAATATATTATACACAAATAATTACTATATTTCAATATGCAATTTGTACTAAATTGCACTAATTTTTTTGTGCATAATTTTAAATTGTTAATATTTAAAAATATATACATATAATATGTAAATTATTTAAAACTATATACAACACTTGCAGTTTGATTATTAACAGCTAATTTCCTATAAGTATCCGTTTTTGCAAAATATCCATACGGTGCAAATGGTGCAGTATATGCTCCAGATTTCCACTTTTCTTCCTTGAATTTTGTAAGTTTATTATTATCATTCATAGCCAATTCCTTTCAAAAATACAAAAAAACGAGAAAATCATTTGATTTTCTCGTTTTAAAGCATATATTTAGCTGTCCCTACCTTCAGCGTCGTCTAACATATTATTAATATAAATCCCATAACCTTTCGATGGGTCGTTTACAAAAACATGGGTGACAGCACCAATTATCTTGCCATTTTGCAAAATCGGGCTTCCTGACATCCCTTGGACAATTCCGCCTGTTTTTTCTAACAATTCTTCGTCTGTGATTTGAATTACGAAGTTTTTGATATCGCTTTCATCTGGGTTTATATCTTGGATTGTGATTGCATATTCCTTGATATTTTCACCTTCAATATTGCTTAAAATAGTAGCCTCACCTTTTACTATTTCAGAATATTCGGCTATTTCAAGTGCATTTTCAGCTGGCTTGTAATCATCTGATATAAAACCATAAATGCCTGAATTTTCATTTTGAAAAATTGTACCAATTTCATCGTCTAAATTTAATTTACCATGAAGTTCACCAGGAGTGCCAGACACACCTTTTTTTATGTCAACCACATCAGAAGAAATAAGTTCCCCTTGTTTTATCGGCATAATTTCGCCACTTTCTGCCTCGGAAACACTATGACCTAAAGCACCAAAAGCGCCTGTTTCGGGGTCGATATAGGTTATAGTTCCGATTCCAGCTAAGCTGTCTTTTATCCAGATACCAATTTTGTGAATTCCATCATTTTTGTCAAGTGCTGGAGTAATTTCTGTTGTATAAAGTTTATTATCTCGCAAATACTCTATAATAACAGTTTTATTTTCGATTTCTAAGACTTCGTTTGCGAGTTCTTCATTTGTTACTACTTTTTTGTTGTTAATCGATTTTATAATATCACCAGCTAAAAGTCCTGCATCTTTTGAAGGATAACGCGGACCATCTTTTGTGTCTATTGCAGTGACGCTTGAAATTAAAATCCCATCGCATAAAATCTTTATACCAGCTGTTTTTCCGATAGGAATTAACGATTCTAAAGCATAAGCATTAAAATTTATAATACTAAAAGCTAATATTATTGAAATTATTTTTTTCATAAATCGCCTCCTCAACATTAATATATGCAGTTTTTTAATATCAAAACTTAAATTTTTATTGCTTTTTTAGCTATTTTTGGTTATAATATTAAATATATTTATATAAGGAGTGTTTTTATGACAGTAGGAATTGTTGGTTCTCGTGGAATAAATTGTTATGATTTTGTTTGCGAAAAAATACCGAAAAATGCCTCGAAAATCGTTAGTGGTGGTGCTTTAGGTGTAGATTTACTTGCAAAAAGATATGCAACAGAAAACTCATTAGACTTGCTTGAAATAACTCCTGATTATAAAAAGTATGGAAAAAAAGCTCCTTTAGTTCGAAATTTGGAAATTGTTTCAAATTGTGATTATGTTTTAGTTTTTTGGGATGGATACTCAAATGGTTCAAAAAATGTCATAAATCACTGTCTTGAAAACAATATTCCTGTAAGAGTTTATGTTTTTAAAGAAGATGATAAATAAAAAAATGGTCGAAATTTTCGACCATTTTTTACTGCATCTGCAAGGTTTCGATATCGAAATTCTCGCCGTTTTTTGTAGCTTCAATGTGGATATGCTCCCCAAGCTTTTGCTCGAATAAAATCACACCTTGTGCTACTCCAATAACATCACCAGCCACGACATTGTCTTCTACTTTTACAGTAGTTTCAGATTTTAAGCCATAAGTTTTGGTGATTAAACCTTCACTATGCTCAATTTCTATCACTGTTCCATATTCGTCGCTAGTTGTAATTGATTTAACAACACCGTCTGTAATCGCTAGTATATTTTCGTCCTCTTTTACTACATAATCTGTGGCATTATGTGTTCTCCAGTCGTTCATCGTTAAATCTTTTACTAGTTCATTGTTTGAATTAGGTTGCAATACTTCTTTTGTACTTGTCGGGTACATAAATAAAGGCTCATCTTTTGTAACCTTTACTTCTAAGCTAACATCAGCCACATCTTCCGTTGTGACTTCTACTGGCACAGTAACTTCGAGTTCTGGTTCGTTAGCTTTCATGGTGTCAGAAACATTAGAAGGCACCTCATTTTTTATTTCGGGAGGGGCAACGACTACTTCGTTTGGTATAACTATATTTTCGCTTGTTTCATATATTTGTTTTGTGTCAGATAAACTGTCTGGACTTTCGTTTGGATAATTTACATAGACGCTTGCACCAATAGCCACAGCACAAAGAGCTAGGACTATGTAAAATCCTCTTCTTTCAAAAAATGTGTTCATAAATATTACCTCCACAAGTATTATTGCCATAATAAAGGAGGCTTATTCTATTTTTTTACTTTTTTAGTTCAGTATTTTTATAATACCAAGAAAGGATTTCGTCATAGGTTTTACCATCTTTTGCAAGCTCGTTTGCACCATATTGACTAAGTCCAACGCCATGACCATAACCGTAAGTTGTGAAAATTACATTTTTGTCATCGAAACTCACTGTGAAATTTGTGGAATTTAGGTTAAACATAAAACGCAAATCTAGACCGTCTATCAAAACACCACCGACATATACATTTATTATTCCACCAGCCTCACTTCTAGTAGAGTTTTTAAACCATTCAGTAGGTGCACTGTCAAACGAAGCATCTGGATTTTCGGCTAAAATCATTTTTTTGAAAGTATCAAAAAGGACATATACCTTGCTTTCGTAATGTGGAGAGGAATATTTTTCGTCGCTTAAAACTGATGTTAAATAGGGGATTTCGCCACCAAAAACATCTTTTGCAGTTTCTGTATATCCACTAGAAGTAGAATGAAAAACCGCGGCTATTGGTTCATCATCGTATACAATATATTCGCTATCAGTGTCATAAACTGCGTTTTCAAGCTTATTTAAGTAAGTTAAGTAATCATCGCCCCAAGGGTTTAAATTGTCTAAATCAATATACGCCTTACAGTGGTTTGGGTCGTTGCATACGATAGCGCCTTCGTGCACATTGTCATCAAGTCCTTTTTCAATTAAATCTTTTCGGTAGTAAATAAAAGTCCTTGCAGCAACAGATTGCGCTTTTAATGCCTCATTTTCAAATAAAGCAGGCATTTCTGCGGCTAGTACACCAATTAAATAATCGTTTATTTCCATATCGACTGTTACTCCGTCGATGCTTACGGGAATAATTTCGATATTTTCTTTTAACTCTACATCGGTCGTCGATAGAGTTTCGATAGAAAAATCCTTTATAGGTGTTAATATTATCGGCTCTAAATCCGAAGGCATTTCGATAAAAGGCAGATAATAAAGAAAACCCACTAAAAATACGCTTAAAAAAATTGATTTTGTCATAAAATTCTCCTGTTTTTTGTATTGTTAACTATGTTTGACTTTTTTATTAAAAAAGTGTATAATGGAAGAGATATAATTTTAAGGAGGTTTACTATGTCGAAAACAGTTCAAAATAATGATTTTATAAATAATCTATGCAAAACATTTGATAAAAATAACAAGATTACACCTGATAGTTATAATCTATATAATATAAAAAGAGGTCTTAGAAATAAAGATGGTACAGGGGTTATTGCAGGCATTTCATGTATAGCCGATGTTCATGGTTATAATGTTTTAGACGGAGTAAAAGTTCCAGACAAAGGCGTTTTAACTTATCGTGGGATTGATATTACAGATGTTGTAAATCATATTGACGAAGAAGAACGTTTTGGATTTGAAGAAATTTGTTACTTACTTTTAGTGGGTTCACTTCCAAATAAAAACGAATTAGAAGAATTTACTAGCCTTATGGGTCATGAAAGAAAACTTCCTAAGTATTTTATGGAAGATATGATAATGCGTGCACCATCAAATAATATTATGAATAAACTTGCAAGTTGTACACTTGCGTTATATTCTTATGATGAAAAAGCAGAAGATAGGTCTATTGAAAATGTTTTAAGTCAAGGGATTTCAGTAGTTTCAAAAATTCCTACGATTATGTCTTATGCATATCAAGCAAAAAGAAGATATTATGACCAAAAAAGTATGCATTTGCATATTCCAAGTAAAAATTTATCTACTTCTGAAAATATTTTGCGTTTAATTCGTAATGATAAAAAATATACTGCTGAAGAAGCAAAACTTTTAGATAAAATATTAATCGTTCATGCTGAACATGGTGGAGGTACAAACTCTGCGTTTACCACTAGGGTTTTATCGTCGACAGATACAGATACATATTCTGCTGTTGCAGCGTCGATAGGCTCGCTTAAAGGCTATCGCCATGGTGGAGCAAGCTTTAAAGTTGCTGATATGTTAGATAATATCATGAGAAATGTTTCAAACTGGGAAGATGAAGGCGAAGTTTTAAATTATCTTGAGAAAATGGTTAAAAAAGAAGTATACGATGAGTCAGGCTTGATTTATGGTATGGGGCATGCGATTTATACATTAAGTGACCCTAGAGCAGAAATCATTCGTGAAAACGCAGGAAAACTTGCTCATAATACTAGATATGCAGAAGAGTTTGAATTAATTCGCTTAGTTGAAAAACTAGCTCCTGTTGCTTTTGAAAATATTAAAACTAAAAAAGTTATGTGTGCAAATGTTGATATGTATTCAGGGTTTGTTTATAGAATGCTTGGTATTCCAGCAGAACTTTATACTCCGATTTTCGCTGTTGCAAGGTCAGTAGGCTGGATTGCGCATCGTATGGAAGAGGTGACTTATGGTAATAAAATCATACGTCCTGCATATAAAACTATTTATTCAAACGCTGAGTTTACACCACTTTTAGAAAGAGAATAATTATGAAAAAATTAAGTATCGCAGGCATTGTTTTGGGGTTAATTTCCACTTTTATTTATATTTCGAATTTTGATTTCTCACTTTATGCATTTTATATTGTAACTATTGCTTTTTCAATATTTGTGATAATAAAGGACGATAAATTCATAGAAAAAGAGCGTTTTTTGAGATATAAAAGCAAAACTATCTCTTTAATCAGTGCAGTTATTGCAATAGGCATTGCGTTTGCACATGTTTATAATATTCAGTTGTACTTTAGCCAAATATTAGGGCCGATAAGTTTTAGCGCACATATTTTACCATATATCACGTCACAAAGTGATGTTATTATGACACCGTTTTCGTTACTTTCTGCATATTCTTTTATAAAAGTATATTCTTTTGTCGATTTGAAAAAGGTTGAAAAAATTGTGTCTATCCCTGTTTTTTGGATAATTTTAGAGCTAATATTTATATTTAGAGATGCTATTAAAGACCCAATTTACCAAAACTATATTTTGCAAATATTCGTGCTAGCGAGTGCATCTGTTCTTGTTTTGCAATTTGCAAAAGTATTTTGCGACCCGAAAAAGAAAAATTACTTTAAATCAAGCTATATCATAACACTGTTTTTGGTTGTAGCGTATTTAGGTGTTATCATTATAAATAACGATTTTATATCATTTTCGTTTGAAAGTGTGAGAGTTCTTTTAATATCGGCGGCAGCACTTTTATATGTAACTCCATTTTTCTTTGAATACACAAGGTATAGACATTAAATTAAATAGAAAGTCACTTTTTTTAAAAGGTGACTTTTTTGTACACAAAAGCTTGAAATTTGATATAAATATGATGAAAAAAGAAAAATATGTGCTAAATTTATTAAAATATTACAGTTATAAATTTTAATAAATCCACAAATATATATTATAATATAAAGATTAGCTTGAAAAATGTCTCAAAATGTTATAGAATAGATAGTGTATGTATAAAAATAAAATGAGGTACTTATGGAAAAAATAAATATACTCGGAACTAAATTCAATAATGTCACAACAAAAGAGGCAGTTTTATTTTCAATTGATAAAATAAAATCGCGAGAGAGAATGTATGTTGTGACACCGAATGCTGAAATAAGTTACGAGGCACTGCATGACAGTAACTTGCAAAATATATTAAATAATGCAGATTTGGTTCTTGCAGATGGGATTGGCGTAGTTTTAGCTTCGAAAATTCTAAAAACTCCATTAAAACAAAAGGTTGCAGGGGTTGAATACGCAGAAATGTTAGTATCTGAAATGGCAAAAGAACAAATGAGCCTTTATATTCTAGGTGGGAAACCTGGTGTTGCTGAGCTTGCGCTTGAAAATCTTATGAAGAAATATAAAGGGCTAATAAAAGCAGGTGCTGCCGACGGTTATTTCAAAGATGCGAGTGAGGCTGTTTCTAAAATTAACAAAGCTAATGCAGATGTGCTTTTTGTGTGTCTAGGTGCGCCAAAACAAGAGAACTTTATCTCGGCAAATCTTTCAAATCTAAACGTAAAGCTGATGTGCGGAATAGGTGGTTCGGCAGATGTTTTTGCAGGAACTGCTAAAAGAGCACCAAAAATATTTATAAAACTAGGTTTAGAATGGTTTTACAGACTGATAAAAACACCATCAAGAGCAGGAAGAATGATAAGACTGCCTAAATATATAATCGAAGTATTCAAATGGAAAAGGGGTAAAAAATGAAAGTCACTTTAATTGCATATACTAATGACGCCGAAAAAATCATAGCAGCGGCTGCAAAAACTTGTTATAGTTCAGATGCACCTGATACGATTTTAGACGGGTTAGAAGAAGAAAAAACAGGGAAATTCATCGATATGCTGATGAGTTTAGGGCATACAAGCACCATCGAACACGCAAGTTTTACATTTAGCATAGAAGGTGTTTCGCGTTCGCTTTTAGCACAATTAACACGCCATAGAATTGCATCTTTTAGCGTAAGATCTCAAAGATATGTTAGCGAAAAAGGGTTTGAATTTGTGTTGCCACCATCAATTGCTGAAAATGAAGTAGCAAAAGAGGTTTTCCTTGAGGCTATGAAATCAGATGTGGATACTTATAATAAATTAGCAGAAATTTTATTTGAGCAAAATTACTCAAAATTACTAGAAGACGGTGTTGACGAGAAAAAAGCGAAAGGAATTGCAACGAAAAGTGCTATTGAAGACGCAAGATATGTGCTTCCAAACGCCTGCGAAACAAATTTAGTTGCAACTTTTAACGCAAGATCGCTTCATAATTTCTTCGAACTAAGACTATGTAATCGTGCACAGTGGGAAATTCGCGAAATGGCAGAAGAAATGGCGAAATTAGTATTTGAGGTTGCACCGAATTTATTTAGCAAAATAGGTCCATCATGCGTCCATGGACCATGTTCTGAGGGTGCTATGACTTGTGGAAAAGCGTTAGAAGTTCGCGAAAAATACAAACAAATGTTAAAGAAATAGAGGTTTATTTTGGATTTTAGAAAAATATCGATAGAAGATAAAGAACTAATTGAAAAATATCTTAAAGTCGGAAATTTAGGTATTGCAGAGCATTGTTTTACAGATATTTTCATGTGGCAAGACCATTATTCGACAAGATTTTTTGAAGACGGTGAATTTTTATATATAAAAAGCAAGTCTATCGACGAAGAAACAGAATATTATATGTGCCCGGTCGGTTCGGGTGATGTCTGTAAGGCGATTGAAAAGCTTTATGAAAATTTTGGTGATGATATAATTATTGTATCAATTACAGACGAACTTAAAGAAAAAATTGAAAGTTTAGCACCAGAAAAGTTTGATTTTGAAGAATTTAGGGATTCGGCAGATTATATTTATCTTGCAGAGAAATTAATGACTCTTTCAGGGAAAAAACTGCATTCAAAACGTAATTTTGTCAATAGATTTTTGGCAGAATACGGCGACGATTACACTTACGAAACAATGACGAGTGAAAACAAGCACAAAGCATGGGATTTTCACAAGACTTGGTATAAAGAAACAGGATGTCTAACAGAGGACGCGTCTTTGCGCGCTGAAACTTGTGCTATAAAAAAAATCATCGATAATTACGAGGCGTTAGGTGCAATTGGTGCGATATTATCGGTGAAAGACAAGGTTGTAGGCTTTACAATCGGGACAAAATCGACAAAAGATTTAGCCGTTGTGCAAATCGAAAAAGGCGATGTGAACTTTACTGGAGTTTATCCGATGATTAACAAATCTTTTGTTGAAAATGAGCTTTCTGATATGATTTATATAAATCGCGAGGAAGATTTAGGGCTTGAGGGGCTAAGAAAGGCAAAACTTTCATATAAACCAGAGATTTTGCGTATGAAATATAGCATGACAAGGAGAAAATAATGATTAGGTTTGCAAACGAAAATGACGATATTAAATCGCTTTTTGACAGGTGTTTTACTGGAGCAGAAGAATTTAGCAGATACTTTTTTGAGAAAATTTATAAAGAAGAGCACACTTTAGTTTATAAAATAGACGGAAAAATCGTGTCTATGCTACAAATGTTGCCGTATGACACAAATTTAGGTAAAGCGACATATCTTTTTGGTGTTTGCACAGATGAAAATTATAGAAAACAAGGCTACTCGGCAAAACTTCTTGAAAAATCTTTTGAAATAGCGAAAGAAAGAGGACATAAAACAGTTGTTTTAGTACCAGAAGAGAAGTGGTTGTTTGATTTTTATGCGAAATTTGGCTTTGAAAAAGGACTTAATTTTGAAAAAAACACAATTATAACGAAGGAAAAAAATGACGTTGACATCAGGGTTATGACAATTTATGACATCGAAAAAGTTTCTGAAATATACAAAAATGAAATGAAATCAGAGTTTTTTATAGATAGAAGTTATGAATTTTTTAAATGGCAAATCGATTTATACGGCGAAGGTTCGAAAGTTTACTTAAAAGATGAAAAAATTCTAGGATACTCTTTTGGTTACAATAAAGATGGAATAATAGTTTTGGATGAAATAGTGTCTGAAAACTATGAATTATGTTTAAAATCTTATGAATTTGCCGAAGTTAAGTATAGAAAACCGAATGGTAAAGAAAATTTAGGTATGATTAAATTTTTAGAAAATCAAAAAAAAATCGACGGTTATATGAACCTGATGTTCAATTGAGGTGTATATGAAAAAAGAAATGCGTAGCGAAAATAAAGCGCTTTTGATGTTCGCGTTTTCATTTGTTTGCTTAATTGCAAGTAAATATATTTTACAATATAACAGTTTTTTTATATTAAATCAGTTTATTTTTAACATTTTTTATGTTATAATAGCATTATTGTTGCCTGCTTTAATCGTGAGATTTAAACTGACAACAATGCCGACAAAAAAAGATGCAAATAAGACTAAATTTATAGTTTTTTATAGTTTTGGTATGAATATTGTTGTAGAATTGTTATATTTTTATTTTTTTAACAGTGCCTATGTCACAGCGTTTAATCAAAATGATTTCGATAATTTTACAGAAACCTTTATAAAAGTTACTTTATTTAGCATTATATGGTGTTTTTATTATACAAAGTTATATAAAATGCTTGAAAATAGGATTACAGTACTTTATTCGATAATTTTTAGTTCAGTTTTTATGGCTTTAATGTCGTATGAACCGATTTATTATTTGCTTTTTGGTTTTATATACTTTTTTATAGTCACAAACTTTAAAAACTTAAAGTATGTATCACTTTTTGTAATAATTTCAATGGGTATAAGTTATTTATTTGATTTTGTATACTATATTTATTCACCATTTGAAATTAATCACTATTTTTTACTAATATTTGCGATTTTCGGATTTATATGTATATTAAAAACGATAGAATATGCAAAAACATTAGCTTTTAAAGATGAATTTGTTAAAATGAAATTATTATTTTTATCGAAAGTTGAGATGAAAATTTTATGGATAGCACTTTTGTTTACCGGAATTTATATACTTTTATATTAATGGAGGAATTATGGAAGAAAGAAAAAACAATCAAAAACCGGCAGAAAATTCTTCTCTAGAAAAAACAAATTCTAGAAAAGCACCGCCGAAAAAAAGAAAAAGAAGAAAGAAAAAAAGCCCATTTAAAGTTTTGCTAACGACTTTGCTTTATATTTTGTCGATTTTGAGTATTTCGGTAATATTATCTTATCTCGCGATTTATGCATCGAATGATGTTTTCGCATTTTTAAAAGAAGACAGAGATATTACGATTGAAATTCCAGAAAATGCGTCTATTTCAGAGGTTTCTGATATTTTAAGCGAAGAAGGCGTTATTGAATATGGATTTTTATTCAATATGTTCGTAACAATTTCTGCAAATGATTCAGTTTTCGTTGAAGGCGAGCACGATGTAAACTCAAATATGGATTACAGAGGTATTTTAAACGAATTACAAAAACAAACACTTCAATCTAGTGTTGACGTTGTAAAAGTAACGATTCCTGAAGGATATACTTTAGAGCAAATTGCTGAAACTTTAGAAGAAAACAATGTTGTATCTTCAGAAGACTTCATAAAAGCTGCAACAGAAGAAACTTTCACTTATGATTTCTTAGAAGAGCAAGATAATGTGAAATATCAATTAGAAGGCTATTTATTCCCAGATACTTATGAGTTTTACGAGGGTGATAATGCAGTAAACGTAATTACAAAAATGCTAAATAACTTCGAAAACAAAATAGCAGGCGATGTAACAGACCTTGCCGAAGAATTAGGAATTTCTATCCACGATGTGGTAACAATTGCATCTTTAATCGAAAGAGAAGCACAAAAAACAGACGAGCAAGCAAAGATTTCAGGCGTTATTCATAACCGTCTAGAAAGCGATTCGTTCCCTTATTTACAAATCGATGCGACTATACAATATATCGTAGGTCATAGAGAAGAACTTTTACAATCTGACCTTGAAATTGATGATTTATATAACACTTATACTACTCAAGGTTTACCACCAGGACCAATCGCAAACCCAGGTTATAGCTCGCTTTTAGCGGCTGTTGCACCAGAAGAACACAATTATTATTTCTATGTTGCAAAACCTGATGGATACCACATTTTCACAACTACTCTAGACGAGCATAATGCGGCTATTCAAACTGCGAAGAATATGGAGGAATAATGGTACCCGAAATTTTATCACCAGCAGGTGATTTTGAAAAAATGAAATATGCAATTGCGTATGGTGCCGACGCTGTGTATATGGCTGGAAAAGAATTTGGAATGCGTAAGTCGGCAGACAATTTTTCAAACGAAGAATTTGCCGAAGCTGTAAAATATGCACACGATAAAGATGTGAAAGTCTATATCACAGCCAATATTCTAGCACATAATGATATGGTTAAAAAAGCACCAGAATATTTTGAATTTTTAAATGAATTGGGCGTTGACAGTGTAATTATCGGAGATATTGGACTTTTAACTCTAGCGAAAAAATACGCTCCGAAAATTCCAATTCATATAAGCACGCAAACGAGTATCGTAAACTATGAAGCCGCAAATATGTGGCACGATTTAGGTGCTGAACGTGTAGTTTTAGCGCGCGAGCTAAATTTTGACGAAATTGCCGAAATTAGGGCAAAAACGCCAAAAGAATTAGAGCTTGAAGCCTTTGTTCATGGTGCGATGTGTATGTCATATTCTGGAAGATGTATGATTTCAAATTATCTTACAGGTCGTGATGCAAACAACGGTGCTTGTGCACAGCCTTGCAGATGGAAATATAGTGTTGTCGAAGAAACAAGACCAAATGAATATTTCCCGGTGGTTGAAGACGAGTATGGCACATATTTGTTCAATTCCAAGGACTTATGCACGATAGAATATATTCCAGAGCTTGTAAAATGTGGTATCGACTCCTTCAAAATCGAAGGTAGGGCAAAGACTGCGTATTATACAGCAGGGATTACAAATGCCTATAAAAAAGCACTTAGGGCATACCTTAAAGACCCAATAAATTATAAACTTCCACAAGATGCTTTTGACGAAATATACAAAGTTTCACACAGAAATTATTTCACAGGATTTTATCACGGAAGACAAGAAAATTCTGAGCATTATGAGCACGCTCACTATGTTAGAGAATGGGATGTTGTTGGGCTTTATATGCATAAAGAAGGCGAAAAGACGATTATTCGTCAAAAAAATCGCTTTTATATCGGTGATACAATCGAAATTGTTCAGCCAAACAAAGAACCTATAAAATTCAAAGTCGAAGAAATGTGGAATGAAAAAGACGAGTCAATCGATGTTTGTCGCCACGCTTCTATGGTAATGAAACTGAAAATTCCGTTCGAACTTGACGAATTTACGATTTTTAGACGCGAAAGAGAGCAAGAAAAATAATGAAAATATGCGTAATCGGTTATAGTGGCAGTGGAAAATCGACTTTGTCAAATAAATTAGGCGAAATTTTCAAAATATCTGTTCTTCATATTGACAGCGTTCAATTCAAAGAGAATTGGGTAGAACGCGGCGCTGATATAAGCAAAGCTTTAGTCAGAGAATTTTTAGATAAGAATGAAAACTGGGTAATTGATGGTTCGTATTCGAATTATCACCAAGAAGAGCGTCTAGAAAATGCCGATTTAATAATTTTTATGGATTTTTCAGCGACAAACTGCCTGGTTAGAGTCTACAAACGCTATTTTAAATATAGGGGCAAAACTCGTCCAGATATGGCTTTGGGTTGCAATGAAAAAATTGACCTAGAATTTGTACGTTGGGTGCTTTTTGACGGTAGAACTAAGGGTAAAAAACAAAATTACAACATAATTTGCGAAAAATATAAAGATAAAACAGTGGTTTTAAAAAATCAAAGACAATTAGATAGATTTATAAAGGAGAAAAAAGATGAAATACATGGGACTAAATGAGCTTCGTGAGAAGTTTCTAGCATTTTTCGAAAGCAAAGGGCATTTAAGGGCAGCTTCTGCTCCGCTTGTGCCTCAAGGGGACAATTCTTTATTACTTATAAACTCAGGTATGGCGCCACTAAAGCCATATTTCACAGGTGAAGTTATTCCACCGAGAAATCGTATGACGACTTGCCAAAAATGTATCAGAACACCTGATATCGAGAGAGTTGGTAAGACTTCACGTCACGGAACATATTTTGAAATGCTTGGAAATTTCTCTTTTGGTGACTATTTTAAGCACGATGCTACGACTTTTGCGTGGGAGTTTATTACAAAAGAACTTGAAATCCCACTAGAAAAACTATGGGTTTCGATTTATCTTGAAGACGACGATGCATTTGATGTTTGGACAAAACACGTTGGTGTTCCAGCTGAAAAAATCGTTCGTCTAGGCAAAGCTGATAATTTCTGGGAAATCGGCCAAGGTCCTTGTGGTCCTTGTTCGGAAATTTATTTCGATAGAGGTGTAGACCCTACTTGCGAAAATCCTGAGTGTGCTGTTGGCTGTGATTGCGATAGATATGTTGAGTTTTGGAACTTAGTTTTCACACAATTTTATAACGATGGTCAAGGCAATTATTCTGAACTTGAGAAGAAAAATATCGATACAGGTATGGGACTTGAGCGTTTAGCGTGCATTATGCAAGGCGTTGACTCACTTTTTGATGTTGATACTGTTATGAATATCAATAAACATATCCAAGAAATCGCAAATGTTAAATACAAAGAAAATGAGAAAATCGATATTTCTCTACGCGTAATCACAGACCATATCAGAAGTACAACTTTCATGGTTTGCGATGGTGTAATTCCGTCAAATGAGGGCAGAGGCTATGTTTTACGTCGTCTTCTTCGTCGTGCTGCAAGACATGGAAAATTACTAGGTATCGAAGGTAATTTCTTAAATAAAGTGTGCGATACAGTTATAAAAGAAAACGAAACTGCTTATCCAGAACTTTTAGAAAAAGCATCGTATATCAAGAAAATCATCACAGTTGAGGAAGAAAAATTCCAAAAAACTATCGATGCAGGCTTAAAAATCCTTGAAGATTTAATGAAAAATGCTAAAGAAGGCAAAATTTCAGGTGCTGATGCGTTTAAACTTTACGACACTTATGGTTTCCCAATCGACTTAACTCTAGAAATTTTAGCCGATAATAATTTAGGTACTGACTTAGTTGAATTCGAAGCTGAAATGAAGTCACAAAAAGAGCGTGCTAGAAAAGCAAGAGCCGATATGGGTGATTTTGGTTGGACAAATGAAGATTTAGGCTTAGATAAATCTGTAAAAACTGAGTTTTTAGGATATACACAAACAGAAGCAACAGGAAAAATCCTTGCAATCGCTGTTGACGGTCAAATTGAGGACGGAATTTCTCAAGACCAAAAAGCAATAATTGTACTAGACAGAACACCTTTCTATGCTGAAAGTGGTGGTCAAGTTGCAGATACTGGTGTGATTTCACACGAAAATGGCTTTAAATTCGAAGTAGCAGACGTGAAAAAGACTCCGGATGGAAAATTTGTTCACCTAGGAACAGTTATGACAGGTGCTATCACGACTGGCGAAGAAGTGGCACTAAATGTTGATTCAAAACGCAGAAATGCGATAACTAGAGCCCATTCAGCAGCACATTTACTTCATAAAGCATTGAAAGTAGTTGTTGGTGACCATGTAAATCAAGCTGGTTCTTATGTGTCGGCTGATACTGTTCGTTTTGACTTCACTCATTTCGAGGGGCTTACAAAAGACGAGCTTATCGCAGTTGAAAAGCTTGTAAATGAGAATATTTTTGAATCTTTAGAGGTTAATTCTCAAGAAATGAGCATTGATGATGCGAAAAAAGCAGGGGCTACTGCACTATTTGGCGAAAAGTATGGCGATGTTGTTCGTGTTGTAAAAATGGGTGAGTTTTCAGTTGAACTTTGTGGTGGTATCCATATCGATAATATTGGAAAAATCGGTCCGTTTAAAATTATTTCTGAGGCGTCAGTTGCATCTGGTGTAAGAAGAATTGAGGCGATTGTCGGTGCTGAAGTTTTAAAATATATGAATGATAAAGACAAATTAATCGCAGAAACGGCGGAAGCTTTAAAGTGCAATATGAAAGATATCGCTGTAAAAGCAAGTAGTTCTGTCGAAGATTTCAAAGAACTTCAACGTCAAGTGCAAAAAGTAACATCGAATATGGCAAAAATGCAGGTTGCTACGATGATGAATATGACAAAAGACGTTAAAGGCGTGAATGTTTTAGCTGTTAGAGTTGAAGATACGGATATGAATGGTCTAAAAGTTATGGCTGATACTGTAAAAGAGCAAGGTCCAAATTTAGTTGCAGTTTTAGCGAGCGTTATCGAAGGAAAAATCAATTTCGTGTGCGTTGTCGGTAAAGATGCATTACAAAAGAAGGCTCATGCTGGTAAAATAGTTAAAGAAGTTGCGTCAATGACTGGCGGTGGTGGTGGCGGTAAGCCTGATATGGCTACTGCTGGTGGTAAAGATGTAAGTAAATTAGAAGAAGCGCTAGAAGCTGTGAACAATATTGTTGAGGCTCAACTTTCTTAGGAGGTTTTTATATGAATTGTCTATTTTGCAAGATAATAAATGGCGAAATTCCATCGAATAAGGTGTATGAGGATGAAAAAATCTATGCTTTTAACGATATTGACCCAAAAGCACCTGTTCATTTTTTAGTAATTCCGAAGGCACATATATTGAGTGTCGACGATATAAATGAGGAAAATTCGTCGTATGTTGCACATATTTTTGCGAAAATTCCTGAAATTTGTAAGGATTTAGGCGTGGAAAATGGCTATCGCGTTGTGACAAATATAGGTGAAGATGGTGGACAGACAGTGTCACATCTGCATTTTCATGTACTTGCAAAACGCAATTTAGCGTGGCCTCCAGGATAATGGTTTCATTTGCATTAGGTTTACTTTTTTCGAGTATTATATGCATTTTAGAGTTTAAAATATTGATTTTGTTCGGGATAGCTTTCATTTTGTTAGCTATCCCACTAACGGATAAGGGCAGATTTTTTAAATTTATGTTGGTAGGATTTATCATAGGTGCACTTAGTTTTGAAGCGCATAATTTGCTAAATGATGAAATAAATTTAGCGAAAAGTGAGCAAGAATTTCAAGCAACATTGCTAGAAAACGAAGTGAGATATGATGATTATTCGTCGGCTGTGTGCAATGCTACTATTGACGGAGAAAGTTTTAAAACCAAGGTATATTTCGAAAATTCAGGAGATGAGTTGCGTATTTCGGACAAAATTTCTGGCGATGGGTATGTATATATACCGTATTCAAAAGAGGGATTTGATAGACTTAATTATTATAAATCCGAGGGGATAAATGTATTAATTTCGGCAGAAAATATTGAACTAATTTACACAGAAGAGTTCTCTTTTTGGAGATTTTTAGACGATTTGCGAATAAATATGTCAGAAACTATTACAAATGTTTTTGGAGAAAATTCAGGTTTTGTAAAAGCACTTACAATGGGTGATAAAGAGGAACTTTCGACAAAATTTTCAATTGATGTAAATAAAATTGGAATTTCACATGTTTTAGTAGTTTCGGGCATGCATATTGCATTTTTAGGTGCAATTTGCTTGAAAATAGCTGGAAAAGGGTTCGGTTTTTATGTTTCTTTGGTCGTAATTACGCTTTTTGCGTTAACAATAGGACTTTCACCGTCTGTAATTCGAGCGTGTGTAATGCAATATATTATGATTCTTGCATGGTTTTTGTCGAAAGAATACTCCAGTAAAAACGCGTTATCGCTCGCGTTTATCGGTTTAATGATACTAAATCCATATATCATTTTCGATGTTGGATTTGTGTTATCATTTCTGTCAAGTTTTGCGATTATTTTCGTTTTGCCGAGCATTTATAGTTCAATAAAATGCGAAAATAGAAAAATCAATAAATGGCTTTTAGAACCAATGTCGCTATACATATCGGTGTTTTTGGTAACATTTATACCGATTGTGTATTATTTTGATGTTGTTTCAACGATGACATTTTTGTCGAATTTAATAATATTGCCACTGATAGTAATACTATTTCCAATATGCATAATAACTATACTTTTTGGTGCGATAAACATACAATTTGGTAGAATAATAGCTATTTTACCTAATGTTTTGATAGAATTAATCGAATGGATAATAACAAAGCTTGCAGAGTTCGAATACGCACTTTCTCGACCAATTATCACAGATATCTGTGTATTTTTAATTATTGCGATTTGCTTATTTGGGGCGATTAAGTTTGATTTATTCAAGAAAACGACTATATTTGTAGCATTTTTAACAATAATTGGTTATAGTTTTTACTTATCAGTAGGATATGCGGATACTTACAAAATTAATATTTTTTCGGTTGGAGATGGACAAACGATTTTGATAGATAGCAAAGATGAAATTATTTTGATTGATATTGGTTCGACAAGTTACAAAAACCCCTCAGAAATTGTAGAAAACTATGCTTTCACTTACGGAATTGAAGAAATTGACCACTTAATTATCACATCTATCGATAATAGTCATATAAAAAATATAAATTCGCTAAACATACCTGTGAAAAATCTGGTAATCCCAGAAAAAGTGTCGAGCAAAGTGGGAGAAGAACATTTGAATGAATATTTATCAAGCTATACAGGTAATATCAACGGTGAACTACCAGATTATATCGAAATAAATAGAAATATTGATAAGAAAATAGCTGTGAAATTTGGAAATTACATAACTTTGCATGCATTTACAAGCAAAATGATTGAAGAATTTATCCAATACAGTGATTTTGAAGCCGATACTATAATTTTAGCAGACAAGGCGATTGAGGAGTATGGAATGCTTGAAAACCAACTAGAAACAATGGGAGCAAAGCAGGTAATTTTGTCGAATGACTATGAAAATTTGTCGAAAGTTTCAGGGTATAATGCAAGAACAACGATTGGAGAGGGAGATATATTTTTGAAAGTAGAGGATTTATATGAATAGCTTTGAAAAGTTGAAAAAAGATATAAAATCGGGCGAAATAGGTAATTTTTATATCTTTTTTGGTGTCGAAGATTATATGAAAAACTTCTATCTTGAGAAAATAGAGAGTAGTATTTTAGATGAAAATTTCAAGGATTTTAATTTTGAAAAATATGATGAAATAAGTTTTAAAATTGACGATTTTGAGAATTCAATTGAGTCACTCCCAGCTATGAGCGACAAGAAATTAATAATCGTAAGAAATGTGGATTTATTTAAGTTAAAAACAGACGAAAAAGAGAAAATACAAGAAATTTTAAACGATTTGCCTGATTATGTTTGTGTTATATTTGATTATTTTGGAATTGAATATAAACCTGACAATCGACAAAAATTAGCCAAGATAATTAAAGAAAAGTGCGAAGTTGTAGAGTTTGAATATTTATCGCTAAAAGACTTGAATAGTTGGATAATTCGCAAATTTTCAGCGTACAACCTTAAAATATCCTCAAAAACATTAGAATATTTTACATTTATGTGCTCTGTTGGAATGACAAACTTGTCAAGTGAAATCGAAAAATTGTCGGCGTACTCGACCGAAGAAGTTACAACGAAGGATATAGATGCGGTTTGTTCGAAAGTTCTTGAGGCGAGAATTTTTGACATTACAGATAAAATTATAAAAAATGATATAAATGGCGCAAAAAACATTGTTTTTGACTTATTAATGCTTAAAACTGATGAATTTGCAATAATATCTGTTATTAATTCGCAATTTTGCAGACTTTATTCGGCTAAAATTGGGCTAAATCGCAAACTTACAGAAAAGTTTTTTTCAACACTCTGGTCACTTCATTCGCCTTATGCAGTGAAATTAATCCTAAACCAAGCGAGGGTTTTGGAGCTTGATTATTTGAAGAAAGTGTGCTTTTTAACAGTGAATGCTTCGATGGACTTAGTGTCTAAAAATGTTGATAAAACTGAGCTAATTTATGATTTAATAGTTTCGATAGGTGCAATTAATGATAAAAATTAAGGAAATAATAATTGTAGAAGGCAAATACGACAAACAAAAATTAAAAAAAATTGTAGATGGAACCATTATTGAAACAAATGGATTTCGCATATTTTCTGATAAGCAAAAACAGAAATTAATTATAAATTTAGCTAAAAAACAAGGAATTTTAATACTTACAGACAGTGATTCGGCTGGTTTTGTAATTAGAAGTTTTTTAAAATCTATTTTACCAAATAACGTCATTATAAAAAATGTCTATGCTCCACAGATTTTGGGCAAAGAAAAACGCAAAAATACAGCATCTAAGGAAGGTTTTCTCGGAATTGAGGGCATTGATGAAGAGATTTTGAGAAAATCATTGTCAAACTTTATAAATTATGATGAAAAGGAAGGCAAAAAGGTCACAAAAACAGATTTTTTCATAGATGGTTTAACAGGCAGAGAAAATTCTTCTGAGCTTAGACTTAAAATGATAAAAAAGTTTGGTTTACCAGAATATATGACTACAAATGCTCTTTTAGAGTATGTAAATGTTGCTATGAAATATGATGAATATAAAAATATTATTGCAAATATTCACGATTAGTTTTGTTTACAAAAAGCAAAAAATATGATATAATAATAAGATAACAATTTAGTGTTTTTACACTTTTTCAAGGAGAAATTAATGCAAGACCGTAAGAAAATTATGATTTCAACTGATAGAATTGAGGAGCAATATCAATTTTCAGACTTGATTTCGCAAATAAATACAAATAAAAAAATGGAGCTAAATCGAGATTTATACGCATACTCAGCGACGTATGGTTGTCAGCAAAATATCGCAGATACTCAAAAAATCATGGGAATGCTTACAGAAATGGGCTATATTTTGACAGAAGACAAGGAAATTGCAGATATTATTGTCATAAATACGTGTGCAGTGCGTGAGCATGCCGAAGAACGTGTTTTAGGAATTATCGGCGAATATAAGCATCTTAAAGATAAAAATGAAAATCTTGTGATTGCGATGTGCGGGTGTATGATTCAGCAAGAGCACATTGTTGAGCGTATTAGAAAAAGTTATAGACATATTGATTTGCTTTTTGGAACGAAAAATTCTTGGAAATTTCCTGAACTTTTGCACAAAACTATGGTCAAAAACACTCGAGTTTATGATATTTCAGGCGAAGATTCGATTGCAGAGGGAATTTCTGTCGTTCGTGAGAGTGATATTAAGGCTTTTATCTCGATTATGTACGGTTGTAATAATTTTTGCACATATTGCATAGTTCCGTATGTTAGAGGCAGAGAGCGTTCGCGTTTGCCAGAAGATATTTTGAAAGAATTTAAGGAATTAGTTGAAAATGGCTATAAAGATATAACACTTTTAGGTCAAAATGTTAATTCTTATGGTAAAGATTTAGAAAATTCTATTGATTTTTCGGATTTATTAGAAATGTTATCAAAAATTGATGGAAAATTTAAAATAAGATTTATGACGAGTCATCCAAAAGATGCAACGCATAAATTAATCGACACAATGTCGAAATATGAGAACATTGCAAAGCAACTTCATCTGCCTTTCCAAGCAGGTGACAATGAAATTTTAAAAGCGATGAACAGGGGATATACTTCTGAAAAGTACCTTGATTTGGTGGAGTATGCTAAGTCAAAAATTGAAGATTTGGTGCTGACTTCTGATGTTATTGTAGGTTTTCCAAACGAAAATGAGGAGCAATTTGAAAATACGATAAAAGTTATTGAAAAAGTTAAATTTAATGCTTTATTTACTTTTATATATTCAAAACGTTCTGGAACTCCAGCGGCAGAAATTGAAGATAAAACAAAAGAAGAAGATAAAAAAGCACGATTTGCAAGGCTTTTAGAAATTCAAAATAACATAGCATTAGACCATAATTTGGACAGTATCGGAAAAATTTACGAGGTTTTAGTAGAAGAAAGATGGAAAGAAAATCACGATAAATTCGTTGCTAGAACTGAGGGCGGTAGGCTGGTTATTGTAAATGGTGCGTCAGATGCGCACATTGGAAATTATGTGAAAATTAAAATATTAGAAGCAAATATGCGCTCTATGACAGGTGAAATCGTAGTTTAGGAGGAAAAAATGTCGAAATACTCGCCGATGATTACCCAATATTTAGAAATCAAAGACAAATATAAAGATTATATCGTTTTTTATAGACTTGGCGATTTCTATGAAATGTTCTTCGACGACGCACTACTTGCGTCTTCCGAACTAGACTTAACGCTCACTGGTCGTGACTGTGGGCAAGCCGAGCGTGCGCCGATGTGTGGTGTGCCTTATCATAGCGCTGAAGGATATATTGCAAGACTTGTCGAAAAAGGATATAAAATCGCAGTTTCAGAGCAAGTTTCAGATCCTCGCGAGTCAAAAGGTATCGTAAAACGTGAAGTTGTTCGAATTATAACTCCTGGAAATATCACAGAAACATCGATGCTTGATGAGAGTAGAAACAATTTTGTCGCTAGTATTTTTAAAGACGAAAATGGTGCATCTATTGCGTTTTGTGACATTACAGAAGGTAAAGTTTACGCGACTGAAGTTGTTGAAGGCGATATTTCCGGGAAAATCATGAATGAAATTGGTAAATTTGTGCCAGCAGAAGTGATTTTGCACTCAAATTTGTCAAATGATAATAGAATTTTGACTTTTTTACGCGAAAAAATATGTCCTGCTATGGAGCAAAATCAGGATGATAGATACGAATTAAATGAGTGTAGAGAGCTATTATCAGATGTTTTTGAAGATGCTCAAAATGTTTCAAATTACGTTATTTTAGCAGTTGGTTCGCTTTTAAACTATATAAAAGAGATACAAATTAGTAATTTAAACAATATCACAACGATTGATGTTTACACAAAAACAGAGTTTATGGAGCTTGATTTGAACGCCAGACGTAATCTTGAACTTTCTGAAAATATGCGTGAAAAAACGAAAAAAGGCAGTTTGCTTTGGGTTCTTGATAAAACGAATACTTCTATGGGTGCAAGGCTTCTTCGCCAAATGATTGAAAAACCGCTCGTAAACCCTATTCATATTGCGAAAAGACACGAAGTTGTTCACGAACTTGCTAATAATCAGATGGTTTTAGACGAAATTTGCGATGTTTTAAAGAAAATTACCGATGTTGAACGATTGATTGGTAAAGTTGTTTATAAAAATGCAAACCCGCGTGATTTAAAGAGTTTAGAAAACGCAATTTTGCAGTTTCCGAAACTAAAAAACGAAATATCTAACTTAAAAATGGAACTTTCTGTTAATATATATAACAAAATCGATATTTTGGAAGAAGTTCATAAACTTATAAGTGAAACTATTAAAGAAGAGCCGCCGATTTTAATTCGTGAAGGTGGTTTTATAAAAGAAGGTTTCGATGAAAATGTTGATTATTTGAGAAACCTTGCGAATGGTGGCAAAGAAAAACTGTTCGAAATTGAGGCGAGAGAGCGCGAGAAAACTGGCATTAAAACGCTAAAAATCGGTTATAATAAGGTTTTTGGATACTATATTGAAGTTTCAAAAGGCAGTTCTTCGGAAGTTCCAGACTATTATGTAAGGAAGCAAACGCTTGTCAATGCCGAAAGATACATAATTGACGAGCTTAAGCAGTATGAGGATACTGTTTTGTCTGCACAAGATAAAGTTGTGAAACTTGAGCAAGATATTTATAACAATTTGCTAATTAAAATAGCTGAAAGTGTGCATATTGTTCAAAAAACAGCAAGCGCGATAGCGTTAATCGATGTTTTAACATCGTTTGCAAATGTTGCATTAGAGAATAATTATGTACGTCCGATAATCAATTTATCTGATAAAATTGACATAAAAGATGGCAGACACCCAGTCGTGGAAAAAGTTCTTAAAGACAGCTTTTTTGTCCCAAATGATGCTTTCTTAAACTGTAATGATGATAGAATAATGGTTATTACAGGTCCGAATATGGCTGGTAAATCGACTTATATGAGAGCAGTTGCTCTAATTGTTGTGATGGCGCAAATCGGAAGTTTTGTACCTGCAAAATCTGCTGAAATCGGTGTATGCGACAAAGTTTTCACGCGTGTTGGTGCGTCTGACGACTTATGGTCGGGGCAATCGACTTTTATGGTGGAAATGAACGAAGTTTCATATATTTTGAAAAATGCAACGGCAAAAAGTTTGGTAATTTTAGATGAAATTGGCAGAGGAACGTCAACTTTTGATGGAATGAGTATTGCGAAGGCGACTGTTGAGTTTATACTTAATAAGCGTAAAATTGGCTGTAAAACGATGTTTTCGACGCATTATCACGAACTTACAGAGCTGGAATTTGAAAATAAAGGTGTGAAAAATTACAATATTGCAGTGAAGAAAAAAGGCGACGATATAGTTTTCTTGCGCAAAATTGTGAGAGGTGGAACTGACGATAGTTTTGGTATTGAAGTTGCAAAACTTGCAGGAATTCCAAATTCGGTGATTTCTAGGGCGAGAGAGGTTCTAAAAGACCTTGAAGAAGGTGGAAAAACTACGATTTATCTTGAAAATGACCATCAAATGAGCCTAGAAAGTTCTACTTCTGTAAATGAAGAATTAATTGAAATGCTAAATAAAGTTGACATAAATACACTTACGCCTATTGAGGCTATGAATGTATTATTTAAGCTTAAAACACTAATGTAAAGGAGGATTTATGCGTAAAATTCATAAATTATCGCCTCATTTAGCCGATTTAATTGCAGCTGGAGAGGTGGTTGAGCGTCCTATGTCTGTTGCAAAAGAATTGCTTGAAAATGCAATAGATGCAAACGCGACGCAAATTGCAATCGAAATTGAAAATGGTGGGATATCTTACCTTCGAGTGACGGATAATGGTGCTGGAATGAGTAAAAATGATGCACCAATAGCCTTTTTGCGCCATGCAACGAGCAAAATTTATGAAGATAGCGACTTAAATTCCATTAAAACGCTAGGTTTTAGGGGTGAAGCTTTGGCAGCGATTTCTGCTGTTTCAAAGATAGATTTATTCACGAAGACCAAAGACGATAAAAACGGCACACTTGTAAAGGTTATGGCTGGAAATGTTCAGGAAATCAGTGAAATTGGGGCAAATGAAGGCACTACAATCATTGTTCGTGACCTTTTTTATAACACGCCAGCAAGAATGAAATTTTTGAAAAAAGATTATACGGAAGCCACTTATATAACGTCTATTGTCGAAAATATTGCACTTTCTCATCCAAATATAGCCTTTAAATATATAAAAGATGGAAAAATCATGCTAAATACGACTGGTAACAATGATTTAAAAACGGTTATCTATAATGTATTAGGCAAAGAAGACACTAAAGAGCTTTTGGAACTTAAATATTATGAAATGAATGGCATAAAAGTTCATGGTTTTATCTCAAAACCTAGTTTTTCGAAGGCTACACGAGCAAAACAGCACTTTTTTGTTAATGGTAGGTATGTAAAATCGAAGGTAATTTTAGCAGCGCTAGAAGAGGCGTACAAAAATTCTATGATGCATGGAAAATTTCCTTACGGAGTTATAAATATAGCGATAAACGAGAGTAGTGTCGATGTTAATGTGCATCCTACAAAGACAGAAATCAAGTTTGAAAACGACAAAAAAATCTTCGATACAATATATTTTGGCTGCAAAGAAACGCTAAATGCGCAAAATATTATAGTTGAACCTAAAAATATTAAACCAGTAATACGCGAGGAGAGGACAGAATTTATTCAGCAAACTTTTCCTAAAATCAGAAGTTTGACAGAGCGTGTTATTGAAGAAAGAAAATCTAATATTTCATCAGTTCTAAAAAATGAAGAAAATTCACTTAATTCGCAAATAAAATACGATATTACACCTGAAAAAGTTGCCGTAAAACCAGAAATTGAAAGCGAAATTAAAAGCATTGACAAGAGTGAGTTTTTCTTTAAAAATATCGAAAAAGAAGTTTCTTCGATTGAAAGTTATGACGAAGAAAATGTGCAAAAGCCTAAACAAAATGTTGAAATAACCGAAAAAAATACAGAAGAAACGATTTCTAATCCAGTAAAAATTATCGGAGAATGTTTTAATACCTATATTTTATGTGAATTTGATGGCGAACTTATTTTGATTGATAAACATGCAGCACACGAGAGATTGAAGTTTAATGAGCTTAAATCTCGAAATTATCACGATGAGTCACAAATTTTGTTAACTCCGAAAATTATTACACTTTCTGCTGAAAATTATGGGAATTTTATTGAAAATCTCGAAGAAATTAACGCATTGGGTTTTGAAATTGAAGATTTTTCTGATAAAAACATCGTTGTTCGTCAAATTCCTGTGATTTTGGCTAATTGCGATATTGAAAATATAATATTAGAAATAGCTGAATCTATTGTTCATAATAAAATGATAAAAATTGACAAAATTGATGATATTTTACATACTATTGCTTGTAAAAGTGCGATAAAAGGTAATATGTATACATCTCAAAAAGAGATGGAATATCTAGCTAAGCAAGTTTTGTTTAATGAAGATGTGAATTTTTGTCCACATGGTAGGCCTGTAAAAGTAGCTTTAAGTAAGTATAATATCGAAAAAATGTTTAAAAGGGTGCTTTAAAATGAAAAATAATAAAATAATTTGCGTTGTTGGACCTACTGCTAGTGGTAAAACTTCACTTGCGATAAATATTGCGCGTGAAATTGGCGGTGAAATTGTTTGTGCCGACTCGATGCAAGTCTATAAAGAATTAGATATTGCGACTGCGAAGCCGACTTTAGACGAAATTAATGCAGTTCCACATCATTTATTTGACTTTTTAGAGGTTGATGATGAGTTTTCTGTTGCAAAATATGTAAAAATGGCGGATGAAACCATTGCTGATATAAAAAATCGCGGAAAAATTCCAGTTATAACTGGTGGGACAGGACTTTATATTGATAGCCTTATTCGAGGCAATGATTTTGCTAAAAATGACGATAAAAATGATGAAATTCGCGAAAAATTTAAAAGAATTTCAGCTGAAAAAGGCAAAGAATATCTGCATTCTTTGCTAAAAGATATAGACGCTGAGAGTTATGAAAAACTGCACTATAATGACGAAAAACGTGTTATTCGTGCACTTGAAGTTTATGAAATTACGGGAGATACTATTTCAGTTCATAACGAAAAAACGAAAAAAATCCCTTCTAAATACGACGCTTTGATGTTTGCAATTATGCCAAATGACAGGGAAGTTTTGTATGAAAGAATAAATAAGCGTGTGGATATTATGGTTCAGAAAGGACTAGTCTTAGAGGCTGAAAAGTTCTTGAAAAATGAAAAAACTTGCAAAACTGCTATGGGAGCTATCGGATATAAGGAACTTTTGCCGTATTTTGATGGAAGAGCTACTTTGGAGGAGTGTATCGATAAAATTAAGCAAGAAACTAGGCGATATGCGAAAAGACAGCTAACTTGGTTTAGGAGAAATGAGCAAATTAATTGGCTAGATACTATTTCAGACGAAGAAACATTGAAAAATCAGGCAATTTCGATTATAAAGGAAAGAAATTATGTATAAAATTGGGCGAATAGCTTGGATTGTTCTTGGTATTTTTGCGATTTTGCTTATCGCAACTAATGGAATTCAAAGCTTTTATCGTAACAAAATTGAATATGAAACTGTCGTTTATGATGAAATTTTCGAATATGTTGACACTTTTGGCATTATTCTGCGTGAAGAAAAAATGGTTGGTGCAAATTTAGGAAATTACACCGATATTGTTTTAAATTCGGGTGATAAAGTGGCAAAAGGCGACACAATCGCTAATATTTATACTGATAATTCGCATATATTTATAGAAAGCGAACTCGAAGAGCTTTATATGATGAGAGAAATTTTGTCCGAAACTACGAGCAGTGTCGATAATAGCGTGAAAACGAGTCTATTAATCAATGATGGGCTTGTGAATTTTAACGCGAGTTTGGATGAAAATGATATAACGCAAATTACCGATAATAGCGATAGTATAAAGCTTTTATCGCTTAGAAATGCCTTTGGAAGCATGACAGAGTCGCAAATTATGAGTGAAATTGACAGTATTTCTAGTCAAATTACTGAAAAAGAGAGGATTTTGTCTTCTAGCGAATCTAAGATTTTAGCAGAGTATGCAGGCTTTTTTATAAGTGGTGTTGATGGGTATGAAAATATGAGCGAACCCACTGTTTCAGAAATAGAGAAATTAGACGGAACTTTGATTGAAAATGTTGAAACTAAGAATATTTTGGGCAAAATTGTTACAAGTTATGAGTGGTATTATACTTGTGCAATGAGCGCTGAAGATGCTGAGATTTTCGAAAAAGAAAAATATGTAGATATAATTTTCTCAAGTAGTCAAGACGATATTATCGAGGTTTATGCAGAAAAAGTCGTTTATGATGAGGAAAAAGCTGTCGTTTATTTCAAAGGTGACACACATTATGACTATGTTTTGAATATGAGAACATCTGAGGCGCGAATAATTTTAGATTCGCATTATGGAATTAAAATTCCGAAAGAGGCAACTCGTGTTGTCGATGGCACTCTCGGAGTTTACATGGCGAGCGGTCCTGTGTCCGTATTCAAAACTATCGAACCTATTTATGAGGAAGACGATTTTTATGTTGCTAAAATAAAAGAGACGGGTACATCAAAGGATATTTTAGAAGGCGATAAAATTATTATTAGTTAAAAAAAGAATTTATGAGGGTGAAATGATTAAGTTTATTATTGAAAAGTTTATTTTAGATAACAATTTAACAGATAATGAACAAAGGGTTAAATATGCGAAAGTTTCGAGTATTGTCGGAATTATTTTGAATATTTTGCTTAGTTTCGGTAAAATGTTTTGTGGGCTTTTGTTTTCATCTATCTCGATTTTGGGTGATGGTGTTAATAATCTTTCCGACAGTGGAACTGCTATAATTACTCTAGTTGGCTTTAAAATGTCTGAAAAACCAGCTGATAAAGAGCATCCCTTTGGACATGCGAGAATGGAGTATATTTCAGGGTTTATTGTTTCGTTTATAATACTTTTTATCGGTTTTCAGCTGTTTTTGACCTCATTTAATAAGATTTTCAATCCAACTGAAATAGATGTGAATATTCTTTCGACTATCGTTTTAGTTGCATCTATGGTAGTGAAATTTTGGCTTTATTTATTTAATAAAAAAATCGGAAATACAATTAATTCGAAAGCGATTATAGGTGTTTCTAAAGATTCGCTAAACGATATATTTATAACCTTAGGTGTACTTATTTCTTCGGCGATATATTTCTTTTTCTCATTAAATTTAGACGGATATGTTGGTGTTATTTTGGCGATTTTGATTGCAAAATCTGGTTTTGAACTTGCAAAAGATACGCTAAGTCCGATTATTGGAGAGGCTCCAAAGCCTGAATTTATCAAGGATGTTTACACAAAAATAATGTCTTATGATAATGTGTTGGGTGTGCATGATTTGGTGGTTCATACTTATGGTGAAGACAGATATTTTGTGTCTGTTCATGTCGAGTTCGACGCGAAACTAGAGTTTGTTTTGTGCCACGAAGTAGCCGATAAAATCGAACGCGATTTCGAGGCAGAAGGCATACAAATTGTGGTTCATAGCGACCCTGTGGTTACAGATAATGAGCAATTTGATAAATACCATAAAACACTTATTGATATTGTGAAAAATATAAATAATTCGCTTGATTTGCATGGTTTTCGCTATGTGGAAACCGAAACTGGAACAAATTTGATTTTTGATGTTGTTCTGCCTTGCGAAGTGGATTTAAGGGCGAGTGAACTAATCGAAAAGATTAAAGTTGAAGTCCAAAAAATAGATAAAACATTTAATTGCATTATTCGTGTGGATAAGCATTACAACACATTCTAGGAGGAATTTATGAAAAAAATAACAATTTTAATCGTATTTGTGGCATTATTTCTCACAGGATGTTATTCAAGTGCTGGAGATGAATTGCTTAAAGTGCCTAAGCTCCCTTCGGACTATATAGCACTTCAAAAGCAAATTGATATTGAAATATCTGATGGAAAAGTGCAAGTTGCCCCTGAGTCTGGCTCGAATAGAAATACGGTTCAACTCGTGGATATCGACGGAGATGGTGAAGAAGAAGCGATAGCTTTTTTCAGAGAAAATGCAATTTCTGGCAACTTTGAAATAGTGATTTATGAGCAAAATGATGATGAATACGAAGAAGTTGGCAGGATTTATGGTGAAGGTTCTAGCATAGATTTTGTGCATTATCCGCGATTTTCTGTGACAGGTGGTGGCGGAATTATCGTTTCGTGGAAAATAGGTGATTCTTTGCAAAAAGGCATGACTGCTGTTACCTATGAAGACGATGATTTGCAAATTGTTCTTGATACAAACTACTTGCACACGTTTAATTATGATATAAATGGCAATGGAACAGAGGATATTTTCCTTATTAATAGCAAAGAAACAAATTTAGTGCTTGAAATGTATGAAATTTCAGGAAAAGAACTTATTTTAGTCGACAGTGCACCTTTATCGAAGGAAGCTGGCAGTGTTTCGCGAGTGACTACTGGTGTTATGGTGTCTGGTGGCAGGTCTATTGCGATTGATAGCACTCATAGGGAAAAAACAGGGCTTACGAGTGATTTTATCGCTTATGAGAACAAAAAACTGATTAATGTAACTGAATCAGAGCAAAATATTGATTTATTTAACACATATCGTGAAACTAATAGTTATAGCACAAAATTGTTTAACGACAATGTTATTTATATTCCGACAGTAACTGCTATGAAAGGGACGGTAGCACAAGGTAGCACAGTTTCATTTGTGACAAGATGGCATTTGTTTGACAATTATAATCCGACCGAAAATAACCTTTATACTTATCATAACAACTCTGATGGCTGGTTTTTATTCCTTGATGAGGAGCTAAAAGACTATGTCACAGTGACAAGAGAGAACTTAAATGATGCAAAAATTATAAAGATTGGTGCTGAAATTAGTCCAGGAAACAGAGTAGAATTATTCGAGATTTATACAATTTCTAAAGATAATTTTAATGAAAACTATTTTTCAGAGGGATATATTAGCCTTGCAGCTACGCAAACTAATGTTTATATCGCAAAAAATCTAAATCCAAATCACAGGCTAGGATATACAAGCACTGAAATTATGGAAAATTTCAAGTTGATTAGCAGTAACTAGGGGTAAAAAATGAGTAATAAAATTTTAGTTTTAGAAGATGAAGAAAGCATCAGAACTTTCTTGGTACTTAATTTAAAAAGAGAGAAATTCGAAGTTTTACAGGCAGAAACTGGTGAAAAAGCGATTGAAATCTATGAGCAAAACCCAGATATTTTAATTGCGATTTTAGATGTGATGTTACCTGGGATTGATGGATTTGAGGTGTGTAGGCATCTTAGAGTGTCTGGTTTTGATGGTGGAATTGTGATGCTTACGGCTAGAAGTATGGAAAATGACCGTATTAATGGCTTTATGACTGGTGCCGACGATTATGTGACAAAGCCGTTTTCTGTTGTAGAGCTTGTTATGCGTGTTAAAGCACTTGAAAGAAGATTAAACTTTGCAAAACCACAAAATGATGATATAATAAAGACCAAAACATTTGAAATCAATCTTGCAAGACATGAAGTTTATCGTGGAGGACAAAAAATTGAGCTCACACATGTTGAGTTTGATATATTAAAACAACTTGTAATCCACAAGGACAAAGTTTTATCAAGAGGTGAAATTCTAAAAGAGGTTTGGAAAAAAGACAATTTAGACGATATTAAGATTGTTGATGTAAATATAAGAAGACTTAGAATGAAGATAGAAGACGACCCTGCTGACCCGAAATTCGTGTCGGCTGTGCGTGGCGTTGGATATAGATGGGAAGATTAGATGAAAATTAAAGAATTAGACAAAAAAATTGCAAGAATATTGCCGAAAGTGCAAAAACCATCAAGATATGCTGGTGGTGAATATGGTGCTGTGCATAAAGATTTAGAAAATGTAGAAATTAGAATTGCATTTTCAATGCCAGATACTTATGAAGTTGGTATGAGCCATTTAGGTTCACGTATTTTATACGGACTTTATAACAGCTTAGACTATGTTTGGTGCGAAAGATGCTTTGCCCCATGGATTGATATGGAAGCTGAAATGAGAAATGCCGATATCGAACTTTACGCTATTGAAAGTGGCGACCCTTTAAAAGAATTTGATATTTTAGCATTCACTTTGCAATACGAACTTACTTTTACAAATATTTTAAACATGTTAGACCTTGCGAAAGTTCCACTTTTAGCATCTGACAGAACTTCGCTTAAAAACCTTGTAATCGTAGGTGGACCTTGTGTTTATAATATCGAACCTATCACTGATTTTGTCGACGTTGCTATGATTGGTGAGGGTGAAGAAATGTCGGTTGAATTTGCAGAACTTTATCGCATAGCAAAAAGAGAAGATTGGTCGAAAGATAAGTTTTTGACTGAGGTATGTAAGATTGAAGGAATGTATGTTCCGAAATTTTATGAGCCAACTTATAACGAAGATGGCACATTTAATGAGATGATTGTTTCTTCGAATGCTCCAAAAGAAGTGAAAAAACGTATCGTTTTAGACGTTGACAATATGTATTACCCAGAAACTTTCGTGGTTCCGTCGACAGATATCGTGTTCGACCGTTCGATGGTGGAAATTTTCAGAGGATGCACTAGAGGATGTAGATTCTGTCAAGCAGGGCATACTTATCGTCCTGTTCGTGAAAAATCTCCAGAAGTATTATTTGAGCAAGCGAAAAAACTTATCGACAACACAGGTTATGAAGAAATTTCGCTATCTTCGCTGTCAACGAGTGATTATCGTCACCTAGAAACGCTTACAGATATGCTTTTAGACTATACAAATCCGAAAAATGTATCACTAGCACTTCCATCACTAAGAGCCGATAATTTCTCTGTCGAGCTTATGGAAAAAGTACAAAAAGTGCGTAAAACTGGTCTAACTTTTGCTCCAGAGGCAGGTTCGCAACGTCTTCGCGATGTTATTAATAAAAATATCGTTGAAAAAGATTTACTAAATGCGTGCGATATCGCGTTTCGTGGTGGATGGAATAGCGTAAAACTTTATTTTATGCTAGGATTACCTACGGAAACTACCGAGGATTTAGATGGAATTGCTGATTTAGCACAAAAAGTGGTATGGACTTGGAGAAATTCGGGTGCAAATAGAGCGCGTGGCGTTAGAGTTACAGTGAGCACCTCTTGTTTCGTGCCAAAAGCGCAAACTCCGTTCCAATGGGATAAGCAATTTTCTATGGAAGAACTTGTTGAAAAGCAAAAATATATGAAACAAATTATGCGTATCAAAAACGTATCATATAATTGGCACGATGCGAAAACTTCGTTTTTAGAAGGTGTTTTTGCAAGAGGTGACAGAAAACTTAACAAAGTAATGCTAAGAGCTTTTGAGCTTGGATGTAAATTCGATGGGTGGGAAGAATGTTTCGACCTAGACAAATGGCTACAAGCGTTTGCTGATTGTGGTGTAGACCCGAATTTCTATGTAGCAAGAGATTTTAGAGAAGACGAAGTTTTCCCTTGGGATCATATTTTATCGGCGTCGAAAAAATCGCATTTATTAAAAGAGCGTCAAAAATCGAGAGAAGAAGTTACAACTGACGAATGTAAAAAATCTTGTGCAGGTTGCGGTGCAAATTCATATCTAAACGGAGGACATTGCGATGTTTAAAGCAAGAATGTTATTTAAAAAAGAAGGCAGAGCGAAATATATTTCGCATTTAGACGGAATGCGTGCAATTCAACGTTCTATCGGTCGTGCAAATTTAGAAATATGGCATACAGAAGGATTTAATCCGCACCCTTATGTGTCGATTGCAATTCCACTTTCAACTGGTTTTTCTAGTGAATATGAACTGCTAGATTTCAATTTTTTAACAGAAGATGTGCCGACAGATGCTATCGATAGAATGAATAAAGCATTGCCTTATGGTTTTTCTGTCGTAGATATTTATAGAGCCGAAAGACATGCAAAAGAGATGAAATTCTCTGAATATCGCATCACTTATGAGTTTGATAACGGTGGAAACGAAGATTTTACACAGGTTGTGGAAAAAATCTTTGAAATGGACGAAGTTATTTTAGTAAAACGCACGAAACGTTCAGAAAAAGAAGTGAACATCAAGGAGTTTATCAAAAAACTTGAAGTTTGCAATATAGACGAACACACGTCGCAAATTGATGTTATAACAGCAGCTGGTGACCCAAATTTAAGCCCTGAATATATCACAAAAGCTATTTTAAAATATGCCCCACATATAAACTTTGATGGTGCGTCTTATCATAGAACAAAGATATATGATATAGATTTAAACATTTTTAGGTAGGTTTTTATGTCAAAAGGAAATTTTTTAAAAGGAGCTGCGATTTTAGTTGTTGCGAATTTTATAGTAAAACTAATCGGTGTTATTTATAAAATACCGATAGGGAATATTCTAGGGCCAGATGGTATGGGATATTTCAATGCAGCTTTTAATATTTATCTTGTTTTTTGGTCATTTTCAACTGGGGGACTACCTGTTGGATTATCGAAAATGGTGGCTGAGAGCGAGGGGCTTGGAAAATATCGTGAAGTAAAAAAAATCATGAAAGTAACGGCGATTTTATTCTCAATTGTTGGTATTGTCGGCGCTGCTATATTGATTATATTTGCAGGGAATTTTGCAAGCTTAATTGGAAATGAGCCTGTAAAATACAGCGTTATGGCGCTTGCACCATCACTATTTTTCATGTCGATTATGAGCATATTTAGAGGGTATTTCCAAGGCAGACAAAATATGTATCCTACGGCGATAAGCCAGATTTTCGAAGCTTTTACGAAGCTTATTATCGGAGTTTCGCTTGCAATGGTTGCAGTTTCCTTTATGCTTCCTTATGAGCAAATTTCTGCATTTGCAATCTTTGGAACGACAGCGAGTACGATAATTTCTGCAATAATTTTAGGCATAATATTTTTTGGCAAAAAAAATATGGAAGATTACAGAAATTTATCTGGTGACAACGAAGAATGTAGAAGTGCAAAAAAAATTGCTTTTGACATTGTAAAACTCATAGTTCCTATTTCGATAGGCTCATTAGTTGTCAATTTGACAGGGTTTCTAGACGTATTTATGGTGTTAACGAGGTTGCAAGACATAGGAAATAACCTAACAGAGGCGAATTTTATCTATGGTTCTTATGGCTACGCAAGTACGCTATTTAATCTGCCTATTTCGATAATTGCAACGCTTAATTTAACGATTTTGCCAGCGATAGCAACAGCATATTCACTGAAAAATCACGCACAAATGAAAAGTCTTATTAAAAAAGGGATAAAAATCACTGCAATTTTCGCTTTTCCTTGCGCATTTGCATTTGTTTTCTTCTCAAATGATATACTTTCGCTTATTTATCCAGGATATGAAGATGCAATTAAAGTTGCGACTCCGCTATTAAGCCTTTTGGGTATTGCAGTTATTTTTGTAACAATTTCATCGATTTTTACAGCTATTTTGCAAGCAACAGGCAAAGAAAGAGTGCCAGTTTATTCTATTTTAATAGCGTCTGTAATAAAAGTTTTTCTAAACTACACGCTTATAGGTATTCCGGCGATAGGCATTGCAGGTGCATCTATATCGACGATTGTTTGTTATGCGACGATTTTATTTTTAAATTATAGATATACTAAAAAACATCTTCGTTTTAAGTTGAAAATGAAGAAAATTATATTAAAACCTGTTGTTTCTTCGACTATTATGGTCGCAGTTTCGGCAATTTCTATGTTTTTATTAAGTAATTTGATAATTTTAATAGAAACTACCACTAAAATTTCACTTCCGAACTCACTTGATACAATATTTATGATGATTATTGCAGTGATTTCATATTTTGTCGCATTAATTTTGGTTGGTGGCATATCAAAAGCAGATGTAGATGGTTTGCCAATACCAAAACGTGTAATTTCTATGATGAGGCTTAAATGATTAGAATTTTAACATATAAAATTGAAAAAGAAAATGAAGAAATTACGATTAAGGAGTTTTTGAAAAATCGCAATTATCCAAGTTCAGTTATAGCACTATTAAAACGTATAGAGAATGGCATTACGGTGAATGGTATTCATGTTTTTGTGACATATAAACTGAAAATCGGTGATGAATTAATTGTAAAAGTCGAAAACGAGGTGCCATCTGAGCAAATTTTGCCTTTAAAAATGGATTTGGACATAGTTTTCGAAGACGAAGATTTGATTGTGATAAATAAAGAAGCAGGCATCGCATCTCATCCATCGTCAAATCATTTCGAATCGTCGCTTGCGAGTGGTGTTTGCGAATATTATAAAGGAAAAAATTTCGTATATCGAATAGTGAATAGGCTAGATCGGGATACGAGTGGGCTGTTAATTATAGCAAAAAACCAGCTTTCAGCAGCGATTTTGAGCAAAATGGTGCGAGAAAAAGAGATTAAACGCGAGTATCTTGCGATTGTGCGTTACGATTTTCCTTTTTTAAATGGCTCGATTGAAGCTCCTATTGGCAGGGCAAATAACGATAGCATTATCGAAAGAATGGTAAATTTTGAAAATGGAGATTATGCAAAGACAAATTTTCAGAAAATCGAGTATAAAAATGGACATAGCCTTATAGCGCTTGTTTTGGAAACAGGTAGAACTCATCAAATTCGTGTTCATTTAAAGCATAAAGGCTATCCGATAATCGGTGATTTTTTGTATAATCCTGATTATGACAATATAAAAAGACAGGCACTTCATTCGCACAAACTAGAATTTTTGCACCCTATTACAGGCGAAGAAATGAAATTTTCGGCTGAAATGCCTAAAGATATGGCTGTAATTTTTGAGTAAAATATATAAATCAAAGTGCGTATATTTATATAAAAAAACATTGACAAAAATAACGCTTTGTGGTATAATATCACAGATAACGGATATTCCTCTGGTTAGCACAGTGCGACGAATGAATATCTATGAATTAAGGAGAACGAAAATGGATTTAGTTAAAATCTTATCAGAACAACACATGAAAGCTGAACTTCCTACGCTTGAAATCGGGGATACTATTAAAGTTCATGCGAAAATCAAAGAAGGAAACCGTGAGAGAATTCAAGTATTTGAAGGTATCTTAATCGCTATGAAACACGGTGGAATCAACAAAACTATCACTGTAAGACGTTTATCGCACGGTGTTGGTGTTGAGAAAACTTTCTTACTTCATGCTCCAAACGTAGATCACATTGATGTTGTGAAACACGGTAAAGTTAGACGTGCTAAACTATACTATCTTCGTGATAGAGTTGGTAAAGCAGCTAGACTTAAAGAAAGAGTATAATACTGATTTTTTAATAAAACAGGCAGCAATTTTGCTGTCTGTTTTGCTTTTATTTGTAAAATTTTTATAAAATCGAGTGCAAAACTAATTTGAATGTGGTATTATATCCGTATAGACGAAGAGGTGTATTATGAAAAAATGTAAAATTTTAATTGTCGAAGACGAACTGATAGTTAGACAGGCTATCAGATACATTTTAGAAGGAAAACCAGACATATTCGAAATAGTTGCAAAGGCTTCAAACGGAAAAGAAGCGTGTGATATTTTGGAAAAAACAGAAGTAGATGTTGTAATTAGCGATATAAGTATGCCGATTTTAGATGGATTAGAGCTTTCAAAGAATATTCGAATGAAATATCCGAATATTTATATCATCATATTAAGTGGCTACGGTGATTTTGATTATGTGAAATCATGCTTTAAATATGGTGTGTTTGAATATATTTTAAAACCGAAATTAACGCCTGAAAATCTTTATGAAACACTTAACAGAATTTGTATGAAAATAGGCATAGATTCAAAGGCAAATGATAATATGAATTTTATAGAAAGTGCACTGAAAAACGAAGAAAAGCCAACTTTGCCTGAAAAATATGAAGCAAAATATCTGGCAAGCATTGGTGTAAATTTGAATAAAATAATTGGCTATGAAGAAGAGCGAGATGAATTATATTACGAGTATATTTGCAATAAATTTATAGACTTTTTTAAAAATTCCAGTTATGAGTTTTATCTGACGAAAGATAATATTTTAATAGCATTGTTTGCGTTTAATTACAAAACAAATTCCGAATTTATATCGGAAGTGAAATATCTTATGAAAACATTATCAAACGAAGTTTTAGGCATAAAATTTGCGTATAGTTTGGTTTCTAATGACGAAAAAACTGTGTTTGACAATATTAGAAATGTAAAAACCTGTTCGAAAATGCAATTTTTCGTCCACAATAACGAAGATGTATTTGAGTGTCAAGAAATTATTAAGCAAAAAGTTGAGATTTTCAAGGGATTTAAAGAAAAAATTGACTTTTTTGAAGAAGCTTTTGAGTTTTTGCATACTTATATCAGCGAAACGACATATAAATCTGGATATGAAGAAGACGAGTTTAAAAAACAAGTAGAATATATAATTTATACAGTATTTGATACTTATTGCGAGGAAGATTTCTTCGAAAAAAATAGAGATATTGACCAATTTAAGACTATGAGATTATTTTCAGAGCTTTATTCTTTAGATGACTTATTGAAATTTGTTGATGATATTTTTGTGACGATTAATAGTAGAATAAACCACTTAAAAATCGGTTCAGACTCGCTTATCACAAAGATTTTAGAATTTATTAAGAGTAATTATTATGAACAGCTTAATTTAAAACAAGTTGCCGATAAATATCATATCAGCTACTCATATTTATCAACATATTTCAGCCACAATTTAGGGATTGGATTTAATGAATATCTAAATAAAATTCGTATAGAAAATGCAAAATATATGCTAAAATCGACTGAACTTTCTATCAGCGATATTTGCGAGAAAACAGGATATTTAGACCAAAGCTATTTTAGCAAAATTTTCAAGAAAAATACCGGAATGAGTCCGTCTGCATATAGAAGGGATATGTAAATGAAACTTAATTTGTTTACTAAAATTGCAATTGTATTTGTGACAGTTGGAATAATTACGGGTGCATTGTCAATAAGCACTATGTCTAGGTCGAGCGAAGAAACTTTCATCAAATATTATGTTGGGTTTCAAAGCAATTATATCAATCTGACTTTAGAGAACTTTGAAGAATTTAATCGTGAAAATATAGATATTATAAATAATTATTCGAAAAATATTGTATTAAGTGAGTATTTAACGACTGAAAAAAGCCTTTCTTCGCGTGAATTATACTCGATTTTTTACGATATTGAACAATCACTTAACAATGACTATAACGCAACTTACCAACGAAAAGTTTTTGTGAGAGGGACAAATGGCAGGATTTATGCAGATGATACTGCAACTATTATTGCAAACAGTGATGAAATTAAAAACGGTGATATATATAAATTATCTACTGAAAACCCACAAAAGTTGGTGTATAGCTATGGAACTAGTGGTTTTTATAATGAAAATCCAGAATTAGTGGCAGTGAAACAGCTTTCAAAAGTCTATTCTACACAAAAAATAGGGACTATATTTATAAGCATTGAAGAAAAAACCATACAGTCTTTGTATGAGAATTTTATCGAAAAAGAGTCGAACACTTATATAATAGACACAGCTGGGAATATTATTTCGAGCAATAATCTTTTGCAAGTAGGTTTACAAAACCAAGAAATGCTAGAAATTGCAGAGAATATAGTTAAAGAAGAAATTGAATACCACATGACATACGAAAGCGACACAAGATTTATGTATATGTCAGCGTATATACCTGTTTTTGATATGTATATTGTAAATAAAATTGATATGAATGTAGCGTTAGCAGATTTTAACGATGCGAGTATTAATACACAAGTTATCAGTGGTGTTGTGATTATTATTGGACTTATAGCGGTATTTTTAATGACAAGAAGTATTTATGAGCCGTTAAAAGAGATTATTTTGACTATAAGTTCATCTACTAAAAAAGGCTTTAAGAAAATCGAAAACATAAAAACCGTAGACGAAGTGAGCAAACTTCGTGACGCATATAATTTTATGATAGATGAAATAGAAGGATATACAAAGGAGCTTGTCGATATAGAGCGACAAAAGCGTTTTGCCGAGCTTTCTGCACTGCAAATGCAAATTAATCCTCATTTTCTCTATAATACGCTTGCTGTAATCAAATATTTGGTTTGGCAAGGGGAAAAAGACAAGGCGACAAAGACTATTGAGGCACTTATCGACTTGCTACAAAGTACGATAAGCAAAAATGAGGAAATGATTTCGGTTTATCAAGAAGTAGAGAATTTAAAAAACTATATTTTAATTAATGAAATAAGATATGGCGATAAAATTCGTGTGTCCCTTTTTATTGATGAAAGTATTTTAGATGAAAAAGTGCCAAAGCTTATTTTCCAACCATTTATAGAAAACGCGTATTTCCATGCATTCCAAATTAAAAAATCGGGTGATATCAGATTTATTATCGATAAAAAGGGTGAAAACTTGATATGTGATATAATTGACAATGGTGATGGCATGGAAAATTTTGACCAATCACAAGCAAAAGAACATTTCACAGGCGTAGGTATTATGAATGTTGACCAAAGAATTAAGCTTATTTTTGGTGAAGGTTACGGTGTGCATGTCACATCGACCAGTGGATTTGGTACAAAGGTGCGAATAAAATTACCAATTTCGGAAAAAAGTCATAATGATGAAAAATAGATAGGAGAATTTACAATAAAAATCAAATAATGTGAAAATAAATATTACTAACCTTAATAATAAAAATATAGTATAATTAATTCATAAATTACAAATGTTTTTGGAGGAAAATACTATGAAATTTAAAAAAGTTCTAGCCTTAGCATTAGCAGGTGTGTTATCACTTTCTCTTGCAGCGTGTGGAGAAACTGCTGAAACACCAACAGGTGGTACAGAAACTAACACAGGTAGCGAAACTACTACTGAAAAAACAAAAGTAACTGCATGGGCATGGGATGCAAACTTTAATGTTGCGGCATTAAAAGAAGCAGAAGCTATCTTTGAAGCTGAAAATGAAAATATCGATATCGAAGTTGTAGAATACGCTCAAGATGATATCATTCAAAAATTAAATACGGCTCTAAGCTCTGGTACTACTGATGGTTTACCAAATATCGTATTAATCGAAGATTATAGAGTTCAAACTTTCCTACAATCTTACCCAGGTAGCTTTACAGATTTATCTTCTATCACAGATGATACTAAATTCTCATCTCATAAATTAGGTTTTATGACAGAGGGTGACGCTATTTATGGTGTTCCATTTGATAATAGTGGTGCTGTACTTTATTACAGACGTGACATCGTTGAAAAAGCTGGTTACACAGAAGAAGATATGATGGACTTAACTTGGGAAGAATACATCGAAATGGGTAAAAAAATCAAAGCTGAACAAGGTATTGATTTATTAACTCTAGACCCAAATGACGTAGGTCAAATCAGAATGATGATGCAATCTGCAAACACTTGGTATGTTACTGAAGATGGATCTACTCCAAACTTCGTTGGTAATGAGCCATTAAAATATGCTATCGAAATCTACCTTGACATTTTAGAAGCTGATATTTCTAAAACAGTTTCTGAATGGTCACAATTCGTAGGTGCTCCTAATAACGGTGAAGTTGCTACTGTTCCAACTGGTTGTTGGTTTACTGCAAGTATCGCTCAAGCTGAAGACCAATCTGGTTTATGGGGTATCGCTCCATTCCCTAGAATGGAAGGTATCGAAGAATCTGTAAACGCATCTAACTTAGGTGGTTCAAGTTTCTACGTATTAAACGATGTTGAAGGAAAAGAAGCTGCAATCGAATACTTAGGTGCTACTTTTGCTGGAAGCAACGAATTCTACCAAACTATCTTAGATTCTAACAACGTTTTAGCTACATACTTACCAGCTCAAGAAGGTGATTCTTACACAGTAGAAGTTGAATTCTTCAATGGTCAACAAATCTACTCTGATATTTCTACTTGGTCTGAAAATATCCCAGCTGTAAACTATGGCTTACATACTTACGCTTTTGAAGATATTTTAAAAGCACAAATGCAAAGCATTATCGGCGGTGCTGATATTGATGAAGCATTAGAAGCAATGCAAGCACAAGCAGAATCACAATTTAACTAAACTAAAACTAGCTACTGCCAAAAAGTTTTGGTGGTAGCTAGACTTTATTAAGGAGAGTTTATATGAAAGTAAATAGAACCGTAGGTTGGATATTCATATCTATCCCTGTAATATTAATTACTCTATTTTCATTTTACCCAATGATAATGGCATTCAATCTGTCATTACAAACAGGTATGGGAATAAATTTAGAGTATTCAGGATTTTCTAACTATGTTAGATTATTTTCAGACCCAGTATTTAAAGAGGCATTAACAAATACTTTGATTTACCTTGTGGTGCAAGTACCTCTTATGACTGTTTTAGCACTTACAATCGCATCAATTTTAAACAGCAAAAAGCTAAAATTCAGAGGTTTCTTCAGAACCGCTATATTCTTACCATGTGTAACATCTCTTGTTGCATACTCAGTTGTATTTAAAAGCATATTTGCATCAGAAGGTATATTTAACCAATTTTTAATGGCACTTAATATTGTAAATGAACCTATTATGTGGATTACAGATCCATTCTGGGCGAAAATTACTGTAATTATTGCAATAACTTGGCGTTGGACAGGTTACAATATGATTTTCTATCTAGCAGGATTACAAAATATCGATAAAAGCGTTTATGAAGCGGCTGATATCGATGGTGCAGGTCCATTTAGAAAATTCTTTGCAATAACTGTTCCTCTTTTAAAACCAATTATTCTTTTCACAACAATTTTATCTACAAACGGTACACTTCAATTATTCGATGAAGTTAAGAGTTTAACAGGTGGTGGTCCAGGTAACTCGACACTTACAATTTCGCAATATATTTATAATTTATGTTTCGAATACACACCAAACTTTGGATATGCAGCAGCAGTTTCGTATGTAATTTTAATTATTGTTGGTATACTTGCATTCGTGCAAATGAAAATAGGAGGAGATAAAAATGACTAAACTTAAAGATATTTCGATGTATGTTTTTATTTCAATCGCATCATTAGTTTCAATCTTTCCATTTTTCTGGATGGTTATTGCATCAACAAACTCATCAGTTGATGTTACAAAAGGAAAGCTAACTTTTGGCACTGAATTTATAAATAACTTGACAAATTTATTAGAATCAACTAATATAGAAGAGGCATTTGGAAATTCGCTTATTATAGCAATTGCAACTACTATTTTAGCATTAATGGTTTCATCGGCAGCAGGCTATGCATTTGTTGTCTACAAAACAAAGTTTTCAGAAAAAATCTTTAGCGTTTTGTTACTTTCAATGATGATTCCTTTTGCAGCGATTTTAATTCCATTATACCAATTATTCGGTCAATTACGCCTACTTAATAATTATATGGCTGTAATTTTCCCAGCAGTAGCAACAGCGTTTTTAATATTCTTCTTTAGACAAAATGCAAAATCTTTCCCTAAAGAATTATTAGAAGCTGCAAGGGTTGACGGTGTTTCTGAGTTTGGTTTATTTGTAAAAATATTTGTACCAACAATGAAATCAACGTATGCAGCAGCAGCTATCATCACATTTATGACAGCTTGGAATAACTATTTATGGCCACTTGTTGCACTTCAAACAGATAATATGAAGACACTTCCACTAGTTATTGCAACATTAAACTCATCATATACACCAGATTATGGCGTAATTATGCTTGCAGTTGTACTTACTACAATCCCGACTACTATACTATTTTTTGTAATGCAAAAAAGCTTTGTAGAAGGAATGGTAGGTTCTATAAAATAAAATACAAAACAGACAATTTATTTGTCTGTTTTAGCACGTTAAAAAAGGAGAAAGTTATGATTTATTTACATACTAAAGACACGTCTTATGTAATGAATATCAAAGAATACGGCAAAATTGAGCAGGTTTACTATGGTAAAAAAATTCGTGAAGATGAAAATTTAAACCTAGAAAAACAAACAAGTGAATTTGCACATTCTGTTTTGTATAAAAGCAAAGTTAGTCTTGATACACTTGAGAAAGTTTCATTAGAACTAGGCGAGAGTGGCAAGGGTGATTTTCGCGAACCTATGATAAATCTTAGAACAAAAGATGGATATACAACGGATTTTTGCTATATTTCACACAAGTTATTGGACAAAAGATGCGAAATTGATGGCTTGCCATTTGCAAAAGATGCTACACAAACTGTCGAAATCACACTTTTTGATGAAATGCTTAATTTGGAGCTGAAATTATATTATAACTCTTTTTTTGAGGCAAATATAATCACAAGGCACGCAAAACTTATAAATAAAAGTGAGGAAAAAATTGAAATTATTCGTTTGATGAGCTTTAATCTAGACATAGATAATGACGGTTACGAGCTTATTAATTTTGAAGGCGACTGGGCAAATGAGATGCAAGAAAAGCGTCAAAAATTGACTTCAGGAATTTATATAAACGATTCAAAAGTGGGCACAAGTTCAAATCGCCATAATCCATTTTTTATGTTAAAACAACTTGATGCGAGCGAATATCATGGGGATTGCTATGGTTTTAACTTGATTTATAGTGGAAATCATGCAGAAATTGTGGAGATTACTCCGTCATCGAAAATTCGTATTCTTTCTGGGATTAATCCGCATAATTTCAACTTTTCTTTAGGCAAAAACGAGGAATTTTTCACGCCAGAGGCAGTTTTGACTTATTCTGATAAAGGTTTAAATGGATTAAGCCAAAATATGCACTGTTTTGTTTCAAATCATATTATCCCTGAAAATTTCAGAAATAAAGAGCGTCCAATTTTGATAAATAACTGGGAAGCGACATATTTTGATTTTGATAAAAATAAACTTTTAGACCTTGCAAGTGCTGCAAAAGATGTCGGAATTGAGCTTTTTGTGCTTGATGATGGCTGGTTTGGTGATAGAAATTCAGATAAAACTTCGCTTGGTGACTGGACTCCAAACGAGAAAAAATTAGGTGGAACTTTATCAGAACTTGCAGGTGAAATAAATGCACTAGGGCTTGATTTCGGTTTATGGTTTGAGCCAGAAATGATAAGCGAAAACAGTGAACTTTTCAAAAATAACCCTGAGTATCGACTAGGAAAAGGCAATGTTTCGACTGGTCGAAATCAATTTATTTTAGATTTAACAAAAGACGAAGTTTGTGATTATATTGTAAATTCAGTGGTGAAAATACTTGAAAGTGCAAATATTTCTTATGTAAAATGGGATATGAACAGAAATTTCTCTGATGTTTTCTCTGATAGACACGAAAATCAAGGTGAAATATGCCATAGATATGTATTAGGTTTATATAAAATTTACGATATTTTGACAAAAAAATTCCCAAATATCCTATTTGAAGGCTGCTCTGCCGGTGGAAATCGTTTTGATTTAGGTATTTTATCTTATATGCCACAAATTTGGGCGAGCGATGACACTGACGCGCATAAGCGTGTTGCAATTCAAAAATCTATAAGCTATGGTTACCCTCAAAATACCTATGGTTCGCATGTTTCTGCGTGTCCAAACCATCAAACTTTGAGAAAAACTCCGATTGAAACAAGATTTAATATTTCATCTATTGGCGCATTAGGTTATGAACTTGATTTGCTTAATTTAAGTGAAAACGAGAAAGAAATTGTTAAAAAACAGATTAGTTATTACAAAGAAAATCGTAAAATACTTCAATTTGGAAATTTATATCGCTTAACGACAAATGAAGATAAAACGATGTTTTTGGTGCTAAACGAAGATAAAAGCGAAGGATTTGTTGGAGAATTTTATAACTTACAGCAACCAAACCCTAATTTTAATAAAATTTCTACGAAATATCTTGATGAGAATATGTATTATGAAATAAATTCGCGCGAGCAATTTATAACGATTAAAGGCGAGGTCTATAAACTAGCTTCTGAAAAATATCAAGGCTATGGTGACGCTATAAATCATAAAGGTGTAAAGCTAAATATGCAAAAATTAGACTTTCCACAAGAAAATACAAGACTTATTTGCGATTTTGGTTCAAGACTATATAAAATTACAAAGGCATAAAAACACCCTCCTGATTAAAACAGGAGGGTTAAATTTTGTGCTTTAGCTATTTTTTATATGGTTTAGGTAAATTTCTTTTAGTCCTTCAAGGGTCATATTTTTATCAACACCTGCGAAAATATCCATATATTCAGAAAACATTCTTGCCATACCGCCAGTCGCTACCACCAAAGGCTCGCCGTCAAGTTCCGACTTAATACCGTTAATAATACCTTCGATAGCGCCGATATAGCCATGCATTGCGCCAGAACGAATACTTTTTACTGTGCTAGTACCGATAACCTTTTCAGGCATAGAAATATCGACACGAGGTAATTTTGCAGCCTTAGCAAATAATGCCTCCATTGAAACTTTCATTCCAGGGAAAATCGCACCACCTAAATACTCGCCATTTTTTGAAACAACATCAAAAGTAGTTGCAGTACCGATGTCGACAATAATTAACGGTGTGCCATATTTTTTTACAGCATAAACAGCATTTACAAGTCTGTCCGCACCAACTTCTTTTTTATTGTCATATAAATTCACCATTCCATGGTCGATATTTTCACCGACAATAAAAGGTTCAAGTTTAAAATAACCTTTACAAGCATTTTTTAGTGAGTGCATAACCGGTGGAACTACGGAAGAAATCACAACGGCTTTTGTGTCTTTTGGAGAAATATTTTGGAAAGAATAAAAACTTGCAATTTGCATAATTATTTCATCAGAAGTCTTCTCGCTATCAGTTTTCACTCTGAAAGTTCCAGTTAATTCATCGCCTTCATAAATACCAAAAACGGTATTTGTATTACCTACATCTATGGTTAAAAGCATAATACACCTCTTTTTATTAAGTATTATAAATATACTATAAATCCGATAAAATGTAAAGGTTTTTTTATTGCTAAGATTTGACAAATACTTGCTTTTGACATAATAATGTGTTATTATTCTATTATATGGGTTTTTGGAGGAAGAAAATTGAAGATAAAGAACGCAAATTTAGTAAAAATTTTGCTTGTGGCAATATCGTTTTTAGCATTAGGACGTGGGTTTTCAGACGGAATACTTGCAAACTATTTAAACGATGCATATAATGCAACAGCCGAGCAAAGAGGTTTTGTTGAAATACCAAGGGAGCTTCCAGGAGTTTTAACGATATTAGTTATATCATTTTTATCACGCTTAGGTGATATTAAAATCGCAATTTTAGCACAGATATTCTCAATCATAGGAATTACAGTTTTAGCATTTTACACACCGAGTTTTTATGTTATGACAGGGTTCATTTTCGTATTTTCTATGGGAATACATATATTTCTACCACTCCAAGATACATTACCACTGTCGTTTATGAATAAAGATACCACCGAGAATATGGGAAAAAATCTCGGAAACGTTAAAGGGGTTACTAATCTTTTTACAATGGTAGCATCTGTAATAGTGTTTTTTGGTTTTAAATTTAATGTTTTTTCATTTAAAACTGAAATAAAATGGATTTTTGTAGTAGCTGCGATTTGTTTTTCGATAGCATTAGTAGCATTTTTTATCTTATCGACAAAAACAAGCGAATCTCATATTGTAAAACCGAAACTTATTTTGCGAAAAGAATATAAATATTACTATATTTTGGCTATAATGAATGGTGTGCAAAAACAAATTTTCCTTGTATATTCACCATGGTTTTTGATTACGATACTAAATAGTGGCACAGATACTATGTCGCTACTTTTAATAATAAGCTCGATTTGTGGAATGTTTTTCATACCATTTATCGGAAGATGTCTAGATAAATACGGCATCAAAAAATGCTTTATGCAGACGCAATTTCTTATATAGTTATTTATTTGATTTTTGCGTATTTAGTATATCAATTCTATGTTGGAAACTTTTTAGCGCAAGGATTACCACTACTTATAGCGTATTTAATGTATATCATCGACAGAATGTCTAGTGAAATGGGCATTATTCGTTCGATTTATCTTAACAGAATTTCAAAAGATCGTTCGGAATATTTATCGACATTATCTTTTGGTATTGCAACCGACCATGTCGTTGTTATTTTCTGTTCATATCTTGCAGGGCTTGTGTGGCAACACATGGGACCTCACTGGATATTTATATTCGCAGCATCACTATCACTTATAAACTTATTTGTAGCAAAAATAGCACCAATTAAAGAATAGGAGTAAATCATGACATATAAATTTGCAAATAGAATGGACAATATTAAGGCATCGGCTATCAGAGAAATTTTTAAAGCATTAGCAGACCCTACTGTGATTTCATTAGGTGGTGGAAGTCCGTCTTCGCTTGCATTTCCGAATGAAGAAATAGCAAAAATTACCGAAGATATCTTTAAAAATGAATATTTAACAGCTTTACAATATAATATTAGTGAAGGATATCCGAAATTACGCCAATTTATGTTAGAAGATATGGCGAAAAAAGGGAATGCACACGATTTTGATGATTTAATTATCACTTCTGGTGCACAACAAGCAATAGAGCTTACAGCGAAGGTTTTAGTCAATAAAGACGACACAATTATCTGCGAAAACCCAAGTTTTTTAGGCTCATTAAATGCGTTTAAATCTTTTGAGTGTAATTTAGTTGGTGTCGATACGGACGACGATGGAGTTAATATAGCAAGCCTTGAAAATGCACTAAAGGCAAACAAAAATGTGAAATTTATATATTTAATTCCGAATTTTCAAAACCCAATGGGCGTTACTATGAGTTTTTCAAAAAGAAAGGCTGTTTTGCGTCTTGCAAAGGAATATAATACATTAATTTTAGAAGATAATCCTTATGGTGAACTGCGTTTTTCAGGCGAAGATATTCCATCTATTAAGTCACTAGACGATGAAGGTCATGTGATTTACGCAGGTAGTTTTTCGAAAATTTTATCGCCAGGACTTCGCGTGGGTTATCTTTTAGCACCTAAGCCAATAATTGAAAAAACTGTGGTTGCAAAGCAAAGCGCAGATGTGCATACAACTATTTTATCACAGCTAATTTGTTATAAATTCTTAACAGAGTGTAATATTTCTGAACATCTTACAAAAATCAGGGGTATTTATAAGGCGAAAGCCGAGCTTATGTTATCGGAAATTGACAAAAAATTTGACAAGCGTATCAAATATACAAAGCCGGAAGGCGGACTTTTTATATGGTGCACACTGCCAACGGGTGTGTCTATGCAAGAGTTTTGCAAAGAGGCTATCGCACGAAAAGTTGCTATTGTTCCTGGTAATGCTTTTTTAACAGACGAGAATTTGCCATCTAGTTCGTTTAGACTTAATTTCTCAACGCCAACAGACGAACAAATAGTAACAGCAATCGATATTTTATCGCAAATACCTATCGACTAATAAAACTCCTAAAATTGCATATTTATGGTTATAGATTTCATATTTGGAAAATGATGGTTACGTTTTGGTAACTATGATACCTAAATGTGCATACTTTACAAAAGTGATATGAAATTGTATAATAAATATAAATTAATAAAAGTGAGGTACATTATGAAAAAGTTATTTAGCACAATAATAGCAGTGACTATGTTATTATCATTAACAGCATGTGTAAGTCAAGGCGCAGATACATCAGAAGATGTTTTAAGAGTTGGCATAGACCTAAAATTCCCTCCGTTTTCGTATATTGATGAAAATGGTGACCCTGCCGGTTTAGAGCCAGAAATCGCCGAAGCATTTGGAGAATATTTAGGCAAAGAAGTTGAAATCGTAAATACTGATTTCAGCCTTTTAATCCCTGCTTTAGAAACAGGTGATGTAGATATTTTAATCGCTGATATGTCAAGAACTGATGAAAGAGCTGAAAAAGCAGATTTTTCAGACCCGTATAGATATACGCAATCGCTAGTTCTTGTAAATAAAGAATACGCTGAGGTAAATAATGTATCAAATCTTGCTCCAGACGAATTTTTTGCACTTCCCGACCAAAAATTTATAGGACTTGCTGGAACAATGGGCGTTTTAGTGCCACAAAGTTTTGGTGTTCCTGTTACGGAAATAACTGAAATTGGTAGCGGAATTTTAGAAGTTACAAATGGTTTTTCGACAGCTTTAGTGGCATCGAATGAAGTACATGCTTTTCAAGCTGCAAATAGCGACACAACTGTCGTATATTATGTAGGGAATGTATCGGCATCTAGCTTTGTAACAAGAAAAGGCGATGAAGAAATGATTGAAAAATCAAACGAATTTATTGCTTCTATGTATGAAGAAGGTGGATTTTACGATGAAATTCGCGAGGAATATGACGTAATTATCGGCGAATTTCTAGGAAATGATGAGCTAGGGCTTGATTATATCATAAATTATCCAAATTAATAAAGGAAGCAAAGAATGAAAAAAACTTCAAATATATTGCAATATGTAGCTGTAATCATTACATTTGTGATATTTATTGGACTGGCATTGGCATTTACTACGACAAACCCACAATATGATATGATTTTAAGCCAATATAAGCTTTTGACTGAAGCTTTTTGGTTAACGATTTATATAAGCATTGTCACCCTTTTGGGGACAATGCTTTTCGGCTTTGTTTTATTTATGATGATGAGGTCGAAAATAACAATTGTTCGCGCATTTTCTAATGTATTTAACGAAATTATCATGGGAACACCACTTTTAGTTATGATTTTTCTTGTGGTTTATGTTGTTGGCGATGTGATTGGATATAATGATAAACTGACACTTGGAATTTGGGCTCTAATTTTATATAATGCGCCATATATAGCTAATGCTTATGAAACTACGGCAGCAGTTGTCGATGAAGATCAGCATGTTGTTATGGATTTATATCATTTTAAGTGGTATCAAAAGTATATTTATGTTATTGTACCACAAATGGTAAGACCCTTTATTCCATCGCTTATAAATAATCTCTCGAGTGTTATAAAAAGTTCAGCACTTTTGAATATTGTAGCAGTCGAGGAGATAACTTATATCGTAAAAACTATCGCTTCGGGAAATTTTGCATTTATCGAGGGTTATTATGTTATGTGGATTATGTATCTTGTCGTGACAATTCCGCTTTCTATGCTAGCAAAATATATCGGAAAGAAGGTGGCACTATGAAGATAATATTAAAAAATCTAAATAAAACTTATGGAACACAGGAAATTCTGAAGAATATTTCTCTTGAAATAGAAAATGTGTCAGCTGTTGGTATAATTGGTGAGTCTGGATGTGGAAAATCAACGCTTTTAAGACAGATTGCTGGAATTGAAGACCCAGATTCAGGGGAAATCAGTATTAATGATAAATCTCCTATTAAAAACAAAAAAGAATTTCAAAATAATATTGGATATGTGTTTCAGAAACATAATTTATTCCCACATTTATCAGTTTATGATAATATTTCGCTAATTTTGGGTAAGATTAAGAAAATAAGTAAAGAAGAAGCAGATATTAGAATAAAAAATGTGCTAAAAGCCCTTAGAATTGAGAATGAATCACATAAAAAACCTTCACAAATCTCTGGAGGTCAAGCTCAAAGAGCATCTATCGCAAGAGCGTTAGCCACAAATCCAGAACTTATATTTTTAGACGAGCCAACGGCTGCATTAGACCCAATTTTAACAGACGAAGTATTAAAATCGGTGAGAGAACTTAAAAATAGTGGGATAAAGTTCATTTTTATAACACATGAAATCGAATTTTTGAAAGAATTTGCTGATTATGTAATATTTATGGAAAGTGGAAATATTGTTGAATGTGGACAGGTGTCTTGTTTAGATAATCCGAAAACTGATAAATTACGCTCTTTTTTACGAATGGTGTAAAAGATGTTATTTTAAAGGTTTACAAACAAATTGCAATATGTTAAAATGTATATATAAATAAAATTTTGAGGTAGCAATATGAATATAAATAAGCTATATGAAAAAGTGAATTCACTTGAAGAAATCAGAATAATTGACAAAACATCAGAGCATAATGACATAACTTTTAACGTTATTGGAACTGCTAAGCAAAATGATGAGTTAAAGCTATATATTTTGCAATATGTTAAAAATGAGCAAAGATATCGCAATATTTGCGACAGGCTTACAAAAATCGAAGTCGATACTTATGCGTATAAAGTATTTAGATATTCGCATAGTTCGCTTGCAGATGGCTCGATTGATACTATGTCGATAATATCGAAATTTGTGTCAGAAGGGTGGAATCCACAAGGTATTGATTTTAAGAAAAATATCTGGATTACAACAATTAGCCTAGGAAAATGCCCATTAGTACCACCTAATTTCAATAGAGAGAGCGTAATTGAGTTGATTTATGACCAAATCTCGCTTAATTTCCCTGTTTTGCAAAAAATATCGCTTGATATTTCTGATTCGCAAAATAATGAAGTTACTTTTGTAGACGATGCCGATGGTAGTGAATATACTATCAATATTAATCGTGTGTTTATGATTGATGTTTGGGAAGAAATGCTGACTTTCTTTAATTCACCACCGATAAAAAATAGATTTAACCAGTCAGAAGTTGATAATCATGTTAAATATTTAGAGCAACATTTCGCAAATCACTATCCACCAGGTACTTTTTTCCCAGTTGTTGAGTATGAGTGTGAAGGTGATATCACTGTCGAAATCCGTAGTGCAAATTGGTCTAATTCTGAGAGTTTTGGAAAGGGAAGTGACTTAGGTTTCATTCTAAAATCAGATAATTTTATGGGCAAAAATGGATTGCCACTAAAAGTTTGGATTATAAAAGAGCATGTGGAAAAAGGAACAGAAACTATTGAGGCTGAAATTGTTTCGTATAGTAAAATGATAGATTTACCAAATATTATTTTAAATTAATAAAAAAAAGGTGCTGTCGCAGTTGCGATAGCACCTTAAATTTTTAGTTTTCAAGCGAATAGGGTTTGCGTTCAAGTAATTTTGCTGCAAAATCGTTTTCTGGGAGAGGTCTATCGAAATAATATCCTTGAATAAAATCACAACCTAATTTCTGCATTAAAAGTACCTGATCTAGTGTTTCAACACCTTCGGAAACTACTTTTAAATTAAGTTTCTTTGACATATTTATCATAGATTCGATGATAATATCTCCGTCGGCATCATGGCTATGATGGTCTAAAAACGCCTTGTCCATCTTAACGATATCAACTTTCAGTTCACTAAGTCTATTAAGGGAAGACACACCACTGCCAAAATCATCCATAGAAACAGTATAACCTAGATTTCTAAGCTCAGAAACACGCTTTATAACAAGTGTTTCGTCGTCAATAATAGCAGATTCGGTTATTTCAATTTCAAGCTGTGAAGTGGAAATACCGTGTTTTTTTGTAATATCAGTAATATTTTCAACAATGTCACTTTTTATAAGCGTATGTCCACTGAAATTTATAGAAATTAGTGGAATTTCGAACTTTTTCGAATGGGTATTAATAAATTTACAAACATGCTCAAAAACATACAAATCAAGCTTTGTTATAAAACCATTCGCTTCAAAAATCGGAATAAATTCGTTAGGGAAAACTAATTCACCAGACTTTTTCTTCCAACGAACAAGCGACTCGGCACCAATTATTTGAAGTGTTTCACAGCTAACTTTTGGTTGATATAGTAGATAAAATTCCTCGTCTTCGATGGCTTGGTTCATACCAAAAACGATTTCTTGAGTTTTTTCGTAATATTTACGCATATTTTCGTCAAAATATCTGCAAGTAAGTTCATGAATGCCTTTACCACGCGTTTTAGCGACAAGAGCTCGGTCGATCATGACATTTAAAGGCTCGGTTGGGTCTGAAATTACATAAACACCTACGGACATACTAAGGTTATAACGCTTTCCAACAATCTCTTTTACAGTAGGAATTAAGTGCTGTTGGCATAAAAATTCAGGGTCCACAATGCCTTTTTTTACAAAAATGATAAAGGTTTCATTAACTTTTCTGCTGATTATTGCATCAGTTTCTTCAAGAACCTCTATTAATTTTTCACTCATATTAATAATTGTGTCAGAACCAATTTGGAAGCCATAAATATTGTTAATAATTCTAAAATAGTCGATATCTAAAACAATTAACTCATATTCGTCTGGTGACGCATTTTTGAGCGTATCTTTTACGAGCTCATTAAATCTATGGAGTGAAATAAGGTTTGTAATATTATCAAAATTCACAAGTGCTGCCATTGAACGTTTTTTCAGAGTTTGCGAGCGAATGAAAAGAGCCGCGGCAATTAATATTCCGATTAATAGGAAAAGTGTTATTATGTATCTATTTTCCACAATAAATGCGATAAAATTATACTCTGGGCTATATTCTGTTGTGTATGTTGAAACAATATCGTCAATATGAGAAGTATTGATTTGGCTGATTAATAAATTAATAGATGTCAAAAATTGTTCACTAATATCATTTGAAACGTATAAAACTAATGGTAAATCCATTTTTATGCCACTTACCGAGTAATTTTCCATATCTAGAACGGCCTCTACATAGGTAAGTCCAGTATTTGTGAAAATACCAGCGTTTATTTCGTCAGAAACTAGGCTGAAATACGCATCTGAAACGCTATTTTCGAATGAAATTTCTGCATTTGGATAGTGATTTTGTAGGGTTTGTATGCTTAACGTATTATAGTCATAAATTCCAATTTTATAAGTAGAAGTGTCGCTAAAATCGGCTTTATTTGACAAAAGCAATGATAAAGGCAAAGTTGTATATGTAATTGATGAAGAAAATTCATTAGTTAAGCTATCAGGCGATTCTTTAATATTCAAAATAATATCGAATTCATCATAAATATTATCAAGATTTGACATATCTACTTCACGATATTCAAGGTTGAAATTTCCTTTTTCGGCTAAAGTATTTAAAATTTCGACAGAAATACCTGAAGGATTGCCATTTTCATCGGTAAATTGGATTGGATTATGGTCATTTTCATACCCAACAACAAAGGTTTGTCCGGAAATCTCCTCGGCTTGATTTCGTGTTAGAGAATGGTTTGTCAGTGTGTCTTCCATAAAATATTTATTTGAAAGATATGTTAAATATAGGCTGTTATTTACTTTAGTTTGCCAAAAAGCGTCGTCTAAAGTCGATAAAAGTTCGGTATTTTCTTTGTTTGTCACAAAATAAAGCTCGTCTATTCCGAGGTTTAATACGCTCGACATATTAGAAGCACGCTCATCTATCATAGAAACAAGGTAAAAATCGGCGTCATAATTTAGATAATCTTGATAAGAATTATTGATAATGTTCGCCGAAATTCCATTTTTATCTAAATAATCATCGAAAATAGAATTTGTAGTGTTGGTAGTATATGTGCTGATTGTTTTATTATTTATTGAAATTGGGTCGTTGTAATATGTATTATAGTTATTTTTTTCTGCTAAAACAGTGTTTACAGAAATTACAGGCTCACTCATAAAACCGAAATTACTTTCAAGTAAATCGGTTTTGGAAATAAATCCTGCCATGTCTAATTTTCCGTTTTGAACATCTTCTAAAGCAAGCGTTAGATTAGAATATTCAATAAACTCAAATGATAAGTTTGAATTGTTTTCAATACCTTCTAAAATATCATACCCATAACCTTTATTGCCAACAGATGTAAGGTCTTCTATGACCCCAAAATCCGCCTCATATCCAACTGAAATGACTGTTTTGCTGTTCGCAGCAAATACATTTATAGAAATTACAGTTGAAAAGATGAGAATAAAGGTAATTAATAATAGTTTTAAAATTCGTTTTATTTTCATACTACCGACCCCAATTATGAATCTCAATTAAATTACTAAACACACTTAAATTATACACTTTAAAACTATATGTGTCAAATGTAATATTGGTTAAAATATTACTTATAGATACACTGTTTTATTATAATTGGAATATATTTGTAAAAAAAAGTAAGTTACTGTCGCTTATGCAAGTTTTGGAAGGTTCAGATACTAAAATAGTCTAATATTAACTATAACTTAGAATACAAAACGTATATTGTATTGATTTAGAAACAATTAGTAAAAGATTATCTTTGAATAAAAGATATAAATGTAAAATTTTTGTAAATTTGCTACTTATATAAAAAAGCCTCCTAAGTGGAGGCTTAATTTCTTATTTAGGTTGATTGACAACGATTTGATTAAACGGTATTTCCACACCCTGTGCATCAAATTCTTTCTTGATAATTTCGAGTAAGTCGCATTTCATTCCAAATGCAACACCACCATTTTCACCCCAAATCCATGTGCGAAGTGTCACTGAACTGCTAGCAAGGTCTACTACGCGAACAGTGATTGGAGAGATGCCGTTGTCCTTGTCCTCATCAGATCTGTTATCTAAAAAATCTTTGTGCGAAACACAAGCTTCGGTTATAATTTTTCTAGCAAGGTCGATATCGCTTGAATAACCAATGCCGATGTCAAAAGTAGTGCAAACTTTTGTTTCAGTATAATTGGCATTTTCGATAACATCAGAACCCATAGTACCATTTGGAATTATCACACGCTTATTTTCTAGCGTTCTGATAACCGTATGGCGAAGGCTAATATCCTCGACTGTTCCAACGATTGTGCCAGCACCAGGGCGAATTATATCGCCTATTACGAATGGTTTGAACATTAAAATCATAGCACCACTCACAATATTGCCCATAGCTTCTTGAGAGGCAAAACCTAAAACAACAGCGACGATACCAGAAGATGCTAGTAAAGTTGTTGTCATAGAGCTAAGCCAGCTTATGCTTGAGATTATTGAAACTATTGAGATGAAATAGATAAATGCAACGGTTGCATGTTGAAAAAATTGCAAATATGAAACATTCGTTTGTCCAGAATTTGTAATTCTATTTCTTAAAGATTTATAGACCTTTTTGTTGATTTTAAGTGCTATAAAAGTAAGTGCAAGTATTAAAGCAACAGATAAAGCATCGCTAATAAGCGCATCTGAATTGAAGTTTATGCTTTTTATGAACTTTGTGATGTTATCAAAAAACGTTAAGTGAAATGCGCTGTCAGTAGTTGTTGATAAGATAGTATTCATTAGTATGCTACACCCCAAACAACTAAGTGCTTAGCTTCTTTGCCACACATAGGGCAAGTTTCAGAAAGCTTTGTATCTTCGAATGGAATACATCTTGAAGGCATGCCAGTTTCATCTTTAACTTTCATTTCACACTCTAAATCGCCACACCACATAGCTCTTACAAAGCCTGGTTTTGTCGACGAAATTTCTTTCATTTCTTCAAAAGTTTTTGCATCATAAGTGTGAGTAACTCTATTTTCTAATGCTTTGTTTAATAGGTTAGTTTGAATTTCTTCAAGGATTTTCGCTATACTTTCTGTAATATTTTCTAAAGATACAACAGTTTTCTCGCCAGTATCACGACGAGCAAGTACGCAATTACCGTTTTCGATATCGCGAGGTCCTAGTTCTAAACGAACAGGAATACCTTTCATTTCGTGCTCTGCAAACTTAAATCCAGGTGATTTATCAGACGCATCCATTTTAACTCTGATACCAGAAGCTTTGATTTCGTTCATAACTTCTGTACATTTTTCGATAACGCCCTCTTTATGTTGAGCTACTGGGATAATCATAACTTGAGTTGGTGCGATTTTTGGAGGTAAAACAAGCCCGTTGTCATCACCATGTGTCATAATGATACCACCGATTAAACGAGTAGACACACCCCAAGATGTTTGTTCAACGAAAGATTTTCCATTATTTTTATCAGCAAATTCAATGCCGAAAGCTTTAGCAAATCCGTTTCCGAAGTAGTGAGAAGTACCAGATTGAAGTGCTTTACCGTCGTGCATCATAGCCTCGATTGTATAAGTGTCGCGTGCTCCTGCAAATTTTTCTTTGTCAGTCTTTTTACCTTTAATAACAGGCATTGCAAGATAGTCGCGAACAAAAGTTTCATAAATATCTAAGATACGAAGTGTTTCTTCGATAGCTTCTTCTTTAGTTGCGTGGGCTGTGTGCCCTTCTTGCCACCAGAATTCTCTAGAACGTAAGAATGGACGAGTTGTTTTTTCCCATCTTACAACCGAACACCATTGGTTATAAAGTTTTGGTAAATCTCTGTGTGATTCGATGATATTTGCATAATGCTCGCAGAAAAGTGTTTCCGAAGTTGGCCTTACACATAGTCTTTCTTGTAATTTTTCTTGTCCACCGTGAGTTACCCATGCAACTTCTGGCGCAAAACCTTCAACGTGGTCTTTTTCTTTTTGAAGTAAGCCTTCTGGGATAAACATAGGCATAGCCACGTTTTCGTGTCCAGTTTCTTTAAACATTGAATCAAGTTCTTTTTGAATATTTTCCCAAATTGCTTGAGCATAAGGACGTAAAATTACGCAACCTTTTACGCTTGAATAGTCGATAAGTTCTGCTTTTTTAACGATATCGGTATACCATTTCGCAAAATCTTCATTCATTGAGGTAATTTCTTTTACCATTTTTTTGTTGTTTGACATTTTTAATATCCTTCTTTCTATGTCACATTTGCTCCAAAATTTCGTATTATAATAATAAAAAAGTTAGGAGGTATTATTTTGAATATTTTTAAAAATTTCTTTGTTTCACCACAGGAAAATGAGGTTATTGAAACAAAAATTTATACAAAAGGCGAAATTCGCCCAGCTATTATCGGCTCGATTTTAGATAACAATGAAAAACCACTCGAGGGCGTGTTTATCGCTCTATATAAAATGGATAAATCAAAGGAAAAAACCACAGATTTGGTCACATTTACATATTCGGATAACTATGGCAATTTTATTTTAGCACCACTAGATGAGGGTGAGCTTTATAATGTGAAAATATATAAATCAGATGGAAAAACTCGTGTTTTAGAAGCGAATATCGCCGAAAACAGCAATTAATTTGTACTATCTTGCTCTAAAATATTTTCAATAAGCTCTATACAATCGCATATAAACTCCATGCAAATACATTCTTTTGTATGGGTTTCATCTACTTTCAAAAGCAAATCTGCACAGTTAATATTTTTATGCTTTTCCTCAAAAGCAGCAATAAAGCTCAAAATCTCGGTTTTTGGTCGTTTAAGCATACCCAAAACCATAAGACCACCTGAAATAGCACCACAAACCGAGCCTATTCTCATTCCTCCACCGAAATTAAAACCTAAACTGTAAGCAGTTTCGTGGTCTACATCGTGAAGGTCTGAAAAGGCTATAAAAACAGCTTGTGTACAATTATAATGTCTACTTTTATCATTTCGCAAATTAATAGCAATTTGTTTTCTGTCCATAATAAAGTTACATTTCAGATGTTAGCTTCGCTATAAATTCGTCTAGGCTTAAAACTGTTGTTTCGCCTGTCGCTCTATCTCTTACCGATAATGTGTTTTCTTCGGCTTCTTTATCGCCTAAAATTAACATATATGGAACTTTCTCAAGCTGAGCCTCACGAATTTTATAGCCAGTTTTTTCACTTCTTGTATCAACTTCAACACGAATTCCGTTCGCTTCTAGTTTTTTCTTAACATCATAAGAATAGTCAAGAGTTCTGTCAGTTACAGGAAGAATTCTAACTTGCTCTGGCGCCATCCAAACAGGCAGTGCACCAGCATATTTTTCTAAAAGAAGAGCAAGAGTTCTTTCGTAACAACCTAGAGAAGTTCTGTGGATAATACATGGATTTACTTTTGAACCGTCGGCAGAAATATATTCCATACCAAATTTTTCAGCTAAAAGTTCGTCAACTTGAACTGTAATAATTGTGTCTTCTTTTCCGAAAACATTTTTAATTTGAATATCAAGTTTTGGTCCATAGAAAGCAGCGTCGCCGATACCAACTTTATATTCTAAGCCGATTTCTTCTAAAATTTCAGCCATCATATTTTGCGAAGATTCCCATTGTTCAGCAGTTCCCTCGTATTTTGATGGATTTTCTGGGTCCCATTGAGAGAAACAGTATGAAACATCTTCGATTAAACCGAGTTTAGTTAGCATAAACTTTGCAAGCTCAACAGAATTTTTAAATTCTTCTGCAAGTTGCTCTCTTGTACAAATAATATGCCCTTCAGAAATTGTGAACTGACGAACTCTGATTAAACCATGCATTTCACCAGACGATTCGTTTCTAAATAGAGTAGAAGTTTCGCCTAAACGCATTGGTAAATCACGATATGAACGCATACGATTTAAGAAAACTTGGTATTGGAATGGACAAGTCATCGGACGAAGTGCAAAGCATTCTGCGTTTTCGTCATCAGGGTCGCCGATTACAAACATACCGTCACGATAGTGGTCCCAGTGACCAGAAATTTTATAAAGGTCAGATTTTGCCATAAGAGGTGTTTTTGTCAGTAAATATCCACGTCTAGCCTCTTCATCTTCAACAAAACGTTGCAGAGTTTGGATAGTTTTTGCGCCTTTTGGTAGTAAAATCGGTAAACCTTGACCGATATTGTCGGCAGTTGTGAAATATTCTAGCTCACGACCAATTTTATTATGGTCACGTTTTTTTGCTTCTTCTAAAGCTTCTAAATAAGCATTTAGTTCAGCATTTTTAAGGAAAGCAGTACCATAAATACGTTTTAGCATTTTATTATTGCTATCACCTTTAAGGTATGCACCTGTGATTGAAAGTAGCTTTATAGCCTTTAAATTCGATACAGAGAATAGATGTGGACCTGCACATAAATCAACGAAATCGCCCATTTTGTAGAAAGAAATTTCAGCATCTTCAGGAAGATTTTCGATAAGTTCTACTTTGTATGGTTCGTTTAATTCATTCATATAAGCGATAGCTTCGCTTCTTGGTAGAACAAATTTCTCAAGTTTCACACCAGATTTAACGATTTTTTTCATTTCAGCAGTGATTTTGTCTAAATCTTCGGCAGTAAATTGCACTTCGCTATCAAAATCATAGTAATAACCATTGTCGATAGCAGGTCCTACCCAAAGTTTTGTTTCAGGGTATAAGTTTTTAACAGCATTTGCTAAAACGTGCGATGCTGTATGCCAGAAGATTTTTTTGCCTTCTTCATCGTTAAAAGTTAAGATATTAAGGGCACAATCTTCATTTATTGTTGTAGTTAGGTCGCAAGGCTCACCGTTTATAGTACAAGCAAGTGCAACTCTTGCTAGACCCTCAGAAATACTTCTTGCAACATCATAAGCAGAAACGCCACTTTCAAATTCAAGTACGTTTCCGTCTTTTAAAGTAATTTTAATCATTTTTTTCCTCTTTCTGTCGGTAGCACCGACGGGTAATTTCGAAATAAATTTATCATAAATTTCATCTGAAACATGGAAAAGCTAATAGCGTCCACGTCAGGTGGTTTGGGTATAAAAAAACACCCCTGATATAAAATCAGGGGTGAGAAAATCCCACGGTTCCACCCTGCTTACAGATATAGTATCTGTCGCTTCGTTAATCTTTAACGCAGACTTACGTTTCTACTTTTCATAGAAAAGCTCAGGAGTGGTCGCAAATTTCGTGAATAGAAAACTTTCAGCGTGTGTTTTCCTCTCTGAATTCCGTATAATTTACTGGTTCCATCATAGCAATATATATGTGGTCATTATACTATATTTTTATAATAATGTCAAGTGAATTTGATTATGAGGCTACTTCTTCTTTTGGCTTGACATCGTTTAAGATTTTTACACAGTGCCAGTCTTCGGTTGTTTGCTTGTAAACGCCATCGATATCTACGATTGGATATTCGATATCGTGCAACATAATTTGTTTGATAATGCCCATAGTTCCGTCGCTCATCATAACTTTTTTGCCAACGAAAGTTTTCGGCATATTTTTTACAAAAACAGTCAAAATTCGTTCGTCTAACCCATTAAAGTTTCTGTTTGCAAACTCATTTATTATTTTAAGTGGGCTTTCTGCCTCTTTGTATGAGCGTTTAGACACCATCGCATCATACATATCAGAAATGGCAGTGACTTTCGCAAAAGTTGTGATATTTTCACCAGTCAAGCCGTTTGGATAACCAGAACCATCGGTTTTCTCGTGGTGTTGCATAACTCCTTGCTGAATTCTCTCTGTAAATCCAACATCAGATTGCAAAAATTCATAGCTATATACAGGGTGAGATTTCATAATTTCGAATTCTTCAGGAGTAAGTTTTCGTGGAGCGTCTAAAATTTCACTTGGAATTCTAGTTTTTCCTACATCGTGAAGAAATCCAATTAGGATTAAATCGGAAATTTCCTTTGAATTCATACCAATCCATTTTCCGATATAGCCATTTATAATGCCAACATTTATAGAATGTCGCTCTAAATATTCATCGATTGGTCTTGGTGAATTTATGCAACTGAAAATATCGGCAGGGTCTACGGTATTCACCTTTGACTCGATTTCTGATTGAATTTTTTGAGCGTCAGTCCTTTTTACTTTTCTAGAATATTTTAGTTCGAATAAAAATTCGTCGACTTCTTCCTTAATAAGCGTGTAACCTAGGTTTTGTTCAAAATTCATTTGGCTGTCGTGTTCAGACAGTTTAGAATTTTTGTCACGCAAATCGTTATATGTAGAAGGAGCAACATATATATTATGTTTATCCGAATTGAAATTTTTTAGTCTTGAAAGTTTTACAGCGTCGATAATATCGCCTTTTCGCATTAAAACTAACTTACCATTAAAGTTATATATATCGTCTAAAACTTCCATGCCTTCATATAGATATTCAAAGGCAATAGGGATTAATTTTAGACTTTCAGTTTTACTCATAAGTCCTCCAATAATTAAATAAATCTACAACCATATTCATTGATGTCTTGTTCATGTTCGCGAAGTCTAACAACAAAGCATTTCATTTTTGTAATAGTGTCACGCATGCTAATCTCTAACCTAAAAGTCATATTTAGGTCAAAGCATGGACGTTTACATCTGACTAAAACGCCAGTTTCACTGATATTTAATACTTCGCAATCTAAAATTTGTCTAAGGTCAACTTCTTGGTTGTCAATGATTACTGTTTTGATTTGACCGAAAGCGTTTAGATCATAGCGTTTTGCAACGCGTTCTTCCTTTTCGTTGCCATTAAATAATGCGATAGAAATTTCATCGTGATTTCTGCCATTTCTAAAATTACCATCAAATTGAGCAACGCCTACGTCAGTTATAATTCTAACTTTACATTTATTAAATTGTTTAACACGATTTATGTAAATTATTTGGCTACGATTGTCATAGTCAAGAATTTTACCATCATAAATTTCTTCTAAAGTATCCGAATTAATAATCTTTACACGACTTCCCTTGTAATTATAATACGGATTTACGTCTTTGGATATAAACATAAAAATCCACCTTTAACTTTATTCTAATAATATTATAGCATAAGGAAATCACATTTTCAACAATTTATACTTTGTTCTGTAAAATATTTACAAAAAATTAACTAACTGACTAGAAAAGTAACGTAAGTATTTATTGCTAAATAAACAAAAATTAGAAAAAATATAACTAAACTGTAAAAAGGTTACACGAAACTAATAAATATGAACACAATTGACTTGAATTAGATTTAAAATTCTGTTATAATTATTATGACTAACTTTGTAAAGGACTTTAAAGATGGCAGTAGAAACTTTAATAATAATTTTTAATTTATTGTTTTGCACCTATAACTTGTTCTATATTACCTTAATAAATCGTATTTTTCGTGTTAAAAATAGTAAAATAAAGACAGTTTTATATGCACTAATCATAGGTACTAGTGGGAGCAGTATGCTTGTACTCTTTGGGAGTATGTCTGCACTTGGGTACTTCATAATGTTTTTGGTATATTTAATGGCACTTTTAGCGTATTTTAAAGGTAAAGATATATTCATGCGAATAGCATGTGTGCTGACAATAAATATTCATATAATGTCTTTAAGAGCGATTATTTCGGCAATTGCTTCAATAATAACAGGGCAAACAATATATGAACTTTCTATGTATGGAAAAACTTTTTGGGGAATACTAATCGCGACTGCGATGGCTTCCTTAGTTATTGCATACCTATTTATACTTACACCACAGAAATTTTGGGATATATTATCCAAAAAAACGCCATATACTTATGCCTATGTAGCAATAACTGCACTTGGGAATATTTACATGATTTTAAACGGATTTATTTATATTCAAGAGATAGACTATGGCTGGCTTGCGTATCATCAAATTTTAGCGGCATCAACATGGCTTTCGGCGATGTATGTTGCACTCATTATGCTTGCAGGCGTGAGCTTTTTAAGAAAATCAAAAGATGAAATTGAAAAAGACAGAATTTATAAAAAAATAGTAGAAAATCGCTCGCTTATGGTACTCGAAGTGAATTGTTCGAAAGATTCAATAGTACAAATTTTAAAACTAGGTGAATACGAAAAAGCGCCAGAAAAAAGTTACAGCGAATATTCAAAAGACTACCTTAAAGAAAATATCTATGAAGATGACTATGAAATTGCACAATATGGCGAAAGTATTGGAAACTTCATTCAATCATACAATAGGGGAGAAAAGGAACTTAACTACACATATCGTATGATGATAGATGATGAAGCTAGATGGATTCGCTCGCACACTACAATAACAAAAGACGAAAATAATGGTGATATATTAGCAATAATCACAATTATTGACGACATTCATGACAGAAAAATTGAAGAAGATAAACTGAAAATTGAAGCAACAAAAGATTCGCTTACTGGCATTTCAAATAAAAAAGAAACTGAAAATCAAATAGAAAAACACCTAAAAGAACACGAATATGGAGTTTTATTTATGATTGATATCGATAATTTTAAAGGAATTAACGATAATTTTGGACACGCCTATGGTGATGCAGTTATTTGCGAAATCAGTGACATTGTCACGCATATATTCAGACCTAGTGACGTTGTTGGTCGAATCGGTGGCGATGAATTTATGGCTTTTATGAAATTTAGAGCTAGTGAAGAGCAAATTATAAAGAAAGCCGAGGCTATTTGCGATAAAATCAGAAAAGAGTATAGGGTTGGCGATGTTGCTGTTAAAATTTCTAGCAGTGTAGGCGTAGCAGTTGTTACAGAAGAATATAACACGTTTAACAAATTATATCTACTTGCAGATTTAGCAATGTATCATTGTAAAATGAAAAGCAAAGATGGATTTGAAATTGCAAAAATGGAAGAAGTCGAGTAATTTTAGCTATAATTTATGCGAAAGTGTAGATTATAGCTTTTTGTTGTTTAAAAGTCAGTTGAAAAATTGAAAAAAATATGTTAAAATGAAAATGAACAAGTAAAGAATATGCTTTATTTCAGGAGGAAAAATGAGTTTTACACATTTTGATGATAAAGGAAATGCGGTTATGGTCGACGTTTCAAACAAAGAAATAACGAAACGAATAGCAGTTGCAAAAGGCGAAATTTTAGTAAATAGTGAGATAATTCACAATATTTTAAGTGGAAATATAAAAAAAGGCGATGTGCTTTCTGTGGCTCGAATAGCAGGTATTATGGCTGTGAAAAATACATCGAGTACTATACCTATGTGTCATCCGTTGCTTATTTCAAAATGCTCTGTTGATTTTGAAATTTGTGAAGAAAAATCGTCAATAGAGGCGACTTGTACTGTGAAAATCGAAGGTAAAACAGGTGTAGAAATGGAGGCTTTAAACGGGGTTTCTGTGGCACTTTTAACAATTTATGATATGTGCAAGGCTGTTTCGAAAGAAATGTCCATACAAAATATAAGATTATGCGAAAAATCCGGTGGAAAAAGTGGAGAATATAAACGAGAAGAAGTGTAAAAATGTTAGATAAATATAACAGAAACATAGATTATGTGCGACTTTCAGTGATAGATAGTTGTAATTTTAATTGTAAATATTGCAGACCAAGTGGAGATGAAATTGAAAACTCCAAAAATCAGTTAAGCGATGAAGAAATATTAAATATAATTGAAAATTTAGCGAAAATCGGCATAAAAAAAGTGAAAATCACAGGCGGAGAGCCATTATTGCGGCAAAATTTGATGAATTTGATAAGGGAAATAAAGAAAATCAACGGAATTTCGCAAGTTACATTGACAACGAATGGTCTGCTTTTAGATAAATTTGCAAATGAACTTTTAAAGATTGGTATTGATGGCGTAAATATTAGCTTGGATAGTATAAATCACGCAAAATTCTACGAAATCTCAGGCGTAAATAAATGCGAAAAAGTGCTAGAAAACATAAAAAACGCACAAGAAATGGGCATTAAAAATATAAAAATTAATTGCGTTTTATTAGACGAAAGTTATGATTACATTGGATTAATTAAATGGTCACACCAGCAGAAAATTGACATTAAATTTATCGAACTTATGCCAATAGGTTTGGGCAAAGAAATGTCTGGAATAAGTTTAGAAAAGTTTCAAAATATGCTTAAAACAAATTTTGGAACACTAGAAAAGTTTGAAAATAATAAAAACAATGGACCTGCGGATTTTTACAAGATTAAAGACTTAGATTGCAATATTGGGCTTATTGCAGCGGTTTCTAATAAATTTTGCGAAAATTGCAATAAAATCCGTATAACTTCTGACGGAAAGCTTAAAACCTGTCTGCATTTTAGCTCTGAAGTAGACCTTAAGCAGTATATTTTTGAAGAAAGCTTGATTGAAGTGCTGAAAAATATTATTTATGAAAAGAAATTTGAGCACAATTTTTTGGATGAAAATTCAAATGGTGAGGTTAAATTTATGTATCAAATAGGTGGATAAAATGGGAAAAGTTATAGCAGTTTGTATAAGTGAAAACAAGGGAACACAGAAGAAAAACGTCGGTTTTGCGAACTTTATTGAAGATTTTGGGATTGAAAACGATGCTCATGCTGGAAAGTGGCATAGGCAGGTGAGCTTGATTTCACATGAAAAAATTATAGCGTTTAACGAGCGTGGAGCAGACGTTTTTGACGGTGCTTTTGGAGAAAATTTGATTGTTTCAGGCATAGATTTTCGAAATTTACCTGTCGGAACGAAACTCAAGTGTGAGAATGTTGTGATGGAAATCACCCAAATAGGCAAAGAATGTCATAGTCACTGCCAAATATATTACAAAGTTGGCGAATGCATTATGCCAACTGAAGGTGTTTTTGCGCGAGTTTTGGTAGGTGGAGTGATTAAAATCGGAGATATTATGGAGATTTTGGAGTAAAAATATGAGATTAGCAGTAATAACAGCAAGCGACAAGGGTTTTTGTGGTGAAAGAGAAGATATTTCTGGTAAACTAGTGAGCGAAATTGCAGAAAAGTTCGGATTTAAGACAGTTTATTATGAAATACTGCCTGATGATAGGCAAAAACTTGCAGATAGTATGAAAAAAATCTGCGATAATAAAACGGCAGACTTAATTTTGACAACTGGTGGCACAGGATTTTCGATGAGAGATGTGACGCCAGAGGCGACGAAAGATGTTATTACGCGTGAAGTGCCTGGGATTTCGGAGGCTATGCGATTTAATAGTCTGAAAATCACGAAAAGAGCGATGCTTTCGCGTGGAATTGCAGGAATTTGCAACAAAACACTTATTATAAATTTACCGGGAAGCCCGAAGGCAGTTTCTGAAAATCTTGAATTTATTATTGAGGAACTTGTACATGGAATTGAAATTCTAAAAGGTGACGCTGATGAATGTGGAACAAATAAAAAAATGTGATGGGTGACATCACATTTTTTATTTATAAAGATTATTTTTAACTGCATGGCCCCCTGGAACTCCAGTTATACCAATTTTGCTAGCCCCAAGCAAAAAAACTACGATATGCATAGGGAAATTGCATATAAAACGAAAAAAACGGATGAAAAATAGTGCTTTTTCTCATAAGTTGACAGAAATAAGGAAAATGGAACTTTTTGAAGCTTATCTATTCTGGAGTTCCATAGGAATTTTTGCAACGTTATAGATGTTTTGAAGTTTGTGCCGATTAATGCAAACGAGATTATGAAAATGAACCATGCAAAAAGTAGTGCAAATAGAGTGAAAATTAGCATGATATACCCCCATTTGTTTATAAATTATGCCTGTTTTTTGTCTTTTAGAAACTTAATCAAATTAATTATGGTGATGTAAGCGAAAAAAGCTGGTGACAGTAATTTAGCGATATCATTGGTTAATCTAGCATTTTCTATCAAAACTAAAGATGTTTTATAGGTGAAAAGTTGAAAAATCCAAAGTAATGCAAAACAAGCAAAGAAAATCACATCAAAACCTTGTCTTTTGTGCGAAAAACTATTATAAGCGCCTTTAATTGTTGTTATAGTGATAAAATAAGTTAGTGGAATAAAGCAAATTACAATTGCTTCGGCAGTGGGCTCGGCCCAAATATGCCTTTCGTTTATAATTGCAGAAAGAAAAATGAGAAATAGTGTCATAATGAAGCAGTGAGTTGAAGTTTTATAGCGAATTTGTAGTTGATATTCGTCATATTTATTACTTTTCATAATTAATCCTCCTCAGACAGTTTAATCGTTTTTCTGAAACTTTTTTGCATGCAAAGTAGCCCTAAAGGTATAAAAATTACAGGAATTAATAATGTTAGCAACCCTTCTGTGAAAAGACCGTTTTCGAAATAAAAAGAAATTCCTGTGGTGATGAGCGAAACGACACATACGAATAAATTTAAGATTCCGATGAGTATAAAAACTAATCCAGTAAGCTTATATTTTGTGAAATTTCGGTCGAAATAGACGTCTTTTTTTAGTGCAGTAAACGCAAAATATGCAATGGTGAGTTTGCAAATTACGAAACTTTGAATAGCAGGCGACGCCCATACATAGTATAAATTTATGAAACCGTTTATTAGTAAAAGCGAGCCAATTATTATCAAAGTGCGAAAATAGAGAACATTTCGTATGCTTAATTCATATTCATCAAATTGTTTGTTTTCCATAATTATTCCTCCCAAAAAAGTTCGTCAAGAGTACGATTTAGCTCCTTGCAAATCGCGATGCAAAGCTTAATCGTGGGGTTATAATCGCCCTTCTCGATTGCGTTAATCGTTTGCCTACTGACACCGATTTTTTCAGCCAAATCAGTCTGTGTCATATCAAGAGAGGCTCTCGCAGATTTAAGTCGTAAATTTTTTGCCATAAGTCACCTCCTGATTTTAATATAACATATATTATGCAAAATGTCAAGTATATTTGACAAAAAGCAACTAATATATTACTTGACGATATCAATAATTTATGGTATAATTATTCGGTTAATAAGACAGTTCGAAACCATCCTGTCTATAAAAAAAACTAGGACTATCAAAGCTTTACGATACTATTTGTATCGTTTTTTGTAATGCTTAAGTTCCTATTTTAGGAACTTTTTTTATTTCTAAGCTTTGATTTTTAATGAAAGGGAGCAAGAAATGGACAATCAAATCGAATCTAGATATTCGGTTATCGAAGAAAAAAACAAGCGCGAAATAGCACTTTTACGAGGAAATGGATGCAATTGGAGAAAGTGTAGATTTTGTGATTATCATTTAGATTTTTCAAAAAATCAAGATGAAAACGATGAGTTAAATGCAATAGAAATTGCAAAAATTACTGGAATTTACAAAAAACTTGAAGTTATTAATTCAGGAAGTTTTACGGAATTATCTGAAAAAACTATGCGTTTAATCGAAGAAAAATGTGTCGAAAAAGGCATTATGGAACTGCATTTTGAGTGTCACTGGAGTAATCGAGATAAAACGCTTGCATTACGCGAACATTTCGCAAAATTAGGTATAAAAATCGTAATAAAAATCGGAATTGAAACTTTTGATTACTTATTTAGAGAAAGTTATCTCGTGAAGGGAATTGATGTAGAAAATCCAGCTGAAATTGCAAAATATTTTGATGAATGCTGTCTTTTGTTTGGAATTCCAGGACAAAATGTTGAAAGTATGAATGATGACGTTGAGACTGGACTTAAATATTTCAACAGGGTGTGCATAAATATTATGCAAGAAAATGGTATGCCTATTAAACCAGATCCGAAAGTTATCGAAAAGTTTGCAAAACATATATATTCAAGATATATTGATAATAATAGAGTAGATATTTTGATGGAAAATACAGCTTTTGGAGTGGGAGGGGTGACTACAAATGCAAAATGAGTTAGTTTTAATTATTTCGTTACTTTTAACATATGGAATGGTATTGATTTTTTATAAAATGTTAGGAAAAACAGGACTTTTCGTGTGGTCTGCAATTGCAACAATAATCGCAAATATAGAAGTACCAATTATGATTAACGCTTTTGGTGCAGAACAGACGCTAGGCAATGTTTTATTTGCATCAACCTTCCTAGTTACCGATATTTTATCTGAAAATTACACTAAAAAAGTAGCTAATCAGGCTGTAAAAATAGGGATTTTAGCGAATATCGCGTTTATTGTATTATCTAGATTATGGTTTTTATTCGAGCCATCAGAAAGTGATTACATTATGCCTTCAATTCGCGAAGTTTTCGCAAATACACCAAGGTTTATGCTTGTAGGAGTTATAGTTTTTGCTGTTTGTCAAGTATTTGATGTGTGGATTTATCACTTTATTTGGGATAAAACAACCAAAATTTTTGGTAATAGAAAAGGATTTTTATTTGTAAGAAATAATCTTTCTACGCTAACATCTCAGCTTTTAAATGCTGTTTTATTTAGTTTTGGGGCATTTTATGGAACTTTAGACATAGGAACAATTATAAGCATTACAATATCATCTTATGTGATTTTTGTCGCAACAAGCCTGCTTGACACACCTTTTGTGTATTTTGCTCGTAAATTTAAGATAAAAGATGAAGTTGATGCATAATTTATTCTAATAGATTGATAAAAATATAAATTTGTGTTAAAATAGTATATAAAGAGGTGCTTATTTATGTTTAAAGAGAAAATGACAAAAGAAAAGTACGCAAAATTGCACAAAAAGAGTAAAACTGGTTTTTTAAAACTCTTATTTGGGCGAACAGGTATACTAGCAGTTTTTTTTATAATACAAATTATTTTTATATATCAAATTTTCGCATGGTTTTCTACTACTTTACCAATATTTTACGGTGGAAATCTGCTTGTTTTATCAATAATTGTGATACATTTAGTGCATAAAGACGAAGATGTCACCATAAAAATGACGTGGATGGCAATTATTATGTTTGCACCGATTTTTGGTATAGGATTTTATTTATACACACAAATTCAGTTAAAAACGAGAAGTTTAAGGGATAAAGCCTATAAAGCTATCGAAGTTTCTAATAAATTTTCGCTAAAAAATACTGAACTTAACGATTATTTAAAGGAAAATGAGAAAGAACTCTATGCAATTTCTAATTATTTAAATAAAGATAATGATTTTCCCGTTTTTCAAAATACAGAGGTTAAATATTATAAAGTCGGCGAAGAAAAGCTTGAAGATTTGCTGATTGAACTTGAAAAAGCTGAAAAATTTATCTTTTTAGAGTATTTTTTGCTTGAAGATGCATTTATTTGGTCGCAAGTTTCAGAAGTTTTAGAAAGAAAAGTTAAAGAGGGCGTAGAAGTTCGACTAATGTATGATGGAACCTGCCATATCTCTTTATTATCGCATGATTTTCCTGAAAAAGTAGCGAAATTGGGAATTAAATGTAAGCTATTTTCGAAAATTACACCAGTATTATCTACTCACCATAATTTTCGTGACCACAGAAAAATAGTCGTAATCGACAATAAAATCGGTTTTACTGGCGGAATTAATATTACTGATGCGCATTTTAATGCAGAAATTCCTGCACCTTTTGGACATTGGAAAGACACTGCTGTGAAACTTACTGGCGAAGGCGTTTCTAGTCTTACAAAAATGTTTTTACAGATGTGGAATTTAGATGATAATGTTGATGAATATGCAAAATTTTTGCAAAATAAGCATAGTAAAGCTTCGAAAGGTTATGTAATTCCTTATGGTGATAATCCGTTCGACCGAGAACCAGTCGGAAAAATGGTCTATATTGATATGATAAATCGTGCGCAAAATTATCTATATATAATGACACCGTATTTAGTTATTGACACAGAAACCGAATCTGCACTGGCTTTTGCGGCGAAAAGAGGCGTTGATGTTCGCATAATCACGCCACATATTCCAGATAAAGAGTATGTTTTTGCACTTACTCGTAATTATTACAAAAAACTTTTGTCAGATGGTGTGAAAATTTTTGAATATAAAGATGGGTTTGTCCACGCAAAAACCATGATTTCAGACGATATCAAGGCAATTGTTGGAACAATAAATCTAGATTATCGCAGTTTTTATATCGACTTTGAATGTGCAGCATATATGTACAAATCAGACGTTGTTTTTGATATCAAGAAAGATTTTGAAGAGACTTTTGAAAAAACTATTGAAATAACAGAAGAATTTCTAAAAAAAGATAAGCTTTCACGAAAAATAATGGGGATTTATATGAGAATATTTGCTCCACTACTATAATAAAGAGGCAGTCGCAATATAGCGATGCCTCTTTTTTTGTACAAAAAAACACACCCAATTGAGTGTGTTAAAACTATGTATTTAGTGCGCTATTTAACTCACCAATGAGATTTTCACAATCAACACCATGATAAGCACAAATTTGTTCCAGATTTTCTGTTTGGGCAGATGGACAACCTATATGGCCCATTCTTGCGTCTAATAGCACAGGCACGAGTTTTTGAGCTTCTTGCATTCTAAAGATATCACCTATTAAAGTTCTTTTTGTAATTTTCACTTTACCATCTCCTTTGTCATTTATAGCTACATTATAACATAATGAAGAAAAAAAATCAAGCTTATTTTAAAATATCTTTAACAAAATATTATATTTTTATGAACAAATTCACGAACATTTCACAGAAAAACATAATTTATTAAACAATTTGTCAAAATTAGCCAAAAATATTCAATTAGGTAAGAGGCACAGATTTTGCATAAACTGAAGTATAAATCTAGAATGGTAAAATTTTTTATTAAGATTTTTCAAAAACTAAAAAAATGACACCTTTTAAAAAATAAAAGGGTATGAAAAATCCGTTTAAAATTGTAAAATAATATTATATAAAATACACTACGGAGGTTATTTAAAATGTTTAAAAACGATTTTATATGGGGAGTTGCTACTGCTTCTTACCAAATTGAAGGGGCTGCTTTTGAAGATGGAAAGGGTCTTGGCATTTGGGATGTTTTCTGTGAAAAAGAAGGAAATGTTGAGGGTTTTGAAAACGGAAACGTAGCTTGTGATCATTACAATAGGTATAAAGAAGATATTAAAATTATGAAGGAAATGGGCGTAAAAGCTTATCGTTTTTCGTTAAGTTGGCCTAGAATAATGCCAAATGGCACCGGTGAAGTAAATATGAAGGGCATCGAGTTTTATAATAATATAATCGATGAGTTAATTAAAAACGATATCACGCCTTTTATCACTCTTTTTCACTGGGATTTACCTTTCGAATTACATAAAAAAGGTGGCTGGCTAAACGACGAGTGCGTTGACTGGTTCTATGAATATACAAAAGTGTGTGCAGAACATTTTTCTGACAGAGTGAAATATTTCTTCACAATGAATGAGCCACAAATTTTCATAGGACTAGGATATGTTGCTGGAATTCATGCACCTGGATATAAATGCACACCAACGGAATTTTTCCAAATGAGTCATAATGTGCTAAAAGCGCATGGCGCATCGGTTAAAGCATTAAGAAAATATGGAAAACAAGATTTACAAATCAGTATCGCACCAACTTCACTTTTCCACTATCCAGAAACAGACAGTGATGAGGATATTGAAGCTGCAAGACAAGCGACAATGGCACTTTCAGATAATCCGTATGCATTTGCTATGAATGTAACGTGGTTTTCAGATCCAATTTTCTTTGGAAAATATCCTGAGGATGGACTTTTAAAATACAAACAATATCTTCCGAAGATAACAAAAGAAGATATGGAACTTATTTCACAGCCGTTAGATTTCATCGGTCAAAATATGTATAATGGTTCAGAAATTCGCATGGGTAAAGACGGAAAACCAGAGTTTATTAAAAGAGATAGAGGTGCTCCAATCACTGCACTTAAATGGCCTATCACTCCAAAAATGCTATACTGGGGACCTAAGTTTTTATACGAAAGGTATAAACTACCTGTAATTATAACAGAAAATGGACTGTCTTGTCACGATACTGTTTCTGTTGATGGAAAAGTTCACGACCCGAATAGAATCGATTTTTACACAAGATATTTAAGAGAATACAAAAAAGCACAAGCAGACGGAGTAGAACTTATGGGCTACCTTGCGTGGTCATTTATGGACAATTTTGAGTGGCATAGTGGATATGCTGAACGATTTGGTTTGGTATATGTCGACTACAAAACTCAAGAAAGAATTGTTAAAGATTCAGGTCATTGGTATAAAAAAGTTATAGAAAGTAATGGGGAAATTTTATAATGAAAGATAAAAATATGAAATACGTTCTTGAAAATTACAACAAAAAATCAACATTCTCAAGCTTCTTGCCGGGGCTTTCTGGAGTGAAAGGAATACCGCTTTGGTGTTTTTATGTTAATCGTGGTCAAGGTGTTGTAAGCTTTGGTTCTAAAGATAAAGATAACGCGATTATGGAATTTTATCCAGCTTATTTAGCCTATAAAAACGTTAAAACAACTGGTTTCAGAACTTTTATTAAAAATAATGGTGTAGTGCGAGAAGCGTTTGCAAATGCTGATATTCCACATAAGATGTCGATTTCTATGAATAAACTTGAGATTTCAGAAGAGGCAGAAGGTTTAGAAACTTGCGTGACATATTTCACATTGCCGAATGAAAATGTAGGCGCATTAGTGCGTAAAGTTTCTATTACAAATACATCAAAAGAGAGTGTGAATTTAGAAATTATCGATGGAATGCCGATGCTTTTACCATTTGGACTTACAAATGAACTTATGAAAACCATTGGTCAAACTGCGAAAGCGTGGATGCAAGTTGAAGATGTCGATGCGAAAACTCCGTATTATCGCGTGCGTGCAAGTTTAAAAGACTCAGCGACTGTAACTGAGGTTACTGAGGGGAATTTCTCGTGTGCTTTTTTACATGATGGAACGAAATTGCCAGCAATTGTCGACCCAGATGTTGTATTTTCATACGATAATTCGCTTGAAACACCAGTTATGTTTAAAGAAAAATCTATCGATGAAATTTTAGAATTAAAACAAGTTACACAAAACCAGTTACCATCAAGTTTTTACGCTGTAAAATCAACGCTTGAAAGTGGTAAAAATATAGTGTTTTATGAAGTTATCGGTCAAGTTTCAAGTAAAAAAGTTCTTCAAAAATTCTTGGAAAAAGACATGGATAGTGTGTATTTTGATTTAAAAGAAAGCGAAGCTTTAAACGTTGTTGATAATCTTTGCGCAGTGATTGACACAAAAACTGCAAACGAAAAATTCGATGCATACACAAAATATACGTATATGGATAATGTTCTTCGTGGTGGACACCCTGTTTTATTAGGAAAAGACAAGATTTTCTATGTTTATGCTAGAAAACATGGAGATATTGAGAGAGATTATAACTTTTTTGCACTACTTCCAGAGTATTATTCGCAAGGAAATGGAAATTTCAGAGATGTTAACCAAAATCGTAGATTAGACAATTTCTTCTCGCCATACCTAGGCACTGAAAACATCAAAATGTTCTATGATTTAATCCAATTCGATGGATACAACCCACTTTTAATAGAAAAAGTTTCATATAATATGTCTGAAGAAAATATTGAAACTATCACAAAAACTGTCGATATAAAAGATGTTCTTTCAAAAGAATTCACACCTGGTTCGGTGCTTAAAAAGTTAGAAGATTTAGGGATTTCATCAAAAGAGAGCGAAGAAATTCTTGAAAATGTTATGAACTTGGCTGAAAAAGGTATTGGAGCTAGTTTTGGTGAAGGATATTGGAGCGACCACTGGACTTATAACTTAGATTTAATCGAAAGCTTCCTTGAAATCTATCCTGAAAAAGAAGAAAATTTATTATTTGCTAAAAATTCGAACTATTTCTTAGGTCATGCAAAGGTAAATCCTCGTAAAAAACGTTATGAAGTAACAAAAAATGGTGTTCGTCAATATCATTCTGTCGATGAGGAAAACACTAATCCGTCAGATGAAAAATTAACTAAAATGGCAAACGGAGATGTAGCTACTTCGACACTTTTAGAAAAATTAGTTCTTTTAAATGCTACTAAATTTGCAGCACTTGATTTCTACGGTTTAGGAGTTGAGATGGAAGGTGGAAAACCAGGCTGGTATGATGCTTTGAACGGTTTACCAGGACTTTTCGGGTCTTCTATGTGCGAAACTTACGAACTTTGCAGAAATTTAGAGTATACAATAGCTGTTTTAGAGAAATATCCTAAAGAAATCGAACTTTTCGAAGAAGTAAATGATTTAGTAGTTGCGCTTAATGAAATCGTAAAAAATAATATGAACTTACTTATGAACGACACAAAAGTTATGAAGTTCTGGAACGAAATCAACGATGTAAAAGAAGTATATCGTGAAAAAGTTTTCAAAGGTATTGATGGAAATGTTGTAACAAAAACAGCCGATGAAATGCTTGAAATTCTTAAAAACTTCCATAAAGTGGTTAAAAAAGGCATAGAAAAAGCATTTGCGCTAAACGATGGAAAGTGCCCAACATATTTCTATTTTGATGTTACTGATTACAAAAAAGACGATGACGGCATCGAAGTTTTAGATGTAGAGCTTCAAAAAGTTCCATTATTCTTAGAAGGACCAGTTCGTTATTTAAAGTTAGAAAATTCGCTTGATACTAAAGAAAATCTGTATAATAGCGTAAAAAATAGTGGTCTTTTTGACGAAAAACTTTCAATGTACAAAGTTAATGACAGCCTAAAAGACGCATCATTTGAAATAGGTCGTGCAAAAGCTTTCACTCCAGGTTGGTTAGAAAATGAGTCAATTTGGTTACACATGGAGTACAAATACCTGCTAGAACTTATTAAAAACGGATTATACGAGAACTTTTTCAACGATTTTGAAAAAGCGTGTGTACCATTTTTAGACGAAGAAGTTTATGGCAGAAGTATTTTAGAAAATTCTTCATTCATAGCCTCTAGTGCAAATCCGAATGAAAATATCCATGGTAAAGGCTTCGTTGCAAGACTTTCAGGCTCAACAATCGAGTTTTTACAAATGTGGAAACTGATGATGTTTGGAAAAAATATCTTCACTTATGAAGACAATAAATTAGTGTTAACACTTTCGCCGTCAATTCCAAAATATTTAATTGGCGATAACCTAGAAGTGTCTTCTACACTACTTTCAAGCGTGAAAGTTACCTATAAATTTGATAAAAAAGCTAATTTTACACCGAAAAACTCAGCAGTTACAAAATATGAACTTAAATATTTTGATGGCAGTGTTTGCGAAGTTACTGGAAAAAGCTTGGTAGGAAAATTTGCAGATGATGTACGCGAAAATAAAATAGAGAATATTATAGTTAGCATAAAAGGAGCATAAAATGTCGAAAATTATAACAACCGATGCTATAAACGGCAAGTTTTGGCACGAAACTGAAGTTAAATTAACAAAAATGGAAGACTGTATGCACGTTATAAACGTGTATCCAGAAATCGAAAGACAAACAGTAAATGGTTTCGGTGGTGCATTCACCGAGGCATCGGCTGTGAATTTTGCGAAATTAAACGATGATGACAAAGATAAGTTTATCGATGCATATTATGGTGAAAATGGCCTTGGATATAATCTTGCAAGAGTGCATATTCATAGCTGTGACTTTGCACTTGGCAATTATACTTATGTAAAAGAAGGCGATGACTTACTTGAATCTTTCGATATTTCTCACGATTTTGAAAAAATTATCCCTATGATTAAGGCTGGAATTGCAAAATCTAACGGCGAAATCAAATTTATGGCGTCACCTTGGTCACCTCCTGCGTTTATGAAAACGACAAACGAGATGAACAACGGCGGTAAATTAAAAGAAGAATATTATGAAATTTGGGCAAATTATTTTGTGAAATTCATAAATGCATATAAAGAGGCTGGTGTGGATATTTCATACATTTCTGTGCAAAATGAGCCAGCGGCAGTTCAAACTTGGGATTCTTGCGTATATACTGCTAAAGAAGAAGGCATGTTTGCTGCGAAATATTTAGGGCCTGCATTAGAAAAAGCTGGACTTTCACATGTGAAAATTTATGTTTGGGACCATAATAAAGAAGAATTATTCAATCGTGCAAACGAAATTATGTCTGTGGAAAATGCTGATAAATATGTTTCAGGATTTGCAATTCACTGGTATACAGGCGACCATTTTGACGCAATTTCGCTTACAAAAGAAAAATATCCGTCGAAAGATATAATGTTCTCAGAAGGTTGTGTTGAGTTTTCACGCTTTGCAGATTCAGATGAGAGAGAAAAAGCAGAAATGTATGCGCACGATATTTTAGGCAATTTCAAAGCTGGTATTTCTGGATTTATAGATTGGAACTTGCTTTTAGACGAAGCTGGTGGTCCAAATCACGTTAAAAACTTCTGTGCTGCACCTATTATGCTTGACGGAAACTCTTTTACAAAAACTCTACCATATTATTATATTGGTCAGTTTTCAAAATATGTAAAAAGAGGTGCAAAAGTTATCGCTACTACAAAATACACTGATTTAGTAGATGTAATTGCATTTAAAAATCCTGATGGACAAATCGCTATTATCGTATTAAACAAGAGTGAAAAAGAAGTAGAAGTGACTATTAGAGAGTTATCTCTTTTAGGAGTATCGCACAAATTAACACCAAGAAGTATCTCTACAATTATATATAACAACTAAAAGTAAAAACTAAAAAAATGACACCTTTTTAAAATTATGATATTTAAAAGGGTGTTTTTTTTATGTATAATATGAACATAGCTTAGGAAAAAACAAAATTAAAAAAATTATTTTGGAGGAAGATTATATGAAATTCAAAAAGACACTGGCATCATTATTAGTTGGTGCTATGGCATTGTCACTTGCAGCGTGTACTCCTGCTGAAACAGGAACTACTGGTGAAACAGGTGGAGAAACTGTTGAAGGGAAAGAAAAATTAGTTGTTTGGACACTTGCAGCTGACTTAGAACAATTCGCTGAGCGTTTTGAAGCAGAAAATCCAAACGTAGACGTTGAAACTGTTATTATCGAGCCTGCAAACTACTTAACAAAAACTCAAGCTGCTGTTTTAGGTGGCGAAACAGAACCAGACATTATCGTAGGTGAGCCTCAAATGCTTGATACAATGTTTGACGCTGGAATGTTTGAAGATTTAAACCAAGCACCATATAACGCTCAAGATTATGCTGACCAAATCGTAGATTACGTTTGGGAAGTTGGTCAAGATGACGATGGTATCCAACGTGCAATCAGCTACCAAATCACTCCAGCTGGTATCTATTATAGACGTGATATCGCAACAGAAGTTTTCGGAACAGATGACCCTGCTGAAGTATCAAAATTATTTGAAAGTTATGACACAATTTTAGAAACAGGTTTAACACTTAACGACGCTGGGTACAGAGTATTCGCATCAGATGGAGAAATGTCTTTCTTCTCTGGAAATGACCCATGGGTTGTTGATGGAAAATTAAACGTATCTCAATCAAGATATGATTACTTAGATTTATCAGTAGAATTATACCAACAAGACTTAACAGCTTATGCTTCACCTTGGTCTGCACCTTGGTATCAAGGTATGTCAGGTCCTGTGCCAATCTTATCTGCTGATACAAACGTTTGGGACCAAGCTGCTATCGATGAAGCTGCTGCATCAGGCGACAGTGTAGAAATTTTCGCATACGGACTTCCTTCTTGGGGCGTTTTAACTATGCGTGATAACGTTAAAGATACATCTGGTTTATGGGGTGTTGCGGCAGGTCCTTCAACTGGTTTTGGTGGTGGTACTTATATCGGTATCAGCGCAAACTCTGAAAGAAAAGACTTAGCTTGGGAATTCGTTCAATTTGCTACTTTAGATGCTGACACTATGGAATGGTGGTTAGTTCAATCTGAGGGAGATACTGTTTCTCATATCCCAACTTTAGAAGCACACGCAGAAGATACAAATGAAGTTTACGGTGGTCAACAATTATACAGCTTCTGGTTAGAACAAGCTGCAAATATCGACTATTCTGTTGTAACTGAATACGATACAGCTATCGGTCTTGCTTGGAACACAGCTATCGAGGCAGTAAAACGTGAAGAAAAATCAAGAGAAGATGCAATTAACGAGTTCTATGATATGGTTGAGGCAACTTACCCAGAAATCGAAGTAGTTAGAGATTAATAATATTTATAAAAAGGAATGATAATACATCATTCCTTTTTAAAAGATAAGAAAGGAGCATTTATATGAGTGGAAAAGTTGAGAAAACAGCTGTTCAAAATAATGCTGTAAAAAAGCGTAAAAGAAATCTAAATAATGTTGGTTACTTATTTGTGCTACCATTTATTGTTGTATTCTGTATTTTCAGTGTTTATCCTGTTATAAGAACATTTATTTTTAGTTTTAACCATTACAAAGGTTATGGTGAAATGACTTTTGCAGGTCTTGATAACTATATTCGTGTTTTTGAGGATAAATTTTTCTGGCAATCAATTGTAAATACATTAAGACTTTGGGGTGTTGGTATCGTAGTTCAAATGCTAATTGCATTTTTACTTGTTCTAATATTCAGCGATATGAAGTACAAATTCAAAGGTTTAGGTGTTTTTAGAGCATTATTTTATCTACCAAACTTAATAGCAGCAACGTCAATTGCGTTCTTATTCAAAACGCTTCTTGACTGGAGATTTGGTTCAATCAACCAAGCTATTATGGCTACAGGACTAATAACTGAGCCTATTAACTGGTTAGGCGACCCTAATATTGCACCAGTTACTATAGGTTTAATAACAGCGTGGATGTGGTTTGGTAATACATTTATCGTATTAATGGCAGGTGTTGGTGGTATTTCAAAAGACTATTACGAAGCAGCATTAATCGATGGTGCTGGACGTTTTAGAACGTTTTTCAGCATTACAATCCCACTTTTAAAACCAATTTTACTTTATATTTCTATCACGTCGTTTATCGGAGGACTACAAACGTTCGATATTCCGTACTTAATTTCAGGTGGTACAACAGGAAACCCATCGGGCGTATTACAAACAGCGACAATGTACTTATACAAATTTGGTTTTGAAACAAGACAAATGGGTTATGCAGCTGCGATTGCTTATGTAATGTTTATGATTATTTTAGTAGTATCAGTTATTCAGTTTAAAGTTGTTCAGAAGGAGGATTAATCATGGCTAAAGTTAAACAAGGGATAGTATATATTATATTATTTGTAATAGCTGCATCTTGTGTTCTACCATTTTTAATGATGATGGTAAACGCAACTAGAAGTGGTCCAGAAATTATGACTTCTTTCACTTTAATTCCAAGTAGTTTTTTACAAGATAACTGGCTTATAGTATCAGATTATTTCAATCTGTTTCAAGGTATGCTTAACAGTTTAATCGTTGCAGTACCTACAACTATTTTAACAGGGTATTTTTCAGCAATAACTGCCTATGCACTTGCAGTTTATAAATTTAAAGGAAATAAATTTATTTTCAGCGTTATCATCGTATTTATGATGATTCCAGGGCAATTAGGTCTTTTAGGTTTCTATGAACTTATGGTTATGCTTAAATTAACAGATAGCTATATACCTCTTATTATCCCAGCAATAGCATCACCAGGTATCGTTTTCTTTTTAAGACAATACATAATGTCAGTTCTTTCGCATTCTCTTTTAGAGGCTGCAAGAATTGATGGTGCAAATGAGATTAAAATTTTTCACAATATAGTTTTACCAATCATGATGCCAGGTATTGCAACTATGTCAATAGGTGCGTTTATCGGTAGCTGGAATAACTATCTTGTTCCACTTATTTTATTATCATCAAAAGAAAAATTCACGCTTCCTGTAATGATTGCAACACTTAATGCATCAACAGATATCACAGCAAACCAAGGCGCGATTTATCTTGCAGTAGCAATTTCTGTAATTCCAATTATAATTGCATTTTGCTTCTTTTCAAAATATATTATTAGCAGTATTTCAGCTGGTGGTGTTAAAGAGTAATTATTTTAGACTGTACTTGCGTGCAGTCTAAAACTGTTTACAAAACAAAAAAAGTATGCTAAATTATATATAGGTTAAGGAGGCATTATGAAAAAATTATTGTTTATATTAATAGGGCTATGCTTTTTTGTCGGTTGCACAGATTTTACTCCAAATGAAGAAGTAAGTGACACAAAAACACTAGATTGGTATGTGAATTTCTCGTGGTTTAAAGCTTCTTGGGGAGAAGACATAGTTTCAAAAGCTATTTCTGAAGAAGTAGGAGTAGATGTTAATTTAATATCTCCGATTGGAAAAGAAATAGATAAATTAGATGCTTTAATAAAATTAGGCGACTTGCCAGATATTATCACGCTAGAATGGACTTCTTCGCTTATAAGTTCGCTTAAAAATGAAGATTTAGTATATGCTTTAAATGAGCTTGATAAAGAATATGACGGCTATTTTTTAGAGGTCGCAGACCCAGTTGTGCTAGATTGGTATGAAGAAGACGATGGAAATATCTATGGTTATCCCAATTATTCATATACACCAGAAGATTATGAAAACTATGAAAATGTCCCATCAAACCAAACTTTTTTAGTAAGAAAGGACATATATGAGGCGATAGGTAGCCCAGATATGTCTACGATGGAAGGGTTTAAAACTGCTATTGAAGATGCAAAAGAGATGTTTGGAACGGTTAATGATAAACCGCTGATACCAATAGGTTCAACGGAGTTTACCGAAACAGGGTCTAGGTCTTTTGATGATTATTTGCAGAATTTTCTTGCAGTTCCTTATGAAAAAGATGGCGAATTTTATGACAGATATACCGACGAAGAATATTTAGATTGGATTAATTTTTTCAGAGAACTATATCATGATGGCTATTTAAACGACCAGATTTTTACTGATAGACGTACTCAGTTTGAGGAAAATGTTCAAAATGGTCAGTATTTTTGCATGATTTATCAAAGAACAGACATAACATATCAACAAAAAACAATTTATAATGAAAACCCTGACGCAGTCTATATAGCAGTTGATGGACCGAAAAATTCTCAAGGTGATGAGCATAAATTGCCTGGAACTGCCATTAATGGCTGGACACTTACTTTTATTTCAAAAGACTGTAAGGAGCCAGAAAAAGCATTAGAGTTGATTTCGTTTATGATGAGCAAAGAAGGTCAGATGTTAACGACTATGGGTGTAGAAGGCGAAACTTTTGAGTATATAGACGGAGTGCCGACTTTTTTTCCAGATGTGCAAAAGGTACTTAATGAAAATCGAACTCTTTTCGATGAAACTTATGGCGCATCTAGTACATATTGGATGCTAGAGTCTGGTGAAACAAATTTAACATTAAAGCCAAAAGAGGAAGAACCAATATTGCAACCAGAAGTTTGGACCTATGATTATACTGAATATTTAGGGCAATACGAGGTAAAAATTCCTGCTGACAAAGAAATAGAAAAAATAAAATACGAAATCGACGAGCTTTGGGGCGATACGATTATAAAATTGATATTAGCAGAAACCAAAGAAGACTTTGATGCAGAAGTAGATTTATTCAAACAAAGAAGAGAAGAGCTAGGTTATTCAAGACTTACAGAGCTATATACAAAAGAAATAAGTGAATCAAAAGAAATTCTAGGCATAGAGTAGGTGATTTTATGAAAAAAATATTAAGTATATCTATAAATACTAGAGTTTTGACACTTGTAATAATATCTATTGCGATTTTTAGTTTTGTTTTTATAACAGCATTTGTAACATATATTGGTCAAAGTATCAAAGAGAGCCAAATTGATGCGATGGATGGAAATATATTAAATCATAACCTGCAAATCGAGCGAAATATTGAAGCGATAAAGATGGTTGAAGCACTTTTTAAAACAGACGATGAATTAATCGAATATTTAGAAGATGCGTCGGATAATCGAGTGACAACAGAACAATCAATTGAGTTTTATCGTGAAACTGTAACTTCGCTCGAGCGAATTGTCAACACAAATACACAGATTTATCAGGTAAGAATATTTTTGCCACACGAAAATGTTCAAGAAATGGTGCCGATAATTTACTACGAAGAACGTGCGCTAAGCTTTGAATGGTCTAATGACGAAGATGTTGAAGGTTGGAAATTTGGGTATAAAGATAATGTCATAAACACAAGCGAAGATGGCGAACTTTTATCGTATATCACAAAAATATATTCACCATACACAAACGAATTATTAGGCACGATGGAAGTTTCTATGCTTATGGAAACAATGTTTTCAGGAATTTATGACGAAGATGCAACAAATGGAATTTGGTATGTAGATAAAAATTTAGAAGAATACGGAAATCAAAAGCCAGAACAATATTCCGAAAGTATGAAAAAAATCAGTACAGCCACAGAACCAACGGCGTATTACACCGATGTAGCGAACGAAAAACTAGTTTTGGGGATTTTGCCGATTTTAGATTTTGAAGGCAGTTTAATCATTGTTTCCGATGTATCGTCAGAAATTGATGCAGTAGAGCAGATGGCAGTGTTGTTATTTTTATTAATTATTATAATATTAGTGCTGTTCTCATTTGCATTAAATGGGCTTACAAAGCGTATGTTTAAAGGGTTTTATGACCTGATTTATTCAACACGAGAGTTGCAAAGAGGGGATTTAAGTGTAATAATCGAACCTAGCGGGAGTGATGAAGCCAGCGCTTTAGGTTCGGAAATTAACAAAATTCGTGACCAGTTAAAGATGCTTATGGACGAAAATGTCAGCAGACAAATACTAGCGAAAGATTCAGAACTTAAATCGCTACAAAATCAAATTAATGCGCATTTTATCTATAATGTACTAGAATCTATTAAAATGATGGCTGAAATAGACGAAAAATACGAAATTTCAGATGCTATTACGGCTTTAGGTAAACTTCTAAGATACACTATGAAGTGGGAAACTGGAAATGTGACCGTTTTAGAAGAAGTAACTTACATTAAAAACTATATGATGCTAATTAATATCAGATTTGATTATGAAATCAAGCTTGCAATCGATATTGCAGACGAAGTTTATGAGCAAAAAATTCCTAAAATGTCACTGCAACCTATTGTTGAGAATGCAATTTACCATGGTATAGAAGAAATAGCAGAAGATACAATTTTATATTTAACAGGGCGAATTGAAGGCGAGGACACAATTTTAGAGGTTTTGGACACTGGTTCGGGTATGACAGAGGAAACACTTCAAAAAGTTCGAAGCAAACTTTGTGGTGCAGTTGAGATAAAAAGCAAAAAAGGTGGCGGAATAGGTCTTAAAAATGTACAAGACAGAATAAAAATGAGTTTCGGCGAAAAGTACGGCATGAATGTTGAGTCAAGAGAGAACTTATATACAAAAATAATTTTAAAAGTTCCAAAGGTGAAATAAGGAGGTCTTAATGTATAATATTTTAATCGTTGAAGATGAAAAACTTATAAGGCAAGGCATTAGAAAGACAATTGAGCGAACAGAAACACCAATAAAAGTAATTTTTGAAGCAAATAACGGGATTTCTGCTCTTGAAGTTTTAAAGACAGAGAAAATAGACATAATGTTCACAGACATTAGAATGCCGAAGATGACAGGTATCGAGCTTGTAAATGAGGTTTCTAAAATGGAGAAACCACCATTTATTGTTGTGATTAGTGGGTACGATGACTTTAGTTATGCCGTAGAAATGCTTCGTCAGGGTGTTAAAGAATACATTTTAAAACCAGTTGATAGGGAACAAATAAAAGACGTTTTAAAGAAACTTTGCGAAGAATTAATCGTTATGAATGAGCAAGAAAAAGACATGCTGATAATTGGTTGCCAGCAGTTAAGATGCTTTGTTTTAAATCAATTTATGACAGATGAAGAAAAAGACACGATTATTAAAAAATACTCAGAAACACTGATTAATTCGAGTTATAGATTGGGGATTACATATCAAAATGATGTGAATGAGAAACTTTTTTGCCAAAGTATTGTTTTAAAAGATGTAGATGGACATACGGTGTATATTCTCACGAGTGAAATGGATATATCGAATTTTAAGTCGCAGTTTGAATTTATCGGACTTAGTTGCGAAAAAAATAGCGTTGAAGAATTGGGAGTAGCCTATAACGAGGCGATTTCTGCTAGAAATTGTGCTTTTGCAACAGGAAAATCGTGTGTTGAGTTTGAAAATGTTGAAATGTCAGAAACTAATGATAATTTCGACGAAAATTTAATGAAACGCATAGCGCAAATGGTTGGCAGTGATAAAATTACCGAAGCACTTAGAATTTTAAAGGTTATGACGCAGGCATTAGCGCAAGAAAAGATTGAATTTTGCAAATTTAAGAACAATATGGATATTTTAATCAACGAAACAGTCGAGATTTATCAAAATGTAATTTCGGTTGAAGACGTAGAAATCTATGTTAATATGCTTAAATATCCGAATATTAATGTATATATGGAAGAAATTATAGGATTTTTAATTGAAATTAACAAAAATATTGCGAATAAATTCGATGATTATAAAAATAAGCAAAAAATCAAAGAGGCTATCGACTACATAAATGCAAATTATAACAAAGATTTAAATATGGCTGTTGTTTCTAACTATATTTCGATGAATTATTCGCTGTTTTCATATATTTTTAAGCAGTATACTGGCGTGAATTTCGTAACATATCTCAAAGATATTCGAATTAACGAAGCCAAAAGATTGCTTACAGAAACTGAAATGAAAGTCATAGAAATAGGAAGAAAAGTCGGCTATGAAAATGATAAGCATTTTATGAAGACTTTTAAAGCAACCTGTGGCGTGTCACCAACGGCGTTTAGAAAAAATATGAATATTAAAGACCATAAAGAGGAATAAAAGTGGTTGTCACACTAAAGTAATATTTTATAAAATGTTTGTCAAGTTTTCTAAAATCTTGCTCAATCCAATCGAGTAGGGTGGTCGCATTCGCAAATGCGAAAGACTTTTTTGATAAATTTCCCAAGCATACAGTGTGAAAAACTTGTTTTTCGCAAGAAATTTATCAAAATCCAAAATCGTGACGTAGTCACAAAACATAGATTTTTAAGTAATATGAAAAGAGGCTGTCGCAATTGCGACAGCCTCTTTTATTTAGCTTAGTTTTTCATCGATGATTTGTTTCTGTGTTTCTGTCATTTCAGTAGAAAATGAAAAATTTATCTCGACGATTTTATCATCATACACCAAAATATAGTCGTTGTGACGCTTAAAAACTATGTCAGCACTAAATGCATCTTCGGTAGTAAAATTCCATTGTTCTGTGTAAATATGAAGGTCTAAAAGTTCATTTAAGACTAAATCTAGGACGAAACTAAAATTGCTTTCATAGATTATGTAGTCAAAATCCTTTGTGCCAGAAGCAGGGTCCGCTGGCGAAGATTGTATGTAATGGTTTGTTGATAATAAAAAGCTACTTTCTTCTCTTGCTTTATAAGAATAGTCTGGAAAAACAATTTCAGGGTAGATGTCTTCAATTTTTAGTGGGATTTCATCGTCATAAATAGGAAAATTAGATGAAAAAGGCGGATTTTTGACATATCTAACAGGTCTATTATCACCAGATATAAATAATTGGTCAGGGAATAGCACTATTGCAGTTGTTAAAAGGCTTAGGCTTGAAAAACAAATGATTACATATAATAAAATAGAAAAAAACTTGTTTTTTCGTGCAGAAAAGTTCATTTTCTTAAACATTTTGATTAAAAAATTAAATGCAATAATTAATATGATAGGCAAACTGATAACTAATAAGCAGAAAATGGGATTTATTAAGGTTTGTAAATTGATAATATTCAAAATTGAAATTATCGATATTAAAGTCAATAAAGAAAGAAGCACGAAAGTATATATTTTGCTGTTGTTTTTGGCTATTTCACCAGTGAGATTAAGTGACTTTTCAGTTTTATTTCGCCATATAAAATGCGAGATTAGCATATAAGAATAAACAATAACAATTAATAAATTTGTGAAAAATGGGAGTATTAAGCTTAAATTTGACAGAGAATTAATTGGGCTGATAGAAAAACTCGCAATATTCATGATTGCAGACAAAGAAAAGATACAAATCATCATAATATATAAAGGGAGTTGTTGTTTTTTTATGCATTGTTTAATATTTTCAAACTTTTCACGCTCATCTGTGTCAAAAGGGACTGGGTTATCGTCGTAATTTATGAAAATTTGGACTTGATTTAGCTCGTGCACTAAATTCCAACCAGAAACTTCGGCATAATCTATTAATATTTGCTGATTTTGCGTTAGAGAAGAATTAAAGACAGAGCCTTCTTTCGAAAAATTCACTGAATATTTCACCTTTCTAGGTGTATCTTTTCTAAAATGCCAAAAGAAAGTGCCGATTTTTTCTAAAAATAAACCTTCACTCGCGTATTTTTCTAATTTTTCTTCTAAAGCTTGATATCTTTCATAAGAAAAAGGCATAATTTTTTTAACTATTTTTTTCATAACCTAACCTCCAATTAAAATTTCATAATCATCTTTTAGCGTTGATAGTCTTTCGTATTCTTTTTTCAGCATATCTTTGCCGAGTTGCGTGATTATATAACTTTTTCGCCTGTTTTCGACCTTAGTTTCTAAAATCAACTCTTCGGAAACAAAATTATCAAGCAAACTATATAGCGTCCCAGGTCCGATTGATATGCGATTTTTTGTTAAATCTGAAACTTTTTTCATAATATCAACACCACAGCACTCGTCGTTTAGACAGATTAAAATATAAAACATCTGTTCAGTTAGCGTTTTAAATTTTTCTCTAGGCATTATGTCACCAGCTTTCTAATATTGAATATCGATATTTCTGTTTAAAATAAAATATCGTTTATCGATAATTGTATTTACATTATAACATCGATTATCGATACTGTCAATAATTATAAGGAAATAAAATACAATTAAGTTTCAGTTTACAAAATTTTAAAAAATGTTGAAAAACGCAATTAAATATGGTAAAATGAAGTAAATAACTTTAAGGAGTAAATTATGAAAAAGACTTGTACTATACTTGCAACATTATTCGCGTTTACCTTGCTTCCGATAGGCGTAAATGCAGAAAATGACGATTACTACGATAAAGATGAAAATAAATCGTGGGTGACGGTTTCTGGCGTTGAAAACGGAAAAATTTTATTCGATTTCGATGACGGAGAGGTTGTCGACGTTGAAGAAACAATAACTAAATTCCATCTTCCTAAGGAAATTAACGGAGTGGTTGTCGACGACTTAGCTTCTAGACTTTTCGAAAAAAGTGAGAATTTAACAAGCGTTTCTATACCTGGAACTGTTGAAGAAATTCCTATGGCTGCATTCGCACATTGCTCGAATTTAACGTCTGTGACACTTGAAGAAGGTGTTGAAGAAATCTCAATCAGTGCATTTTATAATACGCCGAGCCTAAAAACAGTTAATTTACCTAGCACATTGGATGACATCGGAAACACTGCCTTTGGCCTTACAGGTGTTGAGGATTTTGTAATTCCAAATGGGGTAGACGAGCTTGGAGATATGGTTTTCTACGGTAGCAAAAGTATGAAAACATTAACAATACCAGCGTCTGTTACTGAAATTGGCGATAATTTAGTGTGGCAAAACTCAAAACTTACCGATATTTACTACGGTGGTACTGCTGAAATGTGGAAAGCCATCGAAATCGACAGCGAAAATGGCCAGCTTTATCAAGCGACTTTGCATAATGTTGACGGTGATGAATTCACATCAGATATCACAGGCGAAGGTCAAACTGGTTGGATTACAGTAGAAGGAATTGACAACGCAAGAATTCTATACGATTCAAAAAATGGCAAAATTCTTGAAGTTGAATCAACTGTTACAAAAGCGCATATTCCACGAGTAATAAACGGCACAAAAGTTACTGAAATCGCAAATGGGCTTTTCTCAGAAAAAGATGAGCTTAAAAGCGTAGTTGTTCCTGGAACTATCGAAAAAATTCCGCTTGGTGCATTTGCAAATTGTGGAGATTTAGAATATATCGCTATCGAAGAGGGTGTTTTAGAAATTCAAACGAGTGCATTTTATGGTGCAGAGGACTTAGAAACTCTAATTTTACCAAATAGCCTTAAAACTATCGGAAATACTGCTTTTGGACTAATGGGAGTAGAAGAACTTACTATTCCTGAGGGCGTAGAAACAATTGGTGAGTTAGCGTTTTATGGTAGCGATGATTTAGAAATCGTATCTTTACCATCTACTTTGAAATCAATAAGCCACAAAATTTTATGGCAGTGCTCTGAAATTGAAGTTATAAACTATAACGGTACAGAAGCGATGTGGAACGCAATTTCAATCGACTCTAATAACAAAGAATTACTTAATGCAGACATAAAACTTTCTGACGGTAGCATTATTAAAACAGATGTAAATGAGCTTGCTGGAAACCCTAGTTCTTGGGCTGACAAAGAAATAGCAGAGGCTGACAAAGTAGGTTTGGTTATTATTTTATCTGATGTTCCAAAATTCACAGATGACATTACGCGTGAGCAATTTGCAGAAGTTATTGTAAATATGGTTGAAATTTCAACAGGAAAAGAAATTGTAGCGAAACAAAATCCATTTACAGACACGAATAATGAAGATGTAGTAAAAGCGTATTCAATCGGAGTTATAACGGGCACTAGTGCGACTACATTCAACCCAGAAGGCAAAACAAATCGTGAGCAAATTGCGACTATGATTTATCGTGCGGCTATGTACATCGCTGAAAATGGTGGCGCAAATATCTTTACAATTCCGAGTGATGACATCGACGATTTCGACGATGGCGACGATGTTTCTGATTGGGCAAAAGATGCAGTTACTGCTCTAAGTGCAAATGGAATTATGGAAGGAACTTCTGAAAAAAGCCTTTCTCCGAAAAATGAAGCAACAGTTGAGCAAAGTATTTTACTTATTTATCGTATGTTTACACTAGCATAATTTGAAAAACTCTGTTTCGGCAGAGTTTTTTTATGCCTGCATATAACAATATATTTTGGCTTATAATTATATATAGAAAAACAGTGCTAGACAAAGCTTTGTTTATGTGTTACAATGAGAGTAGTATTCTTGTTAATACTTATATTGCGTAGTCGTTTTATCGGACTTAAACTAACTAGATTTTATAGTGTTTGTATATAAAAATTATTTATGAAAGGAATATTTAAAATTTAATGACTGAAAAACTGAAAATTATACCTCTAGGTGGCCTTAACGAAATCGGAAAAAATATGACGGTTATCGAGTATGGCGAAGACATTATCGTTGTCGACTGTGGACTGGCTTTTCCAGATAACGATATGCTAGGGGTAGACCTTGTTATACCTGATATAACATACCTTAGAAGAAATGCTAAGAAAATTCGTGGCATTTTTATTACCCATGCCCATGAGGACCACATAGGAGCTTTGCCTTATGTGTTAAAAGAACTTCATGTGCCTGTTTATTGTACAAAGCTTGCAGCGGGTTTAATCACAAACAAGCTTGCCGAACATAAACTGCAAAGAAGAACGAAGTTATATCGTGTAAGACGTGGCGAAACTATCAAAACTGGTTGTTTTAGCGTGGAATTTATCGCAACAAATCACTCAATCCCTGATAGCGTAGCTTTTGCAATAACAACTCCTTTAGGCGTTGTGGTTCATACAGGTGACTTTAAAATTGACACAACACCGGTAGCCTCTGAAACTATAAACCTAACTCGCTTTGGCGAACTTGGAAATCAAGGTGTATTAGCACTTTTATCCGACTCAACAAACGCAGAGAGACCAGGATTTGCAGCTTCTGAAAAGACAGTAGGACAAGGGCTTGATGCTCAATTTAAAAACTGTGACAAGCGAATTATTGTAGCGACTTTTGCATCGAATATTTACAGAATGCAACAAATTATGGACGCTGCACAAAGATATGGCAGAAAAGTTGCTGTATCAGGCAGAAGTATGGAAAATACACTTGCTGTTGCAACTGAACTTGGATATATTAAAGTGCCAAAAGACATTCTAATCTCACTAAATGAAGTTAGAAAATTCCCTAAAAATCAAGTTGTAATTATAACAACAGGCTCTCAAGGGGAAACTATGTCTGCTCTTTCTAGAATGGCATCTTCTTCTCATAGACAAATCGAAGTAGGGGAAGGCGACAAAATTTTAATCGCAGCATCTCCTATACCTGGCAATGAAAAACCTGTTTACAATTTAATAAATGAATTATTTAGAAAAGGTGCTGAGGTTGTCTATGAAAAAATGGCAGAAATGCACGTTTCTGGACATGCATATCGTGAAGAACTTAAAATCATGTTAAGCCTTGTTCGTCCGAAATATTTCATTCCAGCACATGGCGAATATCGTCATTTAAAAATGCATGGTGAACTTGCAGAAAGTGTTGGTGTAAATCCGAAAAATATCTTTATAACAGATATCGGTCGCCCAGTTGAATTTACAAAAAATACAGCAAAACTTGGAAAACTAGTTCCTGCTGGAAAAGTTTTAGTAGACGGACTAGGAATTGGCGATGTTGGTGCAGCTGTATTGCGTGATAGAAAAATACTTGCAGAAGATGGTGTAATCATCGTAGCATTTGCAGTGGATACAAAAAAAGGAACAATTGTAACAGGACCTGATATTGTATCGCGTGGATTTATTTTCGTAAAAAATGCAGAAGATTTAATGCAAGGATTAAAAAGTGAAGCACAGAAATCTATTCTTAAAAGTTTAGAAAACAAAGTTAAAGATTGGACACAAATTAAAAATAATGTAAAAAATGATTTGTCAGAATATTTATACAGAACAACAAAAAGAAGTCCAATGATTTTACCAATCATCATGGATTTGTAAAAATAATACAGTAATTTAAAAAAACAAACACATAAAATTAAAGCAGTGGCTAAAAAAGTCACTGCTTTATTATAAATAAGGAGAAATTATGAAAAAATCTACAAAAAAAACAATAATTGCATGGTCGCTTGCTGTTTTATACGGTATAATTGTAACAATTGTGTTTAGACTATTTAATGCAGAGCCAGAATATATGTTATATGCATTTGTGTCAGTTGGTGTTATAGGCATAATATATACAATGCAAAATAAACAATATCGCAAATTTTTAAATGAATTAAAATCAATAAATTCATTATTTGAACAAAAGAAATTCGAAGAATATATTGAAAAAAATACAGCATTATTAGAAATGAATGATTCAAATCAAGCCGAGGCTATTGTAAATTTAAACATAACAGAGGCTTATTTAAAAATGAATGAGTTTGACAAAGCAAAGGAAACACTTGAGAAATTAAATCCTAAAAAAATCCATGGACAATTAAAAACTTTTTATTATGCAAAAGAAACATACTATTATTTCTGTAAAAATGAGTATAAAAAAGCATTAGAAAATATGGAATTACATAGCAGTAGATTTGCAAAAATGCTTAAATCAGAAACATTTGGTGCCCATGTGGCATTGTTATATGCATTTGATTTTATTGCAAATAAAGATAAGAAAAAAGCATCTGACATTTTAGATGATATGAAAGAACATACAAAAGGTTTAGAAGAAGAAATTGCTGTATTAGAAAAAGTAATTAGGAGTTAAACATGTCTTTTTATGATAAAGTTTATGAAATAGTAAAGAAAATTCCAAAAGGAAACGTCGCAACTTATGGACAAATAGCATTTTTATGTGGGTCACCAAAAGCATCAAGAGCAGTAGGGTATGCATTACATGCAAATCCAGACCCAGAAAATATACCTTGCCATAGAGTTGTAAATCGCGAAGGAAACCTAGCAAAAGCCTTTGTTTTTGGAGGCATAAACGAACAACGTATAAGACTTGAAAACGAGGGAATAATATTTTATGAGGACGAAAAAGTAGACCTCGAAAAATATATTTGGAAAAATTAAAAAAATGCTTGACATTATATCTTAGATGTGTTATTATATATGAGTACCACAAATGAGGTATAAACAGCGCGGGGTGGAGCAGCTCGGTAGCTCGTCGGGCTCATAACCCGAAGGTCGTAGGTTCAAATCCTGCTCCCGCAACCATTTTTTTAGGTCCCGTAGTGTAGCGGTTATCACGCTTGCCTGTCACGCAAGAGATCGCCGGTTCGAACCCGGTCGGGACCGCCATTTGGCTTCATAGCTCAGTCGGCAGAGCAGAGGACTGAAAATCCTTGTGTCGCAAGTTCAATTCTTGCTGGAGCCACCAGAAGAAAAATAAATCACAACTAAGTTGTGTTTTTTTTGTACATAAAATGTAAATCAGAAAAAATATTATAAAAAAATATTGATAATTATTTTAACAACTGATATAATTTTATTGTCAGATGAAGTTATGTCTGATGAAGTTGGCAATCCGCTGGTATAGGGATTGTTTTTTTATTTTTGTAATAAAATATAAAATAATAAAGTATATTTTATTAGGAGGCAAAAATATATGTTGAAAGTTTCGTCAAAATCAAATCCGACTAAAGTAGCGGGTGCAATAGCAAGTATTTTTAGAGATGAAAAAAAAGTTGAAATACAAACAATAGGTGCAGGTTCACTTAATCAAGCAATAAAAGCGGTAGCAATAGCTAGAGGTTTTCTAGCACCAACAGGAGACAATATAGTTATGATACCAGCATTTAGTGAAGTAAATATATATGGAGAAGTAAAAACTGCAATGAAATTATATATAGAGGCTAAGTAGCCTTTTTTTTTATAAAAAAAAGCACAATTATGTGCCTAAGAACAAAGCGATAACTGCAAGGGTTATGCCTATTGTAATAGAAATAGATAATGCAAGAGCAGCGCTAGCAAATCCAGCTATATTGTATTTGTCAAAAGAATCTGTTGATCCAGTACCGCCTGTAGTATTCTTAATTCTAACTGTAGCTTTCTCATTTGCAGCACCTTGACTTAAACTATCACTAAATTTATCATCTAAATAATTTTTAATCATTTTATAATTAGGAAGTGATGCATATTCAGGTAAGTAACATTTAAGAACTGTTTCATTCATAAAGTCATAAATGTTCTTAAGATATTCACATTGGTATAAAGATGCTAATGACCATATTTCAAAAAAATAATCTACATAATCAATAATATTATTAGTTTCTTCTTGTGAAATATTTGAATTATTTAGAAGTAAAAAGTTTATTTTGTTTTTAGAATCAAGAATATTTTTATTTTCTTCTATATATACTAGTTTAGTAGTAATATTATGAACATCATTTAAAGATCTGTTATATAAAGAGTGCAGTGGATAATTCATATTATCTGACTGTTCAAGTTTCAAAGATTTAAGATTAACATTGCTAAGATTACTATCTGCTGGAAAAATTAACATGTTATTTTCAACAGTAATACTAGTTAAGTTATCATATAAATTTTTTAGTGACTCAAAGTGATTATTAGCTTTAAGTGTAGTAAAATATTGATCATTTATTAAGTTTTCCATCTATAATCTCCTATCATATAAATAATATCATAAAAAAACACAAAAAACAATTATTTTACGAATTTTATAAATTGGTATGCAGATTATGAAGTTTCGTTAGCAAATTAGTGAAAATTACCATACAAAATTAACAAAATGGTCTTTTGACAATAAAAAATATAATTGATAAATTGATGTTGAAAGGAGGCCAAATGTTGAATAATGTAATACTTGTAGGTAGACTTACAAAAAATCCTGAGATAGTACCATGTAAAGAAAGTGATAAAAAAAAGACAGTAGTAACTTTAGCTGTCTCTAGAAATTATAAAAATGTTGATGGCATATATGAAACGGATTTTATTAGATGTGTGCTTTGGAATGCTGTAGCATCAAATACATGTGAATACTGTCATAGCGGGGATGTTATAGGTATAAAAGGAAGATTAGAAACTAGAAGTTATGAAAGCGAAGAAAAAGAAATAAAATACATAACAGAAGTGGTAGCGGAAAAAGTAACATTTTTATCAAGTGATAAGAAAAAACAATAAAATAAATTTACATAAGGTAAACATATCACAAATTTTTGTTAACACTGCGTATACTAATTACGAGGTGTTATAATGGTAATTGGTAGTAGATTAAAGAAAAGAAGATGTGAACTTAAATTAACTCAAGGTCAGTTAGGCGAACTTATAGGCGTAGGAAAAGCAGCAATTTGTTGTTATGAAAAAGAAACTAGAAATCCAACAATAGAAAACATCATAGAATTAATGCATGTATTAGGTGTAAGTGCAGATTATTTACTTGGTACAGAATGTTTGGTAAAGACAGTTTCTGATCATATTCCTCAGTATAGAACTATGACTAAAGAAGAAATTGCTTTTATAGATGAACTTAGAAAAGACAGACTTCTTTATGGCATATTATTTAGTGAACCAAGAAGAGGCGCTGATTTAATAAAAAAGAAAATTGGCTAAATTAAAATTAACTATCAGATTAGTTAATTTTTTCTTGCTACAATTTCTCTAAAATTAATAATATCAATATTTCTTCTTTTCATAATATACTCACTTACATTATTAGCAGGATTTAATACAAGTTTTCTATTGTTTAAATAGAATATATATTTATCAAGCAATAGTTTATACATTTTAGAATAAGCTTCATAGTATAAACCTTCATCGAAATAATTTTCCAAAACAAGTAAATCTTTTTTGTCATCTTCGCTAAGCTGACTTAGATGATTTAAATAATTGTAGACACATAATGTATTCAAAAGTAATTTTTTATAAAACTTGGGCATAAATTTAAAAAAATTATTGAAGTCTTTAAATATAAAAGTAGGAATAAGAAAACTTTGAGTATTAGTAATTTGTTCATTTAGTAAAAAAATAATATTCGAATTTCCTGAACTAAGAAGTTTATTTAAATCAATGAATTTATTAAAGTAATGATCATATAATTCATTTAAAGTTGGTGCAAACACAGTGTCTAAATCTCTAAAAAAAGGTTTGCTTGAAACAATATTATCATTTAATGAGTTAAAAACTAATTTATATCTTTCATTATCAAATATAATAGTAAAATAGTGAGCAATTAGATTACCAGAAAGAAGATGGTTAGAGCTAATTTTTTTAATACATTCATTATATGGTATATCAAATAATTGTTTGAAATCTATATCATAATCAATATTATTAATAGTAGAATCTAAATGACAAACCAAAACAATATGTCTTATTAATTCAATTTGTTTCTTGCTATTAATTGACTTATCAAATAAAAAATCAACAACCATAGCAATAGACATAACATAATTGTCATTTTCATAATCATATTCGTTAAAAGTCTCATCATCTAAATACTCATCAATATATTCACAATAATCGGACTCATAAGTTTCTTCGATGTCATCATCACTATTAAAATCTATTTCTTCTTCACAAGAGTTTTCATCATCGATATGTTCAGTATCATCTTCACGTGATTCAGCATCCCCTAAAATATCATTTCTTATAAAATAATATAAAGAAGATAATTCAACTTTTAAAGCATGATGCTTTTCAATTTGTTCATCCATTTTTACCACCTAATTGCTGTTATTATAATAAATAAATAAAATAAAAGCAATATCTATTTCATAATATTAAGTAGGTGGTTTTTTTGAATAAACTAAAAGCTATAAGTGTAGTGATATTATTATTGTTTTCTTTTTATTATATTTCAAAGGTTAATAGTGTCATTATTACTCAAAATAGTTTAATGAAAACAATAGAAAAAAATAGTTCGATGTTTTATATTGACCCTATAAATGCAAATATAATTGAAGATTTCATAATACCAGGTATCAGTGGTAAACAAGTAAACGTTTTTGAAAGTTATTACAATATGAGACATTTAAATTATTTTAATGAAAATTATCTGATATATGATGAAATAAATCCCTCTATTAGTGTAATGTCAAATAAAGATAAATATATAATAAAGGGAAATGCAATATCAAGAAATATATCGTTCATTCTAAAAGATAATAAAGCAGTAGAAACTTTTCTTATAAATAATAAAGTACCGTTTAATAAGTTAATTTCAAGTCAAGAAGAAATTAAAGAAGGTTTTGAATCAATAAATAATAGTTATGAAAATTTTAAAGAACTAGATAGTTTTATTGATGAAAAAATATGTATTGTAAATGATCAAATAGAAGAGATTTGTAAAAATTATGAATATACACTTGTTAAAACTGAAATAATATTAAATAGTGAAAATTATTTAGAAATTAAAAATAATATATATAGTGGTTCAATAATTTATATATCTGATTACTTACCATATGAAAATTTTAGTGTAATTTACAAAGAAATACTGTTTAAAAATTACGAAATAGTACACTTAAGTAAGTTAATTGAAGAGTAGAGTTGCTAAATGAACAAAAATTTGATATAATTAGTTTACCAAATAACTTTACAAAAAATTAGATGAGGTGATAACTATGAGTAAAATAAAAATTTTTGGTTTGGGTGGACTTGACGAAAACGGAAAGAACACATACGTAGTTGAGGTGGATAACTCAATATTTATTTTTGACTGCGGACTTAAATATGCAAGTGGAAATTTATTGGGAATAGATTATATAATTCCAGATTTTTCATATTTAGTAAAAAATAGAAAGAAAATAAAAGGTATATTTTTAACACATGGACATAAAGAAAATATGGGGTCTGTTAAAGACTTAGTTTCAGAAATTCCTGAACTTAAAATATATGCAACAAAGTACACTAAGTTTGTGCTTTTAGAAGATGGTATAAATAAAAATAATATAGTAGAAATGGAAGTTCACAAAAAAATGAATTTTGGAGCTAACTCTGTTTTTCCTATATCTGTGTCACACAGTACTCCTGATTCAGTAATGTATGTACTTAATACAAAAGATGGTGCAATATGTTACACTGGAGACTTTGTAATAGATCCTTCAATGGATGGTTTTTACGGAATGGATTTGGGTAAAATTGCTTATGTTGGAAAACAAGGTGTTTTATGTTTACTTTCAGAATCTAAATTTTCAGAAAGAAAAGGACATACATCTCCGAATCATAATCTGTTAGAATTTTTTAAAGATACTATTAATCACAATGAAAATAGAATTATCTTTTCAGTTCTTCCATATCATTTATATACACTTGGACAAATTTTCTCGGCAGCTGCAAATAAGCACCGTAAAATAGTAGTAATGGGTAAAAAATTGCAAAATGTAATTAACTTTGCTAAAAAAGAAGGTTATATAAAATTTGATGATAGTATACTTGGAGACTTAAGTAATTTAAATGATCCGAATTCTTTAATACTAGTATCTAATGATCGTACTAATCCATATGCAAACTTAAATAAAATTTTAAGTGGATATGACAAATTTATTACACTAAAAAAAGATGATACAGTTGTATTTGCTGAAGCAAGACAAGATAGTACAGAAAAAATAATTGTTAAACTTGAAAATGAACTAGCTATGCATGGATGTCATATTGTAAATATCCCTAAAGATAAAATAATAGAGCATCACTCTTCAAGTGAAGATTTAATGTTAATGTATAGATTAATGAGTCCAAAATATTATATGCCAGTTAAAGGTGATTACCGCTACATGGTTGGTAATGCTAATTTAGCTAATAGTTTAGGTCATGCATCTGAAAATATTATTTTAAAGCAAAATGGAGAAATTGTTACTATTGAAAATGGAACATTACTTGATAAATTTGAAAAAATCAAAGTAAATGATATTCTAATTGATGGTCATAGTAATGATGATATTGGTGATTTAGTTATTAAAGATAGAGAAATGTTATCTGAAAATG
>CAYJLC010000002.1:0-62095 GCA_964370735.1 uncultured Oscillospiraceae bacterium
AATGATAGAATATAATTTATTGTCAGAATATACTTCACTGTTTATTTTGACAGCCGTTATAATTAGCTTTAGGCGAGATTATGAGGCGAGAAATTTGAAGTTTAGATTTTTAAAGGCTATGTATTACTCAGCCTTTATCAGTGTTGCTTTGACTATCGCGTCTATTCTTAGCACCACTCTCTTCGCCACTTATTCAAGCTATTTTTTGTCGTATATCTTAACTCTCTTATACTTTGTGTTTCTGCCCTGTTTGCCAGTGATGTTTATACTATATTCCGTCGCTTTAACTGATTATAACTCGAGCGAAAAAGGTTATTATAAAAAGCTGATACCATATTGTATACCATATTTAATTTACATAATAGTCATATTATTGAACGTGTTTACAGATAAGATTTTTACAATTGATGAAAGTAATTTATATATAAGAGGTGATTGGTACCAAGCACCTTATGTTGTCAATGGGTTTTATGTGTTAATGCTGTTTCACCTTGCTATTAAAAATATGAAAACCGTATATAAAGAAATAATGCAGGTATTAAGTTTTACTTTTATTTTATCTTTAAGCTTAATTTTTCTTCAATTCTTTTTGGACGATATTGTTCTTACTGGCACAAGTTACACTTTTGGTGTGTTAATCGTACATCTGTATATTCAAAATGTGCGAAAATCAGCCGACCATTTAACAGGTGTAAACAACAGAATTGCACTTACTCACAAAATAAACGAGAGTATTAAAAATAATGAACACTTTTCGCTGTACATAATAAGTTTGCGAAATTTTAAAAGTGTAAATGAGCGATATGGGCTTGAAACAGGTGATAAACTCTTAAGATTAGTTTCCGAAAATCTATCTAGGAAATTTTCTATGAAAAAAATATATAGATATAGCGGAGATGAGTTTGCTATTCTTTCAAAAGACCTGAGCGAAGAATATTTTATGTCAGTAGATGCTATGATAGACGAATTCAAACGCCCTATTTCCATAGAAGGTTTAGATGTGATTTTGGATTTGATTTTTGTAAGGGTTGATTTTCCTGCCTTTTCAAAAAACTTAAAAGATTTAATTTCTGCTGCCGATTATTCTGTGCGCACATTGAAAGAAAAACCTAGCAATGTAAGATATTTATATGTTGTTTCAATTATGCAAAATATGTCTGAAAAATACTTGATGACACAGAAAATTAAAGATGCGCTTGTTAATAATGATTTTGTAGTTCATTACCAGCCGATTTTCTCTGTGGAACAGAATGCATTCACTAATGCAGAAGCTTTGGTTAGAATGCTTGATAATGACAAATTATTATACCCAAATAGTTTTATCGAGTTAGCCGAAAAAACAGGACTTATTACAAAAATCACCTATAAGGTATTAGAAATTGTATGTAGGGATTTGCGAGAATTGTTGGATAATGATAAGTTAGGAACGCAGTTTGAGTCTGTTTCGATAAATTTTCCATACTATCAATTTGCACTGCCAGATATGGCTCAAGAAGTTACAGAAATATTATCGAAATACAATATTCCACCCTCTATGATTAAAATTGAGATTACGGAAAGAGTGCTTATTTCAGACGCATTTAATATGAAAAATATTATGAAAGAAATGCAGGAAAAAGGATTTATTTTCGAGCTTGATGATTTTGGGATTGAGTATTCAAATATGAGTGTATTTTTAGATTTACCACTTGATATAATTAAAATCGACAGAAGTCTGTTGCTTTCTGCGGCAAAATCAAAAGAAAATAGAAAGTTTTTTGAATATCTTGTTATGGGAATTAAGTCTACAAATAAGCAAATTATCGTCGAAGGTATAGAAGAATTAGAGCAAAAAGATTTGTGTGTTTCTTGCAAATGCGATTATATTCAAGGGTATTATTTCTCAAAACCAGCACCAATTTCTGAAGTCCTTTCTTTTATAGGGAGAAACGCCGACGAATAATATTTTAAGAGATATAAAAAGCTCGTAATAATATTTTTTTTTTGCTTACATTTTATCAAAGTATATCAAAGGTTGCAAAGATATTGTTTGTGATAAAGTTGTAAAACAATTTAAAAAATCAAGTCTAAATTGTTGGTTTTCACTAAATTAGATTTCGGACAGCTTAAATTATTAATAATTCTATTTTTTTGTATTGACATTAAAAACCCATTATGTTATGATACGTTTATCAAAAAAAAGGAGACTATTTATGTTAGGATTTTTAGAAAACAGAAGCGATAAGTGTATGATGATGCAGACCAAAGTTGTTGTATCATCTTATTTGTCGTGTTTTAAATAATCAAACAAATAGTTAAATATAGCAATTTTGAGAAGCAGATTTTTTATAATTTGCTTCTCTTTTTGCGTTTAAAGGAGGTATTTACGAAAATTATGCATTAAAACATAGGGAATTAGTTTAAAATGAAATACAAGAAAATTATGGAGGAATTATATGAATTCGGTATTTTTAGAGCAATTTTTGCAAATTAGCAAAATTGAAACAATTATTTTTATAGCAATATTATTTGCGTTATTTGGGGTATTAAAATTCTTAGAAAAGAAAGAACTAAGCTTTTCTAAAAGAATGATTTTAGGCACAGTTTTAGGGTTAATTTTAGGAGTAATCTTGCAATTTGCGTCTGGTTTTTCAGATAATCCGCTGGAAATTACATTCATAAGCGAAGCTACAAAGTGGTTTAGCCTATTTGGAAATGGATTTATTGATTTAATCAGAATGCTTGTCGTTCCTATTGTTATGGTTTCGATTATTTATGTAATTATCAATATGGAAGACAAAACTAGTGTTTCAAAAATCACACGAAACACACTCGTTGTGTCAGTTTCAATGGTTGCGATTGCGTCTATTTTGGGTATTACTCTTGGTGTTATTTTTGGTTTAGGCAACACAGCTGTAACTTCTACACAAATTTATGAAATTCGCGAAGTGACTAGTCTTGTCGATACTGTAAGAAGCCTACTACCATCAAATCCTGTCGAGGCAATGGTCGAAACTAATATTATAGCGCTAGTTATAGCGTCAGCACTTTTTGGGGTTTCTGCAAAAAAACTTCACAAAACCAACAGTGAAATTATAAAACCATTTTACGATTTAATTAATGCACTTCACAAAATAATTATGAATATCGCATTAACTATCATCGAATTTATGCCATTTGCTGTTGTTGCACTTTTAGCAAATACCATAGCAAGCAGAGGTGTTGCGAGCATTTTAGAAGTGCTTTTATTCATAGGTGTTTTATATTTAGGACTTTTTATAATGTTTTTCGTTCAGCTATTTGCATTATCAATTTTTGGTTTAAATCCGATAAATTATGTGAAAAAAGCTGTCCCACCACTAGTTTTAGCATTTACTTCACGCTCAAGCGTTGGAACTTTACCACTAACAGTTGAAACACTAACAGATAAACTCGGCGTTAATAGTGGAACTGCAAGTTTTGTAGCTGGACTTGGAACAACTGCTGGTATGCAAGGTTGTGCTGGCGTTTTCCCATCACTTCTTTTGGTGTATGTTGCAAATCTAAATAATATTCCAATCGATATCACGTTCATTTTAATGACAATCGTTGTTGTAAGTTTAAGTTCGTTTGGAATTGCTGGTATCCCTGGGGCTGCTATGATGTCGGCATCGACTTCGCTTTCTGGTATGGGCTTTGCATCATTTTTCTCATCAATCAGCCCAATTTTAGCAGTCGACCCAATTTTAGATATGGGTAGAACTTGCCTAAATGTTTCAGGTGCTATGACAAATTCGATAATTGTTGATAAAACTCTTGGAAATTTAGACAAAAACGTTTATAATAGTAAATAGACAAATTCAAAATGCACTGAAAACTAAAAGTGTATAGTTTAGGAGAACTTATGGATTATAACGCATATATAAATATTTTAAAAGAGGAATTAGTGCCTGCAATGGGTTGCACAGAGCCGATAGCCCTTGCCTATGCGTCATCAAAAGCACGCGAGGTTTTAGGAAATATTCCGGATAAAATTATCGTGAAATGCAGTGGGAATATCATAAAAAACGCAATGTGTGTCACTGTTCCAAACACTGGTGGTTTGCGTGGAATAGAGGCTGCTGTTTTGGTTGGAACTGTCGCTGGAAAGTCAGAAAAACTTCTTGAAGTAATACAAGAAGTTACGGTTAAAGAGCAAGAGAAAACTCGCGATTTGCTATATAAAAACACTTGCAAAGTGGAACTTTTAGACACAATTATCCCACTTCATATAATAGTAGAGGCAACTTTTGGAAACGAAAGTGCGACTGTCGAAATTCGCGAAGCGCATACAAATATAACTAAAATCACAAAAAATGGCGAGATTATTTTCGAAAATAACGAAGACGAAAATAAATATTTAGGTGTTTTCGCCGATAGGTCGATTTTAAATGTCGAAGATATATATAAATTTGCAAATACATTTGAAATCGACGATTTAAAAGACCTTTTAGATACGCAGATTGAGTATAACTTGAATATCGCGCGCGAAGGTTTAACAGGGGATTACGGTGTTTCTATCGGAAATATTATTTTATCTTCGAATGAAAAAACTTGCATTAATGCGAAAATTAAAGCATATACAGCATCGGCATCTGAGGCAAGAATGAGTGGTTGCGACTTACCTGTTATGACAAATTCAGGTAGTGGTAATCAAGGGATTACAAGCTCAGTTCCTGTGATTATTTATGCAAAAGAACGCAATTTATCAGAAGAACAGCTTTATAGAGGGCTTGTTTTTGCAAATTTAATCACAATTCACCAAAAAACAGGCATAGGTAGGCTTTCTGCATTTTGTGGCGCTGTCAGTGCATCTTGCTCGAGTGGTGCTGCGATTACTTATCTTTCTAATGGCTCTTTAGAGCAAATCAAAATGACTATTACAAACACGCTTGCAAATACTTCTGGAATTGTTTGCGACGGTGCAAAAGCATCTTGTGCTGCAAAAATCGCCTCAGGGCTAGACTCTGCTTTAATGGCGCATTATCTCTCGATGTCAAACAGAGTTTATGACGCAAATTCTGGCATTTTAAAACAGTGCATCGAAGAAACAATAACGGCTGTTTCGCGCGTTGGCAGAGATGGAATGAAAGAAACCGACAAGGAAATTTTAAATATTATGCTCGAAAATTCATAGAATTAATTCGAAATAGTCTTTCTATGAAAGTAAAACTAGTGTTTATAAACTTTTTTTACAAGAAGAATGCTAAAAGAGGCTGTCGTAATTGCGACAGCCTCTTTTTATTTAAGAATAGATATTATTCATTTTTCTGAAAAATTCGCGGGCATTCTTTGCACATTCTAAATTAGAAGGTTTTGGGAATGCTTCGAGTGTTAAATATCCGTCATATTCCATGCCTTTTAGTAGGTGAAAAAGATTTTTCATACCTGTATGCGCTGTCGATGGTGCTAGTCTTGTCGAGTCGGAAAAATGGATACTTCCGATATACGGTTTCGCTTTAACAAAACTCTCGTGCAAATCTAAATCCTCGATATTCATGTGAAATGTATCGAGTGCAAGGTAAATCGGAAGTTTGTTTTCTTTTATAAACTCCACACTTTCAAGCGTAGAATTTAACACATTTGTTTGATAACGATTAATCGGCTCTAAATGAATTTTTGTGTCGATTTTATCTAAAATTTCGTAAAAAGATGTCGCAAGTCGTGATTTAAAGTTATCTAAATTATCGTTTTCGCCACATTTTCCACGAGCCATTCCAAGGCACACAGCAGAATTCAAATCATTCGCTAGCTTTGCAGTTTCTATAACTCCTAAAACAGATTTTTTTCTAGCATCTTCGTCTTTGTCACCAAGAAAAATCTTGTTTTTCACCAAAAAAGTCGGCATAATCGAGTTAATTGGAAAATCATATTTTTCGCAAAGCCTAATAGTCTTTTTAACTTCGCTGTCATCTTCGGAGTTTATAAACAAATCAACACCATCAAATCCTAATTCTTTAATTGTTTGAAAATTTTCTTCATTATCGCCAGAAAAAAGTATCGGCGAGTTTGCACCTGTTTTAAGTACAGATATGAGCATTGATGTTTTTATCATTTTTACCTCCTGAAATCTTGTCTTTCCAGTTGATTTGCACCCATTTTTCGGGAGTGAAATTCTCTTGCCTTTCGCCAATTGTCGAACGTCCATTTTCAAAAACTTCGTCGAGTTCTTCGAGTAAAATTTCGATAATTTCTTCATTATGGTCGATAATATCATCTTTTTCACCGATATCAGACGATAAATTGTAAAGCTCGAAATTCTGCTCGATAGGCTCTTGATTTCTGCCAGAAAGCATAGCTTTTGGATAATCGCCACCTTTTTCGCAACACGCAAGCTTATATCCGTCTTTTGTGATGCCAAGATAGCCAGAACTTGATGCAGAAACTATGGATTTTCGCTCGGTTTTTCCGTTTTCAAACCAAACAGAAAGAACGTCGAACGAGTCTTCGGCTGCATTATCTGGAACATCGATATCAAGCATTTTTGCAAAGGTTTTAAAGAAATCTGTGTGGCAAATTAGCTCGTCGCAAACACTTGACTCTTTAATCATTTTGGGATAATAGAACACTGTCGGCACGCGATGTCCACCCTCGTAAAGCGAGAATTTATGCCCTCTTAAATGACCTGATGGATTATGCCCTTTTGATAATAAAAACTCAAAATCTGAACTTGCAGCGCAACCATTATCGCTAGTAATAACAAACAAAGTATCGTCTAAAATGCCTTTTTCTTCTAGTTTTTCTGCAATTTGACCTACCATATCGTCCATTTGTAGAACAATATCGCAATATGCATTAAGCCCTGATTTTCCTTTGAATTTTTCACTTGGAAGAAGTGGTGTATGCACAGCAGGAGTTGGATAATAGATAAAAAACGGGTCGTCTTTTTCAGAATAATCATCGATTAAATCAAGCACTTTATCGTTAAAAACATCGAGCGCAGTTTCGTGATTAAATGTGTCAGAAATAGGTCCACACGCCCAAGTCGTATTTGTGCCAATTCCACGTCTATCCATTTTGATAACACCAGAAACAGATGTTGGTTTATCTAAAACTTCGTGATTTTCTATATAAACATAAGGTGGTTGGTCGAGTGACGCTGCCATTCCGAAAAAATAATCAAAACCATATTCGTTCGGACCATAAGTTATCGGTTTTTCATAGTCGATGTCTAGTCCTTTAACCATCGACGACATACTTGGCGTGATAGACGGCTCGAACGCCGTTTTTTTCTTCATATCGACATACCATTCGTCGTCACCACCGAAATCTTTTGGAACAGGGCTGTTATTTAACTGCCACTCAAGCCCTAAATGCCATTTTCCGACACACGCAGTCGTGTACCCTGCATTTTTAAATACATTCGCAAGTGTCATTCGGTCCCGTTCGATAAGAGTTAAACTGTCACCTGGAAGAACAGAAAATTTAAGACGCGAGCGAAAACCATATCTCCCTGTTAAAAGTCCATATCGCGATGGAGTACACTGAGCCGAACACGCGTGAAAATTTGTGAATTTTATGCCAGCTTCTGCTAATTTATCTATGTTTTTTGTATGAATTTTGCCATCTGGGTTGAACGAAGATACATCACCATAACCCAAATCGTCGACAAACATTAATATTACATTAGGCTTGTTTTTCATAAAAGCCTCCTTTATTCTACTGCACAATACAATTTGTATCGTCTAAAACTGCTGTTTTAAATAAATTTTCGCACCAAGGAAGTGCAGCCCCGTCTGTTTGGTGGTCTTTTGGTGGTGCGTCAAACTCTCTATCTAAAGAGTCGTTTGTTTTTTCCATTAAATCTGCCACTCTTTTGTGTAATTTTTTTACTATTTCAGAATATTTTTCGTCATTTATAAGATTATTCATCTCAAGTGGGTCATTTTCTATGTCGAAAAGCTGAGTTGATACACCTTCGTTTTCTTGATAGCAGTATTTTTCCGTTCTAATTCCACGAATTGCAACAGAGATGAACATTGGGTGTTCGTAATCAAAACGTTGACGCATATTTTCAAAATAAACATAGTCGCGAACTTCGGCATTTTTGTCGCCTTCGCACTGAGCTTTAAGGCTAATTCCTTCGGCATACTGTGGGATAGAAACACCACAAACATCAAGAATAGTTGGGAAAACATCGATAGACGGGTCTACCATATTATAGACAGTTTTCACATCAAAGCCTTTTGGATATCTAATCATAAACGGAACGTGCATCGACGCATCGTTTATAACGATTTTTTTGTATCTTCCAAGCTCACCAGCCATTTCTCCGTGGTCGCTTACGAAAATAATCATCGTATCGTCTAAAACACCACGTTTTTCAAGCCCGTCTAAAACTTTTCCGATTTCCTCGTCAAGCATTGTAACTAAACCTAAATATTTCGCTGTAAATTCGCGTGCTTTTTCTTCGCCATCCTTTGGAACATTTTCTCTGATAGGCACTTCTTCTGGGGAATACATTGTTAAGTACTTATCAGGAGCGCTAAACGGAGGGTGGGGAAGTCCATAGGAAATGCACCCTAAAAATGGTTTGTCAAGAGCGACGCTTTCGTCTACAAAATCCATTAGATGGAAAGTTTCATAAACTGCCTCATAAAGCGAAGACCTACGAGGAGTTTTGTCATCTCCACAATAGTAAATACTTTTTTCATAGCTATGTCCACGCGTGAACCCATTAAAATGAGTAAAGCCTGCACGTTCTTCTTTTGGAACAAAATCGTGTTTTTTTCCACCATTTAAGTGCCATTTTCCTATCCAACCTGTGTGATAGCCGTGTTCATTCATTATTTGTGGCAAAAATTCTTGGTTAAATGGAATTGCATAATGATTTACATAAAGTCCGTGGTTATGCGCATATTTCCCTGTTAATACTGAACCACGAAACGGACAGCAAAGTGGATATGAAGTATATGCGTTTTTGAAAGAAACGCTTTCGCCATTTAGTCTATCAATATTCGGAGTTTTAACGACTGTGTTTCCGTTACAAGCTAAAGCATCATAACGGAGTTGGTCTGCATATATAAATAAAACATTTGGTTTTTTCATAAGTTAAACCCTTTCTTAATCTACAAAATTATCCTCTGGTAATACAGTAGAAAGGTCGATATCGGCTTCATAACCGAAGTTGTCTAAAATTCTAACAGAAATAATCTTGCCATCTGCCCCTCTTTGGTAAGATGCCATACCAGACATACTAACAATTCCGTCTTTTAACGCGTGCTGTCTAACGATTGAAACCCACTCGGTAGCACAGTTTACACCATCGTCAGTGATAGTTTCAAAACGTATGTAAACATCACCTGGGATAATGCTTGTTGTATGAGAATATTTCAATCTCATAGCCTCGATACCAATTCTTGGTGGGTGATATTCGATAGGTCTTAACGCACCGAACATAATATCATCATCAAACATACTTAAAATATTAGCTAAAGCATCTTTTGGCACGAAATTATGTAATTGCTCGTAATAATATCTGATAATACCTGTCATTAAGTGTGGGTCGGCTGGTTTGTTCGCTGATGGTTTGAAATATGGACGGAAGTAAGCAGGAGTTCCCTCTACCCACTTAAAGAAGTAATAAAGTCTAACACCTTCAATTTTATTGTCTAATCCGATATCGAAAAACCAAGACATTGGGATATTTTTTGTTTCTTCTTCGCCAGAGTCAATCCAAAATTCTGCCTCTAAGCAAATTCTACCATTTGCAATTGTTTGAGCGACTGGTTTAATCTCGATTTTGCCAACAGCACCGAGTCTTTTTCTAAAATCGCTTGCAAATTCCTTAATCTCTTTAAAGCCTTCATATCTTTCATACGGTGTGTAAACATGAGCTTTTCTGCCTGAAAAAGTTTTTTCGTTCATATATTTTGAAATATCGATATCGCCTGCAAGTAAGTCTGTTAAAAAGCGATATTCGATTGAGTTTGTGTCGCAAGGGTTTTTAAGTGGTGCGTGAGTTTCTAAAAATTTTGAATGATACATAATAATCTCCTTAAATTACATTTATTTTAAGCTGTTTTAACAGCTTTTCTTTGTGCGATTTTTGCTTTAATAAATGGTGAAATTAGCGAATATACTGCGATAAGTAGGATAACTAGTGAAATTGGTCTTGTCACAAATATTGATAAATCACCATCAGACATAACCATTGCACGTCTGAAATTTGACTCTGTAAGCGAGCCTAAAACCATTCCTAGTGCTAGTGGTGCAACAGGTAGCTTGATTGATTTTACTAAAAGTCCTAAAACTGTGAAAATCATCATCATTCCTACGTCGAAGTTTGAGTTTGACATTGAATAACAACCTAAAACACATAGAACAACAACTGACGGAATAAGCACTGTTTTTGGAACAGAGCAGATTTTTGTGAAGAATTTTGCGAATGCAAGCCCTTGGAAGAACATAAATACATTGATTACGATTAACCCTATCATAATACTATAAATCCAAGTTGAGCCTTCCTCGAAAAGTTGTGGTCCTGGTGTGATATTTTGCATAGCAAGTGCTGACATTAAAATCGCAACAGCAGGGCTTCCTGGTATACCTAAAGTAAGCATTGGAATTAGCGCCGAACCAGTTGTCGCATTATTTCCTGTTTCAGGGGCTAAAACTCCCTCTAAAGCACCGTTTCCGAATTGTTCTTTCTCTTTTGAGCTATTTTTTGCATAGTTATAGCACATATAAGCGCCGATTGAACCACCAGTTCCAGGAACTGCGCCAACATAAAGCCCTATAAGCGACGAAACTATCATAAGTTTCCACTTTTTTAGAATATCCATAAATTTAACAGTAACTTTGCCGACAGAGGCTGTTTCTGCATTGCCTTTATTCTTTTGAACAGACACACGAACCATTTCGCTAAGTGCGAAAATACCAAGCATTACTGTTATAGTTTTGATACCAGCAAGCAAGTCTAGTTGACCGAACATAAACCTAGAAACACCGTCGATTGGGTCCATACCAACTGTCGTGAGTGCTAGTCCTAAACAAGCTGCAATTATCCCCTTCCAGATACTTTTTCCAGAAACACCAGCTACCATTGTAAGCCCAAAAATAGATAGTGCGAAAAATTCAGGTGCTGCGAAAGTGAATGCGAAACTTGCGATTAGTGGTGCTAAGAAAATCAGCGCAAAACAGCTGAAAATCCCACCGAAAGTCGAGCCTACAAGGGCAATTCTTAAAGCATCGCTTGCCTTTCCTTGTTTCGACATTGGATATCCGTCAAACAAAGTAGCAGCAGCAACGGCTGTCCCTGGAGTGTTTATTAAAATTGCTGATATTGAACCACCATAAGTACCTCCGCAATATGCACCTAAAAGAAGATACATACCAGTAATTGAGTTCATATCATACGTTAGTGGTAGTAAAAGTACAATCGCCATTATAATTGAAAGGCCCGGCATTGCACCGATTACTATCCCAGCAGCAACGCCACCAAACATTGCCAAAATATTTTCTAGTGCGAATATGGTAGATATAACTTCTAACATAGCGTTTCTCCTTATTATAAAAATGATACGAGTGGAATGTTTAAACTTAAAACTTCGGTGAAAATAATGAAAATAAAAGCTAAAAATGCAAGTGTTGCTAAATATTTTTTATAATCTCTTTCACCTATCAAGAACATTACAAGTGGTATTATTACAAGTGTAGGAATTAAATATCCTGTAAACATAAATAATACGGCATAAGATATAAAAAGACAAACCACAATAATTTGGCGAACAAAAGCGTTTATATTATCGATTTGTTCATCTTTTGTAAACTTTTGCAAATTTTCTTTGTTTTTTAAAAAGGCTAATGTAGTTTTAATCAGCTCAATCACAGCACAAAATAAACCAAGTCCAAAAATCATATATGGAAAGGTTCTACTTGTGATATTGCTCGTGCCACTAAACATTGTGCTAATTCTTATCTCATTTGGTATAAAATATAAAATCATTGCAGCCGAAAAAATAATTATAACTATCATCGCTGTTATATTTTTTATATACTCGTTTCTTTCCATAGAAATCTCCTTTAAATTGTATAGGATAGACAAAAATCTACCCTATACAACTAATTATTAATAAAATTTATTTTACTGTGCAGATAATCCTTGTGCATCACAAATTTCTTTGAATGTGTTATAAGTTGTGTGCATAAGTTCAGTAAGTTCCTCTTCTGTAAATTCAGGAGGTGCATTAAGTCCTGCTGCAACACGGTTTTCTACATACTCAGGATTTCTTCCAGCTTCGTCAATTACTACTTTAATATAATTATAAACATCGTCTGGAGTGTCTTTTGGAACACAAACTACGTTATAAGTGTTAAAAACTTCTGCTTGTAATTCAAAATCAGGGTAGATTGGAACTTCTGGATATTCTTCTTGAACTTCATCATTTACAAAAACAAGTGGAACAAGTCTTCCATCAGCCATTTTTTCTCTGTTTGCGTTATCAATTACGACTGCAAGGTCTAAATGTCCACCTTGTAATGCAGCGTCAACATCTGTCGAACCTGCTGAATACGGAATGAATTTTAAATCAATTCCTTCAGCTTCAAGTAAAGCAATCATCGCTAAGTGTGATTGGTTTCCAGCGTTTCCTGTGCTATATGTAATTTCTTCGCCAGCTTTTGCAGCAGCGACAACATCTTCCCAGCTTTCATATCCCGATTGTGGAGTTGCAACAACAACTGACGCAGGAGCAGATTGAACAACTGAAACATATCTAAAATCGTCAACTGTATAACCTAAACCACCTTGTTGAATTGGCATTAAGAAAAGTCCAGAAGCACCTGTTACTAAAATCGTTTGGCCATCAGGGTCGGCAGCAGCACCAGCCGATGTTCCGATAGTTTGGCTTGCACCACCGTTGTTTGTGATGATAACATCTTCACCGGCAAAGTCCATGTATTCTGTATAAATACGAATAACACCATCAAGCAACGAACCAGCATTTGCAGGAACGATAAAATTAATATCACCATCTGGATAATTTTCAGGTTTTGCACCTGGTTCTGATGTTTGAGTCGTTTCAGTGTTTTCTGTTTGAGTCGTAGTGGTTTCGATGGTTTCAGCTTGACAACCAACTAAACATGCAAGTAAAATAGATGATGAGATTAATGCTGATAATAATTTTTTCATAAAAATATTCCTTTCTTCTCATAACATCAATTAGCTATAATGACTAATTGAAATCGATTTACAAATTAAACTATATGCAAGTTGCATAAGTTATTTTATGTATGAATTATAGCATATAAAAAATGTAATCGTCAATGCAAAAAAATGTAAACGTTTACATTGTTTGAAGTTAGTATAAATAGCGTTTTTTACAAATAAATATTCTTTTAAATATAAAATTATTGGTATTTTTTGAAAAGTAAATTCAAATTTGAACGTGTATTTTTGAAAAAACTGTGAATTTTGCAGTATTTTATTATTTGTTTTGCTGATAATGGCGTAAGTAGTATAACGTTACATGTGCAAAATAGACAAAAAATTTTTATCTTTTTCTACAATATTCAAAAAATATTATCTAACCTTTGCTTGCATATAATTTTTTCTTTTGATATAATGTCATTAAATAAGACTAAAAAGGAGAATATATGTCAGTTACACTAAATGATGTTGCAAAACTTGCTGGAGTTTCGTCAGCGACTGTTTCTAGAGTTATAAATAGCGAAAATAATGTCAGCCAAAAAACGACTGACATTGTTATGAAAGCGATACTCGAACTTGATTATGCGCCTAATGAATATGCTAGAAGTTTGAAGCAAAATAGCAATATTCATAAGACGGGGTATTCTATCGGAGTGATAATTGCAGCGCCGATTGCACTATATCGCGACCCATTTTTTCACGAAATTTTAACAGGCATTCACTCACAAATTTTTAATACTGGGCATTCAATAGCATTTATCCAATCTATTAAAGATGTCGATATAAGCAAAAATGCCATAAATTTAGAGAACCACGATGTCGATGGTGTGATTTTACTAGGCAGATTTTCTAAAAAGACAGTAGACATTGTAAAAAAACAGGCAAAAAATCTTCTTTATGCAGGAATAAACCAACACGCATTAAATTTTGATATGGTCACTTGCGATGGCTCGGAATGTGCAAAGCTTGCGACAGAACATTTGATTTCAAAAGGCTATGAAACTATCGGTTTTATAGGAAAATCACCAGATGAAAATGATAAACTCGTTAAAGAAATCCGTTTTGATGGATATATGCAAGCGATGAAAGAGCATAATATCGAAATCAATCGTAATTTTTTTGTTTTTAGCACAAGAGATAAAGACGAGGCGTTTGAAAAAGTGAGCATTGCTTTGCGTGAAAACAAAATACCAAGAGCATATTTTTGTGCAAATGATTATTGTGCGGCAGGTGCTATAAAAGCCATCCAAAAAGCGAAACTAGATGTTCCGAATGACATAGCTATTGCAAGTGTCGACGATATAAATATCGGCGTTTCTACAACTCCACTTTTAACATCGGTTAGAGTTCCTAGAATGGCAATCGGCGAATATGCAGTTAAAATGATTATCGACAAAATTGAAACAAAAAGAAATTTCCCAATACACATTTCTCTGCCACATAAATTGATTATTAGAGGTAGTTCTGGGTGATTTTAATTCAAAAAAATAAAAGCTGATAATACTTAAAATAGTATTATCAGCTTTTTTCTTTAAAGGGTTTAAACTAAACTTCTTCTATTATTAAGCACAAATAATTTGAGTTGTTCAAAACTATCTCCGCTTAAAGCATGTTCAAGGTTGCATGCATCATTTTCTGCGTTTGTTTCATTTATACCTACCGACATAAGGAAATCTTTGAAAAATTTATATCGTTCAACAACCTTTTTTGCCGATAGCTCGCCTTTTTCGGTTAATGTGATATTAAACTTACCATCGATAGAAATAAATCCATTTTCTTTTAATAAATGTACAGCACGACAAACACTTGGTCTTGAGTGATTCATAAATTTTACAATATCAGATTGCTTTACAAATTCTAATTCACTGTGCAAAATATAAATTGTTTTCAAATAGTGCTCGAATGATGCTTGCATAAATATACCTCGATTCTAGTTAAGTTCTAATCTTTTTGTTACTTGTGTGCCATTAATTACGAATTCAGCTGCATCTTGTAATTGATAAAGATTTGCTCTTGAACCATTAGAACGGTTCCAAACATTGTGTGCAAATTCAAATACATGACCATTTTGAACAGCTGTTAGGTTCTGCCAAAGTGGAGAAGCCTGATAGTTTGCGAAATCCTCTAAACTTTCGATGTTAACAAAGATGTAGTCTGGGTTGATTTCTGCAAGGTTTTCAAGTGCAATAGTACCACTTGCATCTGCATCTACTAAAAGTTCTGGAAGTTCAAAACCAAGTTCAGCATAGATTTGTTGGTGAGCTACTGTTGAGTATTGAACACCTTTAGTTGAAAGTTGGAATACCATAGCAGTTTTTCCATCGATTGAATCACCGATTTGTGCTTTGTATTCTTCAACTTGTGCTTCATAAGCTGCAACTTGCTCTTGAGCTAGTTCTGCTTTACCAACAAGTTCACCTAATATTAAGTGTTGTTGTTTCCAATCTCTGTAACCATTTTCGTCAGTAGAAAGAGTGTTTGGTAGGAAATAAGTTGGTGCTACCATGTTAAGTTTGTCAGCATATTCGATATTGCTTTCAGTTGTGATGATGTAGTCGATGTCAAGCGATAAAAGTTGCTCAATATCAACACCTTCATCAGATGAATTTAGGCTTTCGATACCATCAAAAACGCTAACATCTGGGTGAAGTCTACCATGACCATCTTGGTATGCTAAAGTTGAAAGGCTTGTTAAATCTTCTTCAGCAGGTAAACCAGTAACTGCAGGAAGTGGAGCTCCAACAGGTAAAGCATCTAAATCTTGTAAGTTTTCAATGAAGTACCACTCTAAGATTACGAAATTTCCGAATTCTTCTGGTAATTCTTTTTCACCATCAGCCATTGTTACAGTTTTTACTTCAGTTGTAGTTTCAGTAGTTTCTGTTGTTTCCGTAGCTTCAGTAGTAGTAGTTTCACCTGCGTGATCGTCGTGGTCATCTGAACAACCAGCAAGAAGTGATAAAGATAGCAGTGAAGCTAATAATAGTAATGTAATTTTTTTCATTTTTTTCTCCTTTGTACTTTCGACAATCTCCTCTTGAAATTGCCTAATTTTTATAATAAAAAATTATTACCTTGTTAATTATCTGTCTTGAACATATAAAAGATAAAGCAGATATGGTGCACCTAATATTGATATAATGATACCAACTGGTACGAAAAGTTCCGAGTGGATTTCTTGTAACACCTTGCATAACTGCACCAGAAGCTGCAAGACACACTCCGCAGAAAATTGCAACCACACTACGAGGAATTCTTAACTCATAAATGATGAAAGTTTCTTTTTCCGAACCCATACCGAACACAGTTCTTACGATGTCAGAAACGGAAAGAGGAGTATATCCAATATTAACGGCAAGCATAACTGCAATTAATAGCACAATCGTGAAAATCGGCAAAATAATTATTGTACGTTGTTTGTTAGTAAGAGTTTTCATTATAGAGCCCCCTTTGATTTTCTAGAGTTTACAAGATATAGGAAAATCGGGATGCCGATTACCGAAGTTATAACACCAATCGGTGTTTCTTGTGGCATATTTACATAACGGCTTACAACGTCAGACACTACTAAAAGCATACTTCCGAAAATTGCTGAAAGGGGAACAACTTTTTTATAGTCCTCACCAACAGCCATTTTTACCATATTTGGAATGATAAGTCCGATAAATCCAATATTACCAACAACACTTACAGTCGCAGATGAAATTAATACAACTGAAATTACACCAAGAAGTTTAATAACTTTTACATTTTCACCTAAACCAGTGGCAGTTTCATCTCCCATAGAAAGAATTGTAAGTTTTCCTGAAATAAACAGTCCAATAATAAGTCCTATAACACCTATCATTAAAACAGCAATCCCTGACCATCTAATGCCTAGAAGTCCTGAATTATTCCAAAGAGCAATACCTGCACCTTGTTCTGGATATGTGAAAAGTGTAATCGCTGTGCTAAATGCTCCGAAAAGTGTGCCTAAAGCAGTACCTGCTAAAAGTAATTTAACACCAGATTCGCGACCTTTAATTCTTGAAGATAACGTGAAAATAATCATAGTTGCAATAGCAGCACCTAAAAGCGAAAACGTTACTTTTGAAAAGTAAGTCGCAGTACCAACAGAAAGCGAAGTCGCAATCGTAAGCCCTAGGTTTGCACCACTACTGATACCAACAACGTCAGGGCTAGCAAGGAAGTTTTTTGTAATACCTTGCATTACAGAACCGCCGACAGCAAGAAAAGCTCCGATTAAAAGTGCACCTAAAATCCTTGGAAGTTTAATTGTAAGAAATACATATTGTTCCAAATCATCAGGGTCGTAATTTGTAAATGTTGCAACTATACCTTCAACAGTTGTTTTTGGTGTGTAATAAAAAAGTGTAACACAGGCACAAAGAATGAAAACAACCACCGAAATAAATGCTATTAAATAGAAGATTTTTTTCGCCTTTGCCCTATCTTTAGTTTTTTTCATATCTAGTGTTCCTTTCTAAGAAGTTCGTAAGAAAGGCAGATAGGAATATCTGTATCTGGTAAAGTTGTGAAATGAGCATCAATATTAAACGCTTCACGCAAAGTTTCATTCGTCATAACATCAGCAGGTTTCCCTTGTGCTATGATAGAACCTTTTTTAAGCACAATAAGTTCATCAGAAAATCTACTAGCTTGGTTAATGTCGTGAAGAACCATAATAACTGTTATTTGTTTTTCTTTATTTAATTTTTGCACTAATTGTAAAACTTCAAGTTGGTATGCCATATCAAGATAAGTAGTTGGCTCGTCAAGTAAAATAATATTTGTTTGTTGAGCTAAAACCATTGCAATCCATACACGTTGACGCTGACCACCAGAAAGCGAGTTTATGTTTCTATCTTTAAACTCAAGAAGATTAGTCTTAGAAAGTGCCCAATCTATGATTTCGTGGTCTTCCTTTGTCAGTATTTTATCTCTTTTTTTATGTGGATATCTTCCATACTCAACAACTTCGCAAACAGAAAGTCCGCTTGGGGCTTTTGGGCTTTGTGGAAGCATACCCATAATTTGTGCTATTTTTTTTGTGTTTGTCTTATGTACATTAAAATCTTCGACATAAACTTCGCCATGTTTTGGGTGTAAAACACGTCCTATTGTTTTAAGTAACGTAGATTTCCCACAGCCATTTTCACCAATTATTGTAGTTACTGAACCTTTCTTTATCGAAAGTGATAAATCTTCGATTACAATAAGGTTATCGTACCCAACTTTAAGTGAACTTGCTTTAATTATTCCCATTATGTCCTCCGATTAATTTTTTTTAAAAGATAATGCTACAAGGTCGATGTTTTCTCTGAAATATGCGTTGTTTGTTGCTTGAAGTTTTGCGAAAACTTCATCAGTTTTATCTTCGTGTATGCTGATTACAGTTTCAAAATGATTGCCTTTTCCAGGGCCACCAGGTCCACCAGGGCCTTTTCCACCCATTCCCATAGAAGGAGGTACTTTTGAAAAGTCTTTTTTGTTATCCGTTTTAAACCTCCTCTGCCGCGTAAGTTGTTGAAACACTGTTATCTATTTGCAAATTATAGATTTCTTTATAGACATCAGATTTATCTAAAAGCTCGGAATGTGTGCCAGTATCTGTGATTATTCCGTCATTCATAACAATGATAAAGTCTGAATGGATTATAGAAGAAATTCTTTGTGCTATGATAATTTTTATAATATTTAAAGCACACGTCTTTAAAAACAAGGTTTCCGCTTTCTACTAATTTTTCAGGATATTCAGCATCGTCGAATGATATATCAAACTTTTCTTCCTCGAATTTTTCGCGATTAAAGGCTTTAATAACCCTTATATTTGTAAGCCCTTCCCAAACTGACACATTAAGTGCATCGATTTTATCTTGAAGTTTTGAAAATCTTGGATAGGAAATTTGAAGCACAATATATACGATTAAAGCTAATATCGGTGCTAAAATAAGAAAGATTGTCGACATAGACGGGCTGATTGCAATAGCCATTATGATAGCGCCGATAAGCATACCTGGTGCTCTAAAAAGCATACGCAAGCAAGTTACAACTAGCTGACCAAGTTGCATTATATCGTTAGTAAGCCTTGTGATTAGCGAACCTGTACTAAATTTATCTATGTTGTTAAACGAAAAGTTTTGAATTTTTTCGAATACATCATCTCTTAAATCGTGGCAAAAATTCACCGATGCCTTTGTGGCAAAATATGATGCACCAACACCCCCACACACCGAAAGAATGGCGAGTAAAATCATTTGAACAGTTGTAATAAGTACATCGTTTACGCCACCGTTTTCATTAACTAAGTTTATAATTTCTGCCGAAAGTGATGGAATATATACATCATTCATTCTCCTCACAGTCAATTAATTTACACAAGTATAGCATGTTTAGTTTCCGATGTCAAGTCCTTTATACCGAACTCGAAAAGCTAGAAATCGTGATTAATCAACATTTTTGCAAAATTATTATATTCAAATTAGAATTTAGAGGTGAAATACTATCTTTAAAAAGTATAAAAAAGTTGATACAATTAAGTGACAAAAAAGATTTTTAGGGGGATAAAAAAACTCAGACTAAATACAGTCTGAGTTTTTTATTATTTACAAATTAAATTGCATAAATATCAACATTATGATAGTCAAGAAGATATTTTTCAGCTTCTTTTGACCAAATATTATTGGTTTTTTTGCAAATTTCACCTAAGTTTTTAAATAATTCACTATTTTCACCTAGTTTTTCGAAATCAGCAATGGCAGTAAGTGGCATCTCGATATGTGGGTACACAAGACGTTTGCCAGCTTTCATTGTACCTAAATTCATGATAGCCTCAGGGCAACAATCTATTCCACCAACATGAGTAACCATATACGAAGGATTTATTTCGCCTTTTGCACTCATTTCGATAGAAAGCATCATATCTTCTGGCGAGCCACCCGATGTTCCGACAACATGTGTGCTTTCATAATGCACATTGTAGAAATTAAACGGAACTGTAAAGTTTTTATCCGATGGACCTGCAAAGAAATTAAGACAACCATCATTGCCTAAAATTTTGTCAGCTTGCTCTAAAAGAGGAGCACTTGCAACAAAGGCTACAACATCATCATATCCTTTGCCATCAGACAGTTCAAGCAGTTTTTCAGTGCTATTTTCGCAAGAAGTATTAACATATACAAGTTTTACGCCTTTAGATGCAGCATATTCTTCAGAAATAAGTGATTTTGCACGATTTAAGCTTTCCTCATTAATTTCCGTAACGACAACTAACGATGGTTTAAATCTAGAATTGATAGCATAATCAATCGCGCCAATTCCCATAGGGCCTGTGCTTCCTAAAAGTGCAAGTCTACCACCTTTTTTAATGCCCATATAATGATTATAGTCATATTGAATTGTATGGAAAGACGCCTCAAACGCACCGATTATACAGCACATAGGCTCTGCTAGAGATGCATTTGCAAAGTAGTCATCATTATACGGAAGAACGCAGTTTAAATCGATAGCCATTTTCGGAATGATGCAATAAGTAGCATTTCCACCGAAATACGGATAACTATATCCAGCAGAATATCCACTTTCAAGACCCATTGCTGGTTGTAATACAAATTTGTCTTTAGGCTTAAATTTATCTTCTAAATTTTTACCTACTTTAACAATTATGCCTGCAAATTCATGTCCTGTGATTATAGGATTTTCACTGATATCATCAGGAACACGTTTATGATCCTCACCTAAAGTCGCTGCTTTATAAGTAGATAAACAAAGCGAATTTGAAACGATTTTTACCAAAAGTTCGTCTTCGGTTATTTCAGGAAGGTCATATTCCATTACTTTAATTTTACTTTTTCCATATAATACGGCTGCTTTTGTTTTCATCCTGTATTTCCTTTCTAAAAAAAGTTTCGGGCGATTAAACCCGAAACTAAGTATTAAACTGATACCATATCTTCGATTAAAGCATCAATATTAGGGTCATTTAAGTAGTTTTTAATTGTAATTATGCGTTTGTCTTTAAATTTTAGAAGTGCTCTGTCTTTTAAATTCTCGTGAATTACGATTACATCGGCATCTTCTGGAACTTTTTCGATAGCATAATTTGCAACTTTTGCCTCAATATTTAATGCTGAAATTTTCTTGTTAAATGTTGTTGCACCTAATGCACTACTTCCTAAACCAGCATCGCAAGCAAAAGCGATATGTCTTGGAGATTCAGAAGAATTCATTACATTACCTAAAACTTTTTTGCCTTCTGCTTTCATGCTTTTTGATTTTTTAGCAGATGCTTCTAAAGCTTCATCGTCAGTTTGCTTGCTTGTTTTTAAAATTAATGATGCAAGCGCGAAACTTACAGCAGTTGCTACAAATACACCAGCGATTACGCCTAAATGATCTCCTCTTGGAGTAAGAGCTAGATAAGCAAAGATTGAACCTGGGCTAGGGCCTGCAACTAAACCAACATTTAAGAATTGGAAAGTTAAGATACCACAAGCAGAACCAACGATCATTGGGATAATCATTAGAGGCTTCATAAGTACATAAGGGAAGTAGATTTCGTGGATACCACCTAGGAAGTGGATAATCATAGCGCCTGGTGCAGATTTTTTAGACATACCTTTGCCAAATACTGAGAATGCAGCAAGGATACCTAAACCAGCGCCTGGGTTTGATGCTACCATAAAGAATAAAGATTTACCAGACTCTAAAGCGTCTTGCATTCCTAATGGGTAATAAATACCTTGGTCAATTACATTGTTTAGGAATAAAACTTTTGCAGGCTCGTTAATAACTGCAAGAAGTGGTAAGAAACCAGTTGCAACGAAAGCTTCGATAGCTACTACTACGAAACTATTTGCAATTCCGATAGCAGGACCGATAAAGTTATACGAAATAAGTGTTAAAATTAATCCGATTATGCCTAGAGAGAAATTGTTTACTATCATTTCAAATCCGCCAGCAACTTTACCCTCGATAAGTTTGTCGAATTTTTTGATAATATAAGCGCTTAGTGGTCCCATAATCATGGCACCTAAGAACATTGCTATGTCTGAACCTACAATAAGTCCCATAGTAGCTACTGTTCCGATTATTGCCCCTCTTTCGCCAGCTACTAGCTTACCACCCATATATGCTAGTAATAAAGGTAAAAGATAAGTAATCATTGGCCCTACTAAAGCTGCAAAATGCTCGTTTGGAAGCCATCCTGTTGGAATAAATAAGGCTGTAATAAAACCCCATGCGATGAATGCACCCATGTTTGGAATAACCATTGCTGTTAAAAATCCACCGAATGCCTGTAATTTTGCTCTGTTCATTTTAAATCTCTCCTCTTTTTAAAATATATTTAAAATCTAAAAGTTCTAATGTTATATCTGTTTCATTTCGATTTTCTAAAACATATTTAACATTTACACTATCAGATTTTAGATAAAACTCAAGTGCTTCTTTCTCATCTTTTCCACCACGAATCTTCCTTGAAACCAATCTATCTTTAAGCATTTCTTCTTTAGCTTCTATAAAAATACTAAAGTCACAATATTTATTAAGATTTTCCCATTTTTCTTCGGTGGATGCTAAATAATTTCCCTCTAAAAGAACGATTTTTTTGTCAACAAGAATGCTATCTTCTACGGGGTTATGTAAATTTCGGTCATAAATCGGAAAATATACATCATTTTCTGTTAGTTTAGATACTTTTTCTGTTAGTTTTTCGATATCAAATGTGTCAATGGCACCTTTTCTTTTGGATAAATTATTTTCTAAAAGATAGTCATTGTAAAAATGAAAACCGTCTATGCCTATCGATTGAATGTCTGAAAAACCTAACTTGATTTTCGCAAGATATTCTAAAAAATTCACCAAAGTTGACTTGCCAACGGCTGGTGGTGCAGAAATAAACACAATTAGTCGACTATTTTTCTCTTTTTGCATACAAATTAGCTTTTTTATAAGTGGGAGAAAAATTTCATCTACATTTTTATCATCAAAAAAACCTTCGACCAAAAAGCCGTTAACCATCGAACTAAACTGCATCAAATACCTCCGAAATAACATCTATCGACGAAGTATCAAGAACTTTTTGAACTTTATCATCGTCTAGAAAAAAGTCTGCAAGGTTTGCTAGTGCATCCATGTGCGAATTGCTATCTTTCGCTGCAAGACAAATTACAAGTCGAACCTCGGTATCGTTAGGATACAAAACAGGGTTATTTAATTTCAAAATCGAAATTGCAGATTTCAATGCTCCTGTTTCACTTCTTGCGTGTGGCAATGCAATATTTGGTGCAACCACGATATACGGACCGTTTACTAAAACATTTTCTATCATAGCGTCTACATACCCTTGGTTAATGCTACCATTTTCAAGCAGTGGGATTGCAGCCTCTTTAATAGACTCTTTCCAACATGTTATCCCATCTTTTATTGCGATATTTGAACAAATTCCCATGTAAATCACCTCGTATTTATTTTGTGTCTTAATCATAACATTTTTATCACAATTATTCAATTCACAATTTATTTCCATAATTTTTGCAAAAAATTTATACCCTGTTAACGATTAATAAATATATACAAATTCGTTATAAAGTGTTATACTTTAAAAAAGAGGTGATTTTCTTGTTAAACGATAAGGATATTAAAATATTAAATACAATTTATCAAAATAAAAGTCCAATGAATATTAAGGAACTTGCAAATTTATGCAATTTAAGCCCGAGAAGTATTCGGAATTACATAGATAAAATAAACGAAAATTTTAATTTTAAATGCATAGAGTTAAATTTGGGGATATGCTCTATTACAAATGATAAAATTGTTTCAGAATTTTTAGAAAGTTGCCATTTAAGTTATTTTTCAAGCGAACTTATTACAAAATATATGTTGTATCAAGTTGTTACTCAGGATGAAATAAATTTAACTCATATAGCTGAAAAGTTTGAAATAAGTAGGACTTCAGCGAAGAATTATTTAACTTCGCTTAAAAATAGTTTGGTAAGTTACCACCTTAAAATCGAGCATAATCCTAAAAAAGGACTTGTTTTGCTAGGCAAAGAAATAGACAAACGTCGACTTTTAATTTCGTTATTGCTTAAATTTGACAAGCTAGAATCTATTGAAAAGAGAACGATTTATTCGCTTGTTAAAATCTATTTTGATGAGTATTATAAAACAGCCGTTGACCTATGTATCGTAAAACTAAGGCAATATTTGCTTTTTTCACTTTCAGATGAATCATACAAAACGTTATATTATTATTTTGTAACAACGATAGCAAGAGTGAAAAGAGATTTTTTATTAGAAACAAATTTGAACAAAGCATTTATAAAGAGTTCTAAAGAATATAAAATTATAAAACCGATGGTAGCTGGCTTAGAAACTATGCTAAATACTACGATAAATGAAGATGAATTTGTAGAAATTGTCGATATAGTAATGGGGCTGAATTATTCTAATAATCGTGAAACCGAGTACACAAATTGGTTTGAATATGACTTATTTATATCTAAAATTATTAGAAGATTTAGTTCGATTTATGAAAGTAATTTAGTCTATGATTATGAACTTTATGACAATTTACTGCATCATATCAAGCCTACAATGTATAGAATTTCAAATAAAATCAAGCTTAGCGATTTTGATTATGGTTATATAATAAAAGAAGCAAATCGAGAATATAATATTGTGAAAAAAATATTGATAGAGCTTAATTTTTTTCCTCAAAATGAACATATTGAGTATTATAGAGATGAAATTGCATTGATTTGCCTGCATTTTAAGACTGCTGTCGACCGAAATGCCAATAATGATAAGCGAAACAAAAAACTTCTTGTGGTTTGTTCTTATGGATATGGGACATCAAGGCTTGTTATGAAACGCATTCTTGAAACTTATGACGTGAAAAAAATCGATACAATAGCCCTTTATGAGCTTAAAAACACAAATGTTTCGGAATATGACTTAATAATTTCGGTTATTGGCGAAGAAAATTTTGATACTGAAAAAACTGTTTTAAAAATAAACCCTATAATGGGAAAAGAAGATTTTGAGCTGTTATCTTTGTATCTTGCGATGAAAAAGTATGAAAGAATAAAGATTTCTAAGCTTTTATCTATTATTTGTAATGAAAAAACTCTGGAAGAGAAAAAAATCATCGCAAACAAAATTATCGAGGGATTTCCGAATAATTTTATAAATGATATGTCAGAAAGTCAAAACCAAAATATATTGATACCGATTGAAAATATAATTATTGATTATGATGGAAAGAATATCAGCGATGTAATTTCAAAAGCTGGTGACCTATTAGTTTCAAATGGTTATGCCGACGAAAGTTATAAGAGAGATTTGATATCCTCGTTTGAAAATTATGGTGATTATATGATGATAGGGGAAGACGTTGCGATACCACATACCAAAAATAACAACAATGTGTTGCGCACAGGATTTACATTTATAAGGCTTAAAGAACCGATTAAATTTAAGGGAAATTATATCTCGATGCTTTTTACTTTCTGCTCGAAAAACAACAAAGACCATTTAGATTCGTTAATTTTAATTTCAAATATAATCAATGATTATTCGCAAAAGCAGACATTACAAACATTAAACACACGAGAAAAAGTAGCTGATTTATTTGCTATGTTAAATACATTATAGCAAAAAAGTTTGCTATATTAAGCTCTGATATAAAAAACCCAATATTTCAAAAAAATGAAATATTGGGTTTTTAGCGTTGCTTATGTTAAGTTTTAAAATACGTTTTAGTCACAAAAACTCGTGTTTTTTACTTTCCATTTTTCAAGCTCGATGAAAAGCCAGAACGAATATATTCCGAGTGTAATCACGCAAAGTATTAGCCATTTTATCCAGTTTCCAAAAAGCCCCATGGCTGTTCCGTTAAATTTTAGCCTACGACCTTCTACAACTGTGTGATTGATTTTCCAACCATAAACCATACAAAGTGCCCAAGGATAACAAATACCAAAGGTAACTGTTGTTATTATTGCGCCTAAAATATTCCAACCAATCCAACTTATAAGCCCACCATCAAAATATGAATTTTGCATAGAAACAACCTCCTAAATTTTATATAAATTAATTATAGCATGTTATAAGCATAAAATCAACTTTACTTATAAAAGTAAGTGTTTTATTATGACAGAGTTTTCAAATTCTTCATAAAGTGCAATAATTCATTATATTCTGTTGTGATTTTGTTATAAACTTCTTCAACTGGACGCGAAATTATATCGAGTGTTTCTTGTAATTCGGTATTGTGTTTTGCGATGATATTTACTATATCACCGTCGATTTGATTTTTTTCTGCCATATCTTTCAATATAGAAAGTGCTTTATCCCAATCATATTTGCCTTTATAACTTCTTTGGCTTATTAAAGCGCTTGTAATATCGGCGATTGCTATAATTCGCATTTCGGTAGTAAGTTCGCTTGCAACTAGTCCTTTAGGATATCCACTACCGTCTAACTTTTCGTGGTGATTTACGGCATAGTCGATTATATCTTGGTCGAATAATCCATCTAAAATTTCTTCTGTATAGGAAGAGTGGGTGCGCATAATTGTCATTTTATCGGAATCTAATTTGCCTTTGAATTCTAAGATAGCTTCTGGTATAGCAATTTTACCTACATCGTGCAAAAGTGCACTATAATATAGCTTTTCGATTATTTCTTCACTGAAATTCAGTTTTTCGCCTAAAAATACTGCTATTGTAGTCGTATTTACTGAATGGAGCATAGTAATAGGGCTTTTGAACTCCATAGAATATATTATCATTTTTAAATATTTGATTAAATCATCGTCTGTTAAATCAAGGGTATCAACAAATTCATCTGTATATTTTTTTGACTTTTCAGTAAAATCATTATCATTAAGCTCATTTTTATCAAGCAATTTCCTAAAAGCTACTAGATATTTTTGGTCGATATGTCCGGCTTTTAATACACTAGAATAGATTTTTTCAAAAGAATGCGTTTTCAAATATCCGATATCAATTTTATCGGCTAGGTTTATTAGTTGAGAATACGCTATAACAGTCGAATCGACACCTTTTAATAAATTAATTGGTGTATGGTGATATAAAATTGCTTCGCAATTGTCGGTTATCGGCGTTAAATATTTCAAAAAAAGATATCCATACACAGAATGCTCATCTGCATCAGAAGACTCGAATTTTAAGAGATTATTGATATCTTCGGTCTTGTACGCACCAATATCGTGAAAAATACTCATTAGAAACAAGGTTTTAGCGTTGAAATCTGTATTATCAGAAAGCTCATCTGCTATTTTAGCAGCAATATAAGCTACACGCTCTCCATGACTAATAAGTCTTTCATCAAAAAATCGTAGAGCTTTAGAGCATAAAAGTACGATTTCATTTCCACATTTAATTGACGACATAAAATTTTGCCCCCTGTATATAATATTTAGAATAAATTTAAAATCATTATGTTATGAATTAAGTATAACATAATTAATATACAAAGTCACTAGATTTATTCAATAATTCAAAAAAATATGCCAAACTTACAGTTTTATAAAGTTTTTTGGTGTTTTGAGAAAAAAACAACAAGCAATATTGACATTTTTTCAAAATTATGGTATAATAACAAATATAAATAAAAGATTGGAGCTTTATAAATGATTAAAATTTCTTGCTAATTATTTCGCAATTTAAGTTTGACGGTGCACCCGTTTTGCTTGTTGTGTCTTGCAAGAAATATCTGTTGTCTATAAAGCTTATATATTTGCCATTTGTTTGGCTTTCTTTGCGTTTTAGACTGTGAGAGTTTTCTTGCAGTCTATTTTTATTTTAGGAGGCAAAAAGATGGCGTTAATTAATATCACAAATCTAACTTTTGCGTATGATGGAAGTTATGATAATATATTTGAAAATGTATCATTTCAGATAGATACAGACTGGAAATTAGGGTTTACAGGTAGAAATGGTAGGGGAAAAACAACTTTTTTGAATTTGCTATTAGGAAAATTTGAGTATAAAGGAAGTATAACATCTTCGGTGGATTTTGAGTATTTTCCGTTTCAAATTGAAGAAACAGAGCGAAACACGATGGATATAATCGAGGAAATATGCCCAAATCTGGAATATTGGCAGATTAAAAAGGAAATTTCGCTTTTACAGGTGTCAGAAGATGTTTTGTATAGACCGTTTTCTACATTATCGAGTGGGGAACAGACGAAAGTTTTGCTTGCAACGCTTTTTTTAAAGGAAAACAATTTTTTATTGATTGATGAGCCGACAAATCATTTGGATATGGAGTCGCGATTGATTGTGTCGAAATATTTGAGTGCAAAAAATGGATTTATTTTGGTTTCTCACGACAGAACTTTTCTTGATAATACAGTAGACCATATTTTGTCAATAAACCGTTCTGATATCGAGGTTACAAAAGGAAATTTTTCAACTTGGATTGAAAATAAGGAACGACAAGATAGTTTTGAACTTTTTGAGAATGAAAAATTGAAAAAAGAAGTAAAAAGATTAGAAAAAACAGCAAAAGAAAAAGCCGATTGGTCGGATAAAATTGAGGCAAGCAAAATTGGAACAGGTGCGTTTGATAGGGGATATATCGGTCATAAGGCTGCAAAAATGATGAAACGCTCAAAGTCGATAGAAAAACGCCAGCAAACGGCAGTAGAGGCAAAATCAAAACTTCTTAAAAATCTTGAAACGAGCGATAGTCTTAAAATACATCCACTCACGCATCATACGAAAAATCTCGTTATGTTAGACAATATTTCGATAAATTATGGTAGCAAAATCGTGTGCGAAAACATAGGTTTTGCCATTGAACAAGGAGATAGATTGGCGCTAATCGGTAAAAATGGTTGTGGGAAATCTAGTATTATTAGATTAATTTGCGATGAAGATTTATCTTATGCCGGTGAATTTCAAAAGGCTAGTAATTTGAAAATTTCAAGAGTTTTTCAAGAAACGGACAACCTTTGTGGCGATTTATCAACTTTTGCAAAGGAAAATGATATTGATGAAAGTCTTTTTAAAGCCATTTTGCGAAAACTAGGATTTTCAAGAATTCAGTTTGAAAAAGATATAAAAGATTTTAGTGGTGGGCAAAAGAAAAAGGTATTAATAGCTAAAAGTTTATCCGAAAAAGCGCATCTTTATATTTGGGATGAGCCACTAAATTTCATCGACGTGATTTCTCGTATGCAGATAGAAAACTTGATTTTAGAATTTAAACCAACGATTTTATTTGTAGAACACGATAGTGCATTCGCCGAAAATATCTCCACAAAAAAAGTTATTTTGAGCTAGAAAAATTAAAGGTTAAGACTGATTTCAGCCTTAACCTTTAATAATTTAGTCAATATTTGTTGATTTTAATAGTTTTTCAAAATCGTCGGAACTCATTGGTTTTGCAAAATAATAGCCTTGAACAAAGTGGCAATTAACTGTGCGCAAGAAATCTACTTGATCTTGATATTCAATTCCTTCTGCAACAATTTTTGAGCCTAGGCTTGAAACGAGATTAATAATCCCAACAAGTACAGTTTTTGCAACTTCTCTGTGTTCTTCGGCGCAAACAAAGAACGAACGGTCAAGTTTAACCACGTCAAATTTATATTCTTTTAACATTCCTAGTGCAGAATATCCCGAGCCAAAATCATCAATAGCAACGGTGAAACCAACACTTTGAAGTTCTCTGATAAACTCATTTAATATCTCAAAATTCTCAATAATAGATGTTTCGGTAAGCTCTATTTCAAGGTAACTTAAAGGAACGTTGTAGCTTTTTGCGATTTCAACTAAGTTTTTTGTGAAATTTTTGTTTTCTATGTGTCGTCTTGAGAAATTTACAGAAATCGGTACGCAAGGTTCGCCATTTTTTAGATTTTTGGAAATAAGTTCACACGCAGATTTGAAAATGTAATCATCTAGAGTTAAAATAAAGCCGTTTTTCTCAAATAATGGTATAAATTCATTAGGGAAAACCATTGTTCCGTCGTCTTGAATCCAACGAACAAGCGCTTCGGCACCTACAATTTTATTTGTTTCTAGATTGTATTTCGGTTGTAAAAACATTTTAAACTCGCGATTTTTAAGGGCATCTTCCATTTTATTTGCAAGCTCAGTCGTTCGCAAAATATGATTTTTAAACTTGTCGTCATAGTCCCAAAGTGACAGACCAGTTCCAGCGCGAGCATAGCTGTGGGCAATACTGACTTTGTTTATCATATCATCGACATTTGATTCATTTGGCTCTAAGAAATATCTGCCAAATCTAAAACGGAACAAATGTTTTTTTATCTCAGGTATAGACTGTTTTAGTGAATTTACATACTGTGTTTTATTTTTGAAGAAATTCTCTACTTTATCCTTTTCGGCTAAAATAATAAATTCGTCGGCACCAGTTCTTGCAATTTCAAAGATTTCGCCTTTCATATTTTTTGAAATGGTTGCAATCTCTTTTATAATATTATCGCCAACTTTTATGCCGAAAACTTCATTAATTACCTTGAAATTTTCCACATCGCCTTTGAGCAAGATATGTTTACTACTGTCGAAATTTTTACGATTAAGAATAATTTCTAAGTCAGATTTGAATTTAACTAGGTTTGAAACGCCTGTTAATTCATCGTAGTAGGCAACCTGTTCGATTTGTTTCATAGATTTTCTGCGTACCCAAAGTATGTAGAAAATTAAAATGAAAAACGCTAGGAGCAAGCTTGCGCTAATTGTTAGCATGGCTGAGCTAATTGCATTTCCACTGTCAGATAGTGCGACTTCGGATATTTCAAAAAATAAAGTCCAGTCACCCACACCAAGAGGGATATATTCACCAAGCTTTTTCTCTCCAGCTATCGAAAAAACAACATCGCCTGGGGTTCTTGTAGCAAAGTCATTTAGAATGTCTTCGTAAGTTTTTCCGTCTTCAAAGCCAGCAGTTTTAAAGTTTTCGAATGTGATAGGGAAAGGGTAGGTGTGTACTAAAATTTCACCTTCTGAATTTACTATCATAGAAGAACCACGTTCATCTGTTGTTCTGAGAAGTAGATTTGCAAGTTCGTGGACATTATATTCGGCAACTATTACACCTTGGATGCTACCTTCATAGTAAATCGGAGCAAAAAGTGATAATACAGAATTTCCAGTATACGAAGACTCGTAAACACTTGATAAGACGATTTCACCACTAATTGCAGGGGCTAGATATGGGCTGTCTGAGATATCGACAGTTTCTCTAGTGGACACAATTCCTAGGCCTTCAAGGTCAGTTAAAATTAATGTTTCTATATCATATTCATTTTCCCAAATATCCATTGATTCAAATAATATTTCAGGCTCATTTCCTATAAAACGCACTACGTCAACTATGCCTATTACATTATCACGTTTGTGCTCGATTATAATTGAAACAGCTCTGTTTTGCTCATTTGCCATTTGCTTTAAAGTTGATTTTGCAGAGGATTCTAACTCGTCAAAAACCATATTATTAAACCAAAAAACAGCTATTATATTAATAATTACAATAGATAGCATTAAAATGAAAATATTCAGTTCTTTAAATTTTTTTTTCAAGATTCTCATGTCCTCATTTCTGCTCGCGCATTAGTTAGAATAAACACAATATATATTACTTATCATTAAGCGTGTTAATAAATTGGTGTTACCTTAATTTTATCAATATTTGTAGTAAATGTCAATAGAATAACGTAAAATAATGTGATATCATATATAATACATAGCAAAAATATAGAATTAAAAATTTTAAAATATAAGAAGATTTTTAATGAAAACAAATATATTGCTTTCATTTTTTAGGTTTATATGATATAATTTACTAATGAAACGAAAGTTATTTTTAAAAAGGGGATTTAAAATGAAAAAAATTATTGCATTAACATTATCGTTTGCGATGGCAATGTCAACTTATGTTTTGGCGTATGATATGGACAAAGCGACGATAATGGCAGAAGAACTTCAAAGCATGGGACTTTTTAAAGGAACAGATGCAGGTTTCGAACTTGAAAAAACTGCTACGCGTGCAGAGGCTGTTACTATGCTTGTTCGTTTGCTTGGAAAAGAAAGCGAGGCGATAAGCACTACTACGAAATTTACTGACGTGCCTACTTGGGCAGTGGGATATGTAGATTATGCAGAAAAAAATAGCCTAACATCAGGAACAGGGGAGAATACATTTTCTCCGAATGAAAAAGTTAGTGCAACGCAATATTTAACATTTGTTCTTCGCGCATTGGGATATAGTTCTGAAACAGATTTTAAATGGGACGAGGCGAATGTTTTGGCGAGTGAAATAGGTTTAATTAAGGATGGAGAATATCAAGCGAATGACGAGTTTTTACGCTCTGATATGGTCTATATTTCACATAATGCACTTGATTTGAATATAAAAAATACAGAATATACAATTAGAGATACGCTAGATATAAGCACATCAGAATTTGCAGTTACGCATATTGGTACTATGACGATTGAAAATTTAGGTGAAGTAAAATTCGAACTTTATGGTGAAACAGCGCCTATTACAGTGGAAAATTTCGTAAAACTTGCAAATAGTGGGTTTTATGACGGGATTATTTTCCATAGAGTTATCGAGAATTTTATGATTCAAGGTGGCGACCCAAATGGTGTTGGAACAGGTGGTTCTGATGAAAAAATTACGGGTGAATTTGCTAAAAATGGAATAGAAAATCCGATTTTGCATACGCGTGGCGTTTTATCTATGGCAAGACCGACCGATATGAATGGAGCTAGCTCACAGTTTTTTATAATGCATGCAGACTATCCTTCGCTTGACGGTGGATATGCAGCTTTCGGCAAAGTTATAAGTGGAATTGAGGTTGTTGATAAAATTGCGACAACGGAAACTGACGAAAACGACAAGCCTACAACAGATGTTGTGATAGAAAGCATAGTTATTGAAGAAAAATAAATCAAAAAGAGGCTGTTGCACTAGCGACAGCCTCTTTTTTTATATTAAAAATACCGAAAGGGCTGAAACAAGACATAAGTTCTGTTTCAGCCCTTTATAAGGGGTACTACCATGTAATTATGGAAGGAATATTATACGTTGTCTTTTTTTCTACGAGCTAATAATACGAACGTTAATCCTAATGCAATTGAGTTTGCAAATGATAACATCGCAAATGACACGTATGAAGAGTTGTTAGGAACAACAGCACCAGTTTGAGGTAATACACCAAGAGGAATTTCTGGGTCTACGATGATAACATCGTCTGGTGAAGTTAGAGGTGGTTCAACATCTGGGATATCAATATTTCCTTGTGGAACATCATTATCTGGGATGTCAACCGGTGGAACTGGTTCTGGTTCCGGTTGTGGTTCAGGTTCTGGTTCTGGTTCTGGTTCTGGCTCAGGTTCCGGCTCTGGATCTGGGTCAGGTTCAGTTGGACGGTATCTGTTACTTACAACAACAGTAGCAGTAGCATCATCTTCGACAAATTCTTCATAATCATTGAAAGACGTTGTAGCTGTTGCCATAGCGTCGTTTACAAGTGTTCCAACTGGAGGAGTGTACTTGTAAGTGATTGTGAATGATTCGTCTGGTTTTAAATTAACATTGTTAAAATCAAAAGTAATTGAAGATGCTGTAACATCAACAGTTTCAGTAGCAGCCGCAGTGCTTGAATATGCATAAGCGATATCTGTTGCACGACCATCGAACAATGTATCTGTAACAACAACATTATTAAGTGACGTTTTACCATTGTTTGTTATTGTTAAAGTATATGTTGGAGTAAAGCCAACTATGAATGAATCATCATCAACTGATTTTGAAATATCAATAGAAGAAGAAACATATTCATAGTAGAAGTAGAAGCTGTAAAGATGTCCTGGGATAGTTAGTGTCATTGTTGAAGCACTGTTTGCGTCAACAGATTCAGCGCTACCTCTAGCAGTAAGTTTGTAAATATTGCCGTTAAAAGTTTTCCAAGTATCAACTAAAGGAACTACAACATCGACACCATTTTCGTTAACTGTGATTACTTCAAAATCATCAACGATTTGATCTGTGCCTGTTTGTGTGTGAGTGATAAAGCCATCAATTGCTGTGTATTTGTAATCTAGGATTACTTGATAACGATATAAGCTATACTCATTTGTGATAGTATTGCCTGAAACAGTTGATTTATAACCTTCAGGGATGGTATCAGTTACTTCTTTAATAGTGTATTGATATTTTTTTCCTTGTTCATCGTATTCTGGAATAGAATTCCAAGTTGTTGACCAAGTTTCAGGATCTTCACCTTGAGATGTTAAATCAGTAACAGATAAAGTAACTGGAGAGCCATACGCTATATCATTTCGATAAAGTTGAATATCAATTGTAGTTGTTTCATCCCAATCTGGGTTGGAATGATGTAACCAAACTTTGTCAGCAGTATAGCTGATATCAGTCATAGCGATACGGGTAGTAAGTTTTAAGTCACGACTTTCGTCAATGTCTGTCGTAGTGTCGTCATTTTTATCTAACCAGTCGTATCCATCGACAGGTGTTTCAGTTACATAGTATGTGTATTTGCTAAACACGTTGTTGCTTTCAGCATAAACTGGAAGTGCGTCTACATAAACAGTTGTAATATTGTCAGAAACAGGAAGAATTGGACTAGTAGTAAATTCGATTTCGTTAGTTGTATTAGTGCCACCAGAAACTGTTGCTGTTGCAACTAATTCAGGTGTACCACCTTCTGTTACACGCATTAGTTGAACTGTTAATTCAGGATGTGTGTGACCAGTAGGAACTAACCAAGTTTTTTGTGCTTTAATTACATCATAATCTGGCGTGTTATAGTTATTTTGGAAGCTAGCAGATGTAGTACCAGATTCTAGAGTTACTTCTTTTTCCGTAGCTGTAAAATCAGAACTAGTCATAACTTCTACAATTTTGTAAGTGTACTCTTGACCGTTTTCATCATATCTAGCCCAGCCAGATGTAGTTCCAGTGCTAGAGCCATCAATATAGTCACCTTTGTTATCGTATGCGAAAGCGATATTAGCATTAGAAACAACACTTTCAGAACTACTTTGAGCATCAATTGTAGCTGTGCTTATTAATGTGGTATTTTGGTATAAATTGAATGATACAGATGGAAGCTCAGTTACATCGGTAGGTTTATACCAAGTTTTGTTAACTGTGAAGTTTAATGGTTGTTGAGTAATTGTGTTTGTAACGATGAATGAATTGACAACATCAGTTTCTGGTGAAACTTGAGAAGTAAATTCAGATGAAGTTGTATCTTCGACAACATAGTAGGTAATAGCTACGTTATTATCATCGTATTTTGGAGTTACTGGAATTGTAAGATTACCTTCTCCAGTGATAGAACGAGTAGGGTTGCCAACATAATCAGCCTCTATGTCATTATCAAGATTGCCGTCACCATTGTCTATCATAACTTTAAATGATACAGTTGGAATTTCCTTATCGCTAGGCCAGTTCCAATTTTTAGTAACACTTATGTCAACTGTGTCACCACTATTGTCACGAACATTTTTGAAATTAACTGTGCTTAATTCATCAGCAGTAGCAGGTTCAGTTGAACTTCCAGATACAAAAGCATTGTTGCCTATTTGAACATAAGAGTTCCAAGTGTCAGTACCACCTGTCATTTCTTCTGATACAGAATATTTGATAGTATATTCATCATAAATCGTTGGAATAAGCGATTCTATGAAAGCAGAATTTGGAAGATTGTTAAATTCATATAGCATTGAATCAGTCAAAGTAATGCTATAAAATTCAGCTTCTGTTGGTAGACCATAAGTGCCATAATCAGCAGGAGTGATTGTCATTTCTGTGCCAGTATTGTCATAAACATGCGGAGTAAGAACAATTGTTACAGTTGGTCTATTTTCGTCATATTCAGCTGGATTACTCCAAGTTTTTTCACCACTAATCATTGAGTCGGCTGGCATTACTGTGTTTTCAAAACTGAAAGAAGTTGCAGTTGCAGTTTCAGTTGCATTTGTTTCTTTACCAGTTAAGTAGTAACCGTCACCAGCATTTGTTTCGATAACATCATAAGTGTATTCGTTACCAACTGTGTCATACTGAGGAAGGTTTTCGAATGTATAACTATTGTTACCTTTTGTTAACTGAATTTGTGTGCTAGCGCTATCCATAGCTTCGCCATCACGACCGTATACAGTATATTCGCCAGTATCTTCATTATAGTTGTTACTTTGAACTAATTGGAATGTAGCTGTGCTACCATCTCCACCAATCCAAGTTTTATCAACTGTGATGTCAACACTACCGATATATACGTTTTTGATATCTAATGGTGTGCCAGTATTTTCGCTAACATACCAAGTATCTGTTGCTAATCCAGTTAAATTTTCTACTGCGCTGTAAGATGCAGTGCCTATGCTAGCAACTTCGCTTGCAGTATTTGTTTGAGCACCATTTGCATCAAACCAGATATAGTATGGAAGGATTTCATCAGCAGCAGTGATTGAGAACGACCAAGGAGTTTCTTCAGTTCCATCTAAAGTGATTTCGCGAATACTTGATTCAGCACCACCATCGATAGATTGCATGATATCTACTGTTATTGGTTGTTCTTCGGCGGTTGGAGTATTAACCCAAGTTTTTGTACCACTGATTTCAGTATAGTTTGCAGGGTTCATAACGTTAGTGATTTCAAATCCAGAATCAGTGTCACTACCGTAGTATACATTTGATGCATCTACATTGATATTATTATTCACAATACTATAATTGAAACCATCTTCTGATAGTTCTTCGATAGTATAAGTGTAGTATTGTTGGCTAGCGTTATATAGTGGAAGATTTTCGAAAACATAATAAGATTTCCACACGCCAGAGCCATCTGATGTTTCAGAGTAGCTTGATAATGTGATTGTTTCTTCGAAACTAACATCGTCATCAGTGACATTTCCAGCAGTAGCAGTAACTTTTACTGAAATTTCTGTTGGAATATAAGCCAGTTCCATACCTTTATTAACAATCCAAGTTTTCTCTAATTCAATGTCAATTTCAGGTGTTTCAACTGTATTTGTAGCATCAAATACATAGCTGAAAGTGCCGTCTGTATTTGGTCCAGTCGCAGCAGCAGATGTATAGAGTACACTTACATTTGAAGTGTTATCTACTTCTACAACAGCATATTTGTACATTTGAACGCCATCTTCCATATAAGGGAATTCGCCCTCGAAAGAGTTAGACCAAGTGTAAACATCATCAGTTTTATTAGAATAATCTAATACTAAATCCAATGCATTATTATTGCCATCTGTCATAAGAGTACCGTCGGCAACATTAACACCAGTGATATTACCACTTTCGTTAGTGATATACGCATCTTCGCCTACTTCAAATTGATATAGATTGAAAGTAGCCGTAGAATTTTCTAAAATATCAAGAGTTGTGTTTTGCCACAATTTAGATACCGTAACAGTTGTTCTATTTTCTTCTGGGGTATTTTCTAGTTCTCCTAAATTGAAAACACCATTTATAGCTGATGGATTAAATGTTACTTCACTACCATTCCAGTTAGCAACATTTACAACAGCGCCATTGCTTACATCGAAAGTAATAGGAGCAATTGGATTATAATCACTTGGAACAGTTTCGGTTAAAGTGAAAGAATGACCACTAGGAATGTTGTTGAAACTTACAACACCGTTTCCATCAGATGATTTAGATTGAGTCCAAACAGTATTTTCTTCATCCATAACCGTTAATTTAAACCCTACTGATGGTAGAGGTGTTCCAGTTACAGAGTCAATTTTTGTGAAAGTCAAATTAGCAGTTGTTCCGTATACAGCAGGAACGATTAACGGATGCACACTAGTATCGTTAGGGTCATCTGAATTTGTAACAGTAAGTGATGTGATTTGATTAGCTGCATAAGGTTCAGAAGCTTTAAAACCATCATTTTCTGTTAATAATTTCACTCTGTAAGTTAGTGTATAAGTGTAAGTATAAGTGTCATCTGGATTTTCTTGAACAAATTCAGGAGTAACTGTGTCACCACTTGAATTTGTGATAGTTGCACCACCTAAATTCCAAGTGATTGTATCATCTTTTGCAGAAGAAGTTCCAGAAGTGCTAGTAATTTCTAACAAATCGATATACGCACCCATAGGGTCTGAAACTATCGCTGTACCAGGAGCAGTTGAAACTTTACCAGCTATAAGCTCGAAAGAACCAGTTAAGTCACTTGCAGTGTTAGCTGTATGGGCATTATCAGCAGATGAAGCGATAAAACCACTTAAGTATTCGCCGATTTTAGTTTTATATGGGTCGGGTACGCCTTCAGTATTTGTAGTATCATCTTTTACATAAGCAACTGATGAAGTTGCAGTGGCAAGACAAATAGTGTATAGCTCTGCAAAACTTCCGTCGACATTTTCAATACTGTGGATTTTTTTTGCTTCTTCGGCAGCAGAATGCATTTCAATATAGGCTCCAGTGTCCCCACTTCCATACATATTACCAACGTTATAAACCGCGCCATCACTAGATGTAATTATAGAATCTAAATTAGCAGCAGTTGGTTGACCATCAGTGAAAAGTACAACGTTTTTATTAGCTGCACCTAATTCAGCATTGTTATAAGAATTTAATGATTCATAAGCCTTAAGTAAACCTTGTTGAAGGTTTGTAGCTCCGCCTGAAGAGTCTTTGTAAGGCATTTCCCCACCAGCGAAGTTATTTCCTCCACCTGTTTCAGCCATAGAAACAGATAAAGTTTCGATGTAATTCCATACATTTTCGTAGATGTCTGGGTCAGATACGTTAACAAATTCTGCGCCATCAGGTGTAGTCATTGTTGCAGCATCCATAGAAAATACAGTTCCGTCAGTACTGAACTGAACAGTGTGCGCTTGACGAGCGAACAGTACGATTGATAAATCGCGAACTTCATTTCCTGTTACACCTTCAGTAGATTTTGCATAGGTTTCTAGGAAAGCTTGAGCTGCATCTTTTGCAACTTCTAAGCGAGTAATGGAGTCGATTTTGTTTAAAGCCATTGAGCGCGAAAGGTCGATTACCAGTACGGTAGATGCGTGTACTGGTTCAACCACAGGTGCTTTTTCTGTACTTACAGTTAGAGTTATGTCGAACTCATTTTCTGTATCAGTAGCAGTAGCCTCCTTTGTAGTTGTGTAAGTGCCGTCGGCTGTTTTAAATTCTGCCTTTGAAGATTCTCTAGCATTGTATACCATACCTGTTGGAAGAGCATTTTCTCCTGGACTAGTATATGGTACATAGTACCCATCTGAAACGCCCCAGTTAGCTTGCGGGCTAGGCTCGGCTGATGCTAATGCATTGGTAGGTAATAGACCTAATGCTATAACAAATGCAGTAAAGCCGGACAGAATACGTCGTTTTGTTTTTGTCATTGTAAAACTCCTTTCAATTTATAAGCATGTTATTGCTTAGTTATAATATCATACTCAGGTTACATATCAGTTACATCAAACGAAAAATTTAATATAATTTTAGTGATAAGAAAACCAAAGATATGAAGTAAATATTTCTAAAATATTTACAAACTGTGTACATAGATATATTATACCAAAAAAGCCTGAAAAAATCAATAAAAAAGTTTGTAGCCAAAAACTACAAACTTTTAATATTTATATAACTATTTATGCTTATAACCAGTCCAAATGCACATAATCATTGAAAAAACTGCGAGATAAGACCAAAATTTATGTTGCTTCATTATCGTTTACCTCCGAAATTTTTTTAAATTCATCTTTTCGTAACATAGAATTTGCCGAAGTGACTGTTAATGCTATTGTAGATGCATTATGCATTAATGCAGAAGTAGACGCTGAAATTACACCGAAAATTCCTAAAATGATTAAAATAGTGTTGAAAGACACAATAAAACCATATTGGCTATAGATTTTATCCATAAGTTTTGTTGCAATTCTCCTAGCTTCGATGATTTTTGTAAGCTCATGAGAAATAATTGAAATATCGGCAACTTCGCGTGCAATATCAGAAGAACCATTTAAAGTAAGCGAAACATCCGATACACTTAAAGCAGGAGTGTCGTTAATTCCATCACCAACCATTAAAATAGTGTTTCCTTCGGATTTTAGCTTTTCGATAATAGAGGCTTTTCCGTCTGGTAAAACCGAAGCGTAATATTTATTGATACCCAGTATTTCGCAAGTATGCTTGGCATTTGCCTCGCCGTCACCAGTTATCATTATAATATTCTTGATACCCTCTTGTTTTAAAAGGTTTATTGTGTGTTTCGCATCTTCTCTAGGTGGGTCATTTACACAGATAATACCGATAAGTTCGGAGTCAACTGCAAGATAAACTGCACTATCGCTACCTATTTCCTCGGTAATCCATTCGGCTTTTTCAGTAGGATAAGGCACTTTTTCATCTTCGAAAACAAAATGTTTGCTACCGATTATCGAATGTTTGCCGTTATACATACTCGCAATACCATGTGCGACAATGTATTCCACCTTGCCATGTTCCTCGGGATGAACCAAACCTTTGTCTTTCGCATGTTGAACGATAGAGGCAGCTACGCTATGCGGGAAATGCTCCTCAAGACATGCACCTATTCGTAAAACATCGTCTTGCGAATAGTTTTCGCTCATTGGAATTACTTTTGAAACCTTAGGAACGGCATTTGTTAATGTGCCAGTTTTATCGAATACAACAGTGTCGACTTGCGATAAAACTTCCATGTATTTTCCACCTTTGAAAAGAATTTGTTCATTAACACTTTCTTTTAAAGCAGAAATTATAGTGATAGGCGTTGTTAATTTAATCGCACAAGAGAAATCTACCATTAAAACGGAAATCGCCCTTGATAAACTTCTAGTTAGGATTAAAGTTGCTAAAAATAGACCAAAGCTAACAGGGACAATATCATCGGCTAGTCTTTCAGCACGACCTTGAACCGCGGCTTTTTCTTTTTCGCCTGTGTCAATCATATTGATTATCTTAGATATACGCGAGTCATTTTGCAAACTCATAACTTCTACATCAATTTCGCCATCTTCGACAACAGTTCCAGCGAAAACAGTTCCAGAAATCGTTTTGTGCACTGCAAGAGGCTCGCCCGTCATAGCGGCTTCGTTTATTAAACCATCGCCAGAAACAATAGTTCCGTCGATAGGGATTAGACTACCTTGTCTAATCCGAATTACATCGCCGACAACAATATCTTTTTGCGAAACTTCTATTTCTACTCCGTCACGAACAAGCCAAACTTTATCAACATTGATTTTTAAACTTTGGGCAAGCGCATTTTTCGCACGCATATTCGAGTATTCTAGTAGAAGGTCAGAAAGCCCGAGTAAAAACATAGTTGACGAGGCTGTGCTATAATTTTTATAAAGAATAGATGCACCAACGGCAGTTCCGTCTAAAACTTCCACAGTAAGTTCTTTATTTAATAGTGCGTTAATTCCGTTTTTTATATAAGGTATTGAACGATATACAGTGTAAATATTTTGCCACTTATTCGGAAGAAGACATTTTCTTGCAAAAAAGTATACACAATGCTTTACAATTCTTTTTTTAATAGCGTTTTCTAAAATTAACGCACGTTGCTCTTCTGTTGGTTCACCACAAGGAATTTCTGAAAGAGTAAGCGAGGATAATTTTTCTAAAACAAGTTTTCTGACATTTTCGCCAGAATAAATGACAAGCACCGAACCATTTACATCGTTTACAGAAACTTCTAAAACACCTTTGAAAGAAAGGAGCAGCTCGGATAAACCATAACACTGCTCCTTAGATAAGATATATTTTCCGAAACGAACTCTAAGACGTCGAGGCTTATCACAAATAATGTGATATCTCATAATTGCTCCTTAATCTTGAGTACAGTCGCAAGCATCTCCACACGCACATTCATCTTTGCAAGCAGCTTTTGCTTCTGCACAAATATCATCGGCTTCTTCTTTGATGTTGTTTGCAGTTTCTAATACTTTATCTTTAAGCATCATACTTCCAGCAACACCTTTTACAGCAAGTGCACGAGCTTTTTTTGTTTTAAGTAGGCTAAGAGTGGCAACGCCAACGACAGCACCAGCTGCGAAAATTAAATTTCTTTCTTTTGTGAAACATTCAAAACATTTTAACATATAATTTTCCTCCAATTAAGTCTTTTCATAATTATAACAAATTTTTACAATTTTTGCAAGTAGTTAGCAAAAAAATAACTGAGGTAACGCAAAACGCAAAACGCGAAACCTCAATTGATATTATACTAATTTTTCGCCTAGAGATTTACAAGCAGCTTCGGCGTCAGCATCTGGCATTTCGTTGCAGATATAAGTTTCTAAAGCAGAAACTTCGCCTTCCCAAATTCTCATCCATTCGCCGTCTCCCCAGCCATAAGAGCCGAATAAAACAACTTTTTTTCCGTCTAGGCTGTCTTTTACATCATCCCACATAGGTTGGAATTCAGATTCTTCTAAAACTTCAGCACCCATTGATGGACAACCAAAAGCGATACCATCATAGTTTGCCACTTTGTCTTTTGAAAATTCTGCTGATGTTAAAACATCTACTTCTGCACCTTTAGAAGATGCACCTTCAGCTACGAATTTAGCCATAGCCTCAGTATTTCCTGTGCCACTCCAATAAACTACTGCAATTTTACTCATTTTAATAAGCTCCTTTTAAAATTTAATATTTATATTAAGCCACCAACTGTTTTTTCACAGTTAGTTTCAAAATATCTCGACCTTCTTGCCATAATTTCTTATAAACAGCTTTGCATTTGTCATATTTTGCAAATTTTTTCAAAGCTTCGCTAGTATCACCGTAAACTTTCCAATATCCACATAAATTACAGTTTTTGCCTTTATGGCAGATGAAACCTAGAACATCTTGTGGTGGATAGCCCAAAAAAAGACCGATTTCGTGCGGAAACTCGTCTAAATCGTTTAGTCTTTTAGACAATCTTTCGATAGACGATAAAACGTCTAAGCCTTTATAACCATAGCTATCTAAGATTTCACGAGAACTTTCGTCTTTCATATCACAGATAAGCATGTTTTCACGATATACGTAAATTAAGGCAGTGTTACCTTTTATTTTAAGGATTTGAATTGTCACGCCTTTGTCAGAAAATTTCGTGTTCATTTCATCGATATGTAGGTACAAACATGACAGATTTTTATACTTAACAGTAAAAAGGTTTGCAGTTTTTATTCCTGCTAAAGTAGGTGATGAATGTTCGATTATACTTTTTGCTAAATTCATTAATTCACCTAAATTGTTTTAAGTACGTTTTTTAAAGCACTAATAGAGCTTGAATGAACGTGTTCTACACGAACGTTTCCATGTTTAGTTTCACATTTAACACAATCAAGCATTTTGTGTGATACTGTATTTGTAAAAAGAATAATCATATCAGGGCTACCAAATTTTTTGCGAATTTCGCCTTTCATTTTAGTGAAAACCTTTGCTTTACATCCAAATTCTTTGCAAGTGTCTATATATCTTCTTTCCATACATTCATTTCCACCAACGATTACAATACTCATAAATAACACCTCATTAAAATTTAAGTTAGTTTTCGCTAACCTAGTATTTGAAATAAACTGCCACACAGAGCGACAGTGACTAAATAAGTTAGCAATCACTAACTGTTTTTATTATATACCAATTTTGTATATTTGTCAATAGGTAAATTTCAATTAAGTAAATTAACGCTAAAAAAATTTATAGGACAGGCAGAAAATGTCACCTGTCCTAATCATATAATAGGGGATTATTTATAGCTTCTGTATTTGTTGATAGTTTCGAAAACTGCCCAGAATTTATCAGGGTCTGTTCCTTTTTGGAAGTTATGTATTTGAGAGAAAATAAATCCACCGCCTGTTGCTAAATCGTCGATATTACGTTTAATTTCATCAACCATAGCATCTTTTCCTAGTGTTCTAAATGAAGTTTGAGTGTCAATTCCTCCACCCCAGAAAGTGATTTCGTTACCAAATTCAGCTTTTAGGTCTTTTAGAACGATATTGTCGCAAGAATATTGCACAGGGTTTAAAATATCGGCACCGATATCGATTAAATCAGGTATTAATTCCTTGATAGCACCGTCACTATGGAAGAAAATTTTAACATCGTTTTTCGCGTATTTCTTGATATTAGAAATCAGTCTTTTGTGGATAGGTTTCACTTGTTCACGATATACATCAGGAGAAACTAAAAGGCTATTTTGGCTACCTAAATCATCACTTAAACGAATGATTAAAGGGTAATCAGAAAGCTCGTCTAATACTCTTTTGTAATAATCTTCAAGAATATCAGCAGTTTTATTCATCATATAGTTGGTTACTTCTGGTTCGATTAATAAGTCCATAAAGAAGTTTTCATATCCTCTAACACGAGTTTGAGAATGGAAAACCTCGCACATTGGGTTTTCAACAAAAATCGCATAGCCATTTTGGTCAACAATTTTCGCGCGTTCAATCATACCTTTGAATTTTGCGTCATTTGCAAGGTTTGGATAGTTGTATTCTTTTATGATATCAATGTCGATTTCTTCATCTGGAACTGGGTGTTTTATCACGTTATAATAAAGCCCACCATTTTTCTCTTTGCTCCAAGTAGCACCCCACTCGTCTTCTAAATAGTCAAACTTTTCATCTTCCCAAGATTTAACAGCCCAATATTCTTCGCCTAAAAGATTTGGCCATACTCCACGAATATCAACACCGATTTTCTTTAGCAAATCTTCTTTAGGGTCGGCAGTTCCAGAACGGAAAAAATTAAATCTGTCAGAAGGTTCTAAACCTGCTTTTGGCATAATGTCGTTATATGCAAGCTTATGCATACCTGTAACGTGGGTTGAAGCGAAGTCTATTGGAATCATGTCGGGTTCTTTATGGTTAAGAGATGCCCAAACTCTTTCTTTTGAAGTCATAGTAGTTCTCCTTTGAATTAATTATAAGGTGATAAGACAACTTATTTATTAATAATATTATGCCATTTTTTTATGCGAATGTAAAGTAAAATAGAGTGTTTTTTAAAAGTTTGGAATATATAATAAAAAAAGGTAGTGAAATTTGTTTATTTTAACAGTTGTTTTGCAGTGAAAAAATAATAGAGCCATCAAAAGACAGCTCTATGTATTAAATCAGCTTTTTATCATAAAGTCGTGCAGCATTTAGCACAACAAGAACGGAACCAGCATTATGTACCAAAGCCCCCGTTGCAGGGTTTAAAAGACCTGATACAGATAAAATAATTGCAACAAAATTAATTGCCATTGAAAGCGAAATGTTAAATTTAATGGAGAAAATAGTAGCATTAGAAAGCTTTTTGATATATGAAATCTTAGAAATATCATCACCCATAATGGCAATATCAGAAGCATCTATCGCGATGTCACTACCCATAGTGCCCATAGCAATTCCGACAGTTGCAGTTTTCAGTGCAGGTGCATCATTTACACCATCACCAACCATACATACAGAATTTTGTTTTTTCATAATGGTTTTAATAGCGTGAACCTTTTCTTCTGGAAGTAATGACGAGAAAACTCTCGAAATTCCAACTTTTTTCGCAATGAAATTAGCACTTTTTTCGTTATCTCCAGTCAAAAGCACAGTTTCATTTATTCCGGCAGATTTTAGACTGGCGATTGCTTTTTTCGAATTTTCCTTTATTTCATCGGAAAGCCCAAGCACGCCTATGATTTCATCTTTTGTTGAAATTATAACAATTGCTTTGCCTTCGGAGCGTAATTCTGCAAGTTTAAACGAAATTTTGTCGGAAATAGTGAGATTTGCATTGTCATTAATAAGTTTTTCATTGCCACAATAAACTTGAGTATTTTCTACTTTCGCACAAATCCCTTTGCCTAAAACCATTTCGAAATCTGAAATTTCAGACGTCTTTATTTCAGTGGTTTTCGAATAATTCGAGATAGCTTTTCCGATAGGGTGCTCGGAATGATTTTCGACAGATGCTGCGAGTGAAAGCAATACGTTTTGTTCGATATTATACGGAATAATATCACTAACAACCAATTTACCATGAGTAATTGTTCCTGTTTTATCAAAACATACAGTAGTGATTTTGCCCATTTGTTCTAGCGCTTCGCCAGATTTTATAAGCACACCATTTTTTGTTGCTTGTCCAATTGCTGCCATGATAGAAGTAGGCGTTGCAAGTGCTAGTGCACATGGACAAAAAACCACGAGAACAGTTACAGCGCGAACAAGGGCAACATCTGGTTGATTTAGTAAAAATGCTATGACACAATAAGTGATTATCGCGATTATACATGCAAGAGGAACAAGGTATCCTGCCCATTTATCGACGATTTTTTGCGTCGGAGCCTTATTATTATCCGCTTCTTCGACAAGTTTAATCATTTTTTTCAGAGAAGAATTGGAAAATGCTTTTGTAACTTTGATATCGACAGAGCCAAAACGGTTTATCGTACCTGTGAAAACTTCATCGTCAATCGATTTATCGATAGGCAAGCTTTCGCCAGTTAGAATACTTTGGTCAACAGTAGTATTTCCAGAAATAATCACACCATCGGCAGGAAAACTTTCACCAGGCAGAACTCTTATCGTGTCGCCCTCTAAAATATCTTCTGCATCAACCATTTTTTCATAGTTATTTGTAATAACTCTTCCTTTGGTAGGAACAAGATTTAGCAGATTTTCAATTCCCTTTTTAGCTTTTTCGACAGTTTTATCTTCAAGCCATTCACCGATAGCCATTATAAATGCAATTTCTCCAGCTGCAAAAATATCACCAATGTAAACAGCTGCAATCATCGCAATTGAAATCAAAAGTGGGGAAGTGATGCGTTTATCAAGCGTATTCACAATTGCTAGATAAAAAAGTGGAATTCCAGAAATTATCAGTGAAATCCACGCAGGATTAATAAATAGTTCAAAAGAAATATGAAAAAGTGGAAGAATATATTCCAAAATAAAGCTTATAAGTAGAAATACGCCAGATGTACATAGCATTGGAAGTGTATTTAGCTTATTTATTAAATTTTTCATAAAAATACCTCTAAATTGTTTTTGAAAATTGATTTAGGGCAGAAATAAGTCTTTCGATAGTTTCATCTTCCTTGCCATGATTTATGCCGTCAAGTACACAATGGTGCATGTGGCCTTCCAAAATCACTTGTCCTGTTTTGTGCAAAGCAGATTTTACAGCACCAATTTGTATCAAAATATCTTCGCAGGGCTTATCTTCGTTCACCATTTTTTGAATACCGCGAACTTGACCTTCGATTTTTTTCAGACGCTTATTTATTGCGTCAACATCCATACAGCGTTTCATTATAATCCTCCTTTTAACCCCTAGGGGGTATAGGTATATTATAATAAATGAAAATAAATTTGTCAAGAGCAATTTTTAAAAGAGTTTAGGGTGAAAATTGTAATTAAAGATTAAGTATATTACCTTTTTTATCAGTTTTAATCGCTATATAAGTATGATTTTCTTCGCTTATTAAAAAACAGCATGGCACACAAAAATCAAATAAAAATTCTTGTGATGAGCAATCAGTGTAATATATATCATAGTCTGAAAAAGTTTTTTTGACGATTTTATCACAAATTATAGACTTTAAGTATTTATCGGCAATAAAATCGGCTAAAATCGCAGTTTGAGTGATATTAACGTTAGTTTTAATATAAATTTCGGTATTATGGTCGACATCTAATCGATTAAAGTAGCTTTTAGGCATCTTCTTCTTCAAAATTAATTTATCATTTTTAGGTATAAGAACACCTAATGAAAGTTCGTCAGTTTTAGTTTTTAGGTATACTTTGCAGATTTCAAGCGTTAAAAGTTCGCATTTTACATCAAAAACAACATCAATGCCATCGATGTAGCAAGTGGCTTTTCCACAAATATTGTCCATAAAATATATATCAAATTCCATAACTTAACTCCGTTCTTTTATTTTGAAACTTACGTCATTACTAAAATTTATGAATAATAATCTTAATTATTACCTTTTTATTGATTTATATAGAAAAATATTATATAATATTGTTAAAGGTACTTTACAAAAAAGGAAGTTTATGAAAGAGAAAATAAAAAAAGACTTAAGTGAATTAATTCGTTTAAGCGTAATTGCAATAATTTATTTTTATACAATGCGACTGGTTTTTGGAACTATTTGTTATTCTCGCATTCTAATAGGCATACCTTGTCCGTTTTGTGGAATAAGTCGTAGCCTTAGCTTGCTACTAAAAGGCGATTTTATAGGCAGTTTTGAAACACATCCGTTATTAATTTTAGTATTTATTGGTGCTGGAATTTTTGTTTTTAGTAGATATACAAAACACAAAAATGTTATAAAAATTTACCTAGTTTTAGCGTTTATTGCATTTATTGTGCTTTATGTGTACAGAATGGAATATATGTTCCCAGAAATTTCTCCACTTGCTTATGAAGAAAGAAATGCACTTAATTTAATTTTGGAAATTCAAAGAAGATTATCTTAAAAAATATAAAAGAGGCTGTCGCTCAGTGCAACAGCCTCTTTTTTTATATTATTTTGCGTCTTTAGCGCCAATTTGTCTTACAAGGAATTCAGGTGTTAAGCTATAATCAAAAGCAGTTTGCTTTGAGATAACTCCATCTTTGAAAAGTTTAGTTAGGTAAGAATCCATACTAACCATTCCTTCTGCAGACGATGATTGAATAACAGAATTGATTTGATGAGTTCTACCATCACGAATTAATGTTCTAATAGCATTATTACAATGCATAATTTCAAATACAGGGAACATTTTTCCATCAAGAGTCGGAACTAATTGCTGACAAACTACTGTTTGTAATGCCATTGAAAGTTGCATACGAACTTGGTTTTGTTGCGAAGATGGGAAAGTATCAACTAGACGGTCGATAGCATTTGCAGCACCTAAAGTATGAAGTGCTGAGAATACTAAATGTCCTGTTTCGGCAGCTGTTAAAGCAATACTGATAGACTCAGAGTCACGAAGCTCACCGATGAAAATAACATCAGGACTTTGACGAAGCGCAGCTCTTAAAGCTGTTAAATAGCTATCTGTATCAAGAGTTACTTCACGTTGGCTGAAAATACTTTTTTTATGGCTATGTAAAAACTCGATAGGGTCTTCTAATGTAACAATATGAGAGTTTCTGTTTTGGTTAATTCTATCTAAAATACAAGTTAAAGTAGTAGTTTTACCACTTGAAGTAGAACCTGTAACCAAAATTAGCCCACGTTGTCTTTCAGAAAGTTTTAAAATTTCTTCCGGAACATTTAATTTAGAAGCATCAGGTAATTCAAATCCTACAACACGAATAACAGCAGCATAAGAACCACGTTGTCTATACGCATTAATTCTGAAACGCGACACGCCTTTGATAGCAAAAGAGAAGTCATCATCACCACGTTTTAGAAGGATATCAATATCTCTTCCTGTATATTCGTATATTTGTTTGATGATTTCTTCGGTTTGTGCAGGCAAGACACGTTCATCAGTATAAGTTCCGATTTGACCATGCTTTTTAAAGCTTATTTGTCGGCCTGAAATGATAAAAATATCAACAGCTCCTCTGTCAACTAAGTCCCTTAGTAAAAAATTTAAATCCATAGCATACCTTTCTTTCTCTAATCAATAATAATAGTTTGCTCTACGACAACTGGTTTTTGGCTTAAACGAGTTATTTCAAATCGGTCTGAAATGCTGATTTCAACAAATAAATCTTTTTTATCATTGATTTTAACATAGTAAGACACGATTAAATCACGATTATCTTGAAAAACAAAATAACCATTGTTTTCTAGTTCGGTTTGTAAATTGCTTTTATAATTTTCAATAATGTTAGAAATTTCTAGCATTTTTAATTCTGCTTCGTTTTCTGCTATATAATATTCTTCTAATGCAGCTACTGTTTTTTCTGATAAATTAATGTCGGTTCTAGCACTAGATACGATTAATACAGAAAATGTAGTTAGTAGTAAAACACCAAGTATCGTGATTAAAGATACGATACCGATACTTATTGAAGCAGGTTTTGCAGATTCTTTAGTGTTTCTTATTGTTTGGAATTTGTTTTTATTCATATTAAGCCACCCACATTTCTTCTAAAAACTTAGAAACGGATAGCGAACATATCTCATTTTCCATTAAATCAACAACAGTTATTTCAGCACTTAGCAAAAAGTCGGTTATTTTAGGGCTTATTATAAGCTTGTATGAATAATCTGCGCTAGTTTCATTCCAATTTTCATCAAATAACAATAAATAAGAACCATTTTCTTCGAAAGCGCCAAGTTTTTCTTCTATTACTTTAAAATCACCGTTTGAAAACTTTACGACTTCAGCGGCGTTTTGCGCATAAATAATCCCTTCGGATAAATCTCTGCTTTTCTGGCTTTGGGTAAATCCATCTGCGAATAGACTAAGGCAAATTGCAGCAGAAATAGCGAAAAACAAGGTGTTGACAATTAATTCTGTTAAAAAGAAGTGGCTTTTTGATTGTTTATTCCTCAATTTCTTGCCTCCTTTAGTCTACACAATCTAAAAATAGACTTGTGCTGTGAATTTCATTGTTTGAATCGGTAATTTCAATGGACATTAAATCGTCATCGAAAGCTAAATCCAAACTTTTTATTGGCATAATTTGCTGACCGATATTAGGTATTAATTCCACACCTTCAGTTAGCATAACTTCACAAAGATAGTCATTTTCGACATAAATCCAAGTTTCAAGTTTAAAATCATTAACCTCTGATAATATAACAAGTGCATCGTTTCCGTTCATGGTGCGAAGCTCGATGGCATCGACTGCATTATTCTGCCTTGCTTTTTCGGTAATATATAAAAGAGATGTTCTGCTGTTGTAGTTTGTTTCAGCAGTTTCTACTCCACGTTGATATACATTTGCACCGATAACAGAAAGAAAAAGTGCACCTAGGGCATATAAACAAAAAAGGCAAATTACAAAGAAAACATCGATCATGCTCCTTTTTTTCTGCATAATGCATCTCTCCTTTCTTTAAAATCCTTCTATATAAAATACTTGAATATCAGGAAACAAGTTGCCCCCAAGTGATTCAAAATGGACAATATAGTTGTCTTGATCATAATAAAATCCATAGTTATCTATTAAATATTGAAGGTCTGAAGGATAAGCCCCTTCTAAGGCGTAACATTGAACTGCACTTCGAGTGACAGCGTTTTTTATCAATACTTCTTGTTCTTTAGCAACATCTATCGAAAGATTTTCGACAGCGAAAATAACAAGCACAACTAAAAGAATGCTTGCTATAAATGTAAAAAATAGCCTATTAATAAAAAAAGTCTTTAGCGTAAGAACAAATCTTTTCAAAAAATACCTCCTCATATACTGTTAAGATTATTTTACATACTAGATAAAATACCTGTTAGAGGTAGCATAACTGAAAGCATAACTATTCCTACCATTATACATAAAATCGCAACTAAAGTAGGCTCAATTATAGATAAAAGTTTTGCTGTTCTTTCTTCAGCTTCTTTTTTATAACGAGCTGAAATATTCATTAACACTTCGCCAGCAGAACCATATTTAATTCCAGCTGAAAGAATACCATTATAAGAATTTTCGAAAATTTCTCCGTCTATAATAGCATCTGATAGTGAACTGCCACTAATAAGGTTGTTACGAATTTTTTTGATTTTTGCACTTGCAACTGGGCTATCGATTAATTGAGATGCAAAATCGAATGCACTAATTGTATCGACACCACTGTTTAACATTAAAGACATTGAAAATGCAAATCTATTAGCAGATTCAGCTTGTGCAAGGCCTCTAGTTAGAGGAGAAGTTTCAAAGAATTTTGTTAAAGCTTTTTTGCCTTTTTTTGTTTTGCTAATTGCAAATACGATTAAAGCAATTAAAGTAGCAACCAGTAAAGCGCCAAATGCATATTGATTTAAAGCTTGACCGATGTCTAGTAAAGCTAGAGAAAGAGGATTCATAATTATGCCTAACTGCGCAAATACCTGTTGGAAAACAGGCATAATTTGAACAATTAAAACGAAAACGACAATTAGAACCATTGCAGCCATAAAAATTGGATAGGCTACAGAGGTTCTGATGTTTTTAATTAAGTCGTCTCGACTGTCGTAGTATTGGCATAATGATTCAACAGTTTCTTCAAGTCTACCAGTGTTCTCGCCAATTTCAATCATACTGATTGCATATTCTGGGAATTTACCAGAATCTTTTAAGGCAGAAGATAGTGTGCTACCGTTTGAAACTTTTTCGGAGATACCATCGACCATTTTTATAAAATTACGGTCGGTGGTATTTTCACTCATAATTGATAAACTTTCCCAAGTAGAAATCCCGTTTTTCTGAAACATTGCAAGGATTTCAAAGAAGTTTGAAAGTTCGTGGGGTAAAAGATGCTTGCTGTTTACATTATTATCCATATAAAGCTCCTTTGTTTAATAAAAATACATAGGGTTGTAGTTTGAACCATCGCCAACATAAGATTGTACAGCTGCACTACCCTTAGATGATGAAATGAATGTTGGATCCATTCTAGACCAATCGTCGCCATTAAATTCAATCGCCTTATCAATCCAGCCAGTTTCTGCAGTGTATACATTAATCCAAGCGTGGTAAGCAGTTCCAGCGTAACCAATAACTAATTGACAAGGAATGTCTTGAGCTCTTAGCATTGCAGCTGTTAGTGAGCCATAATCGAAACAGATACCTTTTCTAGTAGTTAAAACTTCGTCTACTGTTGGTAAATATCCTGTTAAACCACCAGCGGCAATAACTGCAGCTTCGTCATGGTCATAAGATACATTTGAAACAACGTAGTCATAGATTTTTTCAACTTTTTGTAATTCAGTAGTTGCACCTGTAACTACTTCGTAAGATTTTGCTACTGCAAGACTTTCACCAGTGTAGTCTACATATTGGTTTGGACGAAGGTATGGTTCGAATTCGTTGTCTAATTTTGCAGTGAATGAATATGAGTCAAGAAGCGAGTAGCTTGTTCCTGATACATTAATTAATACAGTAACAGTATATGTTCCATCTCCGTCAGAAAGAGGGAATGATTGAAATTCATTTCTGTTTAAAACATCGTAAGTGTAAGTTTTTGTGCCACCTACTTTTTTAACTTGCATTTTTATTTTGCCTTCTTTGCCAGTGTAGTTAAGCATAAAGTAACCATCATTAACATTAGAATAGTCAAGAGTTGATGATTTTCCCTTCTTGCTAACAGTACCTGTTACGGCATCTTCTATAACATAAGAAGTAGTTGTAGCTGGTAGGCTAGTAGTTGGTGTTTGTGTCGCTCCAATGGTATAAACCCCTGTTGCACCACAAGTTATAAGGATAGCTGTTGCTAAAACTAATGATGAAGCTATTAAGCGCCCCCAATTGCGTGGTTTCATTATATATTCCTCCTAAGATTGTTTTGTATCTTTTTTACATTTATATTTTATCATACATAGAAAATAAATGCAACAAAAAAATTGTAACATTTTTTCGAATTTTTCAATTTTGAAATGTAACCTTTTTTCTGTTATTTATTTAACGAACTAAAATTCATATATAACTTGCAAATATTTTAAAATTCTGTTATAATGATTAATAAAGGAAAAAAGGGACAAAGGAGAGGTGAGATTTTGGTGAGTGTTGAAATTTATGTATTAGGCGATTTTAGAATTTTAGTTGATGGTCATGATGCAATTAAAAAACTGAAATCTTCTAAGAAAAAATTAGCTTTACTAGAGTATTTAATACTAAACAAAAATAAGCCTGTATCGGTTAGCAATATTGTCGATGTTCTTTGGAATGACGAAGAAGATGTCGACCTTGAAAACACTCTAAAAACACTGGTTTCTAGGGTTAGAAAAGACTTAACAGATAGCGGTCTTAAAAATGCAATCATCACAAAACGTGGTGCATACATGTGGAATCCGGAATATTCTGAGTTTATTGACTTATTTGTACTTGAAGATTTATGTAATAAAGTAGCGCTAGAAACAGAGCTTACGCCAGAGGCTAGAGTGAATTTCGAGCAAATTATCTTTATATATTCAGATGACTTACTTACAAACTCAATTTTAAACGCATGGATTTCGCCAAAAACATTTTATTATCAAAGCCTATACATTAAAACAATAGGGCACTATATAAACCTTTTGAAGAGCAAAAACCAGCTTAATGATGTAATTCGTGTTTGTAAAATAGCACTGGAAATTGACCAATTCGATTCGAATTTGAACTTAGAACTTATGTCAGCATTACTTAAAATAGGCAAAAATAAAGATGCGCTAACTCAATATCAACATGTAACAAATCTTCATTATACGCATTTAGGCGTGAAACCGTCGAACGAAATTTTAGATTTCTATAAAGAACTTATCAAGCAGGAATGCAATTCTGAGGCAAATATTGAAGATATTTATCAAGAATTAAAACAAGAGAGTTTAGGAAAAGGTGCTTTTGTTTGTGAGTACACTATATTTAAAGATATATATAACCTTCACTCGAGAAATCTTAAACGTTTAGGCACGAGGATGTTCCTTGTAATGATTAGCATAAAACCGATGAGTAGTAGCAGAGCAATTTCGCCACTTGAAATGGATAAAGCTATGAGAGTTCTTTTAGATTTACTTGTGGAAAGTCTTCGTTCTGGGGATACAATTTCTAGATATAGCCCATCGCAATATGCGTCTATTTTGGCGGATATCGATAGAGATGATGTAGCAAGAAGGGTTCTTGAAAGGCTTAAAACGAAGTTTTATAGCGACCCTGCGAATTCAAAATATGTTTTTGAATATAACTTTATGGCGTTAGAATCTGAAGAATAAAACTATAAATAAATTTAAACCACGTTTTATGCGTGGTTTTTTTATTGACATATATAAAAAACAAGATTTTATGTAGAAATTCGCTTTTAGTATAAGAAAATTATGGATGTAACAAGTTGAGGGATGAAGATTTAATGTCACCTGTGCGTAACAAAATATGTGATGTGCTACTAGAAAATATGAACACTACGCGTGATTTATACTGACGTTATCAGTGTGGTTGTTGTCATTAGCACCCTGAAAAGTAACCTATTTGGGTTAATGATGGCTACACAAGACGGCGTGAAAACAAAGAATATCAGCAACATCAACTTGATTATGACGCTGGTTTAAGCATGGTTTTGGATGAGAATAACTAATGATGAAAAGAGATAAAAAAGCCCACTCGGGGCTTTTTTATGCAGTGTTGTGTCTGAGTGTAATTTAAAAACTATGGATTAACTTAATTTAGATAATTTTTTTGTAAGATACAAAAACTCGTCTTTTAAATCATCATCGCCTAGATTATCAATTTCTTCTAAAAGACCGATTGCGCTATCATAAGACGAACTACCTTTATAGCTTGAATCAATTAAAAGCATTCCAACTTCTGAAATTGCAGATGTAAACTTCATATCGTCAGACATTTCTTCAGAGATTAATGAAGGTTTTACGGTGTAAGAAAGTAGCTTGCTTTCGTCTTCGTCAGGTTCTTTATAGCGTATAGAAATTGTCAAAAGTTCTTCAGAATCGGTTGTAATGACATTTTCTTGATATTTTAAGTCGGTTTTGATTGCCATAGGGGAGTCTGGAAGTACGATTTCGTATAATGCAGTCATTTGGTGTCCAGAACCTAGCTCGCCACCATCTTTTGTATCGTCGCTAAAATCTTCGGCATCCATAATTCTGCTTTCATAACCTATTAGTCTATAAGAATTTACGTTATCTGGGTGGAATTCTAGCTGGATTTTAACATCTTTTGCAACAGTGAAAAGCGTGCTACCCATTTCGTCGATTAAAACTTTTCTAGCCTCGGCAATATTGTCGATATAAGAATAATTCCCATTGCCATTTTCTGCTAAGGTTTGCATTTTGTTATCTTTAATATTGCCAGTTCCGAAACCTAGAACAGATAAAAATACGCCTGTTTCTTTTTTATCGTCAATTAAATCTTCAAGTTCACTTTCACTAGTAATACCGATGTTCAAATCACCGTCGGTCGCGAGTATTACACGATTATTTCCGTCTTCGATAAAGTGTTTTTCGGCGATTTTATATGCAGTGATAATTCCATCAGAACCAGCAGTAGAACCACCGGCTGAAAGAAGTTCGATAGCCGTTAGTATTTCTGCTTTGTTGCCACCGTCCATACCGTCGATTAGAACTTCGTCTGTTCCAGCGTATGTAACAATTGAGATTTTATCATTTTCAGTGAGATTTTCGACAAGCAAAGTGAAAGCATTTTTCATAAGCCCTAATTTGTCGCTAGAATTCATAGAACCAGAAACATCTAGCAAGAAAACTAAATTTTGATTTGGCATTTCTTCGGCTTGAACTCCGATTCTTAGCAAATAACTGTCTTCATTCCAAGGTGTTTTTGTCATTTCTGTGTTGATAGCGAATGGTTCACCTTCTTGTGGTTTATCATAGTCGTAAGAGAAGTAATTTATCATTTCTTCAATTCGAACAGCACCAACGTCTGGAATTTCAGAATTTGAAATCATTCGACGAATATTCGCGTAAGATGCAGTATCAACATCGGCTGCAAAAGTAGATAGAGGGTTTAAAATTACAGATAAAAAATCATTTTCATCATAAGAATTATATTCTTCGGTGTTGTGTTCTTGGAAATTTATACCTTCATCAAAAGAAGCTCTGCTATCAGCAACAACAAATCCACCAGTTTCAGCAGTAGCACCCTCGGTAGTTATCGCATAGTCAGTAGAACTGCTTGTATCAGTTGAAGAACAAGCGGATAGAAGCATAAGTCCGGTTAAAGCAAAAGCAAAAATACGTTTTTTCATGTTAAACTCTCCTTTTTTTAGGTGTTATTTTAGTCTTGTAATACGTTAGACGAAGGAGTTTACAAATTGTTCCATTTAATAATATTGACTTTTTTAGTGCTTAATGGTATAATATAGGTGTCTAAGTACGAGATTTTTCGAGTATAAAGACTTTTAAAAATGCGTTTCACCTAATTGCAAAAGATTTCTTGAGCTTAAAGGTCACTCAATATAACAGTTTCAGCATTGCTGAGGCTTGTTTTGTTATGATTTTTTAAGTTCTATGGTTTCATAGAGCTTTTTTTATTTGGAGGTTTAAAATGGAGAAAAGAGTAGCTTTAATAGGAATTATCGTTGAAAACCCAATGAATGTATCAATTTTAAATGAAATTTTAGCAGAATATGGACAATTTATCATCGGAAGAATGGGTATACCATATAGAGAGCGACAAATTAATGTGATTTCTATTGTGGTTGATGCTCCGAATGATGTGATTAATACAATTTCAGGAAAACTAGGCAAATTAGATGGAATTAGCGTGAAAACAATGTATTCTAAATTATAAGAGGTGTTATTATGTACGACAGTAAATCTAAAAATGCAGAGCAGTTTATAAATCATGATGAAATTTTAAAAACGCTCGATTATGCGCAAGAAAATAGCAAAAATTACGAGCTTCTATGTCAGATTTTAGATAAAGCAGAGGATTTTGGTGGCTTAGACTATAAAGAGGCGATGCTTTTATTAGAAACAGAAAATGAAGAAATTACATCGAGAATGTTCGATTTGGCAAAGAAAATAAAAGAAAAAATATATGGGGATAGAATAGTGCTTTTTGCACCGCTTTATCTGTCGAATTATTGCATAAATGGGTGTACATATTGCCCATTCCATGCAAAAAACAAAACAATTCCACGCAAAAAGTTGTCACAAGAAGAAATAGAAAAAGAAGTAATCGCACTTCAAGATATGGGGCATAAAAGGCTAGCGCTTGAGGCTGGAGAAGACCCTAAAAATTGCGATATCGACTATATTTTAGAAAGTATCAAGACGATTTATTCCGTTCATCACAAGAATGGTGCTATTCGCCGTGTGAATGTAAATATTGCAGCTACAACTGTTGAAAATTACACAAAATTACGCGATGCAGAAATCGGAACTTATATCTTGTTTCAAGAAACATATAATAAAGAAAATTATGAAAATCTACACCCAACAGGACCTAAAAGCAATTATGCGTATCATACGGAAGCTATGGATAGGGCGATGGAAGGTGGCATCGATGATGTAGGTTTGGGCGTATTATTTGGACTAAATTTATACAAATACGACTTTGTTGGGCTTTTAATGCACGCAAAACACCTTGAAGATACATTTGGAGTAGGCCCACATACAGTGAGTGTTCCTAGAATTTGCCCTGCTGATGATGTTGAGTTTGACGCGTTTTCTGACGCAATTTCGGACGAATTATTCTTAAAAATCACAGCAATTTTGCGAATTTCATTACCTTATGCAGGTATTATTGTGTCGACTCGTGAAAGTGAAACATGTCGTGAAAAAGCACTAAAAATTGGTGTTTCACAAATTAGTGGTGGTTCGAAGACCAGTGTAGGCGGATATACAGAAAAAACTGGGCTAGAAGAAGCACAATTCGAGCTTTCTGATGAAAGAACGCTTGGTGAGGTTGTGAAATGGCTTTTAGAGCAAGGTTACACACCGAGCTTTTGTACTGCGTGTTACAGAGAGGGAAGGACTGGAGATAGATTTATGCGACTTGCAAAATCAGGTCAGATTGTAAATGTATGCGCACCAAACTCACTTATTACACTTAAAGAATACTTATGTGACTATGCTGATGAAGATACAAAAAATATCGGAGAAAGCCATATTCTATGTAAGAAGCGTGAAATAACGCATGAAAAAGTATCAAATGTGCTTGAAAACGTTCTCCTCAAATTAGATGATGGTCAACGTGACTTCAGATTTTAGGAGGTAGTTTCTATGAATAGTACACCACAGGCGAACAGGACACACATTGCTATTTTAGGCAGACGAAATGTTGGAAAATCATCGCTGATTAACGCTATGACTAGGCAAGAAATTTCACTAGTTTCAGATGTTTTAGGCACAACGACAGACCCAGTTTTGAAGTCGATAGAAATTCATCCAATGGGTGCTTGCGTAATAATTGACACTGCTGGTTTTGACGATATTGGTGCTCTAGGGGAGCTTAGAGTGTCGAAAACGCGTGAGATTTTGGATAAAACAGACGTTTCTGTGTTATGTTTTAATGAAAAAATAACCGAATATGAGGTTGAATTTGCAAATTTGCTTGAAAGCAAAAATATTCCATGTCTATTTGTTATCACGAAAAGTGATGAAAAGCAAGATGAAAAATTGGCTAAAGAAATTAAAGAGAGATTTTCGAAAGAAGCGATTTTTGTAAGTGCGACGGAAAAAATAAATATTGAACAAATATCAGAGAAACTTGCAGAAATCGCACCAAATATGGACGATATCTTCGGTATTGTGGGGAAATATGTTGAGAAAAAAGATGTAGTTTTACTTGTTATGCCACAGGATATTCAAGCGCCGAAAGGCAGACTTATTTTGCCACAAGTTCAAACTATTAGGGATTTGCTAGACCGAAAATGTGTGACGATTTGTGTTACGAAAGATAATTATTTCGATGCGCTAAATAGTTTAAAAGAACCACCAAAACTGATTATCACAGATTCGCAAATTTTTGACTTTGTGTATGAAAATAAGCCTGAAAAAAGCAAACTTACTTCGTTTTCTGTACTATTTGCTATATATAAAGGCGATATTGAAACGTTTATTAAGGGTGCTGAGGCAATCGATAATCTGACAGAGAACGACCATGTTTTAATAGCAGAAGCATGCACTCATAATCCACTTGATGGCGATATTGGGCGTATAAAAATTCCGAATATGCTTAGAAAAAAGATTTCGCCGAATATTAAAATCGATAATGTTACAGGAAAAGATTTTCCGAGCGATTTAAGCAAATATTCGCTTGTAATTCATTGTGGGGCATGTATGTTTACAAAAAAACACGTTATGAGTAGGGTTGATAAAGCAAATGAAAGTGAAATTCCGATGACGAATTATGGTCTTGCAATTGCTAAATTCACTGGAATATTAGATAAAATTACGATTTAGGTGAAGAAATGGTTAGAGAATTAATAAAAAAATTACACGAAAATCAAATTTTGTCAAAAGAAGAGTTTATTTATATTTTAGATAATATTAATGAAAAAGAGCAAGAGTTTTTGTTCGATTTAGCACTTGATGTAAAAAAACAGCATTACTCAGATGGGATTTTCCTAAGAGGGCTGATTGAATTTTCAAATTATTGTAAAAATGATTGTCATTATTGTGGTATAAGGCTTAAAAATCGCGAAATATCGCGGTATAGGCTAACAAAAGAGCAGATTTTAGACTGTTGTAAGCAAGGTTATGAACTTGGGATGAGAACTTTTGTTTTGCAGGGTGGCGAAGATTCATATTTTGACGATAAAATGGTTGAAATAGTTCGAGAAATACGCGAAAAGTATGAAGATTGCGCTATAACACTATCTATCGGTGAGCTTTGTGATGAAAAATATCAAGCGTTGTTTAATGCTGGAGCGAATAGATTTTTACTTCGACACGAGAGTGCTACTGATGAGCATTATGCAAAGTTGCATCCTGAAAATATGACACTTTCTGAAAGGAAAAACTGCCTATTTTCGCTGAAAAATATAGGTTTTCAAACTGGTGCGGGCTTTATGGTTGGGTCACCATATCAAACGAATGAGAATTTAGCAAATGACTTGGTTTTTTTAGCAGAACTGAAACCACACATGGTAGGGATTGGACCGTTTATTCCACATAAAAATTCAATTTTTAAAGATTTCCCTGCTGGAACTGCCGAAAAAACACTGATTATGGTCGCATTGACACGATTATTGCTACCGAAAGCCATGATTCCGTCGACAACAGCATTAGAAACCATTGAAAAAAAGGGTAGAGTTCGTGGGTATCTTGCTGGTGCAAATGTTATTATGGTAAATATTTCACCTTCGGATGTTAAGCAGAATTATATGTTGTACGACAATAAAGCGTTTGTCAATACAGAGGCTAAAAATGGTGTCCTAACTATAAAAAATGAGTTAAAAGACATAAAAATGGAACTTTTAGTGTCGATTGGAAATCCGACGGAGTAGCTTAGATTGCTTTATCATTACAGCGATGTAAAACAAAATTTGAATAAATAAAGAGGGCTGTCATATTAGCGACAAGCCCTCTTTTATTAGATTTTATTCATAAAATTTAGAAACTGTGAAACCATCTTCTTCTAAATGGTCGATAACACTGTTTTCAACTGTGAAATGTGCTCCACCAGCGATTACAAAATATGTATTTTCGCCCTCCGATGTTAAAAGTTCAGCGATTTTTTCAGCCATATTAATATCACGCACACCTACGAGCATATTAGTAAGTTCATTATCAGTGTCAAAAGATGAAACGATGCTTTCTTCAAAGGCTTCAATGTCACCATTTTCGTAATAGTCTAACCAAATTGCAAGTGCATCGGTATCAGTTTTTTCTTGATTTATAATTGATGTCACAGTAGCCTCTAGGTTTTGCTCTTGGAACTCTTCTGAAAGGCTATCGAACAAGTTTGCTTGATATAGCGTTCCTTCAAGCTCGAAAACTGGTTTTTGTGCAAATAGATTTTTTGAAAGGAAATACATATCAATTCCAGCCGCACTACTAACCGAATTTTCTTCGTCGACAGTAGAATACACCGTATAAATTGCAGATAAGTTGTTTGCAACAGACCAAGGTTTCATATTATCCAAAAGTGTCATTGGAATGCCCAGAATTGTAGCTGTTTGAGAAACTTTATTGTAAAGTTCTTCGGAAATATTGTCTTTCAAGGTCTGACCGTCTTGATAATTTGCTATTTTATTAAACTCATCTAGTCCTTCGGTTGAAAAAATATTCGCTTCGACGACTAACGCATCTGACTCATAAAATGCATCTAAGAGCATCTCATTTACTGGATATAAACTCGAATCTCCGATGTGAATTGACCCTA
>CAYJLC010000002.1:62105-74254 GCA_964370735.1 uncultured Oscillospiraceae bacterium
CTTTATTACCTTCATTTTCGACTACCCAAGCAAAGCCTTTCGAGCCTTCTTTGGTTTGTTCAAACACAGTATCGATAAATCTTGTGGCTAAAATTACGGCTTCTTCTGTGGTAGTATTATCGTAAAGTCGCAAATCACTTCCATCGCCTAAAAGTATTCCGTTTTCAGTAAAATAAGTTAGTGAATCAAGGTCAGAAATATCTTCAAATTCTTCGACTGTTTGGTATAAAGAACTTACAATTTCACCTCGAGTTAATCCAAGATTTACTTCTGTTTCAGCGAAATTTTCTTTTTGAACTAAATCTAAAGCATCAAATTTTGCATTAATATTTTTTAGAAGTTCAGATAATCTTTCTGTTGTTATATCGGTCGTAAAATCACTATAATACCAGTCTTGTGGGAAAATACCATAGTTTTCAGCCTCTACAAGTTCGGTTACTGCCCAACTGCTGAATTGAACTTGTGGAGTTTGTAGTTCGGAAGCACTTGCATTTGTTAGGCCTCCTAGTGCAAATGACGTTGCGAGAATTGATGCTAAAATCTTTCTTTTCATTTTAATCTCCTTTAATTTATGTAATTTATTTTGCTTTATAACTATTGATTGAATAAATAATATGGTCTATTATAGCGAATCCAAATAAACCCAAATAAAAGTCTTTGTCCATACCAAATACTATGCCAAGCACAAAGAAAGAACCATAAATAAGCGGTTTTACTGACAAAGTTTTTAGTGCGGCACTACCAGCCTTTTTTAGTTCGCCTTCGTCTAGAGTTTTTAAATAACGTTGATTAAAATCAATTTTTTCTACTTCATCATTTTTTTCTGGCTGTACAGATTTGATGATGTTTATATAGTATGTTTCAGATATAGAACCTAGTATAAGAGGTATTAAAAAAGTAGAAATGAAAATTAAAGTATCAGATAGGTTAGTTATCAATTGATTTTGAAATGTATTAAAGTTATATCCGACTACACAAAGTAAAACCATTAAGCTAAAAGTCGAAAGGCATAGCATTAAACTTAGTTTTTTTTCGTGTCGAGCATAAACGCTATCTTCCTCATTACTAAAATTTTCAGCCTTTATTTTGCGTTTAATACAAATGCCATAACTAAGAATGACGATTAATAATATTGTAATCAGTGCGAGTATGATGAAGGAAACTAATTCTGTATCAAAGGTAAAGAAACTTGAAAAACCGTTTAAATATTGCGACAGTATATCCCAAAAAAATCCAAAGAGTATACCAAATATACCTACTTTTAAAAACCCTTTTGCTTGTTTTTTGTTCATCTAATTTTCCTCCTTGTAAGAAAACAATTCTTCGACAGAAATATCAAAAATGTGTGACATTTTTAAAACTAACACAATTGAAGGATGATAGTCGCCACGCTCAATTGAGCTGATTGTCTGTCGAGAAACACCGATTAACTTTCCAAGTTCAGTCTGCGAAATATTAAATCGCTCACGATAAATTTTTACATTATTATAAAGTGGCATGTCAATCCTCCTTGTCTTGACAACTATTCTTGTCATTGTTATATCCATATTATACCATTGACAACTTTACTTGTCAAGTACTTTTAAATTTTTGTTGATTTTTTATTAAAATTTTTATATAATAAGAGATATAGATTAGGGGGTAGGTATGAAGTTAAAACGATTATTTTTGTTGATTTTAATACCGATAGGCTATTTGCTTACATTTATTGCAAGTTTAGACAAGGAAGCAACAGAAAAGTTTTTCTCGCTTAGCATTTATAAGGTATTATCAGAGTTTCAGAGTGCAATTTTTGGAATATTTCCTTTTTCTGTAACTGAGTTTATTTATATATTCGGCATACTTTCGCTTATTATAACTTTAGTGATTAGTGTCAGAAAATCGATTAAAAATAAAAAATATACGCCAGTTTTGCAGTATTTAGTTAATATTTTAGTGCTGGTATCTTTTATGTATCTTGGATTTGTTTTAACTTGTGGAATTAATTATCACAGACAGGATTTTACTTTTTATTATGGAAAAGATAGTCGTGATTTTACAAAAGAAGAACTTTTTTATATGTGTAAAGATTATATTTTAGTGGCAGGGGATTTGCGCGAAAACTTAACTTTTGATGATTTAAAGGTATCTGACTATGAAATGGCACAAAATTCGTATGAAACTTTCGATAAATTAGCTGAAAAATATCCAGTTTTAGATGGAAATTACTCAAATCCAAAGCCAATGATAATTTCTCCAATACTCGCATACTTGAATATTGGTGGGTTCTTTTTTGGCTATACGAATGAGGCAAATGTTAATGTTTCGATGCCAAATTACAAAATTCCGTTTACAATGTTGCACGAATTGGTGCATCAAAGGGGTTTTATGCAAGAAAATGAAGCGAATTTCGTCGCATTTTTGGCAGGCAAAGATAGTGATGACATGCTGGTGCAGTATAGCGCATATATGTCTGGTGTAAATTATGCATTGAACTCGCTTTATGCAATTGATAAGGAAATGTATTTTGAGGCTACTCAGAACTATTCTGATTTACAAATGGCAGATATAGCAGAATATTCGGAATATTTTGAACAATATGACATAGAATTTTTATCAGACTTGTCAAAAACAGTGAACGACAGCTATTTAAAAGCAAATGGTCAAGACGAAGGAATTGTTACATATTCGAAAGTTACAGAGCTTTTACTTATAGATTACTATTCTTAAATGAAAAAAATCCTTACTTGGTAGTAAGGATTTATTTTTTTATACGAAGTTTTATAATAATTTTCAAGAAAAATTTGATAAATTCATTATTTAAAGCCTTGTGAGCATTTTTTAGCTCGAACGGAATATCAATCGACTGAGGACATTTTTTTACACAAATTCCACAGCTAGTGCACATATCAGCACTCGATTTTTTCCCAGAAGAACCACCGACAGAACGATATAAATACAGTAAAGTAGAAAGTGGTTTTTCAGAAAAGTATTTGTTGTTATAGTCACTGAACGCACGCGGTATATCCACGCCGAAAGGACAGGGCATACAATACATACAACCAGTGCAAGGAACTTTCATAAGTCTTCTAAAAATTTCTTTAACCTGATTTATAATATTTAATTCGTCGTTAGACATAGAATTTGCAGTAGTATCATTTGAAACTCGTATATTTTCGTCGATTTGAGATAATTCGTTCATACCAGACAAAACGACAGAAACAGCAGGATTATTCATTACAAAACGAAGCCCCCAATATGCAGGTGCGTGGTTTTGTCCATAAGATGCAAACACTTTTTTTACTTCGGTCGGCACATTGCTTGCAAGACTTCCACCACGAAGTGGCTCCATAACCGAGATGCCTATTCCTTTGCTTTTTGCATATTCAATGCCCTTTATACCAGCTTGATTATACTCATCGAGATAATTGAACTGCACTTGGCAAAAATCCCACGAAAAGTCGTCGATAATCTTAATAAATTCTGTATGGCTGCCATGAAATGAAAAACCAATGTAGCGAATTGCACCTTTTTCTTTCATTTCAAGAAGAAAATCGAGCATTCCCATATTTTTATAAGATTGCCATTGGGCAAGACTATCTAGCATGTGCATAAGATAATAATCGATATAATCGGTTTGCAATCTTTCAAGTTGCGTTGCAAATAATTTCTCTATTTGTTTGCGATTTTTCACAATAAACGGAGGCATTTTGTCTGCAATAAACACTTTTTCGCGAATATTATGTTTTTTTATGAAATTTCCGAGTATTACTTCGCTTTTTCCATTCTCGTAGAAATACGCTGTATCATAATAATTAATACCATTTTTATAACCGTGTATAAAAATTTCTTCTACTTTTTTTTCGTCGACAAAACCATTTTTTTTCGGAAAGCGCATACAGCCTTGTCCTAAAACTGATAATTTATCGCCATTTTTAATTAATTCTCTATATTGCATTTTTCAATAAATTTGCCATCATTCCCTAACTCAAAACAGCCTTCTGCGCCGATTTCGAAGAATTTTTTGGCAATTCCCATATCTATAATATCTTGTGGTTTAGTTCCACCAACTTTTGCGACTAAATTCCCACTTGTGTTATCAAAAGTAGTACCTTGTTTATTCATTGCTGAAGGAGCTTTTAATACACAGTTCAACCCTTTTTCTATACGCGTATCTAAAGTTCCATTAAATCGCTCAGAAATAGATTTTTTGCCCTTTTTCATAAAAATATTTGCGAATGTTCCTATGAAAGTTGATTTTTTCTCGCCATACCCAATTATGATTACAGCGATTAATTCTTCATTATCGATATAATTCAAAAAGCCTTGTTTGGAATATGTACTTGTCATAAAACAGGTATTTAAACCAAATTTTGTGGCTTCGAGAAGGATTTCTGCTCCATAATAGCCAATTTTCTCTAGTAAATTATCGTCATTTGGGTCACCCTTAAGCAAAATTGCTGATCTAGCACCAGAAATCGTGCCAAAAGTCGCAATAGTACCAAGCCCAGAACGACCTTCTTCTACAAGCATCGTAAGTAGTCCAGATTTTTTATTAACTACATGACAAATGTGGTCTAATGCATTAATCACACTTCTTCCGATATGCTTATTATTGTAAACTCTGCAAGAGAAACGATCGTTAATTATATTTATCATAATACACCTCTTTTTAATTACTAGTAAACATTATACCAAGAAAATGAAAGAATATCAAGGAAAATTATTGAATTTAACAAAAAAGATGTAGTATTTATTTAAGAAAGTCTTTTAATGATGTAACAATTTGTCTTAAATTGAAAGACTGGTTGAAAGTGTTATCGTTATGTAAAACAAAACCATGCATAAAACAATTTGTAAAAAGTTCATTGAAAAATCACTTAATTTATATACTAAGCGACTTTTTGAGAGATAGAATTTATAGAATAAGTAAGCACCGAACATTGTTACAGCATAAATTAACGTTTTTTCTAGGTAAGATACAATATTTATCGTTAAATCTACATCGAAAACTAAGTTTACTAGTTGATTTCCGAAAATTCCACCTAAAACACACAAAACTGCAAGGGCTACTAGTGTGATACGTTTATAAATCCTTGTGTTTTCAGTTCGTTTTGCATCTCCCCAAAGGATTTGGCTATATTTAACGAAAGAAATAGCCGTTCCTATGTTAATTAATGTCACTAAATGCTCATAGGTTGTTCCTTTTACTCCGTATTGGATGAAATATTTTGAAATACTTCCATTTAAAAGTGGTGCACCTGTAATGGCTAAAATGCCGATTAAAGTTGTGAAACCAGCATAAGGTATACGTTTCAAAACTCCTCGGATTTGCTTGATGTTACGCGTGCCGTACTCTTTTATTATCGCGCCTGCACCTAAGAAAAGCAAAGACTTAAATATCGCATGATTTACGATGTGATAAAGTGCGCCTATGTTTGAAATTTCGCTTTCAAAACTAAGTCCTACTGCGATTAAGCCGATTTGAGAAATGGTATGAAACGCTAAAATCAGTTTAATATCGCTTTGACCAATAGCGAAAATAAAGCCTAAAACGGCTGTTAAACCACCAACAATTAAGAAAAACCACGATAAATCAATCGAATTTCCGAACAAACTTGTGAACACGAAAAAGAGGTAAATACCGTTTTTAACATAGAGTCCAGACAAAATTGCAGATACTGCCGAAGGTGCACTCGGTGTTCCATGGGCAGATGGAAGCCAACTGAAAAGAGGGAAGAAGGCACTTTTTAAGCAGATGCCAGTCATTATAAATGAGAATGGCAAAACAAGCTCTGAAGGGTCTACTAAATGAATGACTTTTTCGATTTCTGAAATAGATAATACACCGAAAATTTTGTATAAGTAACCCACGCCAAATAAGTAAAATATCATACAAACTATCTGCGAAAAGAGGTAAATCATACCGTCATAGATAGAATATGAGTCCTTTTTGAACATTATTAATATCGCTACTATAACGGTTGCAACCTCTAGTAAAACATAGATATTAAATAAATCGTCAGTAAGGAAAATTCCACATAAGAGTCCTTGCAAAATCAAGAAAAGCATGATAAATTTTTTGTCTAAAAACGAATCACGCAATGTGTAAAAGGTGCTTAGGAAAAATAAAGTTATCGATAGAATAACTAGAAAAGAAGAATATCTGTCTGCTATTAGCTCTATTCCTAAAACTGAACTTTCAGCACCTAGAATATTATGCATTTCGCCATAAATAGTGACATTTACGAATGTAAAGATGGCGAGTAGGAGTAGTGGGATTTCGAAGAAACAAAGGAATAAACCGAAGCTTACCTTTGGTAAAACATAAATTGCAACGCCTGCAAGTATTGGTATAATTATAAAAAATGTAAGTATCATTTATAGTTTTTCCGTCCTTATTTTTCTTGCTTTTTCCCAATCGGAAGTACCATATCTATGATACAAATTTATGAACATTACAAGCGAAATCGCAGTGACTGCTACTCCGATTACGATTGCTGTTATCATTAAAGCCTGTGGAAGTGGGTCGGCGATATTTCCCTCCGTGACACCGATAGGTGGTTTGCTGTCTGTTTCTGAAAACATCGTTAAGAAAAAAACCACGACAGATACATCCATTATTCCGATTGAAATTATTGTTTTTAGCATTCTTCTGCTACGCATTATGCCAATTAGTCCTATGAAAAAGAGTATTATTGCAACATTTTCGCCTGTTAAAAAATCCATAAATCCTCCTTTATTTATCTTCGTAATGAACAAAACGGAAAAATATAATAGAAAGTCCTAAATATACTTTAATTCCGATTAAAATATTCATTATTATCAAGTAAAAAGTGTTCCATTCTGGAACATTTAAGTAAAAGTTTGATACTGCAAATAGCATTGAAATAGTTAAAATTGAAATAAATACAAGCTTTTCATTTCGCTCATAAGTATAAAATCTAATTGCTTTATCCGGACGAACAAGGTATACACAAATAAGCGAACTCGCAAGCGCAGCGCCTCCCTGAAATCCACCACCAGGAGAAATATGACCATTTAGAATTATATAAATTCCTATCATAATTACGCATGGTATTACAAGTGAAATATAGTTAAGTTCTGCACGTTTCTGACGTTTATTTGCCCTTGCTTCGTGGACAATTGCGTGTGATTTATCCATGTGTCGCGAAAAGTGAACAACGCCCATTACACTCACTAGAAGCATCAAAGCTTCGAATATTGTATCGAAAATTCGATAGTTAAGATAGATTGCAGCAACCGAGTTTACAGCTTGTGTTTGCTTTGGATAATTAGCTATAACTTCATTATAAATTGGTTGCAACTGCGAATAAGTAGTGTCAGTAGTTAAAATTAAAGTTAAAATACACGCTAAACTTATGAAAAAAATACTGACGGTTTTAAATATCCTCATCTATATCCTCCTTAGGAAGCATAGCGAAAGTAAATCTCTCTTTGCTTGTACTTTGGCGTAAAATATCTTCGATATTATGAACATGAATTTCAGTTTCAAGCCCATAAATGGTTACTTTATCATTATTATCGAACAAAATCAAATCATAAACATGGTCACGAGCGATTTTTTCAGGGGTGTCCCAAGTATATACACATTGAACCTGCAATTCGTGAGATAAGCAGTATTCAATTACTTTTGACACAACATCTTTGATAATAAATCGACGTTTAATATCGTTGATTTCCGTTTTTGAATTTGAAGTGATGTAAATATAAAATGTATGGTATTTTTTTAGTGCAACAATATATAAAATTGTAGACAAAGCGCTACCGATAATTGCTTCGGCAATTGCAACGTCTGGTGCGTGGAAAACAAGGTAACAAAACGAAGCTAGTAGAGAGAAAACGCCGACACCAACGACAGCATATTTCAAATTTCGACTAATTACGATAAATAATGCGGCTGAAATCATTAAAATAAAGACAAATTGCTCAGTCATTTTCGTCCTCCTTTTTATTTTTTAATTTATAGCCTGAAAAATAGGCAGAAGAAGTAATTGAAGAAGATACAATTGGATTTAAAATTACTAAAACAACTAAAATTAATAGCATTTTAAGAGTGAAAAATTCAAACCCGTATATGAAAAATAAACCTATTAAAATAGTTATCAAACCCAACGTGTCAACATCGGCAGCCGAGAGCATTCGAGCATAGAAATTATTAAAGCGATATATTCCAAAAAGTCCTACAAATACGAAAAAAATGCCAATAGCAACTATTATATAACCTAAAATCTGCATAAAACCTCCTATTTATCGTTCTGAAGAAATTTTGATAGTGATGTCGTTCCGACAAAGCCTAAAATTGCGAAAACTAGACCTACATCGAGATAAAAAGACTGACCATTTTGTAGTGAATAAATGATTATGATAATGATGATTTTGCTCGAAATAAGCGACAAACCTAATAATCTATCCCAAACAGTGGGGCCGATTATTACACGAAATGTGCTTAAAAGAGTTGCAAACATCAAAATATTTATAACAAAATCCATGTTATTTTCTCCTTTTTTTAATTAAAAGCTTTTCGAATGGTTTAGATGGCTCTGTCACGCTTTCGTCAATAGCCAAAACAACCAACTGACCATTTTTGTTGTCAACGGTAATAGTTCCTGGGGTTAAAGTGATGGAATTTCCTATTATATGATGCAAAAATGGATTTTGAATACGTTTATCAATCTCAACTTCAACAAAATTAGGAGAAATTTTACCAGTAATAATTCTATATGTAATACCAAAACCAGAGATATAAATTGACGCAAATGTGAAGATAAAATACTTAATTGTTCGTAAAATAGGTAGAGCAAAAGTGTCGACATAATCAAAGCCTAAAAGTCTATTTGTGACAAAAATACATCCGAAAGACACAAGAAGTCCTAGAAAGAAATGAAAGAAATCTGAACCATCATTTATAATAATCCAAAATCCTGTAAAAAGTAATATAACAAACGTTTCTCTTAATAGTTTTAACATAAATAGACTCCTTTTTGTGATTTATTACTTTAAAGTATAACATAATTTTTTTTGAAAATCAAATAAAATATTGACTTTTTTTTAATACAATGTTATAATATACTAAATTAGTATAGATTAAAGGAGTAGGAATATGATTTACAATAATATATACGAAACAATTGGAAAAACACCGGTTGTTGAGATTAAAACAGATGAAAATTCTGCGAATTTATATGCAAAACTAGAATATTTTAATCCAGGCGGTTCGATAAAAGATAGAATTGCATTTGAAATGATTGATGCTTTAAAAGATAAAATTAATGAAAACACAGTTTTAGTTGAGCCTACAAGTGGAAACACTGGAATTGGAATTGCAATGATTTCTGCTGCGCTATGTCTAAAATGCGTTCTTGTGATGCCTGAAACCATGAGTATTGAACGTAGAAAAATTTTGAAAGCTTATGGTGCTGAAATCGTATTGACCGAAGGGGCTAAAGGCATGGGTGGCGCTATTTCTAAAGCTGAGGAATTAGCAAAACTTGACAATCATATTATGTTAAGCCAGTTTGAAAATGAAAATAATGTTTTGGCACACAAAAAAACGACGGCTAAAGAAATTATTGAAGATTTTGATGATTTGGACTACTTTGTGGCAGCTATTGGCACAGGTGGAACAATTACTGGAAATGGAATTGAACTAAAATCGAAGTTTTCGCATATTAATATAATAGGTGTTGAGCCAAAAGATTCGCCATTTTTGACACAAGGTGTGAAAGGTCCGCATAAAATTCAAGGAATTGGCGCAGGCTTTAAACCAACTATTTTAGACAGCTCAGTCATTGATGAAGTTGCTACTATTTCAAATGAAGACGCAATTTTTTACGCTAGAAAACTCGGAAAAGACTATGGAATACTTGCAGGTTTTTCTGGAGGAGCAAATTTCAAAATCGCCTTAGATGTAGCTAAAAAAGCAGGGAAAGATAAAAAAGTGCTGTTTATAGTGCCAGATAATGGAGAAAGATATTTGTCTACTGAGTTATATGGAGAGTGATTAGTATGTTTAAATCACTAAAAAATTTAATAAATGCATATAAGAAAAAAGACCCTGCTGCAACGAGTGGGTTTCTAATTTTACTAACATATCCAGGCATTCATGCAATTTTTTATCATAGAATAGCCAATTTTTTATGGAGAAAAAAGCTTAGATTTTTGGGCAGAATTATTTCGCAATACGGACGCTTTATGACAGGTATTGAAATCCATCCTGGAGCTACAATTGGTGCGCGTTTGTTCATTGACCATGGAATGGGGCTTGTAATCGGTGAAACTACTGAAATAGGTGACGATGTGACACTTTTTCATCAAGTAACACTCGGCGGTACAGGGAAACACGCTGGAAAAAGACATCCTACGCTAGAAAATAACGTTATGGTGTCTTCTGGTGCAAAAATAATCGGTGCTGTCACTATCGGTGAGAATTCGAAAATCGGCGCAAATGCTGTTGTTTTAGGTGATGTGCCTCGTGATGCTACTGTTGTTGGTGTTGCGGCAAAAATAGTTAAAATCGGTACGGAACGTGTGGATATTATGATTAAATCTCAGACAAATAGGGCATAATTACAGCATTTCAACCAAAATATCAAAGAATTTCTCTTGAAAATAAGTTTGAGCAATGATTTCTTCTTCGGTGAAACTTGTTCCTGTTGGTGCGACAATCCATTTTGTTTCAATGTCATCATTTCTGTGGATTATTGCGATTAATTCGCCTGTGAAGTGGTCTAAAGGTTCATAAATTCCTAGAATATATGCATCTTGTTCTTCGTTATCAGGCGCAAAAATCCCTTTAATATATCCGTAGTTTAGTTCATAAAGCATATCGTTATATTTTGGATGAAAAGTGCCGATTTTTCGGTCTATTGTAACTGTTATTTTCTGTTTTTTCATTGGAATACTCCATTTTTTAATTATTTTTATTACTAGGATAAGTGATATGAATAGTTGGGTTCAGCATCACGCTGAAACTTGCCACAGGCAACTTTTCAAGACGTCAAAAACCGTCGGTTCAAGTCCTTTGATATAGAAAAAAGCATATCCTTTCGGATATATTTTTAATGAAGCGAGTAGTGGGATATAATTTTCTTTGAAAATTATGCACCTTTGAGCAAAAGCACAAAGGCATTTTGACTAAAAACTTGCCACAGGCAACTTTTCAAGACGTCAAAAACCGTCGGTTCAAGTCCTTTGATATAGAAAAAAGCATATCCTTTCGGATATATTTTTAATGAAGCGAGTAGTGGGATATAATTTTCTTTGAAAATTATGCACCTTTGAGCAAAAGCACAAAGGCATTTTGACTAAAAACTTGCCACAGGCAACTTTTCAAGACGTCAAAAACCGTCGGTTCAAGTCCTTTGATATAGAAAAAAGCATATCCTTTCGGATATATTTTTAATGAAGCGAGTAGTGGGATATAATTTTCTTTGAAAATTATGCACCTTTGAGCAAAAGCACAAAGGCATTTTGACTAAAAACTTGCCACAGGCAACTTTTCAAGACGTCAAAAACCGTCGGTTCAAGTCCTTTGATATAGAAAAAAGCATATCCTTTCGGATATACTTTCAATGGTGCGAGTAGTGGGACTTGAACCCACACGTCTACGACACACGCCCCTCAAACGTGCCTGTCTGCCTATTCCAGCATACTCGCGAGAACAAAAAATATTATACACTATTATCCATAAAATGTCAATACATAAGGAGAAAAAAATGAAAATAACAAGAGAGACAGATTATGCAGTTAGAATTGTATCCTACCTGTCAAAAGTTGAAAATATCGTTGGTGGGAAGCAAATTTCTGAAGAAACTGGCATAACACAGCGTTTTGCATTAAAAATTTTGGGAAAACTGTGCGCTGAGGGTATTTTAAAATCATTTAAAGGCAATGCCGGAGGTTACAAACTTAATAAACCTTCCGACACAATCACGATGCTTGAAGTAATCGAGGCTATTGAGGGAAAAGTTTCGATTAATTACTGCACTGACGATGCGTTTGAGTGTTGCAATGGTGGCGGTTCGTGTGCTATGAGAAATGCTTTCGCGAAAGCAAATGAGGCATTAGTTCGCGAATTATCGGCATACACATTTAATCAACTTTAAATCTCTTTTGTTTTTTCGATTGCTAAAATATACGGCGCAGAT
>CAYJLC010000002.1:74264-74969 GCA_964370735.1 uncultured Oscillospiraceae bacterium
GATTTATGATTAATTTTCTTGTAAATTATAACATTATACGCGTATAAATTAAGATTTTCTGCAAAATTTAGCAGTTTTTCTCCTTCAACAGCACCTTCGTCATGACCTATATAAACAGCGATACACAAAACTCCACCCACTTTTAATAAGGTCAAACTATCTTCAATAGCCTTGATGGTACTGTTCCATTTTGTTGTGATTGACTTGTCACCTTTCGGCAAATAGCCTAGGTTGAACATGCCTGCATCAATTTTTTTGTCGACATATTGCAAAATATTTGCATGGCTATCTAAAATAAGTTGATAATTTGTCTTATTATGATCTTTTAGTAGCTTTTTAGTGTTAGTAATAGCGTCTTTTTGTATGTCAAACGCATAAACGAAAGCATTTTCGCTTAAATTTAATAAATATAACGTATCATTACCGTTTCCCATTGTAAAATCCACAAAAACTGGATTTTCGTTTACGGTTTGTGATACTATTTTTTTTGCAAATTCTAAAATATTATCCATAATTACACCTGTTTTTCGTATTTTTTGCCTTGATATGTGTCACGTTTAACCATTTCTTTATCGATTTCATTCATAACAACGAATTTTTTAAGACTCCAAAGAGGAGCGATTAAATCTTCTTTTTTTCCATCTCCAGTCAGCCTTTGAATAATCATTTCTTTCGGTAAAATCTCTAATTGGTTGCAGACTATAT
>CAYJLC010000002.1:74979-146682 GCA_964370735.1 uncultured Oscillospiraceae bacterium
GACATAATCTTCGATTGAAAGTTCAGAAAATTCACCGTTTTCATATTCAGTTGCCATCTTTGTGCCTTTTATTATGTGCAAAAGATGGATTTTTATATTATGTGGGTTTAACCTTGCTATTTCTTTTGCAGTTTCCATCATCATTTCTTTGGTTTCGTTTGGCAGACCATTTATAATATGTACTCCGATATTGATATTTCGTGCGCGAAGTTTAGAAAAACCTTCTAAAAATTCGGAATAATCGTGTCCACGATTGATTTTCTTAGTTGTTTTATCAAAAATTGACTGCAAACCAAGCTCAACCACTAAATATGTGCGATGGTGCAACTCCTCTAAGTAATCTAAAACTTCATCAGACAATGCGTCTGCACGAGTTGAAATAAAGAGCCCTACGACATCATCAAGTGCTAAAACGGGTTCATAGACTTTTTTTAGGTATGAAACATCGGCATAAGTGTTTGTAAATGACTGAAAATAGGGGATATATAGTGTGTCACTCCACTTTTTGTTCATTTTTTCCTTTATTTCATAAAATTGAGAAACTACGTCTAAATTTACATTTCCAGCGAAATCGCCACTTCCAGCACTAGAGCAATAAGAGCAACCATTCGTGCTTTTTGTGCCGTCTAAATTTGGACATGTGAAACCACCATTTAGTGAAATTTTTGCGACTTTTTTGCCGAATTTTTCTTTTAAATGGTAGTCAAAAGTATGAAATCTTCGATTTGTATTTGAGTATATAAAAGGGTTTTGCATAAAATCTCCTACGCCCTTATGAGAGGGGAATCTTCTTTTGGGAATTTTCGAATTACGATGAAATAACAAATTAAATTTGCCATAACAGTTATCGTCCAGCTTAGTGGATAGGTATGATAAAGCATTTCAAGTGTTGGGTTCCAAGCGAAAGCAGTCGCTATCCATATAAGCCTAAAGCCACAAATTCCACCGATAGAAATTATCATAGGGATGAATGAATAGCCGAGTCCACGAAGTTGTCCGGTTGTCACGTCCATAAATGCACACATAAAGTAAAGAGCAGAAATATAGACAATCCTTGCCGAAGCAAGTGCGATAATTTCGGCATCTTTTGTGTAAATAGACACTATATTTTCAGAAAAATAAGCAAAAATTACACTTTGTGGTACAATCATTACAACAGCTAGAAATAGGCAACGTGGTAAACATTTTCGAACACGTTTAAACTGCCTTGCACCGATATTTTGGCTAGTGAAAGTCACACACGCTTGATGAATACAGTTCGCGCTGATATAAAGGAAACCTTCTAAATTCATAGAAATTCCGTTGCCATCGGTGATAATAGACGAACCAAAACTGTTTATCGATGACTGAATCATAGCATTTGCAAGCGAAAACATTGAACCTTGAATTCCAGCTGGCAAACCTAATTTTATAATTGTTATAAGTTGTTCTTTGTGTATGCGAAGTTCTTTTAAAATTAATTTTGTTCCATCGGTGTTTTTCATTAATGCACGAATTACTAAACACGCTGATATTCCTTGGGAAATTATTGTAGATAAGGCAACCCCAGCAACACTTAATTGTAGTACAATTACAAAAAACATATTTAAACATACATTTATTATGCCAGAAAAAGCGAGAAAATATAAAGGACGTCTAGTGTCGCCTGTGGCACGCAAAATTGCAGAACCAAAATTATATGTCATATTAAAAGGCATGCCTATGAAGAAAATTTGCATATAAAGTGTCGCACCGTCGATAACATCTGGTGGCGAATTCATAAACTCTAAAAGTGACCTAGCAGCAAAAAAACCGAAAAAAGAAAGAAATATTCCACAAGTAATTGAAATAGTTATTGCTGTATGCACTGTTTTGTGTATTTCTTTGTGCTCTCTTGCACCGAAATGCCTCGCAACAGTAACGCTGACGCCGACAGACAAGCCCATAAATAAATTTATAATTAAATTAATCATAGGACCATTTGTGCTAACAGCAGAAACTGCACCTTGCTCTGCGAAATTGCCGACAACAATAATATCCGCAGCATTGTAAAGAAGTTGTAAAATTCCTGTTAATACCAAAGGAACGGCAAAAAGTATCATTTTGCTTAAAATTGGTCCTTGACACATATCGATTTGATGTGTTGTTTTAATTTTCATTTCATATTACCCTTTACAAATTATATTAATATAATAATACGTCTAAAAATGTAATAAGTCAATACAATTTTTCAAAACATTCTAAAAAAATATTTCGTGAAAAAAATAACAAAAACAAACGTTTGAGTGTTACAAAAAATAAAGATATAAAATGTTCTTATAGTGCAACATTAACAAAAAATAGGATGAAATTGGCTTTTTTTAAAAAAAATCTTGTAAAATATATGTAAAAGTGCTAATATAGAGTTAAAGTTACATTTAATAATTTATTAACTTTTGATTAAAAGTTTGTGTAAGTTATAGTAAAATAGGAGAGTTTTTGTTATGTATGTTCTATTATTTTTATTGTGTATTATATTAAATGGACGTGTGACACCAGAAATATTGGTGGTCGGTGCAGTAATATCGGGCTTTGTGTACTTATTTATGTGTAAATTTTTGGAACACAGCCCAAAAAGTGACTATAAATTTTTGAAGAATATTTTTAGGTCCATCGCATATATGGCGGTTCTAGCTTTCGAAATTGTAAAGTCAAGCCTTATGGTTATGAAATTTATTTTTGCAAAAAAAATAGAAATCGAGCCTGAAATTTTCTTTTTCAAAGTGCCTTTAGAAAACGAATTTTTGAAAATTGTTTTAGCAAATTCAATAACTTTAACACCAGGAACAATAACAGTTGATATAAAAGACGATGTTTTTTGTCTGCATACACTAGATTATACGCTTGTTGAAGATATGGAAAATTCGATTTTTATAAGACTTCTTAAAGGAATGGAGGAAAATTTGAAATGATTGAAACTTTATACGAGTGGCTTTTTAATATAGCGCTCATTTATCTCGCTCTAATTGTTGCAGCTTATATTTTTAGGTCGGTTATGGGACCTAGTTTTTTTGACAGGATTTTAAGTGTAAACAATATAAGTACAATTACTATAATTATGATTTGTATTTTATCAGTTGTCCAAGGTGAAAGCTATATTGTAGACGTAGCCTTTATTTATGCTCTTTTAGGATTTGTAACAATTGTAATCGTATGCAAAGCCTACCTTAGAAGCCATAAAAAAGAAAGAACAGATGATTTTTCAAACTTAGAGGAGGGTGAACATGGAAATGATTAGATTTGTATTAAGTGCAGTATTTATGGTTGCAGGATTAATTGTTTTCACAGCCTCAGTAGTTGGAAATTTCAGATTTAGCTATATTTTAAATAGAATGCAGGCGAGTTCACTTTGCGATACCTTAGGAACGCTTTTAATCATAATATCACTTGTTATTGCAAATGGGTTTGATGTTACGAGTTTAAAGCTAGGGCTTATGGTATTATTTTTATGGTTTGCAAACCCAGTTTCTTCGCATTTCTTGGCAAAAACTGAGATTATTTCTGATGAAACGATAAAAGAAAAACTGGAGGTTGTGCATCATGATGATATTTGAGACAATTTTGCTTGTACTTTTAATTATTGGAGCGATAGCAGTGTCGCTTACGCGTAATTTATTGTCTAGCGTTGTAATTTATATGTCTTACAGCTTAATTGTTAGCGTATTATGGTTACTTTTGCGTGCTCCAGACCTTGCGATTACAGAGGCAGCAGTTGGTGCAGGTGTTACGAGTACATTGTTTTTCATAACCCTTCAAAATATTAATAAGCTAAAAGATGAAGGCGAGGAGGATGAAAATGAATAGTATTTTTGAAATTTTAAGAAAATTTGCCGATGGTGAATTTGAACTAAGAACAAAGAGAAAACCAGTGCCTCCGAGAAAAGAAAGTCATCATAAAGAAGAAACTATCCACGAGAGATATAAAATTTGGCATGACAAAAAAGCCACGCAAGTTTTTGATGGGATATATAAAACCGCGAGTGTAATTATCTGCCTTCTTGTAATCGGAGTTTTGCTAGTTACAACATCGTATCTTCCAAAGCATGGAGATGCATCAAACCCTATTAATAATGAAGTTTCAGAGCGTTATGTTGAACAGGGGATGGCAGAAACAGGGGCTGTAAATACGGTTACTGGTATGATTTTGGATTATCGTGCATTTGACACGTTTGGCGAAAGTGCAGTTTTATTTATGGCGTCAGCATGTGTTCTTGTTCTTATGAAAACCGATGAAAAAAACAAAGACAGAACAACCGTTGCAAACCCAAACTACAAGCCACTTGAAAGAAACCCTATCGTTAAAAATATTGCAAAATATGTAATACCATTTTTGCTGATTTTCGGGGTATATATTGTTTTAAACGGACATATTTCTCCTGGTGGTGGATTTGCAGGTGGGGCTGTTATGGGTGCTAGTTTAATCTTATATTCTTCTGCTTATGGATATAGAACAATCAGAAAAGTTATTACAGAGCGTTTTGTAAGACGTGTCACTTTCTGCTCATTGTCTTTTTATGCATGCGCTAAAGGCTATTCGTTTTTTATGGGTGCAAACCATTTTAATACAGGCATTCCATTAGGTATTCCGGGGGATATCTTTTCTTCAGGTCTAATTTTATACCTAAATATTTGTGTAGGGCTGATAGTTACTTGTACTATGTATAGCTTCTATTCGTTATTTACCAAGGGGGAAGTATAAAATGTTTGATAATTTTTATGCACAAGCTGCAATGATTTTATTCGGTATTGGATTTACAAACCTTTTTTTACAAAAAAATCTAATTAAAAAAGTTATCGGTCTTAATATAATGGACGGTGCAGTTTATCTTTTTCTAGCTTCAAGAGGATATATCGAAGGGCGAGTTGCACCAATAATTGTAGATGGAGTGACAGACGCTAATAATTATATAAACCCAGTTCCGTCTGGACTTGTTTTAACAGGTATCGTGGTATCGGTTTCTATAACGGCAGTATTGCTATCGTTAATTCAAAAACTATACAAAGAATACAAAACTCTTGATTTAGATGAAATTATAACAAGAGTTGGTAAGGAGGTAAAATAGTGCCATTTGTAGCTAATTTTCCGTTTTTTTGTATACTTATAACAATGGCTGGTGGTGTTATTTGCTATGTTTTAAAAGGCAAATACGCGTATCGTTTTACAGTCGGAGTTGTATTAGCATGCAATATAATGACAGCGTTTTTAGTAGCGCACATGTATGTAAAACCAGAGGAAATAACTTATCTTATGGGGCATTTTTCTGCACCTTGGGGTAATGAAATTCGGTTTGGACCACTAGAGGCGCTTATCGCCCTTGTGCTGAATTTTGTAATGCTTATGATTATAACTTTACAAAAAGAGCATATTTTCAAAATAGTTAAGAAGAACAAGCTTAATTTATTTTATGTAATGGTTTGTTTAATGCTTTCGAGCTTAAATGCACTTATTTATACAAATGACTTGTTTACAAGTTTCGTTTTCATAGAGATTAACACATTATGTGCGTGTGGATTTATGATAGCTCGAGAAAATGGTAAAACTATCGGTGCTACCATTAAATATCTCATAATGAGTTTACTAGGCTCAGGTCTTTTCTTAATTTCTATAATTTTACTTTACGACCTTACAGGACATTTATTAATGCCGGATGTTGGGCGTGCACTTGCTAGACTAATTTTACTAGGCGAGTATCAATTCCCAATTACGATTATTGTTGGACTTTTATCTGCTAGTATGGCAATCAAAAGTGGACTATTTCCGTTTCACTCGTGGATGAGCCACGCCTATAATAACGCGCTGAATGCATCTAATGCGATATCTTCAGGGCTCGTTGTTAAAGGGTTTATTATACTACTTATTAAGATTTTTTATCGTGTTATCGGTATTTATAACGTAAATTTACTTCATGCAGGGCATGTGCTTTTTGCATTTGGTATTTTAGCGATTATTGTTGGTAGTTTCGATGCTATCAAAGAACATAATATCAAGCGTATGCTTGCGTATTCTTCGGTAGGGCAGATAGGGTATATCTATGTCGGAATTAGCCTTGGAACAGAGGCAGGGATGATGGCAGCTTGTTTTACCATTATTTCGCATAGCCTATCAAAGGCGTTGTTATTTATTTCGTGCGAAGGTCTTATGTATGCCTCTGATAATAGTAAATACATAGAAGATTTGCGTGGTAGTGCGCTTAGAAATCCATTAGCTGGAATTGGGTTTGCGATTGGTGGATTTTCGCTGATAGGCATACCGATTTTACCTGGTTTTGTCAGCAAATATATGTTAGCGACTGCTGCGATAGAATCACCGTCACAAATGTGGTTTGTTCTAGCTGCAATGATTGTAAGTACAGTTTTAACAGCTAATTATTTTATCAAATTTATCCTGAGAATATTTAATAGAAGTGAAAATTTCGGCAAAAAAACAAAATATCCACTTGTTTATACGATAGGTATGACGATTTTTATTTTAGTGAATTTTTCAATAGGATTTTTATACGAACCGATTGTTTCAATGATTGCTTCAGGATTAGAACTATTGTAAAGGAGGGAAAGAGTTGCTTAGTTTTATAACAGTGTTTTTTCCTATTGTTTCAGGATTTGTTCTTTTAAATTTAAAAAACAAGGCGAAAAAATACTCTATTTTTGTTGTAGCTACAACAGTGGCACTAACTATTTTGACTAATCTTACACAAATTAACCAAGAGTTTGCATTTTTAAAGCTACCTTTTGGCTTAGATTTTTCATTTAAAGTAGACATGCTGTCAATACTGTTTTCAACGCTTGCATCGGTGGTTTGGCTTATAGTTTTGGTGTATTCATTTGAATATATGGCACATAAGAAAGACCGCACTCGTTATTTCTCGTTTTATTCTATGGTTTTAGGTGCTGTTTTAGGTGTTTGCTACGCGAATGATATGCTAACACTTTATATGTTTTTTGAACTTATGACGGTTATGTCTTATGTTTTAGTAGTACACGACAGAACAAACACAAGTATGCTAGCGGGACGTAAATTCCTTTATTTTTCGATTTTTGGTGCGTCTTTAGGGCTTATTGGTATAGTTTATCTTATGACAAATGTGTCTGATATATCATTTGTATTGGGTGGCATAAGCGAAATTTCTTCGCTTGACATAGACGGGGTGTTAACACTAACATTTATTGCAATAATAGGATTTTCTAGCAAGGCTGGTATGTTTCCACTTCATTCTTGGCTTCCACCTACTTATAATGAGTCGGAAGTTCCTGTCAGTGCAATTTTAGCAGGAATTATTAAAAAATGTGGTGTAATTGCGATTATTCGTATAATTTATTTCGTTGTAGGACCGAATATTTTGCAAGTTACTTGGGTTCAGTACACATTACTTACATTATCACTTTTAACAATTTTTATGGGCTCTATGCTTGCCTTTCGTGAAAAAGGTCTTAAAAGAAGGCTGTCATACTCGTCAATCAGCCAAGTTTCGTATATTTTGTTTGGGGTGTTTTTACTAACTCCGTCAGGCGTTGTTGGTGGACTTTTGCAAGTTATTTTTCACGCATTAGCAAAAACAGCATTATTTCTTACCGTCGGTGTTTTAATACAAAAAACAGGCAAGTCAAATGTGGAAGATGTAGAAGGAATCGGCTCGAAAATGCCAAAAACTTTCACTATGTTTACTATTGCAGCGATGTCGCTTGTAGGAATTCCTTTAACATCTGGTTTTGTTAGCAAATGGTATCTTGCAAGGGGTGCAGTTGAGTTTGAAGGAATAATCGGAATTATTGTGATAATGATATCAGCAGTTTTAACTGGGGGATACTTATTGACTGTTTCATATAGTGCTTTTTTTGCAGTTTATATGGCAAAAGGACTAAATGATGGTTCGAAAATGCTTTTAGTTCCGATAGGAATTTTATGTGCATTTATTGTGATTTTTGGGATTTATCCACTTCCACTTATTGAATATATAAGTGCGATTTTTGGAATATAGGAGGTTATTTATGAATTATTTAATTATCCTTCCAATACTTTTATCGCTCGTAGGGGCAGCAATTATTCGTACTAGAAAATATAAATCGGAAAAATCACTTGCATATACAGTGGTAATACTGACAAGCATAGTTTCACTCTCAATTTTTGCAGTATCATATTTTTTCTTTGGGAAAGAACTTGTTTTGATAGATATCACAAATATCTTGCAAATCGGCTTTAGAATAGATGGTTTATCGGTAGTATTTGCTGTTCTTGTTAGCTTTTTATGGCCACTTGCAACGCTTTATGCAACGAAATATATGAAACATGAAGGAAATATGGTAAAATTCTTTATGTATTATATCATAACGCTAGGTGTCGTAATTGGACTTGCTTTTGCAAGGGATATGATAACGCTGTATCTATTTTATGAGCTACTCACGTTTATAACGCTACCATTAGTAATCCATAATAACAAAGAGCGCGATTTGCACGCAGGCAGAATTTACATACGATATTCTGTTTTCGGAGCATCATTATCGTTTTCAGGAATGATGATTTTTGCGTACTATACTGGTGATTTAACATTGAGTGCAAACCCTATTATAAATATTCCAGAAAATCAATATTTACTTATCGCATATTTGCTTATGTTTATAGGATTTTCTGTAAAAGCAGGGGTTGTTCCATTTCACAGATGGCTTACAGCAGCAGGTGTTGCACCGACGCCTGTGACGGCACTTTTGCACGCAGTAGCAGTAGTAAAATCAGGTGCATTTGCAGTTATGAGAACAACGTTTCACCTTGTTGATTTGAATTATTTTAAAGGCACATGGGTTCAATATGCAATAATGATTTTCTGCATGATTTCGATTATTATAGGCTCCTCAATGGCTATGAAAAGCAAGCATTTAAAACGACGTTTTGCGTATTCAACTATTAGTCAGATGTCCTATATTTTGCTTGCAGTGTCTACAATGTCTAAACTTGGTCTTGTGGCAGCGCTTATGCATCTTGTGTTTCACGCAGTTATTAAAATAGTTATTTTCTACACAGCTGGTAATGTTATTTACACAACGCATAAAGATTATGTAGGCGATGTAGAAGGCTATGGAAAAATTATGAAAATATCGTTTATAACATACACGATAAGCAGTTTAGCACTTGTTGGAATACCTCCGTTTGGTGGGTTTATATCAAAAATTGCTATCGCGCAGAGTGTGATTGAAGTAGGTGGAAATATCGGATTTTTAGGAATTGCGACACTTATGTTCTCGGCACTTTTAACAGGGATGTATTTATTCCAAGTGGCTTCGCTTGCGTTCATACCTCACAATGATTTTGACAAAAAGCGTCTTCATCACACAAAAGAAGCACCAAAGGCTATGATAGTACCAATGGTGATTATTACAAGCACAATGATAATTTTATCATTATTCTCATCAGATTTATATAATTTCATCGAAAAAATAGTCGTAGGAGGTATATAATATGAATATTTTACTTCCGGTTATCGTTTTAACGATATTAGTATTAGGTTTTTTGATGTGTTTTCTCAAAAAAGACAATATTTTATGGCGAACTTCATTAATTATTGTGAGCCTGAATTTAGTTGCAACAATTGTAGTAGCATTTACGTTTAATTCGGAAAATACACCAGTGATTTTGCCGTTATTTTCAGATTTTGGTATAATTTTTAGATTAAATGAAGTTGGATTAGTCCTTTCGGTAATCGCGAGTGTCGCGTGGCTGATAAGCATTATTATAAGCCGAGAATATTTTGCGAAAATGAAAGGAAATCTTACGAGATATTATGCCACTATAATCATAACTTTGGCATCAACTTTAGGTATTTTTTATTCAGGCGACCTGTTTACACTGCTTGTTTTCTTTGAAATCATGTCGTTTGCAAGCTTTTTCTGGGTGATTTTTGATGGAGATGCACACGCTATTCGTGCAGGAAAAAGATATTTAGCATATAGCGTTATCGGTGGACTTGCAATACTTTTTGGTATTTTTATGCCATACTTCTTTGGGGAAAATATCAGACCAAATTACGAATATTTAGCTGCATTTTCTATGTTTATAGGGTTTGGAATTAAGGCTGGCGCGCTTATGTTAAACGACTGGTGTCCGACGTCTTATAGATATTCACCATCGCCAGCAACAGCGATTTTATCGGGTGTTTTATCAAAAGCAGGGGTATATGGCGTGCTTTTAATTGGGCTTGATTTGATGTATGGTGACCATAATTGGGCAATTTTCATACTTTTAATGAGTGTTTGCACTATGATTTATGGTGGGGTATTTGCATTTTTTAGCAGAGATTTAAAGAAAATTTTTGCATTTTCATCCATTTCACAAATCGGATTTATCTTATTTGGTATCGGTACATATAATTTACTAGGCGAGCATAATTTATATGCTTCTTACGGAATTATTTTCCACACAATAAACCACAGCATTATAAAAGTGATTTTATTTAGCCTATCAGGGATAATTTATCAAAATAAACACACGCTCAAGCTAGGTAAACTCGAAGGTTTTGGCAAGGGCAAAAAATGGTTGCATGCCATGTATTTAATGGCTTCGGCGTCGCTTATGGGTGTACCATTATTTAGTGGCTATGTGAGCAAAACACTTTTGCATGAGTCGGTATTAGAACTTGCACATGTTTCGAGTAATCTTTCTGGGATTTATGGAATTTTCGATATTTTATTTACCTTTGCAGGCGCATTAACGACGTGTTATGTCATTAAAACATATATTTGCTTGTTTGTTAGACGAGGAAAACACGAAGAAATTCGAACGTATGTCACTTTTAAAACAAAAATAACTATTACAGCACTTTGCGTATTTATGATGTGCTTAGGACTGTTTCCTAATGTGATTTTTGGTGAAATTGGTGAGTTTGTGAGCCATTATATGAATACACATCATAATGGAGAAATTGCGTATTTTTCGCTAACAAATCTGCAAGGTAGCCTTATTTCTATTAGTTTAGGTGTGTTGATTTATGTGTTTATAGCAAGATATTCGGTAGCACATATCGATGGGTATAATGACTACCAACGCGATATTTATAGTTTGGATAAAAAATATTACTTGCCAATAATTTCGTGTTTAAGCTTTTTTGGAGCAATAGTTGCGAGATTGTTTGATGTCATTGCCGATGTTGTAATTGTCATTATGAACAGAGTTTTATATAAATCGGTAGAAATTCCGATAGAGTTTTTCGAGGGCAAAGAGGATGGTTTTGACAAAACGAAACCAGAAATTCATATTACCTATTCGCTTTCATATAGTTTATTATTATTCGGTATAGGTTTTATATTCACGATAATTTACCTAGTCGTAGTAGGTACAAACTAAATAATTTGATGTGCTGTTACGCGTGTGACAGCACATTTTCATCATATATAAAGGTGCTAATTTTAAATAATTGCGACAAAATACAGAATAAATAAGCAAAAATCAAAATTGGAAAATATTAGTTGAATTATTTTTAGTTATAGGATAAATGCACAAAAAATGCTCTTGAATTTATTTAATTTGACGAAATGTAAAAAATCGCTTACAAATTTGTTCAAAGTGACAATGACGTATTGCACAAAAATAATACGTTAAATTAATGCAAAAAGCTGAAAATATTTTTTTTGTTATTAAAGCATAGACAAGTGGAAAAAGTTATGTTATTATACAAATACAAAATAAACACGCGTTCAAAAGGAGTTGGAGTTATGAACACTGAGCAAATTGCAAAGCTTGCAAATGTGTCGCGTAGCACAGTTTCGAGAGTTTTGAATAATTACAGCAATGTTCCTTCTAAAACAAGAGAGAAAGTTCAAGCAGTTATTGACGAGTATGGATATACTCCGAATCACTTCGCAAGAAGCCTTGCAGGTGCATCTTCTAATATCGTAGGTATTTTTATCGCCGATATTAATGATACAAATAGCTCGGACGAATGGATTGGGATAAATTCTCCGTATAATATGGAACTTTTATCGAGTCTTATCAGTCTTTTGAAAGAAAAGGGATATATCGCATTAGTAAATATCATAACCGACCCAAAAGAGTTTTCAAGTCTTAAAGAAATGTTTGAAACCAAGATGATTTTTGGTGGAATTTTCACAGGTTTTCCGCATAGAACTAAGGAACTTGTAGAAATTTCTCAGAAATATAATTCGGTTTTCATAGACCAGTTTTCAGAAATTGACGATAAGAACAATTACGTTAAAATTGTTAACTGTGATAATTTGATTGGGGGATATGAGGCTACAAAATATTTAATAGAAAATGGTCATACAAATATCCTTCATATCGAGGGTGACGAGAGGCTTTCTTCTATTAAAAGAAAAGTTGGTTATTTGCAGGCAATGAATGATTTTGGGGGATATAAAACTCAAATAATTACGGGTCATTACAAGGAAGATGTTGCCTATAAAGCGATGAATGATTATCTTAAAGAAAATAAGCCGACGGCTGTTTTTGCAGGAAATGATATAATGTCGCTAGGTGCTATTAAAGCAATTACTGATAATGGGTACAAAATTCCAGAAGATATCTCGATTATAGGGTTTGATAATCTAAAAGTTGCAAATTGGCTTAATTTAAACCTAACAACTTTCGATGTTTCGCTAAAAGAAGTCGCTAAATCTTGTTTAAAGCAGCTATTTTCAGATGATGCAAAGCATCTTTTGCATAAACCTGAATTAGTCGAAAAAGCTACGGTTAAAAGAATCTAAATTAGTTTAGATTTTTTTATATAAACAAAATAAACGCGTGTTTATAGAATGAATTTATTTAAGGAGAAGAATTATGACAGCAATTTTAATTTCGTTTATCGTATTCTCAGGAGCAGTAGGTTTAATAACTTACTTCAAAACAAAAAATGACACTCTTTCAACATCGGATGGTTACTTCTTAGGGGGAAGAAGCTTAACTGGTGGAGTTATCGCAGGTTCATTACTTTTAACAAACCTAAGTGCAGCAAGCTTTGTTGGTATGTCAAGCCAAGCTTATCAACAAAACATGGCAGTTATGGGCTGGGAAGTAGGTTCAGGGATTACGCTTATTATCGTAGCACTATTTTTAGTTCCACGTTACTTAAAACAAGGTATCACAACAATTCCTGATTTTATAGAATCAAGATTTGATGGGGGAACTAGAAAATTTATAACAATTCTTTTCTTAGTTAGTTACATCGTAAATATGCTACCAATCACATTATATTCTGGTGCGGTAGCTATGGGTCAAATTTTTGACATCGCAGGTATTTTTGGAATTTCTTATGCACAATCTATCTGGCTTATGGTATGGGTTATTGGAATTATTGGTGCTATTTATGCTATCTTCGGTGGTTTAAGAGCGGTTGCAATTTCTGACTCAATCAACGGTATCGCACTTGTTATCGGTGGACTTTTAGTTCCAGTTTTTGCATTACTTGTAATTGGTCAAGGCGATTTATTTAGCGGATTTGATTTATTCATCAACAGCACTCCAGAGAAGTTTGACGCTATCGGTTCAGAAGATAGTTTCCTACCAATTTCAACTATGTTTACAGGGCTAGTTTTAGTTAACCTTTACTACTGGGGTACAGACCAATCAATCATCCAACGTGCTTTAGGTGCTAAAAATCTTAAAGAAGGTCAAAGAGGCGTAATTTATGCTGGATTTTTAAAAGTATTAACTCCACTTATGGTTATCATTCCAGGAACAATGGCATTCCAAATCTTCGGTGGTGGCATTGAAAATATGGATGCAGTTTACCCACAACTTGTAAGTAAAGTTTTACCAGCTCCACTAGTTGGTTTCTTTGCAGCAGCATTAATGGGAGCAATTTTAAGTACATTCAACAGCGTACTAAACTCAGCATCAACTTTATTCGCATTAAATGTTTATAAACCAGCTAAAAAAGGCAATGTTACAGACGATAAATTAATCAAAGTTGGTAAAATTTTCGCACTTGTTATCGCAATTATTTCTATGTTTGTAGCACCACTTATCTTAAACGCACCAAAAGGATTATTTGACTATTTACAAACAATCAATGGTTTCTTCAATGTTCCAATTTTCACAATTATCTTTATGGGTTATATGACAAAAAGAGTGCCACCAATCGCTGCAAAAGTTGCTATAACTTTCTTCGTAGGTGTTTACGCATTAACTCAAATTCATACATTCTTCCCAACTTTCCAAGTGTTTAACACAGGATTACATTACCTACATATTTCTGCAATCTTATTTGTTTTATCTTGCTTAATTATGTACATCATTGGTAAAGTAAAACCTATGGAAGAAGATTATGTAATGCCAATTTCAAATGTAGTTGAAATGGAGCCTTGGAAACACAGATACACTTTCAGTGGTTTCGTAGTTTTCGTAATGCTTGGTATGTATGTCGTATTCTCTAAAATAGGTATCGCAAGAGAAGGCGGAATGGGTGTTGATACAGTTATCGCACTTGTAATAATCGGTGCAATTTGTGCAGTAGGGTCAATCGCAATAGATAGAGCTGTTAATAAAAAAGCTACACAAACGATTTCTGAAAAGGAATAGTTTTTAAAAAGAGGGATTAAAATGATAAAATTTAGCAATAACACATTCCATTTATCAAATGAAAAAATAAGTTATATTTTTAAAATAATGCGAAATAATCAACTAGGACAACTGTATTTTGGCAAGAAAATACGTCATAAAGATGATTTTGACCATCTTTTAGTTGAACGAGGAGTTATTTTAGCACCGTGTACTTTTGAGGGAGATTTAGACTTCTCCCTTGAAGTCTTAAAACAAGAGTATCCATCGTATGGTACGGGTGATTTTCGTGACCCTGCATACCAATTAACAATGGATAATGGTAGCAGAATTACAAATTTTGAATATAAAAGCCATGAAATAATCAAAGGTAAAAACAAATTAAAAGGCCTGCCTCAAACTTATGGTGACAATGTTGAAACGCTTGAAATTACTATGTTTGATGCGTTAATAAATGTTGAAATGGTATTAAAATATCATCTTTTCGAAGGTTTTTCTGGGGTTGTTCGTTCGGCAGAATTTAGAAATAATTCAAGCCAAAGTGTTTCAATTAACCGTGCAATGTCGTTAAGTTTAGACTTGTATGACGATAACTACGAAATGATTACACTAGACGGAGCTTGGTCGCGTGAGCGTCATGTTTCAACTCGTAAGCTTGAAAAAGGTGTTCAATCGGTATCGAGTGCTAGGGGAGCAAGCTCGGCTATGCATAACCCATTTATGGCACTGAAAAGACCAAATGCAACAGAAAATTCAGGGGAAGTGCTTGGTTTAACGCTGATTTACAGTGGTAATTTCCTAGCGCAAGCAGAAGTTGATGCTTATGATGTAACTCGTATGATGATTGGTATTAATCCGTTTGAATTCGAGTGGGTTTTAGGCGAGAATGAAATTTTCCAAACACCAGAGGCAGTTTTAGTATATTCTGACACTGGAATAAACGGAATGAGCCAAAATTTCCACGATTTATTTAGAAATAACTTAATTCGTGGTAAATATAAAGATAAAACACGTCCTATTTTAATAAATAACTGGGAAGCAACTTATTTTGACTTCAACGAAGAAAGCATTTTAGGTATCGCATCAAAAGCAAAAGATTTAGGCATCGAACTTTTCGTTTTAGATGATGGCTGGTTTGGCAAGCGTGATAACGACCAAACATCTTTAGGGGATTGGTCAGTTTATCTTGAAAAATTACCTAATGGAGTCGATGGGTTAGCTAAAAAAATCAACGATTTAGGACTTAAATTCGGATTATGGTTTGAGCCTGAAATGGTAAATGAAATCAGTGAGCTTTACAAAACACATCCAGATTTCGTAATCAAAACTCCGAATAGAAAAATGTCTTACGGCAGAAATCAATATGTTTTAGACTTCTCAAGACCGGAAGTTGTTGACTATATCTTTGAAAAAATGTGTGAAACTATCGATAAAGCAAATATTTCATATATTAAATGGGATATGAATAGAAATATCACAGAAAGTTATAGTTTAAGCCTAGAACCATCAAGACAAAAGGAATTTTTCCACAGATATATCCTTGGTGTGTATGAGCTTTATGAAAAATTAATCGAGAGATTTCCTGAAATTCTATTTGAATCTTGTGCTTCTGGTGGAGCGAGATTTGATGCAGGGATGTTATATTACGCGCCACAAGCGTGGGCGAGTGATGATACTGATGCAATCGAGCGTTTACATATTCAATATGGAACATCTATGGTGTATCCGATTTCATCTATTGGTAGCCATGTAGCAGCGATACCAAATCATCAAGTTTTGAGAAAAACAAGCATTGAAACGCGTGCAAATGTTGCTTATTTTGGTACTTTTGGTTATGAACTTAATGTTAATGAAATGAGAAGTATAGATGCACTAAAAGTTTCTGAGCAAATCGAGTTTTTCAAAAAATATCGTGATGTTATATCAAAAGGCGATTTTTATAGATTGCAAAAAGGCAATATTTACAGCTGGATGGTTGTGTCTAAAGATAAGAAAACAGCTATTCTTGGTTATTATAAAATTTTAGCAACACCAAATACTTCGCTTAAAAAAGTGAATTTAGTTGGACTAGATGAAAACTTTGAGTATGAATGCAATGGAAAAACATATTTCGGCGATGAGCTTATGAATATAGGGCATATCGTTGAAACTGAGTTCACAGGGTTAATTCAAAGTGATAAATTTAAAGGAAAATACACTTCTGGTGAAGACAAAGGCGACTTTACTTCTCAAATATATGTATTTGAAGCGAAATAATAAAAAAACTGCTTTGCTTTTGCAAGGCAGTTTTTAGTATTTAAAAAAGTTTTATCAGAATAAAGTGAGATAGAATTTGACATAATAAAAGCGTAAGATTATCCGTCTTACGCTTAAAATTTATAATGCAGATTTAATGATATCGCGTAAAATATTATCGATATTATCAAGCTCTTCTTTTTCTAAAGTTTTCGGGTCAACCGGCTTGTGGATAGTGATATTCACATCGGCTGGAGTGATTTTAAAACCCTTGTTTTTTTCAAGTAATTTGTACGAACCATCGATAGTTATAGGAACTATTATAGCGCCACCTTTTATAGCGATTTTTGTACTACCAGGTTTAAATACACCGATATTGTTGCCTTTGCTACGAGTTCCTTCGGGGAAAATTGTCATCGAATTGCCTGCTTTAACATATTTAATCGCGTTAACAACAGCTTTTAAAGCATCCTTTGGGTCATTTCTGTCGACAAAAAGGCAATCAAGATGCATCATCCAATCACGAACGAGTGGTAATTTAGCAATTTCAGCTTTGGCTAATATTGCACGAGGAGTGCCCACGTGATGTAGCATTAAAGGGATATCAAACTGCCCTTGATGATTTGAAACGAATACAGCGTTTTCTAAAGGCAAATTTTCTTCACCGAATACTTTAACGCGTGCGCCAGCTAGGCGAAGTAGCCTTCCAGACCAATCTTTAACGTAAAAATTCACTAAATCGCGATATTCTTTCGTAGTTTTGTCCATTTTGCCTGCTTTTCTTAGTCCACCTATTCTTGAAACTAGGTAAAACCAGAAATATGTCATCCAATATGTTGTTCTAAACATAAAAACCTCTTAAAATTAATTATTTCCTGTATAGTCAATTGTACTAATTGACGGTGATGTTTTATCTATGTAGATATTTATTTTATCATTAGTGTAAATATTAGGTTTAAGCCATAAAAACTCGCTTTCACCTTCATATTTTATGCCATGATAGCTATATTCATAGTGAATTATATACGGTTGCTTGCGCCCTAATAGGTTATATTTTCTCGTTTTAACATACGTTACATTAGCACGAGTAACAAAACCGTTTTTAAGCAAGCTTTTAAGTTTTAGCGTTTTAAGTTGCGAACAAATAATCAAAGTTATTGCTGCTACTAAAAAAGCTAGTGCAAAGCTTAAAAGAATGACAGTAGAAATCCCCAGACCAGTGATAATTCCGTCGACTAAAGCTGATAAAAACAAGCTAATTGATAGTACAAGTGTTATGATAAAAAAGAATTGTTGAATATTTTTTGGTGCTTTCACTTTTGCCCTCCTAATTAAGTAAAATTGCATACACTATATTATATAATATTTTTAAGAGAAAGTAAAGTAAAATTTAATAATTTTGCAATTTGTTCTTATATTTTTTTAGAAAAAAGCCACCTGTATATACAAGTGGCAAAGTTTTATTTTAATTTTGTTTTCACAGCATGAATTACAAAAGGAATAAAAACAGAAATAAGCGATGCATATCCAAGATACGAGTAGCCTTTAACAACTACTGCCATCAGCCCAAATTGAGCAATTGCAAACGCACAACCTGTGAAAATTAGTGCGAAAATGATATTTCTAATCATATGACCTTTTTTAACTTTTTCTTCATCCATACGCTTTTCAACAGCATTAACACAGCGAGTAACGATACCAGAAACCATGTTTACACCAGTAGAAATCGAGCCTAGAATAATTAAAATAGAAATAATCGGAGTTAAAAACTCTGAACCAACACCGTTTTGAACCAGAACAAGCATAGGCACAGACGCTGTTGCAAGGTCTGAGATAAAAGCGATTGAAAGTAAACCGATAACTGCAAGCATAGTTGCCACAACATTTGTTATGAAAATGTAAATACCAGCTTTGTTAACTTGTTTTTCATCTGTAAGAGGTTTTACATGCTGATACATAACTGAAACTGAAGCTAGTTGGAATAAGAAGTATAAAAACGCGCTCCAAAGTGCAGGAATGAATGAGCCTGTTTCTTTTGAACCAGCAGCCATTTCGCCAGCACTCATTTTTGATATAGAAGCAGAAATTTCACCCCATTCTGCAATGATATTTGGCACTAAAACTACGATTAGACCAATGATAATCAGTACAGAAATGGTAGCGGCAGCTCTTCTTACCATATTTGTGCCGAAAATTGATATAACGAAAATAAATGCACCAACGATTAATGTACAAAGCCAATATGGTATACCAAATAGGGTTTCGAGTGTCGAGCCACCTGTTGCAAATGCAGCAGCAGAGGCGGTCGCTATCATGATTAAGTATGTAATTTCGAACAAGTTTGAAAAGATATGACGATACTTTCCATAGAATTTATCAGAAAATGAACGATAATCGTAAACTTTGTTTCTAAAAGCATAACGCATTCCATACCAAAAGAAAACTGCGTATAAAAATTGCGTAAATATAGGTAAAAACAATGTCCAAATGCCATAATTTATGAAATATTGATAGATTTGTGCGCCAGAGGCAAAGCCACCTCCAAACTGCGTAGTAAATGCAACGAATGCGACACCAACGGCAAGTGGCATTTTACTTTTGTCGACTAAAAGACTTTTTTTGCTCATTTTAATTCTCCTTATTTATTAAATTTTATAACTTTATCAGGGTTTAAAATCAACTTTTCATCGAAAGCAAGCTTAATTGACTTAAATAAATCAATCATACGATTGCCTAAAAAAGTTTCCATATATTCTATTCTGCCATTACCAATTCCATGCTCGCCAGAAAGTTGACCACCGAGTTTTTTCGATAAATCATATAACTCTACAAGGCATTTTTGCGTAGCAGAGTGCCATTCTTCGTCGGTCATACCTTCATCTCTAAGCATTTCTGTGTGGATATTTCCATCGCCAGCGTGACCACAAGGTTGAACACGAACACCGTGTTTATTACCGATTTGCTTAGCAGATTTTACATAATGAGCGATTTCTGAGCGAGGAACAACAACGTCACACTCTTCTTGTGCGATACTATCGGCTTTCATCGCCTCTAAAATTCCACCACGAACAGTCCAAACAGAGGCAAGTCTTTCTGCTGTGTCTGCGATTAAGCAGTCGATAACACCATGCTTTAAAGCTTCTTCGCAAAGTGCATCACACGCTTTTTCTAATTCTTCTTTGCTCGATGCATCATACATAACAAGCAAAACAGCTTCGCCCTTATCATAAGGAAATGGTTTATTTAACCTGTTTTTAACGATATTAATAAGCTCCATCTCTAGAAATTCGATGGCTGTTGGTACAAAAGATAGGTCTAAAACGTGTGGAACCATATCGGCACATTCTTCTAAAGTTTTAAAAGGCAAAACTAAAGTTGCAGTGAATTTTGGCGCAGGAAGAAGTTTTAAAGTGACTTCTGTAAGTATACAAAGAGTGCCTTCGGAGCCGATTACTAGGTCTTTAAGGTCGTATCCAGTAGTATTTTTGACTACATTAGACGAAAATTCTACAATTTCTCCGTCAGGAAGTACAACTTCCATACAACGCACAAAATCGCGAGTAAGTCCATAACGAACAGCCTTCATACCACCTGCATTTGTGATAACAGTACCACCGATAGAGGCAGTTTTTTCGCCAGGGTCAGGAGGGTAGAACAAACCTTCGGCAGTAGCAGTGGCTTGAACATCTAAAAGAAGAGCGCCAGGTTCGCAAGTTATCGTTTGATTTTTTCGGTCGACAGGGAAAATTTTATTCATTCTCATTATAGAGAGCAAAATTCCACCATGTTTACAAGTTGCGCCACCGGCAAGTCCTGTACCTGCACCACGAACAGTTACAGGTATATTGTTTGCGTAAGCAAAACGCATTATATTCGAAATTTCAGTTGTATTTATAGCTTCTACCATAACTTCAGGAGCAAAAACACCGTATTCCGGCATTTCATCGTGAAAAAACTCAGGAAGGATATCGTCTTTTTCAATTACTCGACTATCGTCTGTGATGCTTTTTATGTAAGAAATATCATTTTTATCAATTTTTTTATACGGAAATGGCATATTATACCTCCTTTTTATTAATTTCTTCAATCATTTTTGGAATAATTTCAAATGCATCATCGACAATGCAATAGTTTGCGATATTAAAAATTTGAGCATTTTTATCACTATTTATAGCGACAATACATTCACTTCCAGTCATACCAGAGGTGAATTGAATAGCACCAGAAACACCACATGTAATAATGAGTTTCGGTCGAACAGTTCGCCCAGAAAGGCCAATTTGATGAGAATTATCGCCCAAACCAGCCTCTGCCATCGGTCTTGTGAAACAAATTTGACCACCTAGAGCGTCAGAAAGCTTTTTACAAAGCGCAACACCTTCGGCGTTTTTCATTCCACGACCACAAACGACAAGGATTTCTTCGTCTTCAATCGACTTCACTTTCGGCAATTCTTCGATAGATAATATTTCAATTCCAGATTTCACCATAGCATCAGAAACAGGCATTTTGTGGATAATTCCAGTAGGATTTTGAACTTTACAAGCCTTATCCATAACGCGATAGCGAATTGTTGCGAATTGCGGACGAGCATCTGTGATAAGAATTTGAGCCATAATATTTCCACCAAAAGCAGGTCGAATTTGCACTAAATCAGTGTTTTCGCACATTTCAAGCTTAGTGCAGTCAGCGGTAAGTCCAGTTCTAAAACGGGTAGACAGACGAGGCGCAAGCGACCTACCAGCAGATGTTCCGCCTATTAAAACTGTCGATGGCAAAGTTTCGGAAATGCAATCGGAAATTGCGTCTGCATAGCAATCGGCTTTAAAGCCAGAAAATCCATCGTGCTCATAGAAATACACATTTGAAACACCATAGTCTAGCAATTTTTTAGCGTTTTCTTCGGTGCCTTTTTCGCCAACTAGCACGCAAGATACTTCGTAATCTACGACACTAGCAAGCTTTTTAGCCTCTCCGATTAATTCAAAAGTTACAGGATGGATTTCGCCGAGTTCTTGCTCTGCATACACTAAAATACCATTCCAATTTTGCTTAATATTTTCGTCATTTATAGGCTCTTGCGAGAAAGTTAGGGCATTTTCAGGACAGAGTTTAACACATACGCCACACATTCTGCATCTTTCGTCGAGCAAAATACCTTCTTTATTGATTGAAAGTGCATCGAAAGGACATTTTTCTTTGCAAATACCACAGAGGTTGCATTTTTTTATATCTAGTGAAATTGTAGGCATTATTTTGCAGTCCTTTCTATAATTTTATTTGAAACTAGGATGTCTATAAGCGTTTCAGCTTTGTTTTTTCCTTCGATTTTAACTTGCTTTTCTGATGCTTTTGGTGCAAACATCGCGTCTACTTTTGTAGGGGAACCTACCAGTCCACAGCGAGATAAATCTGGTGATGGTAAATCGTCAAAGCCAACAAACTTTATCGCTTTATCACGAGTGTTTTTCTTTAAAATGAAAGACGGCAAGCGAGGCACGCAACTATCTTTTTCGATAGTCAAAAGACATGGAAAACTTAGTCTGCTCTTTTGCTTAGTTTTAGAAAAAATTTGTTCAATATCAATTGTTTTATCGGTTAAATTTTCGATTTTTGTCACCCAAGCACCATGTGGAATTCCTAAAAGTTCTGCAAGCGCAGGACCAATTTGGGCAGTATCACCGTCGGTGGTTTGTCTGCCGCATAAGATAAGGTCGTAGTCAGAAATAAGCGAAATCCCTTGAGAAATGGTATAAGAAGTCGCTAAAACGTCCGAACCTGCAAATTTTCTGTCAGACAGAATGATTGCATCGTCGGCACCTAAACTATAAGCATCGCGAATCATTTTTTCTGCTTGTGGTGGACCCATTGTGATAACAGTGACAGTTCCACCGAGTTGTTCTTTGATTTTTAGCGCAGTTTCTAGCGCATAGAGGTCGTAGGGGTTTGTTCTTGTTTCGGCACCTAAGCGTTTTAAGGCACCTGTTTCCTCGTCAATTTCGACAGAAGAAGTTGCAGGAACTTGCTTCATGCAAACGACTATATTCATAAATTTAAACTCTCCTTTAATGTATTTTACTTTTAAAGTTTATCAGATTAAAGTTTTGCTTTTTTTAGTGTAACATATATTTAAATAATAAGCAAGAAAAAAGTAGAAAAATTATGAATTTTTTTACCTTAATATATTAAGTGCGTTTTATAATTAGTAAAAGTGAATAAAAATAAGCAGAGATTTTTGTGATAATCATAGAAAAAACCTGCACCGAAGTGCAGGCTTATAAATTAAATTATTTGTGTCCAACCGAATTTATCTTCAAGTTTTCCATATTGAATTCCAGTTAAATTATCGTATAATTTTTGTGAAATTTCACCGATTTTTCCGTCTGATAGTTCGATTATAGTATCTTTGTATTTCATAACTCCGATAGGAGAAATTACAGCGGCAGTACCAGAGCCGAAGGCTTCGATAAGTTCACCTTTATTATATAGCTCGATTAATTCATCGATAGAAATTTTTCGTTCTTCAACATCAATTCCTAGTGATTTTGCAAGTTCGATAGTTGATTTTCTTGTAATTCCTGCCAAAACACTGCCAGATAGCATTGGAGTGATTAATTTGTCTTTCAGGACGAAAAATACATTCATAGAACCAACTTCTTCGATATATTTGCGTTCAACACCGTCAAGCCATAAAACTTGCTCATATCCTAAAGAATTTGCTTTTTCTTGAGCGATTAAAGAAGATGCATAGTTTCCACCAGCTTTTGCAGTACCAGTTCCACCTTTTACAGCACGAACATACTCATCTTCAACAAAGATTTTAACAGGTGATAAACCGTTTTTATAGTACATGCCAGAAGGGGCTACGATTACCATATAAGTATATTCGATTGATGGGTGAACACCTAAACCAACCTCTGTTGCAATGATAAATGGTCTTATATATAGCGATGTTCCAGCGCCTTTTGGAATCCAATCTTTTTCAAGATTTAGTAATTCTTTAAGGTCAGAAACACACTCATTTACGTCTAAATGAGGAATACCCATACGCGTATTTGATTCGTTTAAACGTTTAAAATTTTCTTCTGGACGGAAAAGCATAATATCGTCATTTTCAAGCTTATATGCCTTTAAACCCTCGAAAACTTCTTGTCCATAATGAAGACACGCAGTAGATGGGTCAAGCGAAATAGGGCCATAAGGCACGATTTCTGTTTCGCCCCAAGCACCATCTTTATATTTCTTTATAATCATGTGGTCTGTGAAAATTTTACCAAAGCCAAGATTATTATTATCAGTTGGTTTTGTTTTTAAATTCTTAGATAATGTAATTTTCATAAATTACCTCCTTTTTTTAAAGTTTAGGTTTTTGTAATTAAAGGGATGTCGAGGACGCCATCCCCTACATATTGCACAAATATTTGTAAAATTACGTCTGAAACACGTCGCATTGGCGACTAATGAGTCCAACGTCAGGTTGGTGCCTGTCGGTGCAACCGACTATATGTTTTCTTTGTAGCTAGATAAAATTGCGCCTTCGCCTGCTGACGATACTAATTTTCTGTATCTTGCAAGCCAACCACCTACTTTTCTAAGTGGAGGAGCTACGAAGTTTTTGCGTCTTTCTTCCATTTCTTCATCTGAAATTAGAAGATTTATAGTGCCTGCGTGCATATCGATTTCGATTTTATCGCCGTCTTTAATGAATGCGATTTCACCACCAGAAGCTGCCTCTGGAGAAACGTGACCGATTGCAGCGCCACGCGTTGCACCTGAGAAACGACCATCAGTGATTAGGGCAACAGTTTTGTCAAGTCCCATACCAGCTAGAGCCGAAGTAGGTGATAGCATTTCGCGCATTCCAGGGCCACCTTTAGGGCCTTCATAGCGAATAACAACAACGTCACCGTCGACAATTTCTTTACCAAAAATTGCAGCGATAGTATCTTCTTCGCTTTCAAATACGCGTGCATTACCAGTGTGTTTTAACATTTCTGGCGCTACTGCCGAACGTTTTACAACACAACCACCTTTTGCGATATTTCCGAATAAAATCGCAATACCACCAGTAGCTGAGTTTGGATTTTCTATATCTTTAATGATTTTTGTATCAGAATTTTTAAAATGTTTAATGTTCTCGCCGACAGTTAGACCTGTTACAGTCATTAAATCAGTGTTAATTAAACCTTTTTTCGAAAGTTCATTCATAACAGCTTGAACACCACCAGCGCGATGTAAATCTTCGATATGGTCGTGACCTGCTGGGCTTAATTTACATAAATTCGGAGTCGAGCCAGAAATTTCGTTGATTAAGTTTAAATCTACGTCAACGTGAGCCTCGTTTGCGATTGAAAGTAAGTGTAAAACAGAGTTTGAAGAACAGCCTAGCGCCATATCAGTAGCTAAAGCATTTTTGATTGTTTCAAGTTTTACGATATCGCGAGGTTTAATATCTTTTTCAACTAGTTCCATAATTTTCATACCAGCATATTTTGCTAGGCGAGTTCTTTCAGAAGTGATAGCCGGAGCAGTTCCGTTTGTTGGAAGTGCAAGACCTAATACTTCGGCAAGACAGTTCATTGAGTTTGCAGTGAACATACCAGAACAAGAACCACAAGTCGGACAGGCTTTTTTCTCGATTTCAAGTAGTTTTTCTTCTGCGATTTTGCCAGTTTTATATGCACCAACAGCCTCAAACATTGAAGATAAACTCATCGCTTGATTGTCGATATTTCCAGCAAGCATAGGACCACCTGAAACTAAAATTGAAGGGATATTCATACGAAGTGCACCCATCATCATTCCAGGAACGATTTTATCACAGTTTGGAACAAGTACCACACCGTCAAATCTATGACCGATTACCATAGACTCAAGGCTATCTGCGATAAGTTCTCTTGAAGCAAGAGAATAACGCATACCCTCGTGACCCATAGCAATACCATCACAAATACCGATAGCAGGGAAGACGATTGGTGTGCCTCCTGCCATACGAATACCAGCTTTAACAGCTTCTGTTATTTTATCTAGGTGCATGTGTCCCGGAACTATTTCAGAGAAAGCTGAACAAATACCGATAAGTGGTTTTTTCATTTCTTCTTCTGTAAGTCCTAGCGCAAAAAACAGCGAACGACTTGGCGCTGCTTCTACACCTTGTAGAATTTTTTGACTTTTCATGTTTTCTCCTTTTTTTATATAATTGTGCCACAATGAGGGCAAGAGTTTTTGCTTTTATCAAATGGCTTATCGCAAGATTTGCAAGTAAGTTCATTTGGGTTTTTGTTTTTAAGTTCAAGGTTTATGAGCCTTTGTTCAAGGTTTTCTAGTTTATTAAAGTTTATAGTGAAGAGAATTATACTGATTAGTAGGCAAGAAAAAGCATAGAAGAAAAGATATATCAAAAGATCTTCTTCTAAGATTTCTATGCTACTTTCTCTGAAATATTCTTTGATAGGTCCTGAAATAAGTAGATTTACTACACCTGAAATGATTAAGCTCCCTAAAACAGTGTAGACAATGCTTGAAATTAGTTTTTTCATAATTTAGCTCCTTTGACCACAATGAGGGCAAGAACTTCTCAAGCTTTCATAATTTTTATTGCAATTTGTGCATGTGGCATCTTTTGGTTTGGCTATAATAGAGCCACTTTTATCTGAACTATATAATTTTCCTAAAATTTCATCGGCTTTTGAAATAGCAGTTGCAATTCCCCAAAGAATAGAAGATATTATAAGTGCGTAAAATAAAAGCATTAGAGCTTCAAAAGAAAATAAACCGATAGTAAAAATGCAGAAAATGATTGCAGCTATAAAGATAAATGCACCTAGTGCATAAAGAAAAGTTGCCATAAAAACTCCTTTAATGTCGACGTTATCGCTAATTTTGCTTTTTGTATCTCATATACCAAAAAACAGCAAGAACTAAAAATAATACACCGCTTCCTGTAATCATTAAATCAAAACCACTCATAATGCCGATGTAAAGCAAGAATAATCCTGCGGCTAAATTCATTAATGCTCCAACTAATGAGAATATTTTTGTATTCATAATTACTCCTTATTTTGTTTCTTATATCTTAAATACCATACAAATGCAAGAAGGAAAAATAGCCCTGCACCAGCAAGTGACATTAAATTTAAACCTGAAGAAACTGATACATATACAAAGTATATACCAGCTATAAAATTAAGTATCATTCCATAGAATGAAAATCTTTTCGGATCCATTTTTCACCTCTTTTTATAAAAATAGTAGGGAATGATGCCTAATCAAACCAAATAATGATGAAATATCATCATTTAGGGCGATATGGGCATCAGCCCCTACAAACCACGCGATGTGGGTATATTTTAACGAATATTCGTCGCTTCAAGCGACTAGGAAATCCTCCGTCAAACGTTTCATTTGCCACCTCCTTTGAAAAGGAGGCTTATTTTGCCCTTTTTAATAAAGAGGGTGGCGACGAAGCCTGAGGGTGATTTTGTAAAACGACAAGGGACGTCGAGGACGCCGTCCCCTACAACACCTGACGTGGACGCATATTTAAGTTTACGTAAAATTTTGTCTGAAACACGTCAGCTATGCTGACAAATGCTTGTCGGTGCTACCGACTACTTTTTAAGCCAAGACATTAATTTTCTTAATTTTGTACCAACAACTTCAACTGGGTGAGCAGCTTCCATTCTTCTTGTTGCTAAGAAGTGAGCTCTGCCTGCTGAAGAGTTTTCAGTAATCCAGTTACCAGCGAAAGTACCGTCTTGGATTTCTCTTAATACTTTTTTCATTTCTTTTCTTGTTTCATCAGTGATGATACGTTTACCGATTTCGTAGTCACCGTATTCAGCAGTGTCAGAAATTGAGTAACGCATTCCAGCGAAACCACCTGAGTTTATTAAGTCTACGATTAATTTCATTTCGTGAACACACTCAAAGTATGCCATTTCTGGAGAATATCCAGCTTCAACAAGTGTATCGAAACCAGCTTTCATAAGCTCAGTTACACCACCACAAAGAACAGCTTGCTCACCGAAAAGGTCAGTTTCTGTTTCTTCTTTGAATGATGTTTCGAAGATACCAGCACGACCACCACCGATAGCAGAAGCATACGCTAAACCGATATCGAAAGCTTTACCAGAAACGTCTTTATGAACAGCGATTAGACAAGGTACGCCTCTTCCTTCTAAGTATTGAGAACGAACAGTGTGGCCAGGGCCTTTTGGAGCTACTAAGAAAACGTCAACGCCTTCTGGAGCTACGATTTGATTGAAGTGAATAGCAAAACCATGAGCGAACATTAAGCAGTTGCCTTCTTCAAGATTTTCTTTAATAGAAGTGTTATAGATTTCAGTTTGGTTTTGGTCTGGAGCTAGAATCATAATGATATCAGCTTTTTTTGCAGCTTCTGATGTTTCGAAAACTTCAAAACCGTCAGCTTTTGCAGTAGCTACTCTTGCAGAGTCTGGACGTAAACCGATAATAGTATGAACGCCTGAATCTTTTAAGTTTTGAGCGTGAGCGTGACCTTGGCTACCGTAACCGATGATAGCTACCGTTTTGCCTTCTAGTAAACCTAAGTTACAATCTGAATCATAGAACATTTTTGCCATTTTGAAATTCCTCCTAAGAATTAAATATATATTTTTATTTTAATAATAAACGGGTTTATTCGCCATCTTCAATGATATCTGGAACAACCATTGAAGTTTCTGCGAAAGTTTTATGTGAAATATCCAGCGCTGTTACACCAGATCTGCAAATTTCAACAATTTTGAATTTTGCAATTTTTTGTAAAAATGTATCGATTTTAGCGTTTGAACCAACGATTTGACCGACTAAATTTTTACTATCAAAGCTAATGATTTTACCACTATGGTCGAATAAAACTTCTTGTAAATCTTTAAGCTCTTTTTCTGTATATGCAATTTTTATAAGAAGAAGCTCTTTAGAAATAGTTTTTTCATAAGGTAAAATTACAGCATCTACAACATATTCAACTTTATTAAGCTGAGTAGTAATGTGCCAGTGGTCGAAATTTCCATCATCGATTACTAAAACAGTAATTCTTGAGTAATCTGGATTTCTAGTTTCGGCAACTGTTAATTGTTTGATATTTATACCACGTCTAGTAAAAACATTCGATACACGCAAAAGTGCACCTTGTCTATTTTTAACTAAAACGGATACTACAACTCTATTATCGTGCATATTAACCCTCCTCCTTTAAAATCATATCAGAAGCACCTTTTCCAGGCGGGATTATTGGGAAAACACTATCATCTTTGTGGATTAAATACTCACAAAGCGCAGGTGATTTTTTTGAAAACATTTCTTTTGTAGTAGTAGCAATTTGCTCTTTTTCAGTAACTCTATAACCGTCAAGTCCAAAAGCATCTGCAAGTTTTACATAGTCAGTTTTTCTGCCGATATTTGTGCTAGAATATCTACCTTCATAGAACATTCTTTGCCACTGACGAACCATTCCGAGTACGTTATTGTTAATAACACATACTTTTATGTCAAGGTTTTCAGAAACGATTGGTGCAAGTTCGATTAAATTCATGTGGAAACTACCATCACCAGTGATTAAAACAACTTCAGAGTCTGGTTTACCAACTTTAGCACCAATAGCAGCACCTAGTCCAAATCCCATAGTACCAAGTCCGCAAGAACTAACAAAAGTACGAGGTTTTTCGAATTTATAATGTTGAGCAGTTAACATTTGGTGTTGACCTACATCGGTAACGATTATAGCATCTTTAGAAACATTTTTATGAATTTCTTCTAAAACATCGCAAATATTTACACCATCTGTGATAACTGGCAGTGGATTTAATTGTTCAAAGCCACGAAGGAATTTAATCCAGTCGTCATTTTTATAAGCAGGTACTTTTTCAAGGATTTTATCTAAAACAACATTAGCATCACCGTGTACCCATAAATCGGTTTGAACATTTTTACTATGCTCAGAAGCATCAATATCGATATGGATAATTTTAGCATTTGACGCAAATTTATCTCTCGCACCAGCAACTCTATCGTCAAATCTTGCACCGATTGCGATTAATAAATCACATTCAGCAGAAGCTTTGTTAGCTATCGGAGTACCATGCATACCTATCATACCTAGATTTAATCTGTGGTCATAAGGTAGTGCAGAAAGTCCCATTGTAGTAAGTGCAACAGGTGCATCAATTCTTTCAGCAAATTCGATTAATTTCGCAGAAGCATCAGAAAAAGTGACACCACCACCTGCGTAAATTAAAGGTTTTTTGCTTTCAGAAATCATATTACATACGCTGTCAAATTTCTTGTCTTTAGAAAGTTTTACAGGGCGTTTTTCAGATTTTTTGCCCTCGACAAATTCAAAAACTTCGGCTGTGACATTTTTTGCAATATCGATATGAACAGGGCCAGGACGGCCAGAAATTGCAATTTCAAAAGCCTCTCTTAAAACCCATTGCAAATCTTTAACATCATCGACTAAGTAATTGTTTTTTGTGATTGGCATTGTGATACCTGCGATATCAAGTTCTTGGAAACTGTCGCGTCCTAGAAGGTCTTTTCCTACATTACCAGTAATTACAACCATAGGAACAGAGTCCATATAGGCATTTGCAATACCAGTTACAGTATTAGAAGCACCAGGGCCAGACGTTGCAAGTGCCACACCAACTTTTCCAGTAACTCTAGCATAAGCGTCGGCTGCGTGTGTTGCACCTTGCTCGTGAGATGTTAAAACGTGGCGAATTTTATCCTCGTTTTTATAAAGTGCATCATAGATGTTTAAAACAGCACCACCAGGGTAGCCGAAAATTGTATCAACTTCTTGCTCTAAAAGTAATTTTATTAGTATATCCGAACCATTTAGCATCATAAACTTCATCTCCTATTCTATAAATATTTTATATCCAGCTTTTTCTAGGCCTCTTATGACTTTTCTGCCATGCTCAGCACTAGAAACTTGGCAACCGATATGGATAATAGCCTCGTCTAAGCTTAAATCCATGTCGACTCTATCGTGTGATACAAGGACTATATTTGCCCCTAAATCAGATATTTTTTGGCTAAGTGTAACTAAACTACCAGGAACATCTGGCAAAATAGTTTTAAATTTCATCTCTCTGCCACGTTTTACTAAACCTTTTTGGATAACTCTATGAATAAAACTTACATCTATATTACCACCAGATAAAATACATGCTACTTTTTTGTCATAGACTTCGATTTTATTGTTTAAAACTGCTGCAAGCGATATTGCACCAGCAGGCTCAACGACTTGTTTAGAACGCTCTAAGAGAAGAAGTATAGTTTCGGCGATTTCATCATCAGAAACGGTGACGATTTCATCGACATATTGTTGAATTAAATCGTGTGTGATATCACCAGGGATTTTAACAGCGATACCATCTGCGATAGTTCTAACGCTTTCGGTTGGACAGACTTTATCTTTTCCAAAAGAATTTGCAATAGCAGGAGCGCCAGAAGCTTGAACACCGACGACTTTTATTCTAGGGTTAATTGATTTAACACATAGACCGATACCAGCAAGTAAACCACCACCACCAGCAGGTACGATTACCATATCGACCATAGGAAGTTCTGATAAAATCTCAAGACCGATAGTGCCTTGACCTGCAATTACGTCTTCGTCATTAAAAGGATGAAGGAAAACACCGTCAGTTTCTTCGCGTATTTCCATAGCTTTTTTATAAGCATCGTCATAAACATCGCCATGTAGCACGACTTTTGCACCATAGCTTTCGGTAGCAGAAACTTTTGCAATTGGTGCCGACCTTGGCATAACAATAGTTGCAGGTATGCCTAAATTGTTAGCAGCAAAAGCTACACCTTGGGCGTGGTTTCCAGCAGAAGAGGCAACGACAGACTTAGGTTTTTCAGATTCAGATAAAGAAGCTAGCTTGTTGTAAGCACCTCTTATTTTAAATGAACCTGTTTTTTGCAAGTTTTCAAACTTTAAATAAACATCGCAACCAGACATATCAGAAAAAGTTTTGCTTCTTTCGACGGGTGTCTTATGAATGACATGCATAAGCCTCTTTGATGCGAGCTCTATATCTTTGATTGTCATATTACCTCCAAAATTATATGCAAATTATGCATTTCTAAATAAAAAACCCTTGTTTATACATATAAACAAAGGTTTAAATTTCTATGTAGACGCACGAGAAATCAAACGAGATGTTTATAGGCATACTAATTAGCAAAGACCACTGAAATGACCTTTGATAAAATTATGTTTTTAATGCATAACCCTAACATAAAATTTCTCCTTGATTTTAAAAAGACTTCGTCTCATAAAAGAGACGAAGTCTGAAATACAACGTTTAACCACTCTTTAATAAGTAATAGTTATGCTCTATAACGGAAGCCAACCGTTAAGCCTTAATAAAAGTTCGGGCTTAATGCTAGAAGATGATAAATTAAGTATATGTATAGTGCTTTTCACCAAGCAGCACCTCTCTTTGATACGGGTATAAATAATTGTTGTTCCTCATTATCGCTTTTGCGTTTTACTGTATTAAATGATAACATAATCGATAGCGTTTGTCAATAGCTTTTTAAAATTTATCTATACTTTATTTAGGGATAATTAACATTTTATCAGAGATATACTGTTCATTTAATTCAATTCCGTTAGCCTCTTTAATAGCGAGTTCAGTGGTGTTATACTGCTTTGCAATCTCAAAAATAAGAGTTTTTTTCGACATATACTTGAGTATTAGAACACTATCCTCCGAAGTTTTTTCTTCTCCTTCGGCAATATCTATGAACACATCAAAATTAAGCTCGGAATTTATTATTCTTAATACTTCCGCAGTAATTTTCAGCTCACCCTGAGAAATAACAGTGACTTTTACGTTTTTAATAGCATGAATATCGATATCACTGAGCACTTTTGCACGATTATTATAGCATTTAAGCTTTCCGTTTGAAAGATAGATTACATTTAAGTATAAAAACACATCATATTTACCATTACTTGCTTGAGTTTTCACCATTCGTGCTTTAGTTGCTACTATTTTTTCGCAAATATCTTCTGTCTGCAAGCTGTAATTTGAATTAAAATCAGCCATTTCTATGTCGCCGATACACATAATTTTTACCGATTGCTTTTTATAATGCAGTTCTGTTTTTGTGGAGTACATATCTTCGGTGACAGAAATTTCACGAGTTTCAAATTGGCAAAACTTGCAACGTAAGTCTAAATTGATATTGTACTCTTTTTCAAAAGTATGTTCAAGTTCAAAACTCTTGACACTTATCTCAACATCGTGCTCGAGATTTTCGTTTTCGAGCGACACATCGATAATTTGCGAAAACGATAGGGTAGAAGTGGTTTCAGAAATTTCATTTTGGGATATATAATATCCATGTATGTCGACACTTCCTCTAATCATAATTTTGTTTTTCAAGACTTTAACATCGTTTACAGTAATAATAGGCGTAGAAGAATATAACTCGCCATCTTCTAAATGATTTGAATCGAAAATAATATTTTCTGAAATAGAAAACTCGCCGAAATTTATGCTATCGATTAATTTCACTTTATGCTTACTAGACAGAACTTCGTAAGGTAGCTCGTTGTTTGTGATTAACTTATCCTTTTTGTAGACATTAGTTTTTGCCAAAACTTCTGCTGTTATTGAGATTTTTCGTGGGTTTACTATATTTGCTTGTATATTTAAAAGTTCGGCAGTGCACCAAAGCATACCGTCTTTCGCGTTGATTTCATCGACCCTTGCAAAACTTAGACTTACATCCATTTTAAGGATATTTTCATTATCTTCGCCTAAAAAGCATACTTCGCATTTTATTTCCCCAGAAATTAAAACACGCTCATTTTGAGAAACTATTTCGTGGATAAAAACATAGGCATCTACCGATAAAATTTCTCGTATATCTGGATATAAGTCAGATACGATTTTATCGATACTCTCCTCAAACACTAATTCTTTTGAAACCTTCTTGTCTATATATGGTATATTTTCCATAAAACCCTCCCTTTAAATTTCTTTAGTAAAGCATATTCGATATATTTATAAAATATTACAGTTTAAAAGAGGGAATTAAAAAATTAAAACATACATATAATTAAGAAAGTTTAATTAAGGAGTTTTATATGAGTGATTTTAAATTATTTTGGGTGTCGTTTATTGTGCTAGTGCTAAGTATTGTTATCAATACAGAAAATCCAGTGTCAGAAGTTTTGTCGAGAAATATTTTCGATGTGAAAGTTTTAGAAAAGCAGGCTATCTCCGTAAGTCTTTCGTTTAGTGAACAAAAAGAGGAGTTTAGCTCGCCTATTGATAATCCGATAGTGACATCAGATTATTTAGACGAACGCGAAGGGGGAGTGAAACATGTTGGAATAGATTTGTATTCTACTACGAATGATAATGTGTATGCGTCTGCGAGTGGAAAATTTTCAGAGGTAGGATTTGACGATGAGTATGGTAGGTACATTATAATAGAGCATGAAGACGGATATGAAACGCTTTATGCGCATTTAGCCGAGGTTATGCCACACACAGATGTGCTACAAGGCGAAAAAATTGGAGTTATCGGAGAAACTGGGAATGCGACAGGTGAGCATTTGCATTTTGAGATTAGAAAGGACAAAGTTCAGATAGACCCAAATGAGAAAATAGATTTTTATGAGAATTAACGATTCGTTTTTGCTTGTGCTTGCGTTTATGATTTTTGTAAACGGGACAAAATTACTAGTATTTTTGCTTATATGTTCGTTAATTCACGAAATAGGGCATATAATTTTTATGATTGCTTTTAGGGTGAAAATAAGAAAAGTTGAACTTTGTCAAGCGGGATTTAGGATACATACAACAAACATCACAAATCTATCAAATTTTAAACAGATAATTATATACTCTGGGGGAATATTTTTTGGCATTGTTTTCTCGATTTTGTGTTATAATATAGCAAATTCAGGATTTTACAGCTATAATTTTTTTCTGCTTTGTGGTATTTCTATCTACTTATCAGTTTTTAATATATTGCCAATAAGGATTTTAGATGGAGGGCAAATATTGTTTGCTGTGCTTACATTATTCTTTGATTTTAATACAAGTTATAACATTTTAGAAAAAATCAGCCGATTTATGCTTGCTTTGTTAGGTATAATTGGTTTGATTTTTGTTTTCCAAGGAAATATGTCGATTTTGCTTTTAAGTCTTAATATACTGTACATTCAAAAATAAGTGTTGTTTTTCATAAAATTTTTTGATATAATAAGATAATATGGAATTATCTATAAAAAGGAGTATTATATGAAAGACAAAATAGAGCGTTATTTAAAAGTTTTTTCAGCACTATATATTATTTTAGCAATCATTATTTTTGTAATCACATTTCAAGTTCATGGTCTGCTTTCGCTGTTGTCATTGTTATTTTCTATGCTTTTATTTGTCGGAGTTATTCAACATAAAGCACAAATTGAAAAATTAATCAAAGATTATGCGTCACAAAAAGTTGAGATGCTTGATGATGCTATTAAAAATTCATTTAGAACATTTCCAGTGTCGATTGTAACTGCCGATAGAGAAGGTGCGAAAATTCACTGGGCAAATGACGAATTCAAATCGAATTTCGGATTAACAGAAGAACTTATTGAAAAGCCTGTTTATGAATGGATTGAAGACTTAACACACGATAAAATTAAAAACTACTATATAAATTTCCCTTGTGAAATTAATTTTGGCGAGAAAATCTATCGTGTTTTTGCAAAGTCTGAAGACAAAACAAAGGATTATATAAATCTATATTTCATAGATGTTACTAATGATGCAAAAATACGTGTAGAGTATACAAAAACAAAACCAGTTGTTAATGTAATTTCAATTGATAACTATGATGACCTACTTAGAAATGTATCAGATGCAGAAAAATCGAGTATAGTGGCAGCGATTGACACGAAAATCAATGAATGGGCGAAAGATACAGGCGCAATTTTAAGAAAATTTGATAGAGATAGATTTTTATTTATCGTAGCTAATGATAAATTCGAAGAATTAAAGCGCGATAAGTTTACTGTACTTAACGATGTTCGTCAAATTGAAACGACAGAAGAAATACCTGCGACTTTAAGTATCGGTATCGGTAAAGAGGGTGCAAACCTAAATGAGGCGTTCCAATTTGCCCAAAATGCACTTGAAATGGCACTTTCAAGAGGTGGCGACCAAGTTGTTCTTAAAAATCCGAACACTTTTGAGTTTTTTGGTGGTACATCTAAAGAATTTGAAAAGCGCACAAAAGTAAAAGCAAGGGTTGTTGCAAATGCGATAAATCAAATCATAAAAGACTCTGAAGAAGTATATATTATGGGCCATAAAACAGCCGATTTCGATGCATTAGGTGCAGCTATTGGTATGTGTGCGGCAATTCGTGCGTTAGACAAGCCGTATAAAATTATCATCGATAGAACAAATACGGCAGCGACACCACTTATAGAGCGACTACTTAGAATTGATACCTATAAAAATGTATTTATAGACCCTGAAGAAGCACTTTTGAAATTATCTCCAGGTTCATTATTGATGGTTGTAGACACAACACGACCATCGCAAGTTGAGTCACTATCAATACTAGAGGCTGCAAATAAAGTGGTTGTAATCGACCATCATAGACGTGCGGCAGATTATATTGACAATGCAGCAGTAAGTATGCACGAACCTTATGCGTCGTCTACTTGTGAAATTGTGACAGAACTATTGCAATATATGCTTACTTCATCAAAAATCACAAAGGCAGAAGCAGAGGCTTTAATGTCTGGTATAGTTTTAGATACTAAAAATTTCATCACAAAAACAGGTTCTAGAACATTTGAAACAGCAGCTTATTTAAAAAGAATAGGTGCCGATGTTGAGAGTGTTAGAGCATTATTCCAAAATGATTTTGAAACATCAATTGTCAAACATAGCGTAATCACGGGCTCAAAAATTCACAAGGAAAACTATGTAATTTCTATAACTTCGGAAGAGGTTTCAAGGGCAGTTGCAGCCAGTGCTTGTGATGAATGTTTGAATATTTTAAATATCCAAGCGTCATTTGTAATTTTTAAATGCAATGACAAAGTTCATATTACGGCTCGTTCAAAATCAAAAGTAAACGTGCAGTTAATTATGGAGTCTTTAGGAGGTGGAGGCAGTATGAATGCTGCTGCTTGTGCTTTTGAAAGCGACACTACTGAGAATATCGAACGCCGATTAATAGAGGCTATTGATAAATATAACTTAAATTATAACAACAACGAGGAGGACTCAAAATGAAAGTAATTTTAAATGCAGATGTCAAAGGACAAGGTAAGAAAGGTGAACTTGTAAATGTATCTGATGGGTACGCAAGAAACTTTTTATTCCCAAAAAACTTAGCTGTTGAAGCGACTGCAAACAACTTAAACCTTAAAAAACAAGACGATGCGTCTAAGGCAAGAAAAATCGAATTAGACAAACAAGCGGCACGCGATTTAGCAGCGCTTATAGAGAAATCACCGATAGTTATCGAAGAGAAAACTGGTACTTCTGGGAAAATCTTTGGTTCTGTAACTACAAAAGATATCGCAACTGCTTTAAAAGCACAACATAATATTGAAGTAGATAAGCATAAAATTGTTATGGATACTGATGTGAAAACAATTGGCACATTTAATTTAAAGGTTAAATTATACCCTGAAATCACAGGAACAATTACACTTCATGTAAGAGAAAAATAATATGGAAGATTTCAAAAGAGAACCTCAAAGTTTGCTTTCGGAGCAACACTTTATAGGCTCGCTATTAATTGATAAAAATGCTGTTATCGAGTATGTGCATTTTGTTTCTTCTGACGATTTTTTTGATGAAAGAAATGCCAAAATATTTGAAACAATTCAATCTATGGCACTTCATTCGCAAACTATCGATTATGTCACTGTTTTAGAGAATATTATTTACGTTTCTGACGATGAAAAAGAGCAAATGTCGAAATATCTTTTTGATATCTTGTCTATCACTACTACGAGTGCGAATGCGAAAGAATACGCAAGAATTATCAGAGAAAAAAGCCTTATGCGACAAATTTTAAAGGCGACAGAAAAGATAAATGAAACGGTGTATTCTGGCGAAGCAGACCCTTTTGAGGTTGTAGACCTTGCAGAAAATGAAATTTATTCTATAAGAAATGGCAAGGAAATAAAGGGGCTTTCGCATGTAAAGCAAGTTATTTCTTCGCTTTATGATAATTTGGACGAGCTTGCGAAAAAAGATAGCTTAATACCTGGTATGTCGTCTGGTTTTCGTGATTTCGACGCATTTACAACTGGTCTTAATAAATCAGACTTAATATTAGTTGCAGCACGTCCTGGTATGGGAAAAACCAGTTTTGCACTAAATGTTGCATTAAATGCAGCAAAACATGAACATTCTATGCATTTAGAAGCGAGTAGAAAAGGCAAGACTTATTATCCGAAAAAAGTAGTTATATTCCAACTTGAGATGTCAAAAGACCAACTTGTTTCAAGACTTATCTCAAGTGATGCATTTATTGATTCGCAAAAGTTAAAAACAGGCGATTTAGACGAAAACGACTGGTCAGATTTAATCGATAGTACATCGAAAATGGCAGAATATGAGCTATATATAGATGATAACCCTGCGATTACTGTGCCTGAGATGAAGTCGAAATGCAGACGTCTTGGAGAGAACATAGGGCTTATTGTAATCGACTATTTGCAACTTATGCACTCTGGGAAAAAGACAGATAGCAGGGTAAATGAAGTATCGGAAATTTCTCGTTCACTAAAAATTATGGCGAAAGAATTAAATGTTCCGGTGGTTTGTTTATCGCAGCTTTCTCGTGCGACAGAGCAACGCGCAGATAAAAAACCGATGCTTTCTGATTTAAGGGAGTCTGGTGCTATCGAGCAAGATGCAGATATTGTTGCATTTATTTATAGGGAAGACTATTATGATGAGCAGACTGAGCGAAAAAATATCGCAGAGATTATTATTGCGAAAAATAGACATGGACAAACTGGTTCTGTCGATTTAGCTTGGATAGGGAAACACACAATGTTTAGTAATTTAGATAGGACTCATTCAAATGATTAATCTAGATTTAATCGAAAAAAACGACAAGATTTTATGTGCTTTATCTGGTGGTGCAGATTCTGTTGCAATGGTTTTTGCACTGAAAATGCTAGAAAAGGAAAGAAACATCGAAGTTTTCGCGTGTCATCTTAACCACAAAACAAGAAATGGCGAGTCAGATAGAGATGCAAAATTTGTTGAAGAATTATGCGAAAAAAATCAAATACCTCTGTTTTTAGAAGAAATTTCGATAGATAATACAGTGGGTCTTGGTTTTGAAGCAAAGGCTCGTGAAATACGGTATGATTTTTTTAGTCGTGCAAAGAATTATTTTAAGGCAACGAAAATTGCGACTGCGCATAATAAAAACGATAATTTAGAAACGATTTTGCTAAATATAGCACGAGGCACTGGTCTTAATGGCTTGTCTGGGATACCTATGGTTAGACAGGATATTATTCGACCTATTTTGCATAAATCTAGGGAAGAAATTGAAGAATTTTTGCAAAATAATAACTTATCGTATGTTTTAGATAGCTCGAATAATGAAGATATTTATGCTAGAAACAAAATTAGACACGATGTTATTCCTAAGCTTTTGGAAATAAATAGTTCGGCAATAAATAATGCATATAATATGTCAAATTCGGTTAAAACGGATAATGATTACTTAAATAGTGTAGCAAAAAGTGAATTTGAGCGAATATTTTCGCAAAAAAACGGAGAATTTGTAGCAGATGTTTATAGTTTGCTAGAAATTCATAGTGCGATAAGATTTCGCGTTATAGATTTAGTGGTGTCAGCATATAATGAAACGCTTACTTTTAAGAAATATCACGAAATTATAAAAATTTGTCAAAATAAAAATCCATCTTTTTCATTAAAGTTATATAATACACTTGAAATTTTCAGAAATTATGGTACAATAGTATTTAGAGTAAGTTCTGATTTAATGGAAAAATTATCCATGGTTCAAAATTTTGACGAAATAATCGTAAATACAAATAGTTTAGAATTTGATGATAAAACCTATTATGTAGATAGAAATTTAGTCGATTTAGACTCAATTTTTGTAGGTCATAAGCAAGAAGGGGACAGATTTTACTTTAGTTATGGCTCAAAGAGCTTGAAAAAATTATTTATTGAGAGGAAAATTCCTCAAAAAGATAGAGAAAATTTACCGATTTTGCGTGATAAAAATGGAATTATTGCAATATCTTTTATTGGTGTTTGCGAAAAAAGAAAAGGAAAAGAAAATTTAAAAATAATTTTTAGGGGACAGAAAAATGTTAAATGATATCAAAGAAGTGCTACTTTCGAAAGAAGAAATTGATAATTTTGTAGCAGACCTTGGCAAAAAAATATCGGAAGATTATAAAGATAAAAATCCGATTGTTGTAAGTGTTTTAAAAGGTGCTTTTATCTTCATGGCGGATGTAGTTCGCGCTATGGATATTCCTTGCGAAATGGACTTTATGGCAGTTTCTAGCTATGGTGCAGGGACATCTTCTACTGGGGAAGTTAAAATTATTAAGGATTTAGATTATCGCATCGATGGACGTCATGTTTTAATCATCGAAGATATATTAGATTCAGGCTTGACTTTAAGCTATCTTATGAGCATTTTGCAAAAAAGAGGTGCAAAATCAATTGAGATTGCAACACTTTTAAACAAACCATCAAGAAGAAAAGCAGATGTATATGTTAAATACAATGGCTTTGACATCCCAGACGAATTTGTTGTAGGATATGGGCTTGATTATGCAGAAAATTATAGAAATTTACCGTTTGTAGGTATCCTTAAAGAAGAAGTTTATTCAAAATAAATATATAAAAAAATTTAAGTGAGGTGAAATTTTTGACTAAAAAAAATCGTGGAATAGGTATTTATATCATAATTGTATTGGTGCTAATTGCATCTGCAATCTATATGTTTGGACAAATTCAACCAAAAAATGTGTCATATCAAGATGTTGTAGAGCATTTTCAGGCAGAACAAGTAAAAGAGTATGAACTTGTAGGTTCTAATTTAACATTAAAACTACAAGATGACACTACTGTTACTCATACGCTTGCATCTATGACAGTGTTCTTAGAGGATTTGCAACCGCTAATTGCGGAGCAACGTTTAGAAGGAATTATTGTAGATAGTGACTATCAAGCTGGAACGGATATGTATATTTTAGCGAGTATAATTCCGTATGTCGTATTATTCGGGGGCATTTTGCTTTTCTGGTACTTTATGGCGAAAAAGCAAGATGGTGGTCGTTCGGCTATGAATTTTGGAAAATCACGCGCTAGAGTGACTAATGAAGGTGATGTTAAAGTTACTTTTGATGATGTTGCTGGTGCTGATGAGGAAAAATCAGAGCTTGTAGAAATCGTTGACTTCTTAAAAAATCCACAAAAATACATCACACTTGGTGCAAGGATTCCAAAAGGTGTCCTTTTAGTAGGACCTCCGGGGACAGGTAAAACGCTTCTTGCGAAAGCAGTTGCTGGTGAGGCAGGAGTTCCGTTTCTAACGATTTCTGGTTCTGATTTCGTTGAACTTTATGTCGGTGTCGGAGCTTCTAGGGTAAGAGATTTATTTAATGAGGCTAAGAAAAATCAACCTGCTATCATCTTTATCGATGAGATTGATGCAGTAGGTCGTCAGCGTGGCGCAGGTTTAGGCGGTGGACACGATGAAAGAGAACAAACACTTAACCAACTTTTAGTTGAAATGGATGGTTTCGGAGTAAATCAAGGTGTAATCGTTATTGCAGCTACAAACCGTTCGGATATTTTAGACCCAGCGCTTTTACGTCCAGGACGTTTTGACAGACAGGTTTATGTTGGTGTTCCAGACCTTAAAGGTCGTGAAGAAATCTTAAAAGTTCACGCAAAAAATAAAAAATTAAACGCAAAATTAGAGTTAAGAGATATCGCAAAATCAACACCAGGATTTACTGGTGCTGACCTTGAAAATCTACTTAATGAAGGTGCACTTCTTTCGGCTCGCCGTGGAAAATCTACAATTGAGCAAGAAGATATCGAAGATTCTTTCTTAAAAGTAATTATGGGTACAGAAAAACGTAGCCGTATCATTACTGACCACGAGAAAAAATTAACGGCATATCACGAAGCAGGGCATGCTATTGTTACAAAATTACTTCCAACGCAAGACCCAGTTCACCAAGTTTCGATTATCCCTCGTGGTGGGGCAGGTGGTTTCACACTAAGCTTACCACAAGAAGATAAATTCTACCGTTCAAAAATCAGAATGGAAGAAGAATTAATCGTGCTTTTAGGTGGTCGCGTTGCAGAGAAAATAGTTTTAGGCGATATTTCTACTGGTGCGTCAAACGATATCGAAAGAGCTTCGAAAATTGCGCGTGATATGGTTACTCGTTACGGTATGAGCGATTTAGTTGGTACAATCAACTATGCTACTGACCCTGATGAGGTATTCTTAGGACGTCAATTCGGTCATAATAGCACATTCTCAAATGAAACTGTTGCTATGATTGACAAAGAAGTTGAAAAAATAATTCACAATGCATACACTGAATGTGAAAGATTACTTCGCGAAAATATGGATAAATTAGTTCATGTTGCCGAATTCTTAATCAGAAACGAAGTTATCGATGGTGAAACATTCGAGAAATTATTCGTTCTTGAAGAACTTGAAGATTTACCGAAGAAAACATATTCTTATGCGAAAATCGACCGTTCGAAAAAGAAAAAAGATAATTCGAATGAACCTATTTTCGAAGATAAATTAAATGGTGTAAACCCATTTAGCAATGAGCCAAAGAGTGAAGTTATCGATAGTGCTTATCCTCCAATTAAAACAGAAGAGGAAGAAAGCGAAGAAGATAAATAAAATTAAGGAGTTGTCGAAAGACAGCTCCTTTTTGTATAATTAGACATAAAAAAACGAGTGCATAAGCACTCGTTTTGGTTTTTTATTTTGTATATAGGTTGAAGATTTCTTCAGCTTTATCCATATCTTGTGCGTAGCAAAGCATTACATAGTTGCCATTTGAAACAACAATTGTATCTTGAGATGCTTCTTTATCACCAGGATAGAAAGCTTTTGTGTTGATGATGTAATCTTTTCTAGCTTCTAATGCTTCTAAAACTTCGTCAACATTAGCTTCGTCAGCAACTTTTCCGATGAAGATTTCATGAGATACAGTGCTGATAGCAGCAACGCCAAATACAGCATCTGTTAACATTGAAGGGTCGATAGAAAGTTGGCTTTCAATATCGTTAGTGTAGTTCATAAAGCTAGAATAAACACCTGCATTTTCCATTTCTTTGTACATAAAATCAACATACTCAGTAGCAGCATCTTCGTAGCCTAATGAGTCAGCAACTGTTTCGTCAGATGGAAGGTACATAGTTTCGCTATATGTAGCAACACCAGCGTCTAATGTGTTAGATAACATTTGAGCTGCTGTATCTTTTGTGATAGCACCAGAAATTTCGTCAGTATCAACACCGTTATCTAAAGAGAATGTCATAATCACTCTATTAGTGTTTGCTTCCCAATCAGCGCCCACAAGCTCAGCTTTTTCAGCATCTACGCCAAGTACAACAGCAAGCATTTTACCAGCTTCAGCGCCAGTTACATTAGCCTCAGGGTCGAATGTAGATTCGTTTCTACCAGCGATAATTCCTCTTTCAACACAATCAGCGATGTATTTTTCAGCCCAATGTCCTTGAGTATCATCGAAAGTAGTAGTTTCGGTAGTTGTAGGTTCGCCTTTATTTACTAATACAGAAATCATTTTAGCCATTTCTGCACGAGTTACATTGTTTTCTGGAGCGAAAGTGCCGTCTGGGTTGCCATTAATGATACCATACTCAACTAATCTTGCTACTGCGTAATCGTTTTCGATTTTAGCATAATCAGTGAAATCAGCAACTGGAGCAGCAGAGATAAGCATAATGCCTTCGTTTGCACCTGTTGTAGTAGTTTCAGGCATTGCATCGTCTTCTGGGAAAAGCGCTGTCGCATCATCGCGAGTAGCGATATAACCGTTTTGTGTTCCTTCTGGGCTAGGTGTAGATGATACATCTACATTTGCAGCCATAGCAACCATAGATAAAGAAGTTGCAAGTACAAGTGTAATTGCAGTAGTTTTTACAAAGTTTCTCATTTTATTATTCTCCTAAAAATTTATTTATACTCTCTTAGACGAGGGAGGTTTAAAAAGGTTCCTTAATTTGAAAAATATTTTATAAAATATATGAAGATATTACTCGATTTAATTCTTTTAGGTTTGAAACGCCTAAAAACTCGAAAGTTACTTTGCCTAAACTACTAAAATATAGTTGCATTTCACCATCTAAATCAAAAACACCTGAAGTTTCTATTGAATATGCTTGAATTTTTCTATAAGGCAGAGAAGAGAAATCTTTTTTCATCCCTGTAACACCTTGGATATTAACAGCAATTACACGCTTATTTGTAAAAATCACCATATCGCGAACAGTTTTATAAGATTGCAAAACAATTTCGTTTTCAACAAGCAGTTCGCATACTAAATTTTCTCCAACTTCATCATTTATTTTGTGCAGTTTAAAAACACTTGCATTTTGAAAGTCTATCATACTATCTGCTCCAGTCTTTAAAGTTTTTAAGTTTAGTTCCGATTTCTACAATTTTAGCAGTTGCAAAGGCTGCGAAAATTATCGCAATAGCAGCACCTAGAATATATAAAGCGATAGCGTGTCCTAAAGATTTTGGATATTCGCGCTCATAATTTAAGTATTCATTTAAAATGTCTTTTGGTATTCTTCCTTTATTAAACATAAAAATCACCCATTCATAGCATCTATTAATTCGCGTGTATTTTTTTCGATATCACCTAGGAAAACAGCAGAACCAGCAACTAAAATATCAGCACCGGCTAAAGCTACATCTTTAATGTTATTTTTCTTAATTCCACCGTCAACTTCGATTAGGATATCAAGATTTCTGTCAGAAATTTTCTTTTTAAGTGCAGAAATTTTCTCTAAAGAACCATCTATAAAACCTTGTCCACCAAAACCAGGCTCAACAGACATAATTAAGACCATATCAAGCAAAGGCAAGACTTCATCAAGCTCATCTATGCTAGTCTTAGGTTTAATAGAAACGCCAGCTTTTATACCTGCATCTTTGATTTTTTTCACTTGAGAAATAGTATCACCATTAGCCTCTAGGTGAATTGTTAAAAAGTCTGGTTTTTCTTTAATGAATTCATCTAAATATTGGTCAGGATTTTGTATCATAAGATGAACATCTAAAATCGCATTTCTGTCTTTTACAATACTTTGCAAAACAACAGGTCCAATAGAAATATTTGGCACAAAATGACCATCCATAACATCGATATGGATATATTTTGAGCCTGCATTAACTGTTAAATCAATATCTCTTTTAAGATTTAAAAAATCTGCCGAAAGAATTGAAGGTGCTAAAAAAAACATTGTGTCCTCCTGTAACTAAAAAGTAGCTTTTGCATATTATTTAATAAGTAATAACATAAAGCTACTTTCCACATTTTGTTGTTGCTTTTGATATAAATTAGACCCACCGTAAAAGTGGGTCTTTTAATTATTCAATAATTAAGTAGTCAGATAAAGCTTGATATAATTTAGTTCCATCAACATCATCTGGGATAACTAATGATAAAGGTTCGTTAATACCTAATAAAAACATACCTAATAAAGATTTTGCATCTACCATACCACTTTTACCATGGATCCAGATATCGTATGGGAATTCAGTTACGATTTGGTTGATTTTTTGAATGTCAGCTGTGTTTTTTACTTTGATTGCTTTAGTCATTGTAGTATCTCCTTTTCGTGTAAAAAAATTTTTAGAATATTCGATAAGTTTAATTAATTAACAATATAATATTTATCGAAATATTATATACTTATTCTATAACAAAACTTTGAAAAAGTCAACTAAAATATAAAAAAACAATGTACTTTACAAAGCATATTGTTTTATGTTATAATATAAATTGTATTACCAAAAATAAAAAGCATATATACATTTAATAAGCAAAAAATTGGAGATGAACTCTTGTACATTAAAAATATAAAAATCGACGGAAAATTTCTACTTGCGCCAATGGCTGGCGTTACGGATAAGGCTTTTAGATACGTTTGCAAGCAAAATGGCGCAGCGCTTACTTATTCTGAGATGATTTCAGCAAAAGCGTTAACTTTTGGCGACAAAAAAACGTTAAGACTTATGGAAAAAAACGAAATAGAAACGCCTTATGTGGTGCAAACTTTCGGAAGTGACCCAGAAATTTTCAAAAAAGCAATACCTATGATAATTGAGCAGAGCAAATGCGATATTATCGATATAAATATGGGGTGTCCTGCACCGAAAATCACATCAAACGGTGAGGGTTCGGCGCTTATGAAAAACCCTAAACTTGCAGAAGAAATAATTAAAGCTTGTGTTTCTGTGTCAACAGTTCCGATTACTGCAAAATTTCGCAAGGGGTACACTAATGATAGTGTGAACTATTTGGATTTTGCAAAAAGGCTAGAAGACGCTGGTGCAGATGCTCTTTGTATCCATGGAAGAACGCGTGAGCAGATGTACTCTGGAAAAGCCGACTGGGATGCTATTGCAAAGCTAAAAGAGCAAATTTCGGTCCCGTTAATTGCAAATGGTGACGTAATTTGTGGTGAAACTGCAAAAGAAATGCTAAATCACACAAAAGCTGATTTTGTTTTAATCGGGCGTGGAGCATTTGGAAATCCATTTATTTTCGATGAATGCAATCATTTTTATGAGGGCAAAGAATACGAGTGTCCTTCTTTGGAAAAAAAACTTGACACTTGTGTGCTACAAATCGAACTTGCTTCGAAATTCAAATCAGAGAAAATTGCTATGCTAGAGGCTAGAAAGCATTTGATTTGGTATTTAAAAGGCGTTCATAATGGAAAATTATTTAAAGAACGTATTTCAAAAATGGTGACACTTAACGACTTATATAATATAGTATCAGAAATAAAAAATACTCTTTAGGAGTGGAGGTGCAAAGTGGAAAAAGAACAAATTTCCCTGCTTAAAAAAGGCGATAAAAAAGCTTTTGAGGAATTCGTTTCGCTTTATGAGAAGAAAATATATAGATACGCATATAATTTTACAAAAAATCCAGATGATGCACTAGATATCACGCAAGAAGTGTTTTTAAAGGTGCATAAAAATATTAAGAAATTCAAAGAAAACTCATCACTTTCAACATGGGTTTATAGAATTACTAGCAATGTTTGTATAGATTTTTCTAGAAAAAATAAGCTAACAATTCCGATAACAGAAGAAAACGAAGATTACATATTAAATTTGCACGACAATTCTACAAATATTGAAGATTTAGTTGCAAATAAAGATATTTCGGAAGACATAGCAGTTTCGCTTAGCAAGCTTGATGATGATGCAAAGCAAATTGTAATAATGCGTGACGTGTTAGAATTGTCTTATAATGAGATTTCAGACGCATTAAAACTTGAAGTCGGCACTGTTAAATCTAGAATTTCAAGGTCGAGAAAAAAACTTAGAAATATTTTAATTGATTTATGGAACAAAAACAATGGCGATACGTCTAATAATATAGAAAGTGAGGTGGAGTAACGTGGATTGTGACAAAGTAGGGCAATATATAGATTTGTATTTAGACAATGATTTATCGAGTGAGCAAACACTTTTTATGCTTGAACATATCGAAGAATGTCCTAAATGCAAAAATTTATATCGCGATTTAAAGGTAATTACTTCATCGTTAAAGATAGACAATATCCCATATCCAGAAGATTTGCATGAGAAGATACTAGGATATATTGAAGAAAACAAAGACACTCAAATAGTTCAATATAGACCAAAGACTATGAAATTTTTCTATGGTTCGCTTGCAGCGTGTGCGTTAGTTGCTGTTGTGGCGACTTTTAGTGAGTTTCAAGGCTCGATTACAAATGAGATTGAGTATGCTCAAGCACCTAAGGTGACAATGACGACTGGTGGAATGCCAGAAACTGATATGATTACGATGGATGAAGGTGCTGCGAATTATGCTGTAATGGATGAGAGCGAAGCAGCTGCAATGCCAACTCAAAGTGCAGAGCCTAGAACAGCTACCGAAGATGGTAAGCAAACGTATGAAGCACCGATAATTTTCTCAGACTATGCATTTGTTTTCGAGTTTGCAGGAAGTGAAGAAATCACCGAAAAATTAGGTGAAGTGGTACATTCCGAGGGTAGTATCTCATATATTAAAATCGAAAATAAAATAACCACTATCGAATCTGTGGTTACAACGCTTGAGAAATTAGGATATATCGAATTAGAATATTCGACAGAATACGATGTAAGTAGAGATTTAGAATACGGCATAATTATCATTCACAACGAAAAGTAAGTCCAAGACGAAAGTCTTGGCTTTTTCATATCTAAAGAGTATATTGACATTTTATCTAATGTGTAGTAAAATAGTATACATTAGGAGGAATTATTATGAAAAAATTAATAGCATTATTTATGGCGACTTCGCTTATTCTAGCAGGTTGCACACAAGCAACGGTTGAAACAGAAACTGAAGAAATACCGTCTACTTCAGAAGAAGTTCAGATTGAAGAAACACCAGAAGAAATTTCAAGAGGGGAATATAATATTGCCACTCTATCAGGTCCTACTGGTATAGGATTTGCGAAAATGAATGCAAATGAAGAGCAAAGTTCATATAATATCGAAGTTTTTGGCGCACCGGATGAAGTTGTGGCAAAAATTGTTAAAGGTGAGGTGGATATTGCATCTGTTCCTGCAAATTTAGCATCGACTTTATATACAAAAACAGAAAGCGGAGTTTCGGTTTTAGCTATAAACACGCTTGGTGTTTTGTATGTTGTTGAAACTGGAGAAGAAATCAACACTATCGCTGATTTAGAAGGTAAAACAGTGTATTCTACGGGCAAAGGTGCTACACCAGAATATGGTTTTAACTATATTTTAGATAAAGCAGGCATAAAAGACAGTGTTACTGTGGAATTTAAGACAGAACACGCAGAGCTTGCAGCCCTTTTATCGAGTGGAGAAGCTGATTTAGCAGTTTTACCAGAACCATTTGTGACAACAGCATTATCGCAAAATGAAAATTTGCGTGTAGCACTAGATTTAACGGCTGAGTGGGATGCATTAGACGACACTAGTGATATGATTACAGGTGTGTTAATCGCGAGGAATGAAGTTATTGATGAAAATCCTGAACTTATCAATCAGTTTTTAGAAGATTATAAAGCATCGATTGAGGCTACTGAAAATGACCTTGAAAATGTAGCGAAACTTTCTGTTGAAATGGGCATTATTCCGTCAGAAGCAGTGGCTATGACAGCTATTCCGAATGCAAATATCGTATATATTGACGGTGAAGAGATGGAAACAGCACTTTCAGGCTACCTAGACGTACTTTTTAATCAAAATCCAGCATCAATTGGAGGAAATCTTCCGAATGAAGACTTCTACTATTCGAAATAGAATTTTAGCGATAGCTTTTTGGGTTATCATTTGGCAAATATTAAGTTTAATCATAGATGAGGAGATACTTTTAGTATCTCCTATAACCGTTTTTGCACGTATTTTTGATATTATAGGCGATTTAAACACATATTTAGTGATATATAACACGTTTTATAAAATGCTTTTAGGGTTTATTTTAGGTGCGTTTTTTGGAACTATTTTAGCAATTTTATCAAGGAAAATAAATGTGATTTACGATTTGTTTTTGCCAGTTATAAACGCTATCAAGGTAGTGCCTGTGGCATCATTTATAATTTTAGCATTAGCGTGGATTTCGAGCAGGAATTTATCGATTTTAATTTCTTTTTTAATGGTTTTACCAATATTTTTTACAAATATATATCATTCATTTGAAAAAGTTGACATAAAACTATTGCAAATGGCAAAAGTGTATGATTTTTCACCAGCGAAAAAAGCAATATATATATATTTGCCAGCAATGATGCCGATAATCACTTCAAGCGTGGTTTTAGGGCTGTCTTTAGGGCTAAAATCGGCAGTAGCAGCAGAAGTTATTGCATTTTCAAATGAATCTATTGGAAATATGCTACAAGAGGCAAAAGTGACATTAGAAATGGCAGATGTAATAGCGTGGACGATAATTTTAGTGATATTTAGCATAATGTTCGAAAAAATTATGATAATTTTACTTAAACTTTTGAAAAAATTAGCATACAAAAGAGGTTTACGATTATGATAAAAATTAGGAATATCACAAAGAGCTTTGATGGGCAAGTAATTCTTGATAATCTAAGCTTTGATATAAAAGGCATCACTGCGATAAAATCTGCGTCTGGTTCAGGGAAAACAACTCTAATAAATATAATTTTAGGGTTTATTTCGGCAGATTTTGGTGAAATTACTGGCGATTATGAAGATGTAGCAGTGGTTTTTCAAGAAGATAGGCTTATAGAGGATTTGACGGCGATAGAAAATCTGCTTTTGGTTTGTAAAGACAGAAAAAAGTGTGAAAATATGCTAAACTTACTTGGAATATCGGCGGATAATAAAAAATGCTATGAGCTGAGTGGGGGAATGAAACGACGTGTTTCGCTTGCACGAGCATTTTTAGTTAATAAAAAGTTCATAATACTAGATGAACCGTTTACAGGATTAGATGACATAAATAGACAAAATGCATTAGATTTAATAAAAGAAGTGGCGAAAAGCAAAACTATTTTGTTAATAACGCACAATGAGGAAGATATTAAACACCTAATGTTAAATCTATGTAAAGTGCATAATAAAATAGAGATTTATCAGTAGAAATTACTGCATAACACCAAAAATATATACTTATTGTTGAACTGATATATTAGTATATTGACAACTGGTATATTAGTGTGTTAGAATATGAGTATAAAGAAAAGCTCATACTCGGTAAATGATGAACGAAGTTCTTAATAATATATTGTACTGTTAATTTTCTGTGAAATTTCTTTCATATGCATTGACAGAGAATAGTTGATATGTTATAATCATTTTAGAAAGTGGTTCTGACGGATAATGTGAAATAACACAGTGGACCACATATAGTAGCCGACCGTCTGGGCAATGAAGGAGCAACCTTTGTTGCCCTTTTTAAACCTTATTTAACCAATTTGGAGGTATATTATGAATTATTCACAAGGCTTTAAAGCCGGTAGCTGGCAGACAGAAATCGACGTTTTCGATTTTATTGTATCAAATTACACATTATATAATGGGGACGAAAGTTTCCTTGCAGAACCAACAGAAAGAACGTTAGTTGTTCGTGATATCATGGACGATTTATTAAAGCAAGAGCGTATGGCTGGTGGTACTTTGAAAGTTGACAACAGAACTGTAACTGGTGTTTTAGCTTTCGAACCTGGATATGTTTCTAAAGAGCACGATATCATCGTAGGTCTACAAACTGACGAACCATTAAAAAGACCAATCAATCCATTTGGTGGTTTAAGAAATACAAATGACGCACTTAAAGCTTGTGGAACAGAGTTAGATCAAGAAGTGTTTGATGAATTTAAATACAGAATGACACACAACGATGGTGTTTTTGCAGCATACACACCAGAAATGCGTATGGCTCGTAAAACTGGTATTATCACAGGGTTACCAGATGCTTACGGTAGAGGAAGAATTATTGGTGACTACCGTAGAATAGCACTTTATGGTATAGATACTCTAATCGAAAGCAAGAAAAAAGATAAACTTCGTCTTCAAAAAGAAATTATGGAAAACCATAACATCAGAAAAGTTGAAGAAGTTCAAATGCAAATAATGGCTCTAGGCGAAATAAAAGAAATGGCTAAAATGCATGGTTTTGATATCTCAATGCCAGCGACTAATGCAAAAGAAGCAGTTCAATGGTTATACTTCGGTTACCTTGCTGCTATCAAAGAGCAAAATGGTGCTGCAATGAGCTTAGGTAGAACAAGTACATTCCTTGATATCTACTTTGAAAGAGATATCGCAGCTGGTATCTTAACTGAGAGCGAAGCGCAAGAAATTATGGATGACTTCATCTTAAAACTTCGTCTTGCACGTCACCTTAGAACACCAGAATACAACGAATTATTCGGTGGTGACCCAATGTGGATTACTGAAGCTATCGGTGGTACACTTAAAGATGGCACACCGTTAGTTACTAAAACTTCTTACAGAGTTTTACACACATTATATAACTTAAAACCATCAGCAGAACCAAACTTAACTATTTTATGGTCTGAAAATCTACCAGAAAACTTTAAAAAATACTGTGCTAAAGTTTCTATCGATACAGACTCTATCCAATACGAAAACGATGATGTAATGCGTCCGTATTTTGGTTCTGACTATGCTATTGCTTGTTGCGTATCGGCTATGAAAGTTGGTAAAGACATGCAATTCTTCGGAGCGAGAGCTAACCTTGCTAAATTATTATTAATGGCAATCAACGGTGGACGTGATGAAAAAACTGGAACACAAGTTGCACCAGAAATGCCAATCTACGAAGATGATGTTTTAGATTACGATAAAGTTATGGATAGAATGAGATTCTACCGTACTTGGCTTGCAGAATTATATGCAAACACAATGAATATCATTCACTTTATGCACGATAAATATGCTTATGAAAAAGCACAAATGGCACTTCACGATACAGATGTTCGTCGTTTAATGGCGTTCGGTATCGCAGGTTTCTCTGTTTTAGCCGATTCACTTTCTGCTATTAAATTCGCAAAAGTTAAAGTTGTTAGAGATGAAACTGGATTAATCGTAGACTACATTACAGAAGGCGAGTTCCCTTGCTACGGTAATGACGACGATAGAGTTGATAACATTGCGTGCGAACAAGCAAAATTATTCTATAAAGAACTTAAAAAGAACTATTCTTACAGAGGTTCTGTTCATACACTTTCAGTTTTAACTATTACATCAAATGTAATGTATGGTAAAAAAACTGGTCATACTCCAGATGGAAGACGTGCCGGCGAAGCATTCGCACCAGGTGCAAACCCTATGCATAACAGAGAGAAAAACGGAGCATTAGCGTCGCTTAACTCAGTTGCAAAAATCAAATATGATTACTGTATGGACGGTGTTTCTAACACATTCTCAATCATTCCTGAAGCATTAGGTAATGATGCAGAATCAAGAAAAGAAAATCTAGTAAGCATTATGGACGGTTATTTCGGAAATGGTTCACAACACTTAAACGTAAACGTTTTAAATCGTGACACATTAATGAAAGCTTATGAAAACCCAGAAGAATATCCAAACCTTACAATTAGGGTTTCTGGATACGCTGTAAACTTCGTTAAACTTTCAAAAGCACACCAACTTGAAGTTATTTCGAGGACTTTCCATGAAAGAATATAAGCTAAGTATAAATTCATTTTTAAGCTTAGGAGCAACGGACGGGCCTGGGGTCCGTTCTGTTGTTTTTTTAAACGGATGCCCACTTCGTTGCATGTACTGCCACAACCCAGAAACATGGGGCTTTAAAGATGAATATGAAGATGTAAATTCGGTTGTAGAAAAAATATTAAAATACGAAAAATATTATAAAAACGGTGGGGGACTGACTGTTTCTGGTGGCGAACCTTTATGTCAGGCGACTGCTATTCGCGAGCTTTTTAAAATAGTAAAAAGAGAAGGTATTCACACTTGTATCGACACTAGCGCATGCGTGCCTTTTGACGAAGAAGTGCTTGATTTTACTGATATGGCGATGGTAGACCTTAAATTTTTGTCAGATGAAGAGTATCAAGAATATACAGGAAAACGTGTAATGGCAGATGTTGTTCACTTTATAAAAGCCTGTGAAAAACGTAGAATTCCTATTTGGATACGCCATGTTTTAGTTCCGAATATCACTGATAATGAAGAATATGTAAAAGCTATAAATAAATTTTGTTCTAAGTTCTCTAATATAGAAAAAATAGAACTTTTGCCATATAAAAACCTATGTGAGGCGAAATATAAAGAAATGAATATTCCGTTTCGTATGGCAGGTGTAGAGCTTACGCCGAAAGACCAAGTGGAAAAATTGAAAGAAATTATAAAAAACTCTTGTTAAATGTTTAAATTTGTTATATAATTAAAATAATACATTTTTATGTTTAACGGAGGAAAAAATGAGAACAGAAATTAAAAAATTATACAAAGAGGCAGGCTCGATTACTGGAGAAGTCTTAGTTTGTGGTTGGGTAAAAACATTAAGAGCAAGTAAAGCGCTAGGCTTTATTGAAATAAATGACGGCTCATATTTCAAAAACATTCAAGTTATTTTTGAAGATGAAAAAGTGGAGAATTTCAAAGAAATTAGCAAGTTAAATGTAGGTTCTGCACTTAAAATTCGTGGTACAGTTGTAATGACACCAGATGCAAAGCAACCTTTTGAAATTCATGCAACATCTATTGAAATTGAAGGCGTGTCTACTCCAGATTATCCACTTCAAAAGAAGCGTCACAGCTTAGAATACCTTAGAACGATTGCGCATTTGCGTCCAAGAACTAATACTTTTAGTGCAGTTTTTAGAATTCGTTCGGTTGCAGCCTATGCTATCCATAAATTCTACAACGAAAGAGGCTTCGTATACGCTCACACTCCAATTATCACAGGTTCAGACTGTGAAGGTGCTGGCGAAATGTTTAGAGTTACAACTCTTAACGATAAAACTCCACCAATGACAAAAGCTGGTGAAGTTGATTATAGCGAAGATTTCTTCGGAAAAATGACAAGTCTTACGGTTTCTGGTCAACTTTCTGCTGAATGTATGGCTATGGCTTTCTCAAATGTATATACTTTTGGGCCTACTTTTAGAGCTGAAAATTCGAATACTCCACGTCACGCAGCTGAATTCTGGATGATTGAACCAGAAATCGCATTCGCTGATTTAAAAGACGATATGGAGCTTGCTGAAGATATGTTAAAATTCGTTTTAGCATATATTTTAGAGCAGTGTCCAGAAGAAATGAAATTCTTCAACGACTTCTATGACAAAGGCTTAGTTGAACGTTTAAATTCTATAATTAATTCTGATTTTGGCGTAATTACGTACACAGATGCGGTTGCAGAGCTTGAAAAAGTTAAAGACAGATTTGAATTTCCAGTATTCTGGGGTGCAGATCTTCAAACTGAGCACGAAAGATATATCACTGAAGAATTATTTAAAAAACCTGTTTTCGTTACAGATTATCCAAAGGACATTAAAGCGTTCTATATGCGTTTAAACGACGATGGAAAAACGGTTGCTGCTATGGACTTATTAGTTCCGTCAGTAGGCGAAATTATCGGTGGTTCTCAGCGTGAAGAGCGTCTTGATGTATTACTTTCTCGTATGGAAGAAATGGATTTAAACCCAGAGGATTATAGCTGGTATTTAGATTTAAGAAAATACGGTGGAACAAAACACGCGGGCTTTGGACTAGGTTTTGAGCGTCTAATTATGTATGTTACAGCTGTATCAAACATTAGAGATGTTATTCCGTTCCCAAGAACAACGGGTTCTGCTGAATTCTAATTTTAACAATAAAAAAGCGGTAACTTTCGGTTATCGCTTTTTCAGAAAGAATGGAGGTAAATTATGACAACAAAGAATGGAATTGCCATTGAAATTGCGACGGCGACTAAATTTGACGCACGAGATATTATAAATTATCTGAACATCGTAGGTGGGGAAAGCGATAATTTAACATTTGGTGCTGGGAATTTTCATATTTCTGTATCGCAAGAAGAACTTTATATAGAAAAAATTAACAAAGAGAATACTTCTCGTTTGTTTGTTGCAAAAATTGGAGATGAGGTTGTCAGCGTAACTTCGGTTTCAGGAAGCCATAAAGAGCGTGTTTTGCACGTTGTAGAAATTGGTATGTCGGTTAAAAAAGCCTATTGGGGGCAAGGTATTGGAAGCCTTATGATGGAGAAAGTTATCGAATTTGTAAAGAGCCTAGAGGTAGTTAAGGTTATTAAACTTGAAACTCGTGTTGATAATATACCAGCCATAAATCTCTATGAAAAATTCGGATTTGAAAAAGGTGGAGTAGTAAAAAAAGGCATTAAAATCCAAAATGAATATCATGATGTTGTAATAATGACACTAGAGGTTTAAAATTTATAGCATTATTAGAGTTATAGATAATATAGCTTTAAGTATAGTTAATTTTAAACAAATATTAGGAAATTCTTAAGGTTTAAATGGTCTATTTGTCTTGACATAGCTTAATATGTAACGTATAATTAAGTTAGTAAACTTTAAGGAGAATTAAATGTTAAAAGATTTTAGCAAAAAATACGTCCAGCTTTTCTTTTTGATTTGTGGTGTTATTTTATTCTATTTTGTGGTAACACAATACGCACTGGTACTAAATTGGTTGCAAGTTATTCTATCGATTGCATCTCCGATTTTAATGGGGCTTGTAATTGCATATATATTATCACCAGTATTCAATTTATTTCAGAAGAAGATATATAATTCTTTTGTCACAAAAACACTTAAAAAAGAAAAATTATATAAAAATTCCAAACGAATTAGTACTCTTATCACAATGTTTATAGCACTTGTTGCCGTAGTAGGACTGTTTAGTGTCATCATTCCAGAAATTTGGTCGACAGTGTTAGTTTTGATTGACACAGTGCCTGATAGAGTGCAATATGATTTAATTCCGATGATTAATGCAATTTTCGAACAATATCCAGACCTTGCAGGTGACTTAACTACTTGGCTTGATACTTTGTATGCAAGCGTTGGAGATGTGGTTAATGAATATGTTTTGCCACAAGTAACATCGATTTTAGGAACGGTAACAGAAGGTGCTGTCACAATTACTAGAGTTGCTATAAACACAGTGGTGGCGATTTCTGTTTGTGTGTATGTTTTGTATAGCAAAGATATGTTTTTAGCGCAGTTTAGAAAATTAAGTTATGCACTATTTAAGCCAGAAAATGCAAAACTCTTAATTGAAAAAGTTGGAGTTGCGCATAAAATTTTCTCTGGTTTTATAGTAGGAAAAATTATCGATTCGATAATAATTGGAACAATATGCTTTATATTTACATCTATTGTAAATATGCCTTATGCATTATTAGTGAGCGTTATTGTGGGTGTTACGAATGTAATACCATATTTCGGTCCATTTATTGGAGCAATTCCGTCGGCATTTTTGATTTTGCTTGTCGACCCTATGCAATGTTTCTATTTCTTAATTTTTATTTTAGTGTTGCAACAAGTTGATGGAAATATTATCGGCCCTAAAATTTTAGGGGATACCACTGGTATATCTAGCTTTTGGGTTCTTGTATCAATATTAGTTGGTGGGGGATTATTTGGATTTTGGGGAATGGTTCTCGGAGTTCCAACCTTTGCTGTAATTTATTATTTTATAAAAGAATATGCAGAAAGTAGACTTAAAAGGAAAAATCTATCCTCTCAAACTAGTGATTATTATTCAGATGCACCTAAAATTGCTATAAGAGAAAATAAAGAAGACGAATAAAAAAGACAGGTTTTAAAACCTGTCTTTTTTTTAGATTACGTTAAAATTTGAAATTAATTGGCCTAATTCGTATCCTGCAAAGTAAACTGCAGCCAAAACTAATAAAAACACGCCTACTGCAAACAATGGTCGTTGACATTTACGCTTATTTCTTTCCATAATTTCTCCTTATTTGTCATGTAGTATTTCGTCAAATGATGTTTTAAATAATTCTTTGTCATCATCACTTAAAATTAAAGTTGCTATGTAATTTCCTTTTCGAATAACTTCTGCGTTTTCGATTTTTTCGTATTCTTCAGGGAAATAATCAGCAAATGTTTGTAAAGATTCTTTAGAGTTATTTAAAGCAGTTTTTGCACTTTCATAGACTGTATCTGCGTCTGAAAGTACCTTTATAATAATGATTGAGCGAATTTCGGTTGATAAAGCGTTACTATAAGTAACAAAATTTTCAACATTTTCGAAGTCTAGTCCGTTTAAGCTTTCATTTCTTGCGATGAATTCATCGGTAAGTGTTAGGCTGGATGCATCCATGCCAGAATGTTCTATTATTTCATCAAAAAGCTCGGTTGCAGAGAGGTCATTTCTGACATTTTCTTCGCTAGTGCAACCAGATAAGAGAAATAAAAATCCAAGTATCAATAATAGTTTTTTCATATTGTAGTCCTTAGTTATACTTATGTGTTTTGATATAATCAAGCTCGCTTGCAAGAGTGTTTGGAGCTAAATGAAGTCCGTCGCCATTGTGATAATCTTCATGCATAGAACCATCTTCTGTTTTGAAAATAGGTGCCGAATTTAGAAATCTAACATTCATAGCGTCGCACATTTTTGCAAAATAGTAATTTGCCTTATTCAAACGTTCGTTTGAGATAGATTCAATGTGTTTATAGCTGTTTGCAACAGGGAAAACCGATTGAACCATAATTTTTGTGTCTGGCGAAGCATCAATTATCGAGTTTATAAGTGTTATATAAGCGTTTATATAGTATTCTGGGTTTGAATCTACATAAGAAACACCGTTTAATCCTAAAGTTATCACTAAATATTCTGGCTTGTACAAAGAAACTGCATCTTTTATTAGCATATCTTCATTAGCGCCAGTGTTTGGGTTATATACATTGACAGCACCAATGTCAGAATTTGCATTTGTAAGCATCAAAGTTCCACTTTTTGGTGTCCAAACATGCTTAGTTTCAGTTCCTTCTGGCAGTGAACCATAGTGTTTCAGTCCAAAAGTAGTAGATTCGCCGACAAAAACAATTTTGCTTAGGTATTCGTCGGTAGCATCTTCTGTTTCATCTAAGATAATTCGGTCAAAAAGTCCATCTAAAGTGAAATTCGGGTCGGCAAAGTCAATGCCATCGGTTGATAAATCTATGGTACTCAGCTCGATTTTTTGCTGAGCGCCTAAAGTTTCTAAAACAGGCTCAACTATTTCTGGAGTTTCATCAAGCGAAACATCTGTTTTATCAGGAATATCTGGAGTAATAATTTCTTCGTCTTGTTTTGCAGTCTCTTCGATTTGAGAAGCACCATTAGAATTACATGCGGATATTAGAGATAAAATCGATAAAATAAGCATAAATGCAGGGATTTTTTTGAAAATGCGAAGTTTAAAGTTCAAAAGCCACCTCCTAAAATTACATACTATAATGATTTTACATTAATTTTTTAACAAAGTCAAGAAATTTAACAAATTATGAACAAAAAAAGATTGAAAAATTTTCGAAAATGTGATAGTATGAGTAAGTTGAAAAGGAGTGGTTATAATGAATAAAGGGAAGTTTATCGTACTTGAGGGTATTGATGGTAGTGGAAAATCAACACAATGTGAGTTACTTTGTGCTAAATTAGCAGAAAAATATTCAGTTCACAAGACTTTTCAGCCTACTAAAGATGAAATTGGTAGCTTGCTTCGCAAATATTTAATAGGCGAATACGAGGCAGATAATTTGGTTTTAGCAACATTATTTGCAAGTGACAGATTAAATCATCTATTAAAAAAAGATGGGCTACTCGAGCGATATAACCGTTCAGAAATCATTGTTTGTGACAGAAATTATTTCTCGTCTTTTGCATATCAAGGCACAGAAGACGACTTTGTTATAGAAATAAATAGAAAAGCACGCGAAATTTTAAAGCCAGATTTGCATATTTTCATTGATGTTGATGTGAAAACGGCGTTAAAACGAATAAACGAAAATCGTGATAGCACTGAAATTTTCGAAAATGAACAAAAATTAACTTCGGTATATAATAATTATATTAAATATTTTAAGAAACTGGAAAATGAAGAAAATATCATTTTTATAGACGGAAATCGCAGTTTAGAAGAGATTTCAAATGAGATTTTTCAGAAAGTATCAGATTTTATAAAATAAAATTACAAAATAGCGTCTTTTAGCATAGTATATAGAGAAAACTATGTTAGGAGATAATAATGGAAAACTTTTGGTATGCGTTGTCACTCACGATTTTTGCAGGACTTGCAACTGGTTTGGGTGGCTTAATCGCGCTATATAAAAAACCGAGCAACGAATTTCTATCGAAAAGTTTAGGGTTTTCGGCAGGAATTATGATTTATGTGTCAATGATTGAAATTTTCGCAAAAGGGAAAAATTCGCTGTCGATGGAATTTTCAGATAAATACGGTCTGATATTTGCAACAATTGCATTTTTTGCAGGAATTTTTGTGATTATTTTGATAGATTTTTTAATTCCAGAACCAATTTCGTCACAAAGTGAAGATAAACTTATGAGAATGGGGATAATGACTGCAACAGCAATTGCAATTCATAATTTCCCAGAGGGACTTGCTACATTTTCGACAGCACTATACGAGCCCGCAGCGGCTTTACCAATATTCTTTGCGATAGCGATTCATAATATACCTGAGGGAATCAGCGTAGCTATTCCAGTTTATTATGCAACAAAAAGTAAGGTTAAAGCGTTGGTTTTAGCGACTTTATCTGGTTTAGCAGAACCAATAGGCGCGTTAATTGGGTATTTTGTGTTTTTTAAATTTATTGATGAAAATATCTACGGAGTGTTGTTCGCTTTTGTTGCAGGGATAATGGTGTATATTTCGTTTTCAGAACTTTTGCCGTCGGCAGAGCAATTCGGAGGGCGAAAAAATTCACTTTTTGGTATTATTTTAGGTATGATTGTAATGGCGATAAGCCTTTGTTTATTTGCGTAGGGGGAAAAATGTACTTTGTAAATATTCAAGATGTGAAAATTAAAAATGAGAAACTTTTTGAGTATATTAAATCGCCGAAAACATTTATTGTAAGGCTTTTTCCGTACTTTGTTAATAACAATTTAGGTAATATTTCAAAATATGCTAGAGGAAAAGACTATCATATTGTGGTGAAAAATGAACTTGAAAAAGATATCTTGAAACTAAAGAAAAAGTTCCCAGATAATGAATTTTACGCTTTTTGTGACAATTCACCCATTGATGAAGTTCAAATTGCCTATAAAAGTGGTGCTGGGATTTTAGGCAGACAGGGTTTAATTTTTGATAAAGAATATGGTGGGTACGTATTTATTGGGATAATTGCGACCGATGCCGAGATAGAATTTGAGAAAAAAGAACCGAAAAAATGCATAAATTGTGGTTTATGTGTTAAAAATTGCCCATCAAGGGCGCTTGATAATATGGATTTTAGCAAATGCTTGTCTGAACAGACGCAGAAAAACTCAAGCGATATAGACGAAAAAATGATTGCAAATTCAGATTTTATCTGGGGGTGCGATATTTGCCTAGACGTTTGCCCTATGAACAAAAAAGCAAAAAAGACTGAAAATCCATTTTTTTCTGAAAATCTTATTTATTTTTTAGAAGAAGAAGAAATTTCAGGGCTTTCGCGCAAAGAATTTAATGAAAAATACCCAGAAAGAGCATTTACCTTTCGTGGAACAAAACCAATTTTAAGAAATATTGAATTGCAAAAATTGTCGAAAAAGCAACCTTAACGATATTAAATCTCAATTACACACTTCTTTTAATTAGGAAATGTGTAATTTTTTTGCTTTTATTAAAAAAATGCTTGCAATTTCCTAATGAATATAATATAATAAATTATAAGAAAGTGGTGGATTGTGGAGGATTGTGTGGGGGTGTTCCTTTGAAAGGTGAATATTTACACTCGATAGACTCGAAGGGGCGACTTATTGTTCCTGCGAAACTTCGCGATGATTTAGGCGAAAATTTTGTTGTCACAAAAGGTTTAGACAATTGCCTTTTTGCATATCCTTTAGACTCATGGAAGGTTTTAGAGGATAAAATCAAAGCTTTACCACTAGCAAAATCTCGTGATTTGCAAAGATTTTATATGTCAAGTGCAACTGATTGCGAGCTCGATTCCCAAGGACGAATACTAATTTCTGCAAATTTACGAAAATACGCAAGTTTAACTAAAAGTGTTACAATCATTGGTGTTTCAGAACGCGTTGAGATTTGGGACACGCAAAGATGGGAAGAATACAACAACAATATTACATCTGAAAGTATTGAAATTGCAATGGAAGAATTAGGGTTTTAATTATGGAATTTAAACATGTATCAATTTTGCTAAATGAATGCATTGAGGGGCTTAATATTTCGCCAGACAAAATTTATGTCGACGGAACTTTAGGTGGGGCAGGGCATTCGTACCACATAGCAGAAAAAATAAAAGATGGCAAACTAATATCGATTGACAGAGATATAAATGCTATAAATAATGCGAAAGTCAGGCTAGCGCCGTTTATAGATAGGGTTATTTTAGTAAAAAATGACTTTAGAAATATCGATGAGGCTATAAAAAGTTCTGGTTTTGAAAAAGTAGACGGAATTATGTTTGATTTAGGGGTTTCCTCTCCGCAGTTAGACGATGCGTCGCGAGGGTTTTCTTATATGCAAGATGCAAGGCTTGATATGAGAATGGACAGGGACCAAACTTTATCCGCTTATGAAATAGTTAATGAGTGGGATGAAGTTGAAATATCGAAGATTATTTTTAGATATGGCGAAGATAAATTTGCAAGAAAAATCGCCTCGCAAATCGTGAAAAACAGACCGATTGAAACAAGTTTTGAGTTGGTTGAAGTTATAAAATCTGCATTACCAGAAAAAGTGAAACGCGCAAAAGGACATCCTGCTAAAAAGACATTTCAAGCAATCAGAATTGCTGTAAACGATGAACTTACGAGTGTTGAAGTTGCAATGCAAAAAGCAATAGACAGTTTAAACCCTGGTGGAAGACTGTGTGTAATTACTTTCCATTCACTCGAAGACAGAATTGTTAAAAACATTTTTAATGAAAACGCAACAGGTTGCACATGTTCTAAAAAATTCCCAGTTTGTATCTGTGGAAATAAAGAAAATGTGAAACTTATCTCTAGAAAACCGATAATTCCTTCTGATGAAGAAATAGAGGAAAACCCAAGGGCGAGAAGTGCGAAATTAAGGATTATTGAAAAAATTTAGGAGTTGATTTAAGGTGCAAACACGAGGAAATCTAGCAAGAAAACAACAAGTTGTTACAAATCCATCAAGAGAAGTAGCAAAAAAACAAAAACGTGTAATAAACAGTAAACGCAATCCTAGAAGGTATATACTAGCGAATACCATGCTTGTTATAGGCATATTAGGATGTGCTTTTTTACTAGTAAGTGCATATTCGAATTTAACAGTGTTATCTAATCAAACTGCGACGCTGACAGAAGATATTGCAAAACTTCAAGGGACAGAGGTAGCTTTAACTGCCGAAGTTGAAAATATGCTTAATTTAGGTGTTGTTGAAGAATATGCGATAAATGTTCTTGAAATGTCAAAAGTTGATAAATCTCAAATAGAATATGTAAATATTCAAAATGATGATAAAATTGAAATTAAAAAAGATAATAATGTACTTTCAATGTTTTCAAATGTCGAAAATGAAAATGTGGAATATATAGACTAAAAAAATAATACAATGATATAAGGGTAAAGTTTACTTTACTCTTTTCTTCGTAATTAAGGAGGTGCTTGTCATAAAAAACAGTAAATTACCGAATAAATCCATGGTGAAACGAATACAATTTATGGTGATTTCGTTTTTAGTATGCTTAATGATTTTCGTGCCTGCAAGCCTTGCATATAAACAGGTTTATATGTATGATTTTTACTCAACAAAGGCATTAGAACAGCAGACACGAGATATAATAATTCCTGCTGAGAGGGGAAATATTTACGATAGAAATCTAAATGAACTTGCAGTTTCTGCTGATTTAGAGCAAATAAATGTCGACCCAACTCTTATGAGAAAACAAAACGAAAATCTGCCTTTTGTTGCAGAAAGTTTGGCAGAAATACTAGATTTAGATGCAGATTATGTTTTAGAAAAGCTTGAAAAAGATACTATGTACGAAACTATAAAGCGTGATGTCACAAATATTGAGTCAGAGGCTGTTCGAGCATTTATAAATGACCCAGTCGACCCACTTGACCCTACAAATGAGTATGATGCTATCAGTGGAATAATAATATCGCCTGATGTAAAAAGATATTACCCAGAGGCGAGTCTTGCGTCGAATCTTATCGGATTTACAGGTGTAGATGGTACAGGGCTTGAGGGGATTGAGTGGTATTATGACGATGTACTTAGTGGAACACCGGGTAGAATAATTTCTGCAAGAGATGCTGCTGGAAACGAAGTTGGTTTTGGTTATGATGAGTTAATCGAGCCAAAAGACGGAAATAGCTTAGTGCTAACGATAGACGAAGTTATTCAATATTACCTAGAAAAGCATCTTGAAATTGCACAAGCAGACAACGACCCTCTTTTAGGGGTTTCAGGTATAATAATGGACATTGAAACTGGTGAAATATTAGCGATAGCAAACACGCCAAACTACGACCCTAACTCACCGTTTGAAATTGAAGACGAAATGCTTTTAGAAATAATAGCAGAGGCAGAAGCCGAGTTTGAAGGTGAAGTAGACGAAGACGGCGAGACGGAAGAATTTGATGAAAGCGAATATCTTCGTCAAATGTGGAGAAATAAACCTGTTGTAGATTCGTTTGAGCCCGGTTCGATTTTTAAATTATTTACAGTGTCGACAGCGCTAGAAGAAGATATAATTGATGAAAATTATACATATACTTGTAATGGATACTCCGTAGTAGCAGGAAGAAGAATTTCATGTCATAAAGAAGAAGGACATGGAACACAAACACTTATGCAAACGATTGAAAATTCATGCAACCCTGCTATGATGGATATTGCAGACAAAATGGGAAGTGAAATATTCTTAGAATATTATGAGCTTTTTGGGTTTGAAGAAGAAACAGGTATAGATTTACCGGGTGAAACTAGTGGTATTTTCCATTTAGAGAGCAATTTCAACGAAGTAGAGCTTGCAACATCTTCTTTCGGTCAAACTTTCCAAGTTACACCACTTCAACTTATTACAGCAGTTTCGGCAATTGCGAACGACGGATATATGGTAACACCACATGTTGTTAAAGAAGTAATTGACAGCGAAGGAAGAATTATCGAACAAACGGTTACAGAACCTAAAAAACAAGTTATTTCTGCCGAAACTTCGGAATTTATGAGAGAGGCTATGGAGTCTACGGTTTCGATAGGTGGTGGTAAGAATGCTTATGTTAAAGGTTACCAAATTGGTGGTAAATCGTCGACATCAGAGAAAGTTTCAAAAACACTTGAAACAGGCGAAAATTACTATATTTCATCATTTATAGGTGTAGCGCCTATCGATGACCCAAAATATGCAGTATTAGTATCGGTTGATGAACCACAAGCTGGATATATTTATGGTGGTACAGTGGCAGCGCCAATCGTTGCAAGAATTATGTCGGATATTTTACCTTATGTTGGTATCGAGCCGACTTATACAGAAGAAGAGCTTGCAACAATTAGTGCCATTACACCGAATTTAATTGGAGATACAATAGACGAAGTAGAAAACGAGCTTAAAAACCAAAATCTAAGTTATAGAGTAGTAGGTTCTGGCGATACTGTTACAGATCAAGTACCAGCAGCAGGAAGTAGAGTTCCATCATCGGCTACAATGATTGTATACTTAGGAGAAGAAAAACCAACAGAAGATGTTGAAATTCCAGATATTACTGGGCTTTCACCGTCACAAGCAAAAAGAATACTCGAAAATGAAGGACTGTTTTTAGAAATTACAGGAACATCAGCAAGGATTTCGGGAGGTACTAGTACAATTGGTGCATCACAATTCCCTCAAGCTGGAAACAAAGTAAGTATTGGAACAGTTGTTACGGGTCAGTTTATTGATTCGTCAAGCATATCAGATTAGGGGTGTTTTTTATGCTACTTCGAGATGTTTTGAAAGGTTTAGACTATTTAGAAATTAATGTTCAAACAAATGTGGAAATAGACTTTATTTCAGATTGTTCAAAAAATATTGAGGAAAATACTTTATTTATTGCAATTTGTGGCGATAAATATAATGGTAATGATTTTATTTTAGAATCAATTGAAAAAGGTGCAAAAGCCATTTTGACAGATATTGATTTAAGCCTAGACATTCCGTTTATTAAAGTTTCAGATGTTAGAAAAGCAAAGGCAAAAATTGCCTCGAATTTTTACAAAAATCCATCAAATAGTATGTTTATTATTGGTGTGACAGGAACAAATGAAAAACAACAACAACATATCTCGTAAAGCATATTTTAGAAAAGAACGCATATAAAACTGGTCTTATTGGTACAAATCAAAACACAATAGGGAAAAAGTGCATAGATGCAGAAAGAACGACAGAAGATGCACTTATAGTCCATAAAATGTTTCGTGAAATGCTAGATATTGGTATCACTTTTTGTGTTATGGAAGTTTCTTCGCACGCCTTGTCTTTAGATAGGGTTTCGGAAATTGATTTCATAATCGGTGCATATACAAATATCAGTCGCGACCATTTAGATTTTCATAAGACTATGGACGAATATGCAAAAGCCAAGTCAAAATTATTCGAAAAATGCAAAAAAAGTGTCATAAATTTAGACGATAAATACGCTGAAATTATGATAGAAAATTCAAAAGGCAAAGTTTTGACATTCGGTATAGAAAATGAAAAAGCCGATTTGCAGGCGAAAAATGTTAAGTTATTTGCAGATAAAGTGCAGTTTGACGCGTTATATATGAATGAATGTGAGCAGATAGAAATATCTATTCCAGGAAGATTTAGTGTATATAACGCGCTTACGGCAATAGGAGTTTGCCTTAGTATCGGTTTAAACATTTCTTCAATAGGGAATGCTTTAAAAGATGCAAAGGGAGTAAAAGGTCGCGCAGAAATTGTTCCTTTTTCAGATGAATTTACAGTGATAATTGATTATGCACATTCACCAGATGGTGTGCTTAATATACTTAAAACTGTAAAAGACTTTGCAAAAGGTAGGATTATTACGGTTTTTGGTGCAGGTGGCGATAGAGATAAAGAAAAACGACCACTAATGGCAAAAGCTGCAAGTAAATATTCCGATGTTTTAATTATTACATCGGATAATCCAAGAACAGAAGATCCACTTTCTATTATTTGCGACATAGTTTACGGACTTTTTGAGGAAAATGCAAATTATAAAATTATTACAGATAGAAAGCGCGCAATACATTATGCGTTGTCGCATGCGAAAAAAGATGATGTCATTGTTTTAATGGGAAAAGGACATGAAACATATCAAGAGATAAGTGGTGTGAAAAATCATTTTGACGAACGTGAAATTATTGCAGATTATAAAAAATGAGGTATTTAGTGTGGAAAAGATTACATTAGCAGATATTGAAAGATATACTGGCGGAGAGAGAAAGGGTAGTGCACTTATTTCAAGTGTATCAATAGACTCAAGGAAAATTACAGACGAGTGTCTTTTTATCGGAATAAAAGGGGAAAATTTCGATGGAAATGACTTCGCTTTAAAGGCAATCGAAAATCGTGCGATGGCAGTTTTGACGGATAGAGATATCATAAATGCGTCATCAATAAAAGTTAAAGACACAAACAAGGCGCTTTTAGACCTTGCAAATGGCTATCGTGATAAGTTTACAGACTTAAAAGCTGTTGCAGTCACTGGTAGTGTAGGAAAAACTACGACAAAAGAAATGATTTACAGCATTTTATGCAAAATGGGTAAATCGCTTAAAAATGAAGGTAATTTGAATAATCATATAGGCACGCCACTTACTGTATTAAACTTGACTAAAAAGCACGAATACGGTGTTTTTGAGTTAGGAATGAGTGTTAGAGGAGAAATCGAGCCACTTGCGAAGCTTGTAAAACCAAATGTGTCGGTTATAACGAATATTTGTATGTCGCATATCGAATTTTTAGGCTCAAGAGAAGAAATTGCGCGTGAAAAATTAGATATATTAAAAGGTACAAAAGATACAATCGTACTTAATGGCGATGAGCCACTTTTGCGTAATGTTAAAACAGATATAGATATAATTTATTACGGAATTACAGGTGAAAACTTAAATATTAAGGCAAGCAATATCAAAAATTTGCACGATAGAACTATTTTTGACTGTTCGATTTATGGTCAAAAAAATGAAATAATCATAAACACGCCTGGTACACATAATGTCTATAATGCACTTGCTGCAATGGCTACATGCCTTTCTTTAGGTGCGACAAAAGAGCAAATTAAACAAGGGTTACTTGAATTTAAAAACGCTGATATGCGTCAAAATATGTATATTTACAATGGATTCAAAGTAATTGAAGATTGCTATAATGCATCTAGCCCAGACGCTATGTGTGCTGCAATCGACCTTATTAAATACTTAAATGAACCAGAAAAACACATAATTTTAGGTCAAATGGGAGAACTTGGTGCGTTTTCAAAAGATGCACATAAGCAAGTTTTAGCTTATGCCCAAAAAATATCAGATAATATTTATTTATATGGTAGCGAGTGGGAAGGTCTAGAACTGAAAAATGCAATACTTTTTAATAGCAAAGAAGACATCGCAAAAACAATTAAACCAAAACTAAACCCGAATTCGGCAGTATTAGTTAAAGGAAGTCGTTTTACAAAAATGGAAGATGTTATTAAATATATTAAAGGGTAAGAAGAGGGAAGTTTATGTTTGTTATGATATATAGTTATTTAGTGGTGTCATTTTTGATTTCAGTAATAATTGCAATGCCTACAATAAATCATCTTAGAAAATTAAAATTTGGGCAGAAGATTTTAGAAGAAGGACCAAAGTGGCACTTAAATAAGCAATATACACCGACAATGGGTGGTTTTATATTTATAATTCCAACGGTTTTAGTATCAGTTTTGATTTCAACTATTAGCGAACCATCTTCGATACTGCATTATATTGCAATTCCAGCGTTCAGCTTAATTTTCGGTATAATCGGGTTTGTCGACGACTATACGAAAGTAGCAAAAAAGCAAAATTTAGGACTTACAGCATTGCAAAAACTAGCTCTGCAAATTGTAGCATCGTTAGTTTTCGTGATAGGTTTAAGAAATATAGGAATGATTGTGCCTAATATTTATGTGCCTTTTATCGATATGCAAATTGAAATTCCTTGGATAATTTTCTTGCTGTTTGCAAGTTTCGTGGTAGTAGGTACTACGAACGCTGTGAACTTAACAGACGGAATAGATGGACTGGCAACATCTGTTACAATTCCTGTGTGTATTTTCTTTATTTTTACAGCAGCGGCACAAGGCAACACACATGTTTTAGTATTTGCAATGGCACTTCTTGGCGGACTAATTGGGTTTTTGATTTTCAATTTTAACCCAGCAAAAGTTTTCATGGGGGATACAGGTTCGCTATTTTTAGGAGGGGCAGTAGTATCAATGGCGCTAGCACTCAATATACCACTTATTCTAATTCCTGTTGGAATAATTTATATCATAGAAGCATTATCGGTAATTTTACAGGTTACTTATTTTAAAGCGACAAAAGGTAAAAGATTGTTCAAAATGGCGCCAATTCATCATCATTTTGAGATGTTAGGCATGAGTGAAAAGCAACTTTGCTTTACATTTACTTTAGTAACTGCACTGATGTGTATTGTAGCTTATAAATTTGGTTTAGGTGCAAACTACTAAAAAAATGAAAGAGAGGGTTAATATGAAAAAAAAGATAGTAAAAAAAGAAGATACCTCGCTTATAGTATTAACCTTTGTGTTGATAGGTGTAGGACTTATCATGATGTTTTCTGCGAGTACACCTTTAAGCATTAAAACAGTAGGGCACCCTTATAGCTTTGTTGTAGACCAAGCAATTTTTGCAATAATAGGGATAGTGATTATGCTTGTCATTAGTAGAATTGACTATCATTTCTGGGCGAGATTTGCATGGTTAGGATATGGGGCTTCAGTAATTATGCTAATATTAGTTCATTTTATTGGTGTAACTAGAAATGATGCGAAAAGATGGTTAGATATTGGGGTTTTGCAATTCCAACCATCAGAAATTGCGAAAATTGCGATAATTTTATTATTTGCAACTTTATGTGTGCAAAATCAAAAAGAAATTGCTACACTTAAAGGATTTCTAAAATATATCCTTCTAATCGGAGGAATAGCAGGGTTTACAGGACTTCAACCGCATTTATCTGTAACAATAATTATAGGTGTAACAGGAATTGCGATTGTTTTTGTCGCTGGTACAAAGCTTAGATATCTAGTTATAATGGGTATTGCGAGCGTTATCGGTGGTATTGGATATTTATTTGTATTCCCACATGCGATGAGAAGAATTGAGATTTGGTTCGACCCATTTTCAGATTACTTAAATAGTGGTTGGCAAGGTAGCCAATCTTTTATTGCGATAGGGTCAGGAGGACTTTTTGGACTTGGCTTTGGTCAAGGGAAACAAAAACAACTCTACCTTTCAGAAGCACATAACGACTTTATTTTTTCGGCAATTTGCGAAGAATTAGGTTTTATCGGTGGCTGTTTTGTGGTATTGCTTTTTGCAGTATTTATCTTTAAAGTTTTCACGATAGCATTATCTGCAAAAGATAAATTTGGAATGCTTTTTGCAGTTGGCATCGGTACAAAAATCGCAGTGCAAGCGATAATCAATATATTCGTAGCGACTGGTATTTTTCCAGTAACAGGGGCATCGCTTCCGTTTTTTAGTTATGGTGGAACAGCATTGGTTTTGCAGATAGCAGAAATAGGAATTTTGCTTAATATTTCAAGGCAGGGCAGGGGGAGTTAGATGAGAATTATTATTACAGGTGGTGGCACAGCAGGGCATGTAAACCCTGGTATTGCTATTGCAAAGTATTATCTAAACAAGCACCCAGATACAGAAATTTTGTTTGTAGGAACTGAGAATGGTATAGAGAAAAAATTGGCAGAAAAAGAAGGAATTTCTTTTGAAAGCATAAAAGTCTATGGACTAAAACGCTCTGTATCACCAAAAAATATCATAAAAAATACAAAAAGAGCATTTACTGCACTAAATTCAGTGGGTGATTGCAAAAAGATAATTAAAAGGTTCAAACCGGATATAATAATAGGTCTTGGTGGTTATGTTAGCTTTCCTATGACCTATGCTGGCACAAAGATGGGTGTAAAAACAATTGTGCTTGAGGTGAATTTCGTGGCAGGTGTTGCTACTAAAGTTTTATCTAAAAGAAGTGATAAAGTGCTTCTTGCTTTTAAAGAAACAGAAAAATATTTCGATAAAAGAGTTTTAGATAAGGTTTTAGTGACTGGCGCTCCGACGAAAGACGACTTTACATATATTGATAAAGACGTCGCGAAAGAAAAGCTAGGTCTTTTAGGGAAGAAAGTGGTTTTATCGGTTTGGGGTTCGGTTGGTGCAAAATTCATGAATGAAAAAATGGTCGATTTTTGCAATAGGCTTGACGACGAGTTTCATCATATCCACGCAACTGGAAAGGCAAGCTTTCCTTGGTTTTCTAGCCAAACGGTGAATTCAAAAAGCGATATTCGCGAATATATTTATGATATGGGGATAACGCTTGCAGCAGCAGATGTGGTTTTATGTCGAGCTGGTGCATCAACCTTAAAAGAGCTTGCGATTATGAAAAAACCTGCGATAATTGTGCCTTCGCCTTTTGTTGCAGAAAATCATCAAGAAAAAAATGCAAGACTACTAGAAAAAGAAAATGCGTGTATCATCATTACAGAAAATGAGTCGACAGGCGATATTTTGTTTGATGAATGCATAAAACTTTTAAATGACACAAAAAAACTCGATGAAATGTCTAAAAACATAGAGAACTTTGCAAATGTAGACAGCAATTTATTAATCTATAACATAATAAATGAACTTGTATATTAACACCTAATA
>CAYJLC010000003.1:0-108772 GCA_964370735.1 uncultured Oscillospiraceae bacterium
TTCTCTTTCTTCTGGAGCACCATCGATTTGATCGTATGCTCTGAATTCTGCTTTACCTTGTAAAGCAAGAACTTTAGTGATTGCAGCAGTTAAAGAAGTTTTACCATGGTCAACGTGGCCGATTGTACCAATGTTAACGTGAGGTTTATTTCTTTCAAATTTAGCTTTAGCCATTTTAAAAATCCTCCTAAAAGTTTATATTGTTATTTTATTATATCATCAGAATAGCATTGTCTAGACTAATTTTTAAACTAAATCTTAGCCTAAACTAATGATATTTTACTGATTTTATGATATATAATAATACTTACGATTATTATATAATATTTATTTTAAAAAATCAATAGATTTTTTAATTATTTTGTGCGATTATCCATAATTTTTTCTGCAATGTTTTTAGGAACTTCGATATAGTGAGAAGGTTCCATAGAATATTGACCACGACCTTGAGTCATAGAACGAAGGTCTGAAGCATATCCGAACATTTCAGAAAGTGGAACGTGAGCGTCAAGTTGGATAGCACCAGGACGAGATTCTTGACCTAATACTTGACCACGTTTTGAGCTGATAGAACCCATTACGTTACCTAAATAATCATCAGGAACGATAACAGAAACTTTCATGATTGGCTCCATGATAACAGGTGTTGCTTTACGCATAGCTTCTTTGAAAGCCATAGAACCTGCCATTTTGAACGCCATCTCAGATGAGTCAACGTCATGGTAAGAACCATCGTAAAGTGTAACTTTAACGTCAACAACTTGGTAACCTGCAAGGATACCAGCAGTCATAGCACCACGGATACCTGCATCAACGTGAGGGATGTATTCCTTAGGAATAGAACCACCAGTGATTTTATTGATGAACTCGTAACCTTTACCAGATTCGTTTGGTTCAACGATAATTTTACAGTGACCGTATTGACCTTTACCACCAGATTGTTTAGAATACTTGTGGTCAACGTCAGCAGTACCTTTGATTGTTTCTTTGTATGAAACTTGTGGTTCACCAACATCAGCTTCAACTTTGAATTCTCTTAACATACGGTCAACGATGATTTCAAGGTGAAGCTCACCCATACCAGCGATGATAGTTTGTCCAGTTTCTTCATCAGTGTAAGTTTTGAAAGTTGGATCCTCTTCTGCAAGTTTAGTTAAAGCAATACCCATTTTTTCTTGACCAGCTTTTGTTCTTGGCTCGATAGCAAGAGAAATAACTGGCTCAGGGAATTCCATTGATTCAAGGATTACTGGGTGTTTCTCGTCACATAAAGTGTCACCAGTTGTTGTGTTTTTGAAACCAACAGCGGCTGCGATATCACCAGAGTAAACAACATCAATGTCTTCTCTTGAGTTTGCATGCATTTGTAGGATACGACCTAAACGCTCGTTTTTGTCTTTAGTAGAGTTTAATACTGGAGAACCTGCTTTAACAGAACCAGAGTATACTCTAAAGAAACAAAGTTTACCAACGTAAGGGTCAGTAGCGATTTTGAACGCTAAAGCTGAGAATGGAGCGTCATCAGACGATGGTCTTGAATCTTCTTCACCTGTATCAGGGTTAACACCTTTGATGTCAGGGATATCAGTTGGAGCTGGCATATAAGCAACAACAGCGTCAAGTAATTTTTGAACACCTTTGTTTTTATATGAAGTACCACACATTACAGGAATCATTGTAACTGCAAGTGTTGCTTTTCTGATACCTTCTTTAAGCTCTTCGATAGTTAAATCTTCGCCTTCAAGGTATTTTTCCATTAATGTTTCATCAGTTTCAGCTACTGCTTCAACTAAAGCCATTCTGTATTCTTCGGCTTTGTCTTGCATATCAGCTGGGATATCTTCAACACGGATATCTTGACCTAAATCATCATAATAGATATAAGCTTTCATTTCAACTAAATCAACCATACCTTTGAAAGTATCTTCAAAGCCGATTGGTAGTTGGATTGGAACAGCGTTACATTTTAAACGGTCTTTCATCATGTTAACAACGTTATAGAAGTCAGCACCCATGATGTCCATTTTGTTTACATAAGCCATTCTTGGTACTTTGTACTTATCAGCTTGTCTCCAAACTGTTTCAGATTGAGGTTCAACCCCACCTTTTGCACAAAATACAGTAACAGAACCATCAAGAACTCTTAAAGAACGCTCAACTTCAACTGTGAAGTCAACGTGTCCTGGAGTATCGATGATGTTGATACGGTGTTTGTTCCATTCACAAGTAGTAGCAGCAGAAGTAATTGTGATACCGCGCTCTTGCTCTTGTTCCATCCAGTCCATAGTAGCGCCGCCATCATGAACCTCACCGATTTTATAGTTTCTACCAGTGTAGAAAAGAATACGCTCAGTAGTCGTAGTTTTACCAGCATCGATGTGAGCCATGATACCGATATTACGAGTTAGAGCTAAAGGATATTTTCTTCCCATGTTTTTTTACTCCCTTTCAGTAAATGAGCGGAATTAAATTAGAATCTGTAATGTGCGAAAGCTTTGTTAGCTTCAGCCATTTTGTGAGTATCTTCACGTTTTTTCACAGATGCACCTAAGTTGTTAGTAGCATCTAAGATTTCATTAGCAAGTCTTTCTTTCATTGTTTTTTCAGAACGTTTTCTAGAATAGCCTGATAACCATCTTAAACCTAATGTTTGACGTCTTTCAGGGCGAACTTCCATTGGTACTTGGTACGTAGCACCACCAACTCTTTTCGCTTTAACTTCTAATGATGGCATGATATTTTCTAATGCCTCTGTGAACACTTCTTGTGGTTCACGACCTGTTTTTTCACGTATGATGTCGAATGCATCGTATACGATTTTTTGAGCAACGCCTTTTTTACCATCATACATAATGCTGTTAACTAGTTTTGAAACTAGTTTTGAACCGTACATAGGATCTGGTAATACGTCCCTTTTTGGGACAAAACCTCTTCTTGGCACTTTGCTTCCCTCCTTCAAATTTTTGATTTCTTCGGTACTCAAAAGACGAAATTCGCCTTTTGTTTTGCCTGCCTGAGATTTTTATATCATTATATATATAATCTAAGACAAAGCATACTTTTAATGTTGAGTAATTTGGACATGTCTACCTTACGGTGTTAGTCCAATGTTTTACTTACCGGCTTTCGGACGTTTCGCGCCGTATTTAGAACGGGCTTGTAATCTTCCGTTAACGCCTTGTGTATCAAGAGCACCACGAACGATATGGTAACGAACCCCTGGTAAGTCTTTTACTCTACCACCACGAATTAAAACAACACTATGCTCTTGTAGGTTATGTCCGATACCTGGGATGTAAGCAGAAACTTCCATTCCGTTAGTTAAACGAACCCTAGCCATTTTTCTAAGAGCCGAGTTTGGTTTTTTAGGTGTCATAGTTTTAACAGTTGTACAAACACCTCTTTTTTGTGGGGCACTCTGATCAGTAGATACGTTTCTGATAGAGTTGAATCCTTTTTGTAATGCAGGAGCAGTTGATTTAACAACAGACTCTTTTCTACCCTGTCTTACAAGTTGGTTAAAAGTTGGCATATTCTTCCTCCTTCGTTTAAGATTATATATATAAGATTTCCTTATATCAAGAATTAAAATGAAAACATAAGTGTTTTCATAAAGCAAGCTTGGCTTGCCATCACGCACTTTGCGTGAATTCTGACATTCAATCGCTTAATTCCACATTAATGTGGCTACAAATCGTTTTTCGATTTGTGCGAAAACAGCAGTAGTGTTTTCGAGTTAAATGATTATATCAAGATTATAAAGGCATGTGGCAGAAAATCTACCACACACCAATACATTATACACTATTTATTAATCAAAGTCAATAGGTTTTTCTTCGCTTTCGAAAGTAATTTCAGTTTCTTCTGTAATAACTTCGATTTTAGCTTCGGCGTCCATATCAACAGTGTGCTCATAAGTGCCTTTTTGATACATTTCAAGACCAGAACCTGCCGGAATTAGCTTACCAATGATAACGTTTTCTTTAAGTCCCATAAGTGGGTCAACTTTACCACGAATAGCCGCTTCAGTAAGAACTTTAGTAGTTTCTTGGAATGATGCTGCTGATAAGAATGAATCAGTTGCAAGAGAAGCTTTTGTGATACCCATAAGAGTAGGATAGCCTTTTGCAATATTAAGACCGATTTCGCCTGCTGCAATTCTATCTTCAATTCTAGCATTTTGAGCACGAAGTTCAAATATATCTACAACTGAATCAGCTAGAAGCTCAGTGTCACCTGCATCTAAAATTCTGATTTTTCTCATCATTTGACGAACGATTACCTCGATATGTTTATCATTGATATCAACCCCTTGTTGACGGTAAACTCTTTGTACCTCTTGGATTAGGTACGCATGAACTGCCTCAGGAGATTTAACACGAAGTACATCTTGTGGGTATAAAGCACCTTCACAAAGCTCATCGCCTTTTTGTACATAATCACCATCATGTACTTTAATACCAGATGAGTTTGTAAGTTGGTATTCTTTAACTTCACCAGTAGCGTCGTTGATGATTTTGATATTTTTAAGAGTGATACGCTTAGATTCTTCGATTTTAACACGACCAGAAATTTCTGCAAGTGTTGCAACTTTCTTAGGTTTTCTTGCTTCAAATAGCTCCTCAACCCTTGGAAGACCTTGCGTAATATCGTTACCGGCGATACCACCAGTATGGAACGTACGCATTGTAAGCTGTGTTCCTGGCTCCCCGATTGATTGAGCGGCGATAATACCAACAGCCTCACCCATGCCACAAGGATTACCAGATGCAAGGTTAACACCGTAACATTTAGTACAAACACCTTTTTTCGCTTTACACTCAAGTACAGAGCGAATGTGCATTTCTGTGATGCCAGCATCGATAATTTCAGATGCTTTAAGGTCATTTATCATTTCGTCTTTAGAAACGATTAGAGCACCAGTTTGTGGATGAAGAACATCAGCTACTGAGAAACGTCCAACAATTCTATCGATAAGTGGTTCGATAACTGCGTTTCCGTCTTTAATGTCGGCAACATAAATACCGTCAGTAGTAGCACAGTCATATTCTCTAATGATAACATCTTGAGAAACGTCAACTAGACGACGAGTTAGGTAACCTGAATCGGCTGTACGAAGAGCCGTATCGGCAAGACCTTTTCTCGCACCCCTTGAAGAGATGAAGTATTCAAGTACAGTTAACCCTTCACGGAAGTTTGCTTTGATTGGAATCTCGATTGTCTTACCAGACGTATTCGCCATAAGACCACGCATTCCGGCAAGCTGACGGATTTGGTTAATAGAACCCCTCGCACCTGAGTGCGCCATCATTTGGATTGGGTTGAATTTATCCATGTTCGCTTGAAGAGCTTCTGTAACGTGTTTAATCGTTTTATCCCACTCTTCAACAACTAATCTATAACGCTCATCGTCAGTAATCATACCACGTTTGAACATTTTATCAATTTTAGCAACTTTTTCTTCTGCTTCAGCTACGAATTCATATTTTTCTTTAGGAATTTTCATATCAGATACTGATACTGTTAAAGAACCTTGCGTAGAATACTTAAATCCTAGACGTTTGATATCATCAAGTACCACAACAGTGTCGCTGAAACCATGACGGTTGATACATTTTTCGATGATTTTACCAAGTTCTTTTTTACCACAAGTAAACATGATTTCAAGGTCGAATGGTTTTTCTTCTCTATCAACAAAACCTAAATCTTGAGGAATATGTTGATTGAAAATAATACGTCCAACTGTCGCAGGAACGATAGCCGACTGCATTTCACCATCGATTTCTTTAGCAATTCTTACTTTGATAGGTGCGTGAATTCCAACAAAACCTTTATCATAAGCAAGTAAAGCCTCGTCAAAGTTTGCAAATATTTTACCAGCGCCTGCTTCTTCTTCGTTGTCGATAGTTAGGTAGTATGCACCTAAAATCATATCTTGCGAAGGAACTGTTACAGGACGTCCGTCTTGAGGTTTTAATAAGTTGTTTGCAGAAAGCATTAAAATTCTTGCCTCTGCTTGTGCTTCTGCTGAAAGTGGAACGTGGACAGCCATTTGGTCACCGTCGAAGTCAGCGTTGAACGCCGAACAAACAAGTGGGTGAAGTTTTAGCGCACGACCTTCAACTAAAACAGGTTCGAATGCTTGGATACCAAGTCTATGAAGTGTCGGTGCACGGTTAAGCATAACTGGGTGACCTTTGATTACTTCTTCTAAAGAATCCCAAACTTCTGTTTTTGCTTTTTCAATCATTTTTTTCGCAGAACGGATGTTGTTTGCGATGCCTTTTTCAACTAGACGTTTCATAACGAATGGTTTGAAAAGCTCGATTGCCATTTCTTTTGGCAGACCACATTGGTAGATTTTAAGGTCAGGACCTACTACGATTACCGAACGACCAGAGTAGTCAACACGTTTACCAAGTAAGTTTTGTCTGAAACGACCTTGTTTACCTTTAAGCATATCAGAAAGTGATTTAAGTGCTCTATTGTTAGGGCCTGTTACAGGACGACCACGTCTACCGTTATCGATAAGTGCATCAACAGCCTCTTGAAGCATACGTTTTTCATTACGGATAATGATTTCCGGAGCTTTAAGTTCTTCGTCTAAAAGTCTTTTTAAACGATTGTTTCTGTTTATTACACGTCTATATAAATCATTTAAGTCAGATGTTGCAAATCTACCACCATCAAGTTGAACCATCGGACGAAGTTCTGGAGGGATTACAGGAACAGATTCCATAATCATCCACTCAGGACGATTTCCAGAAAGTCTAAATGCTTCAACACACTCTAAACGTTTAATGATACGAATACGTTTTTGACCAGTAGCGTCGCGAAGTTCATCACGAAGTTCTTTTGAAAGCTTATCTAGGTCGATTGCAGCTAAGATATCGCGTACTGCCTCGGCACCCATGCCAGCTTTAAAGTCGTCTTCGTATTTTTCTCTCATATCGTCATATTCTCTTTCAGTAAGAATTTGACGTGTTACTAGCGGAGTATCTCCACCATCTATTACTATATACGATGCAAAGTATAAAACTTTTTCTAAAAGTCTTGGTGACATATCTAAAAGAAGACCCATTCTTGAAGGAATTCCTTTAAAGTACCAAATATGTGACACAGGAGCTGCAAGCTCGATATGAGCCATACGTTCACGTCTTACTTTAGATTTTGTAATCTCAACACCACAACGGTCGCAGACTTTGCCTTTATATCTAACTTTTTTGTACTTTCCACAGTTACATTCCCAGTCTTTTGTAGGACCAAAGATTTTTTCGCAGAATAAGCCTTCTCTTTCAGGCTTTAGAGTACGATAGTTGATAGTTTCCGGCTTTTTAACTTCACCGAAAGACCAATTCCTTACCGTTTCAGGAGATGCAAGACCAATTTTAATTGCATCAAATGTATTGTATGCCATAAATCCTCCTTAATCCATATCTTCCGTATCGTCGTCGAATCCAAAAGCATCTTCTTCGCCGAAATCTTCTTCTTCGTCTACAAATGCTAAGTCGTCGTCTTCTTCGCCATCAGCATTTTCTAAAGTGAAACCACTAGCTTCAAATGCTTCATCGCCTTCTGATACTTGTTCAAATTCGTTTTCAGTCACTATTTTAGAGTAAACGTTATCGTCTTCGTCTTTTTCAACTAAGTCGATTTCTTCACCGTCTTCATCTAAAACATTGATGTCTAAACCTAATGATTGTAACTCTTTTACAAGTACCTTGAATGATTCAGGAATACCTGGAGTTGGAACGTTTTGACCTTTAACGATTGCTTCGTAAGTTTGAACACGACCAACAACGTCATCGGATTTAACAGTTAAGATTTCTTGAAGAGTATAAGCTGCACCATAAGCCTCAAGTGCCCAAACTTCCATCTCTCCGAAACGCTGACCACCAAATTGCGCTTTACCACCAAGTGGTTGTTGCGTAACTAATGAGTACGGTCCAGTAGAACGAGCATGGATTTTATCATCAACAAGATGGGCAAGTTTTAAGTAGTACATATAGCCTACTGTTACTGGGTTGTCGAATTTATCACCAGTTCTGCCATCATATAATTCAGTTTTACCATCAGGGCGAAGTCCCGCTTCAAGTAATAACTCTTCAATTTCTTTCTCTTTTGCACCATCGAATACAGGAGTTGCAATTTTGATACCTAAAGCCGAAGCCGCCATACCTAAATGCACTTCTAAAACCTGACCGATGTTCATACGAGAAGGTACCCCAAGTGGGTTTAATACGATATCAACTGGTGTACCGTCTGGTAAGAATGGCATATCTTCTCTTGGCATGATACGAGAGATTACACCTTTGTTACAATGTCGTCCAGCCATTTTATCCCCAACAGAGATTTTTCTCTTTTGAGCGATATAACAACGAACAATTTTATTAACGCCTGGAGATAATTCTCCACCGTCTTCTCTTGTAAATTCTTTAACGTCTACGATAATACCTGATTCACCATGAGGAACTCTTAATGAAGTATCACGAACTTCGCGTGCTTTTTCACCGAAAATTGCACGAAGAAGTCTTTCTTCAGCAGTAAGTTCAGTTTCACCTTTAGGCGTTACTTTACCTACTAAGATATCGCCAGAGCGAACTTCAGCACCGATACGGATAATACCACGCTCGTCAAGGTCACGAAGTGCATCTTCACCAACGTTTGGAATATCACGAGTGATTTCTTCAGGTCCAAGTTTTGTGTCACGAGATTCCATTTCGTATTCTTCGATATGGATAGACGTATAAACATCTTCACGCACTAAACGCTCATTCATAAGAATAGCATCCTCGTAGTTGTAACCTTCCCAAGTCATAAACGCGATTAATGCGTTTTTACCTAGAGAAATTTCACCTTGGTCAGTAGATGGACCGTCGGCAATAACATCACCGTCAACCACTCTGTCGCCAACATTTACGATTGGACGTTGGTTTATACAAGTACCTTGGTTTGAACGGATGAATTTAATAAGTGGGTATGCTTTTTTCACACCATTATCGTAAGCGATTGTGATTTCTTTCGCTGTAACACGAGTTACAACACCATCACCCTCGGCTAGTGGAACAGTTCCTGAGTCAACAGCTGCACGATACTCCATACCAGTAGCAACATAAGGTGCTTCTGTTTTTAGTAGTGGAACTGCTTGACTTTGAATGTTTGATCCAATAAGATCACGTTTGGCGTCATCGTTTTCAAGTAATGTAATCATTGCAGTCGCAACAGATACCATCATACGAGGAGAAATATCCATAAGGTCAATACGCTCACGGTCTACTTCGATAATCTCATCTCTAAAACGAGCTGTGATACGTTTGTTTGCAAGACAACCATTTTCGTCAAGTTTTTCATTTGCTTGACAAGTGATATACGCATCTTCGATATCTGCTGTCATATATATAATTTCGTTTGTAACTTTGTATGTTTCTTTATCGATTTTTAAATACGGAGTTTCGATGAAACCATATTCATTAACACGACCAAAAGTACCTAAATAGTTGATAAGACCGATGTTCGGACCCTCTGGTGTTTCGATTGGGCAAAGTCTACCATAGTGAGAATAGTGAACGTCACGAACCTCAAACGATGCTCTATCTCTCGAAAGACCACCAGGACCTAAAGCCGAAAGTCTACGCTTATGCGTAAGTTCTGCAAGTGGGTTTGTTTGATCCATGAATTGAGAAAGTGGAGATGAACCGAAGAACTCTTTGATAGAAGCAGTTACAGGACGCACATTAATAAGCGCTGGCGCTGAAACATTTTCTAAATCTTGAGTAATCATTCTTTCTCTGATAACTCTTTCCATTCTAGCAAAACCTATACGGATTTGGTTTTGTAATAACTCACCTACTGAACGTAAACGTCTATTACCTAAATGGTCGATATCATCTGGAGCACCAACACCACCAGAAAGATTCATAAGGTATGAGATTGATGCAATAATTTCACTTACAAGGATGTGTTTTGGAACTAATTCTTCAATTCTTCTTTTACACTCATCAGCTACATCTTCTTCAGCAGTATTTTCTAAAATTTCGCGTAAAACGCTGAAACGAACTTGCTCTCTTGTGCCTAAAGTTTCTTTAGGGTCGAAGTTTACGAAGTTTTGGATATTAACCATACCTGAAGAAATAACTTTGAAAGGCTTGCCTTCAAATCCTTCAACAACAGCAGTTTCAACACCTTTGTCCTCAACAAGTTGAGCCTCATCTCTAGTTAAAACATGGCCTTCGTCGAAAAGAATTTCCCCTGTTAGCGGGTCTACTATCATCTCTAGCAATTTTCTACCAGCGATACGTCTTGAAAGAGCTAATTTTTTATTGTATTTGTAACGACCAACAGCCGAAATATCATAACGTCTAGCATCAAAGAATAAGCTTTGTAAAAGTCTTTTTGCACTATCAGCAGTTGCAGGCTCACCCGGACGTAATTTTTTATGCATTTCGATTAATGCTTCGTCAGATGTTTTTGCAGCATCTTTTGCTAAAGTAGCAAGCAAGATTTCATTTTCACCGAAAAGTTCTTTGATTTCAGCGTCAGTTTCAACGCCTAAACTTCTGATAAACGAAGTGATTGGCACTTTTCTGTTTTTATCAATTCTAACATAGAAAACGTCATTAGAATCAGTTTCATACTCAATCCATGCGCCACGATAAGGAATAATTGTAGAAGAAAAGATTTTTTTGTCAGTTTTGTCCAGTTCTTCTGTGAAATAAACACCAGGAGAACGAACGATTTGCGAAATAATAACACGCTCAGCACCGTTTATGATAAACGTACCTGATTCAGTCATTTTAGGGAATTCACCCATAAAAATATCATGTTCTTTAATTTCGTCTTTTTCTCTGTTGCGAAGTCTAACGCGAACTCTTAAAGGGGATGCATAAGTAGCATCTCTTTCTTTACATTGCGCAATAGTGTATTTTGTTTTGTCTTCAAGCTTGTAGTCAATAAAACTAAGCTCTAAGTTCCATTTTGCTTCGCCATCAGAGTCAGCACTCGCGTTATTATCACGAATTGGAACCATATCTCTGAAAACTTCACGAAGACCTTCCTCTAAGAACCATCTGTATGATTCTTTTTGAATTTCGATAAGATTTGGCATTCTTAAAGCTTCTGGGGTTTTTGCGAAACTTTTTCTCTTCGTCCTGCCAAACATAACATCTTTAGCCATTCACTTGTCACTACCTTTCTTCTTTTACGACACACACGGATTAGTGTTTGTTTTTATTAAGTTTAGTATTGATAATTTTGAATTTAAGTGGTATTCTAATAGAAGAAAGACACTAAAATTTAAAACTATCGATACAGTTCTATATTATACCACAAGTATGTCCAAATGTCAATGCATTTGGCTTTTTTTGCGTCTTTTTGTGAAAAATAACCAGTCTAACAAGTAATTTTGCCCAATGTTCTCCATTATATACAAAAGATGTGGCACATTTTATTTCCTCAAAATTTTTTATACAAATTATATACCAAAAAGGGGCTGTCGCAATGCGACAACCCCTTTAAATATTGTATAAAAATCTACACTTTGTGACTATGTCACACTTTTGGATTTTGATAAATTTCTTGTGAAAAACAAGTTTTCCACACTATATACTATGGAAATTTGTCAAAAAAGTGTTTCGCATTTGCGAATGCGACCAACCTACTCGGTTGGAGGGAGCAAGTTTTTAGAAAACTTGACAAACATTTTGTTAAATATTACTTTAATACAACAAGCCTTCTTTTAAATTTTATTCATAAAACATACATTTTCTTTTTAAGGTTTTAAATTATACGTTGGTGAACTTGCTATTAATTCTAAGAATTTTTTCTCTTCTAAAGGACGTTCAAAATAATATCCTTGTGCCGAGTCGCAACCAATCCCTCTAAGCCATAAAGCTTGTGAAAAAGTTTCAACACCCTCAGCCACTACCGTCATCTCTAAATGTTTTGCCATTTTGATAACATCGGTCACAACTACTCGTGTATTATTAAGCTTTTTCGTAGAACCTTCACGAACATCGAAGAACACTTTATCAAGTTTTAAAATATCGGCATCAATTTCGCTTAATCTATTTAGCGAAGATAGGTTGGCACCAAAATCGTCCATAGATATAATAAATCCTAGTCCTTTGATTTTATTTACCTGTTCTATGAATTTTTTCTCATCTCTAACAACAGTATTTTCTGCTATTTCAAACTCAATTTCACTAGGTTCTATTTCATATTTTTCAATAATATCATTGATTTTTTCTTCAATGCAATCTTCGAGTATAGAATATGTTGAAATATTCACAGAAATTCTAGGGACATTTCTACGCACATTTTTTCTGACAAATTTACAAACTTCTTCTAAAATATACATATCTAATGCCAAAATAAAACCATTTTGTTCGAAAATTGGTATAAATGCCTCTGGATAAATCGGCTCTCCAAATTTCGGTTGCCAACGCATAAGCGCCTCAGCACCATTAATTTTCATCGTTTTAAAGTCAATTTTCGGTTGGAAAACAATATAGAACTCACGATCTTTCATCGCTTGTTCCATACGGAATGTGATATTAATTTTATCGTCGTATTGCTTTTGCATCTCAGCATCGAATGTTACAAAAGTGGTTTCATGCTTGTTTTTGCCCAAAGTTCTTGCATTGTCTGCTTTACCTATCACCGAAGATGACTTTTCTTTTTTCGCATTGATTATAAAATCACCAAACGAAAGTGCAATATTGTATTTCTCGCCAATTTTGCTTTGAATGCTCGGTAAAATACTCGTATTATAGATTTCTTCCATACTGCCACCCTCATTAATTTCGCGGAAAATAATGAATTGGTCGGCAGTTCTTCTTGTGAGTTTAGCCGAAGTGTTTTTAAAACTTTCTTTTAGTGCATCGGAAATTGCAACGATTACCTCTGTACCTCTTTCGTGACTATAATGCGTGTTAATCGTTTTAAACATATCGATGTCAAATGAAATAACCTCATATTTATTAGGTTCAATTTCCAAAAGCACCTTGTCGAGCTCGCCTCTAAACTTGTGCATAGCCATAAATCCTGTTAATTTATCGCTATTATATGCGTTTGTAATATCTGCTTTCTTCTTTTTCTCGCCCACAAGAATATATATTACAAAAATAAGCCCTAGCATAATTGCACCGATGATTATGTATACCATATTATCTAAAATGAAATCAACCCACGTTGTTTCTGGTAAAATTTCATTTGAGTTATTAATCAGAATATTTTCATACTCTGTTTCTGCTATTTTGTCAATCATTACATTAAATATCGGCACATATTGCCCTGCTATATCCTTTGAAATTAAAATATGCACAGGTATTTGCACATCTGTTCCAACAGAAACTCTCTCTGTATCCTGCATATATAATTCAACAAAAGATAATGCCGTTTGGGTAGAAAGCGCAATGTCTACTTCACCATTTTTATACGCGTCTAATATACCATCTAGCCCGTTATAATAGATAATTTCGCTATCTGGAAATTTATCAGTAAGAGGTTCATAATCTACAAACATATATTTAAGCGTACCAATTTTAGGTGTTTGCGTTATTTCCTCTGGGTCACCCATCATTGCTTTGTAAAGCTCTTCCGACATTTGTGCATGAACATTAATTGTGTGATATGTTTCCGTAGGTTCATAATTATGCAGTTCATCTTCTGTATCACCATAAATTGATAAAATGATATCAAAATTATCGTGCGCTAGCATATCATCATCACTATATGGGTAGTATTCCACTTCAAATCCATATTCTTCGGCAAGCATATCCATAGTGTCTATCATAGCACCAGACGGCTCTCCATCCTCATTTGTGTATGAAATAGGCTGATATCCATCGAGATATCCCACAACCAATGTTTGCGACTTCAGAATAGTTTTCTCATTTTCTGTCAACGAACGATGGTTTAATTCAAGGTCGTCTGCAAGATATTTTGTGTCTAGCTCTAAAAAGAAATTACCCTCTGTCGCTACAACAGCTCTGAAAACCTTATCTAATTCTTCTATCAATTCTACATTTTCAAGGCTCGAGGCTAGATGCAGGTCATATACGCCTAAATTCAAAATATTATTTCTATTATGACCTTTGCTAGTTTCAGAAAATGTTATGTAATAATCTGTGTCTAAATACATATAGCTATCAATCGCACCATATACATACTCGACTGAAATACCATATTCTTCACAGATTTCGTCTAATTGTGGTTGACCTATATTCCCCTCATAAGTTGCGACAGTTTTTCCATTTAGATTTTCAAAATCCGCATAACTTATACTATGGTCGTCTGTGGTTAACGCTACAAAGCTTTTGCTATATCCACTCTCTGAAAATGATAATATTTGTTCTCGTTCTTCATTTCTTATTATCAGCCCACCAACATCAACAGTGCCATTTTCTAGCTCCTCAATAATATCCCCTTCAATTGGGACAAATTCAAACTCAAAATTGCTCATTTCGCTCATTTTTTTAAAGACTTCATATCCATAACCTTTAAATTCATGGCTATCTATATCGTTTATGATATCTGTATATCCTGCAAAATACCCAACTTTAATCACTCTTGTTTCATTACTTGCGCTTATATGCAAAATCGGTATCATTAAAACAATTATACAAAATGTTATAACTGCTTTTAATTTGCATTTTATTTTCACTGATTTCTCCTCCTTAGTAAACTGCGACTTCATCTAATCATACTACTTTGAACATACTACTATATATAGCTATTATACAACTTTTCAACACCTAATTTCAATGAATATTGCATAAAGTTACAAAAAATTTACACTACTAAACCTACTTGTCAGCTTTGAAAAGTAAAGTCGAATTTTGTCGAAAAGTACATAATTATGAATTTTAATGTAACCTTTACAAATTATTATATATTTTATTTTTTTAAAAGAAAAAGCTTGCAATTTGCAAATCAATGTGGTATACTGTTTTAAGTTAGCCAATGGTAACTCGTTAGTTTTAATAGATTATTCTTTAAAAACACTGTAAAACAACAGTCTATGAATAAAGTATTGACAAAGAGTTAATTTTGTATTAATATGAATTTAAGAACGTTTCGCAAATTGGAGGCTATATGAGTAAATACAACACAGACCAGCGACGAATTCTAACCGAATTCTTTAAAAATGGTAATCACAAAAGTTTTTCTGTTCAAGATATTTTTGCCGAGATTAGTAAATTTGGCATCAGTATGAGTGCTATTTACAGAAATCTTACAGAAATGGAAAACGCAGGTATAATTTGCAAGGTTTTTGAGAAAAATCGAACTGGTGCCTTATACCAATATGTCGACCAAGATAATTGCAAGGGTATCATTCATCTAAAATGTCAAAGTTGTGACCAAACCTTTCATCTTAATCGCCATTTATCGCAAATGCTAACTGGTATGGCGAAAGACGAATATAACTTTACTATTAACACATCACTTGCTTTTTTGTATGGCAAATGTGATGAATGTAACGAAAATGAAATATATTAGGAGAATTATTATGAAAAAACTTACATTATTAGCGTTAACTCTTTCTACTGCGGCTATTTTAACTGCTTGCAACACTAGTAGCGCAGCACCTGAACTTGAAGTGACTGATACTTCGAATTCAAAACTTAGCATTGTTGCGACTTCTTTCCACGAATACGATTGGGTCAATCAAATCGTTGGCGAAGATAACGATACTTTCGAAGTAACTTTACTTATGGATACTGGAGTGGATTTGCACAGCTACGAGCCTAGTGTTGAAGATATTTCAATGATAACTAATGCCGACCTGTACATTTTCAATGGTGGTCTTTCGCAAACTTGGGTTTATGACTTAATGGAAGATGACACAAATGTAATAAATGTTATGTCGACTTTAGGTGACGCTGTTAAAAATGAAGTTACAGTTGAAGGTATGCAAGCAGGTTCACACGCACACGAAGACGAACATGACCACGATGACCACGACCATGAAGATGAACACGCCCACGACCACGACCACGCACACGAAGAAGAAACTCATACCGACGAGGCACATGCGCCTCACGAAGACGAGCACGTTTGGTTATCGCTAAATAATGCAATGGATGTTTGCCAAGTAATCGCCGATGAAGTGTCAAAACTTGACCAAGAAAATGCTGATGTTTATGCAAAAAATGCCGAAACATATATATCTTCGCTAGAAGAACTTGACGCGAGTTTTGAAACTGCTATAAAAGAAGCTCCACGCGATACATTGTTATTTACAGATAGATTTCCGTTTTTATATATGATGAACGACTATGAAGTTGAGTATTTTGCTGCATTCCAAGGGTGTTCTGCCGAAACTGAGGCTACTTTTGAAACAATCGCATTTTTATCAGATAAAATCAACGAACTTGATATAAACAATCTGCTTATTATCGATAATGGGTTAGTTGAACTTGCTAATACTGTGAAAAATAACTCAGACAATAAAGATTGTGAAATTTTAACTCTACATTCTATGCAATCTGTGTCAACTGAAGAAATTTCTAACGGCACTTCGTATTATGATATTATGAGCTCAAATTTAGAAACACTAAAACTTGCACTTGCAGAATAGGAGAAATTAATGCAAATAGTATGCAAAAATTTATCAGTAGGTTATAATAATACGCCACTTCACACAGACATAAATTTTGTTATCCCGAGCGGTTCTTATACTTTAGTTGTGGGCGAAAACGGTGTCGGTAAAAGTACGCTTATCAAGACTATTTTAGGTCTTTTGCCACCGATTGATGGTAAAATTATGATTGGAAACAACTCGAAAAATGCTGATATTGGCTATCTTCCGCAACAAACTGCTGTGCAAAAAGATTTCCCTGCCTCTGTATATGAGGTTGTTAAATCTGGTTTTATTAAAAAAATCGGTTTTAGACCATTTTACACCAAAGCAGAAAAGAAAATAGCTATAAATATGCTTGAAAAATTAGGCATATCAGAAATAAAAAAGCGAAGTTATAGCGAACTTTCTGGTGGGCAGCAACAACGTGTTTTACTGGCAAGGGCATTATGTGCAACCGATAAAATCTTGCTTTTAGACGAGCCTACGGCTGGTTTGGACATCGCGTCTACAAAAGAATTTTACAAAATAATTAAAGAACTAAACCAAGAAGGTACAACAATTGTTATGATAACGCATAGTTTGCACGAGGCAATAGACGACGCTGATTATGTTTTATGCTTAAATAATTGCGATGTTTCTTGTATGTCAAAAGAAAGCTATGAGGATATGAAATAATGATTGAAATTTTTAATAAACTTGTAGAATATTTATCGTATCCGTTTGTAGTTTATGCAATTATTGTTGGTGTTTTAGTTTCGCTTTGTTCGTCACTTTTGGGGGCAACACTTGTTTTAAAACGTCTTTCATATATCGGAGATGGACTATCTCACATAGCCTTTGGTGCGATTGCAATAGCGTCTGTTTTAGACCTTGCAAACCAAGACATTTTAGTATTTCCAATAACAGCCTTATCGGCGATTTTATTACTTAGAATTGGCACTAACACAAAAATAAACGGTGATGCTGCGATTGCTATGATGTCTGTTGGGTCGCTTGCCGTTGGTTATTTACTTATGAATGTATTTTCTGTTTCATCGAATTTAGCCGGCGATGTTTGCACCACTTTATTCGGCTCTACTTCAATTTTAACATTAACTCAAGCCGATGTAATCACATCTATCGTGCTTTCTGTGCTAGTAATCACAATATTCCTAGTATTTTATAACAAAATCTTTGCTGTAACTTTCGATGAAAACTTTGCTAAGGCAACTGGTATAAATACAAATGCGTATAATTTCTTAATCGCGATAACAATTTCTGCTGTTATTGTGGTCGCTATGAATTTAGTAGGGTCACTGCTTATAAGTGCGTTAGTAGTATTCCCAGCCCTTGCATCAATGCGAATTTTCAAAAATTTCCGTTCAGTTATAATTTCTTCAGTGATAATTTCATTTATCTGTGCCTTATTTGGCATTTTAATCTCAATTTTATACGGAACACCTGTCGGAAGCACAATAGTTACTGCAAATATTATAATTTTCGCTCTAGCTTGCTTAATTTCAAGCCGTGGCAAATTATTAGCATAGTTTTAATGAAATAAATCCTTGTATTAATAAGAAAACCCTGCCGAAAAAGCAGGGTTTTTACTTATTTTAGTCGTTTATATATCGACCAATATTTATTGAACATATTAAAAATGCGATTGAAATTGCAAAAATACTGTCTGATAATCCTTGCAAACCGATTAATAATATCCCCCATTTGTTTAAATCAGCAGATATCGCCCACATAGAAAGTCCTGCTATTCCATAGAGAATTTTCGAGACATATTTGTGCAAAAATAGCAAGTAAATCGCAAAAACTACACCATAGCCCACAAGCCAAAAATGCGTTCTTCTTTTAGATTTTAGATACACATATTGCGAAATATACCCTGTTATCGACAACGAAATTAGTGGTAAATTTGCTAAAAAGCCAGGTATCGCCGACCAAATTGTCCAATAATCGAGATTTTCATTTATAATATTAATTTCAAAATATGTAAACAAAAAGCTCGGAGAAATTGCAGAAAAAACAATTGACAAAATCGCAATTATTTGAAAAGCTATGCTTATATATAGCATTTTAAATGCCGATTTTCTGTCTAATTTTATATTTTTAAACAAATAAATCACCTTTGGTTATTATTATAATTTTGGTTGTAATAATTTTGTTGTTGATTGTAATTTGGGTTAAAGTTTGGGTTATAATTTGGGTTAAAGTTTTGATTTTCATAATGAGTATTGCCTAAACTCACGTCATTTTTAGAAATTTTTGCGAAATTTACAAAAATAGCTATTAGCAAAATTGTCACTGAGAAAGTTGAAATCGACATTAAAATATGCGTTTGAGCACTTAAAATTGATAATTCAATAAAATAGTTATTCAAAGTGTCGTAATCAAAAATCCCACTAAGAAACGAATAAGATTGACGTCCTAAAATTAAATATAGTTCAATATTTACAAATGATTGATATAAAAATATGCATATTCCGTAAATTAAACTACCAATTTTATTATTTTCATTTCTATTTGCATTTTTAAGCACCGATATATACCCAAAAATGACTAAAATCATCGTAATTGTCATACTTACTATTTCTGGCACTAAAATAACAATGCCATTATATGGCTCAAATGCATTCCAATATTCGCTAGTTCCCCTCATTAGTGCAACTATCAATTTTTGCATAATATGCATCGAAAAAAGTGCTACAATGCTCAATAAATTAACTATAATACTAATATTTGCTAACAATTTAGCTAATTTCTTTTGTTCCATTTTTCCTCCAAACATAGTTTTAGGCGACAATATGCCGCCTAAAATTTTAGTTATCTTTAAATCTTTTTGCACGGCTTGGGTGACGTAATTTTCTAAGTGCTTTCGCCTCAATTTGACGAATACGCTCTCTAGTTACTTCAAATTCCTTACCTACTTCTTCAAGTGTTCTTGGTCTGCCATCTTCTAAACCAAAACGCAAGATTAAAACTTTTTCTTCTCTTGGTGTTAAAGTTTTTAGCACTTCGATTAATTGCTCACGAAGTAGCATATTAGATGCAGCCTCAGACGGCTCTAAAGCGTCATCATCTGGGATGAAATCTCCTAAGTGGCTATCTTCTTCCTCACCGATTGGTGTTTCTAAAGAAACTGGTTCTTGGGCGATTTTTAAAATATCACGAACTTTTTCTACTGAAAGTCCCATTTTTTTAGAAATTTCTTCTGGTGTTGGGTCATGTCCTAAATCTTGTAAAAGTTGACGTGACACACGAATAACTTTATTAATCGTTTCCACCATATGAACAGGTATACGAATAGTTCTTGCTTGGTCGGCGATAGCTCTTGTAATCGCTTGTCTAATCCACCATGTAGCATAAGTTGAGAATTTATGGCCTTTTGTATGGTCAAATTTATCAACAGCCTTGATTAAACCTAAATTACCCTCTTGGATAAGGTCTAAAAATAGCATTCCACGTCCTACATAACGTTTAGCGATACTAACAACCAAACGTAAATTTGCCTCTACAAGACGTTTTTTCGCTGATTCATCACCAGCCCCCATTCTCTCGGCTAAAACTCTTTCTTCATCAGACGATAAAAGAGGAACTTTTCCGATTTCTTTAAGGTACATACGAACAGGGTCATCGACATTGTATGTATCTGGTACAATTGTTGCATTTTCAATTTCTTCTATTGATACTTCTTCTACTTTCGCAATATCGTCAGAAAAATTGCCTTCTTCAACCGTTTCAACTAAGTACTCAGCACCTTCGATTTCTATACCTAGATTTTCTAGTTGGTCATAAAATCTATCAAGCTCGTCAGAATCCATGTGAATTTCGCCTAAAGCTAATGCTAAAGATTTATAAGAAATTTTACCTGTTTTCTTCCCTTGCTCAATTATATTTAATATTACCTTTTGTTTATCGTCCATGTTACTTACGTTAGACATTTAATCGCTCCTTAATTTTTGTAATAGTTTGATATCGTGCGTTCGGACAGCATATCGCTCATTAATTATGTATTTATAGTCGGAAATAGCTTTATCTCTGTTCTCACTAACTGTGACTTTTGAAATTACTCCTGTTAGATAGCTGATTTCGTCGCTTGATAATATTTCATAAAAATGTTCGATACTAATTTCGATATCATCTGCCGATAAATTTTTGCAGTGAATATACACTTTTCTCAAAGTTTCGACAGAAAACCTGTCTGCGTCTATATCTATAATACCAATTAATTCGCCATCTGTAAAGATTAAATTGATAATTTCTTCTTCAGCTTTGGCACTTTTTACATCAGAATAGGTTATAGATTTGATTAAAGGTAGGGCACTAACAGACGGAGATGATTTTACTTTTTTCTTTTCTCGTCTTTTTTGATATAGTTTAACGTCATTTAATATGGATTCTTTCGATATTCCTGTATTTTCTGACGCTTTTATAACAAATATTTCTCGGTCAACTCCACTGTAAATACTTGCTATAAATGGAATTAATTCTTTTATATACTCGGACTTTTGCGTGTTCATGTCGAATTTGTTCGTAATTAATCCGAATTTGTAGTCATTATCCTTTTCAGAGCCAGTGATGAGTGTTAAAAATTCGTCTTTACCATATTTCGAAATAAATTCATCAGGGTCTTTAGCATCTTTCATAGAAAGCACCCTAACATTAATATCGACCTTTTTTAGCGTTTCGATAGCCCTATCGGTAGCTTTTTTTCCAGCATTGTCACCATCGTATGCAATAATCACGTTTTTTGTGTGCCTAGAGATAAGTCTTGCCTGCGCATCTGTAAAAGCTGTTCCGAGGGAAGCAACAGCGCTATCAAACCCAGCTTTGTGCAGTGCTATAACGTCCATATATCCTTCGGCAAGTATAAAATAATCATTTTTCGTCTTTTTTGCGATATTCAGTGCAAAAAGGTTATGGCTTTTGCTAAAAACTATCGTTTCAGGTGAGTTTAAATATTTTGGCATAGAATCGTCGATAACCCTGCCACCAAACGCTATTACATTGCCTCTTATATCTATAATAGGAAACATTACTCGATTTCTAAACTTGTCAAAAATATTCCCTTTTTCACTTTTCGATAAAACCCCTGCTTGAAGCATTTCTTCTTTAGAATACCCTTGGCTTTGCAAGTGATTTAGCAAATTATTAAACGAATTTTCGGAAAATCCAATGCCGAAATTTGTTGCAACTTTTTTATTAATTCCGCGATTTGACAGATAATTTCTAATATGCTCATTTTCTGGTTTTAATAAATTATTATAGAAAAATCTTGCCGTTTTTTCATTAATTTCCAACACTCGCTGACGAATTTTCGATTTTTCTTTGTCAAAACTATCTTCAGGAACTTCAAGTCCATATTTTTTTGCAAGAAATCTAATCGCATCAACATAAGCAAGCCCTTCGATTTTCATAACAAAACCGATAGGATTTCCACCCTCTCCACAGCCAAAACAGTGGAAAATTTGCTTATCAGGCGAAACCACAAAAGAGGGAGTTTTTTCTGAATGAAACGGACATAAGCCAGTATAATTTCGACCATTTTTCTTTAGTGAAACATGCTCTGAAACAATGTCAATAATATCTGCTTGCGAAACTAATTTATCAATAAAGTCACGACTTATAGCCATAAAAAACCCTCCTTTCAATTAAACAATTTGTAATATATATAGTAAATTCTACATTCCGAAACTTCTTGGAACAAATAAATTTTCAAACATTTCAATCGCATATCTATCAGACATAGACGCAATATAATCGCAAACTCGTTGCTCGAGTATCACCTCGTCGTATTCTTTTGGTATCTTATCATAATTTTGATAAAAATACTCATATAATTTTTTCACAAGCATTAGTGCTTTTTCTTCTTGCGTTCTCGTCTTAGACAGATACACATTTTCAAACATAAATGCACGCAAATTCATCAATGCTTCGTAAATTTCGGTTTTCATACCGATTTCGCCAGTTTCTTTATAATAATTTATCATTGCCAAAACGAGTGTATTTATTCTTTCACTATGCGTTTTACCTAAAATTTCAATGGATTTTTTAGGCAAATCGTCAAAAACAATGGCTTTTGCACTCAAAGCGTCGTCTATATCGTGGTTTACATAGGCTATTCTGTCAGAAATATTCACGATACGACCTTCGGCAGTCACTGCTTTTAAATTTTTCGAGTGGCACAAAATTCCATCCCGAGTAGCATAGCATAGATTAAGCCCTTTACCATCACGCGCAAGTTTATCGACAACACGCAAACTATGCTCATTATGCTTAAATTTATACATCTCGTCTAGCGCTCTTTCGCCTACATGGCCAAAAGGAGTGTGACCTAAATCATGACCTAGTGAAATTGCTTCGGCTAAATCCTCATTTAATGAGCAAGCACGCGCAATCGTTCTTGCAACGCCACAAACTTCTAGCGTATGCGTAAGCCTTGTTCGATAATGGTCGCCTTTTGGAGCTATAAATACCTGAGTTTTATGTTTTAGTCGTCTAAATGCGTTTGAATGGATAATTCTATCTCGGTCGCGTTGGTATTCGCTTCGAATTTTACAGGGTTCTTCATACTTTAATCTTTCTGTAAGTTCCATAAAATCACCTCGCTTATACGATTTTAATATGTAAATTTTCCAAAATTAAAAGTGCCTTTTCGTGGAGTTCACTGTCAAAACTATTGCAAAGCTCGCTGTGAACAATAATTTCAGAATTAGGATAATGCGATTTAAACAAAACAACATTTGCAAGAACGCACATATTTGTCACAACGCCTGCAAACTCAATTTTTTCTACATTACCAAGTTTTCTAAAAAACTCACTGTTGAATTCAGCAGGATTTATACCAAAAGTGCATTTTTCAATGATGACTGCATTCACTTTTTCGATTGCTTTTTTCGTTTCACCATAGAGTTGCCAACCATAACTATTTTTAATACAATGAGGTATCGGCAAATATTCTCCCTCTTTTGTCTGCAAATAGTCGTCAAAATGAGTGTCCATAGTCGCTATAATTTTATAGCCTTTCTTATGACATTCATAAATCTTATCGGCTATTTTTGGGTCTAGCAGTGGTGATTTTAAAAACCCTAAAGAACAGTCTACAAAATCGTTTTGATAATCAATAACAACAAATAAATTCATAATTTCTCCTAACTAATCACTTTTAATTGGGTATATGCTATTTATATAATCTATTTTATCATAAAGCTTTTATAATTATGTGTTTTCCTCTAAAATCGGGAAATATGTTTCTTCTATAAGCGAAACTTTGCTTTGTCCTGCACTAATTTCTGTGATTACAGCCGTTAAATCTTCAAATTCTTCCATCGGAACCGTAATCGTAAGTGAAATAACATCTGTATATTCGCTGTCTTCTTGTGATAAATTTCTTTTTGATAATTCGTTTAAAATCTTTCCGATTGTGTTATAATCTGTATTGATTTTAATGCGTGCACCTAGGCACATTTTTGCAATTTTGCATTGCTTTAGCCCCTCTTTTGTGGCATCTGTATACGCACGAGCTATTCCACCAGGGCCTAGTTTTGTGCCACCGAAATATCTAGTCACCACACATACTATGTTTACGATATCGCTACCCATCAAAACATCGAGCATAGGCTTTCCAGCCGTTCCCTGTGGTTCACCATCGTCACTCGAGCGCACAAGCTCTTTTTTCTTGCCAATTACAAATGCACTGCAATTATGGCTTGCATCATAGTGTTTCTTTTTGAGTTGATTTATAAACGAAACTGCATCTTCTTCGCATTCGACTTTTCTAATATATGCAATAAATCTTGACTTTTTTTCGACAATTTCGTCAGAATATATATTATCATAATCACCGAAAATGACTTTGTAGTTTTCTATCATTATATAGCTCCCAATTTGCATATTTTAAAATGAAAATCCGAACTCTTCTCCTTTTTAGGAAAATATTCGGATTTTGTGTATTTCTTGACTAATAATAAAGTTAGATATAGTTATTATAACATAAATTTTTATTTTTTTCAAGATATCTTTTAATATATTGTAAATTTTATCGATATTTTAAACAAATGAAAAAATAGCACCATATAAAATAGTGCTATAAATTTTTTAATCGATAAAATAATCTCTGTATCTATAAACAACCTCGTCTAAAGTTGCAAATAAATTTTTAAGATGATTGTCTAGAATTTTGAAAACCATAGTTCTGTCGTTTGAAATGATGCTATCAATTAATTTTTGATGCTCATCTGTTCGAAGATATCCGCTATCACCCGACAAACTAACCGATAAAAGACGCATACGCTGATAATTTACACAATATTCTGAAACTAAATTCCCTGAAAGCAAATTTTTTGTTTGATTATAAAAAATATTGTGAAATTCATCGTCTAAATGAATAAATTCACTGAAATTTTCATTTTTAAGCGCTAACTTTTGAAGTTCGATATTTTGCTTTAACTTTAAAATACATTCTTCCGAATATGAATCTAGAAAAATTTCAAAATTAGCCTTTTCAAGCGACTCCCTTAAAAATTTCTCTTCTTTTACACGATTAATACTAATTTTTGAAATAAACGTACCTACTTGTGGTAAAATCTCTAGAAGACCTTCTTTTTCTAACCTAATAAATGCTTCTCTAACAGGAGTTTTGCTGACACCTAAGTCTGTCGAAAGTTCTTTTTCACTTAAAGAATCACCCGGCTTATATTCCATATCGATGATATTACGCCTAATTTCCGAGTATACTTGGTTTGTAACCGTATCACGTTTAAAAGGTTTTTTAGGACTTATATTTTGTTCACTCATCGCACACCTCTATACTAATATAATAATATATTATCATAAAACACAAACTTTTTCAATAATAATTTTATTTATCTTCTTCTAAATCTTCCTCCACCGTTTCTTCTTCGGTGGTTATTATGTCAGAAATTCTTAAAACTTCTACACGATTAATTCTAAATCCCATTTCTGAAAAACGCATTTCATATTCTGTCATAACATTAGAACGCTTAGTGTTATGTAGGTCTAAACTTAAATTTTGTAGTCTAAATCCAGATTTTGTGAATTGTTCTAAAGAAAATTCAAATAATCCTTGGTTGTCGGTTTTAAAATGGATTTGTCCGAATGGTGCTAAAATATAATCGTATATTTTAAGGAAAATATTGTGTGTTAGTCTGCGATTTTCATATTTTCTAGCAGGCCAAGGGTCAGAAAAGTTAAGATAAATTCTTAAAACTTCATTTTCTTCGAATACATCTTGTAATTTAAGCGCATCATAACTCAAAAATGCAAGGTTTTCAAGTTGTCTTGCCTCAGCCTTTTCTGTTGCAATAATAAGCGCATTATTTTCACGCTCTATTCCGATATAGTTTATATTTGGGTTTCTTCTGGCGTGTTCAAGGATAAAACGTCCCTTTCCACAACCAATTTCTATATAAATTGGGTTATCATTTCCAAAAAAATCATTCCAATTGCCTTTAAATTCTTCGGGCTTTAATACGATAACATCTGAGCAATTTTCAATTCTTTTATCTATATTTTTCTTTTTACGCATTCTCATAGCTTTTTCTCCTAAAATTTTGTAATATAATGATAACATATTTTTTTGTTAAAATCAAACAAAAAAATATGAAATATATTAGCATTTTAGTATCTTTACTTTTTTTTAGTTATGTGGTATAATTTTTTTAGAAATATTCGCGTTTTTATCAAAACTTAGTCAAAAATTTAACAATTCAGGAGATTTAAAATGGAAAACTTAAAAGTATTAGTAGAAACTTCGGCAAGACATATTCACGTTTCAAGAGCAGATCTTGATATTCTTTTTGGCGAAGGTCACGAACTTACTAACAAAAAAGACTTGTCACAGCCTGGGCAATTCGCTTGTGCTGAAAAAGTTACTTTAGTAGGGCCAAAAGGCACTTTATCTGCATCAATATTAGGACCTGTTAGACCTGCAACTCAAGTTGAAGTTAGTTTAACAGATGCAAGAGCATTAGGAATTAAATGCCCAGTTAATGAAAGTGGCGATTTAACTAATGCCGGCGAAGTAACAATAAAAGGTCCAAACGGTGAAGTTCCACTATGTGCATGTGCCATCGTTGCAAAGCGTCATATCCACATGACACCTGCTGATGCCGAAAAGGGTGGCTTAAATGATAAGGAAATCGTTTGCGTTTCAATCAAAAGCAACAGCAGAAGCATTATATTCGACGATGTTGTTGTTCGTGTTTCACCTTCGTTCTCACTTGCTATGCATGTCGATGTAGATGAGGCTAATGCTGGTGGTTTAGCTGGCGAAGTATACGGCGAAGTTATCAAAAAATAACTCCTCCTTATATTAAATGTAATATTACTTAAAAACTAGCCAATTAATCAGTACAACAATCCAAATAACCCAGTATTATCTAATATTGGGTTATTTTGTATATATTGCTACTTTTATATTTAAAAAAATACATCACATCCCTAAAAAAACTACTCTCACCTACTCTTTTTAACGTGTTAAGGCAAAAAAGTATTGACAATAACTGATATTTGTGAAATTATTGGTTAGCAAAGAACAACTTAATAGCTTTATTTTTTTGTTCAATTGTTAGCGTTGGGTAACAGCGTTTTATTTTTGCACATAGGTTAGCGATAGATAACACTAACTTCTGTGCAACAACAACGCATTAGAAAAAGCAAATAGATTTTAGGAGATTTGTATGAATAGTTTGTATACCTCAGAGCCATTTAAAAATTTAACTGTTAAAAATGTTTCAAACGTGCCACTTTTGGCGTCACTTGGAATTTTTGTGGGTTCTAACATAATTAAAAAACACACTTTTAATGCAGGCGGTCCTGTTCTTGTTTCGATTAACTCAAGAGAAATCGCGATAGGAAAAGACTATGCTAAATTAATTGAAGTAGAATAACGAGGGATTTAACAGTGAAAAAGAAAAATTTAGAAAATGAGAAACTAAGCAACCTTAACAACAAAATTTTATTAGTCGGAAACCCGAATGTCGGCAAATCTGTAATATTTTCAGCACTTTCAAATATCCATGTTATGAGTTCAAACTTTGCTGGAACTACCGTTTCTTATACTAGTGCGAAAATTAATATCGAGGATAAAGAATTCACTCTCATCGATGTTCCTGGTACATATTCATTAAGTGCAACATCTGAAGCAGAAGAAGTTGCTATAAACTTTGTAAAATCAGGCGCTAAGGCATGTATTTGTGTTTTAGATGCGACGAATTTAACAAGAAATTTAAACTTAGCTTTCGAACTTTTAAATTACGATATACCTGTTGTATTTGCATTAAATCTTGTAGATATCGCCGAAAGAAAAGGTATTAAAATTTCTTCAAAGCTTTTAGGCGAAGAATTAGGCTGTAAAGTCATCGAAACTGTCGCTGTTAAAGGCACTGGTTTAGATGAACTGAAAAAAGCTGTTTTAGAAGTTATGGATACTGACACTTCGTCAAACTGCCAAAAATGCAAATCGGGTGAAACTCCAAAAACTACAAAAGAAATTTGGGATAAATCTGAGTATATTAGCAAAAAATGTACTAAAATCACCTCTGAAACTCCTAAATTCATAGATAAACTTGGAGATATGCTGGTGAAACCTTTCCCTGGTGTTCCAATAGCTCTTTTAGTTATGATATTATCACTTGTGTTAATCGTTTTCGGCGGAAAGGCTCTAAGAGCAGTTGTTTTCACTCCAATAACTAATATTATCATAAACTTTTTTGTAAATTTGATTTCTTCATTTAATCTGCCAACGCTTATTAACGATATTTTAATCGGCGAATATGGTGTTTTTGTAATCGGTTTTGAATGGCCTTTCGGTCTTATTTTACCTTATGTAGCACTTTTCTATGTGGTTTTCACTTTCTTAGAAGACTGTGGTTTCTTGCCTAGAGTAGCCGTTTTATTCGACAATATTATGAGAAAAATGGGTGTCCAAGGTGGTAGCCTTATCAGCCTTATGATGGGATACGGTTGTGCTGTTCCTGCAATTATCGGAACAAGGTCTGCAACTACGAGAAAAGAGAGATTAATCATCACTTCTATGGTTTGTTTTGCTGTTCCTTGCGTTTCGCAATCAGGTGCTTTAATCGGGCTTTTAGGTGAAAAATCTATTTTGCTACTTATTTTAGTATTTTTAATTTCGTTTTTAGTAATTTTTACTGTCGGAATTATCACAGGTAAGCTTTTACAAGGAAAAGTTGACCCTATTATCATAGAAGTTCCTAATTTATTAATCCCTGAGAAAAAAGCATACTTTAAAAAACTTTGGGTTAGATTTAAAGGATTTTTAGTAGAAGCCGAAGGTCCTATGCTTATTGCCGTTGTAATCGCTGCTGTATTCGTTGAAGCAGGTCTTTTAGATAGTTTTGCAAGCTTTATCGAACCAATCGTTTCTGGAATGCTAGGTTTACCAAAAGAAGCGTCACTTTTCTTACTTTTAGGAGTAATAAGACGTGAAATGGCAGTAGCCCCTCTTTTAGAGATGAACTTAAATTCACTTCAATTATTAGTAGGTTGTGTGGTAGCACTTTTATATATCCCATGCGCCTCTGTTCTAGGAGTAATTGCAAGAGAATTTAACGCAAAAGTAGCAATTTTAATCGCAATTTCAACATTTACAACAGCAATTTTATTAGGTTCAGCTGTTAATTTTATTGGAAGTTTATTTATTTAAGGTTTAAGGTGGTATTATGCAATTTGTCAACCCTACAAAAAATTTAGAACATTTAATGAGCAAATCTAGTATTTTGCAAAATATAATTTTATCGTATTATAAACCAATTGTCGAAAAAGAAGTTAGATTATCTTCGCCTAAAAAGGATGACAAAATTCTTTGTGTTGGTGGTGGATATTTCCCTTGTACTGCAATTTTATTTCATAAATTAACAGGGGCTACGGTTACTGTTATCGATAATGATAAAGACGCGATAGAAAAATCGAAAATTTTAGTAAAAAAACTAGGTTTAGACGAAAAAGTTATCGTTACTCTAACAGATGGTGTTGACATTTCTGGCAAAGACTATGATGTTATACATATTGCAATGCAAATCTCTCCTAAAGAAACAGTCTTTAAGAAAATTCACTCGACTATGAGAAAAGATTGCAAAATTTTAGTGAGAACTCCAAAAGAGCATTTAGAGCGTGGATATCAACCATTTAGAGAAATTTGCGAACATTTAACCTCAGTTAAACAGCCATTTTTCAGCAATATCGATAAAACAATGCTATATGTGAGATAAAATGACTAAAGAGAAAATCATAAAAATGTTAGGTCAAGTTATTATCTTTTTGCTATTTGCATTTTTAATAATAAACACAGACTTAAAGCAAATTTTAAAAGAAGTTGGCAAAGTTCCGTTTTCAATTATACTTTTTGTCATTTCCTTGCAACTTTTAACACAGTTTTTGCTAATTTTGCAATGGCATAGAATCACTAAAACTATATTAGGACATAGCCACCTCGTCATTATGTCATATATTTTCACAAAAGGAACTGTAATCGAGGCGATAACGCCAGGTGCAAAAATCGGTGGTGAAGCAACAAGGCTTTATTATCTTAAAAAATCACTGAATGCCAAAACAGACGATGCAGTTAGCATAATTTTAATACAAAAAAGCATTAGTATGAGTGTTTTGATGATAATTTGTGTTTTGTGTTTGTTTGATTTAAGCACACACATAGGAGAGTTTTTAACATTTCCACTGCAAATCGGTGTTGCATCATTATTTTTAGGCGTAGTTTTTATTATGATTGCATCGCTTTTATTTTCTGAAAAAGTATCGATTTTGCTTTCAAAATTCAAATCAAAACCTATTACTAAAATAAGTTCATTTGTATCAAGTTACTCTACTTCTGTGTCAAAAATAGGCAGAAAAGAATGGTTTATTCAATTTTTAATCTCGCTTATTGTTTGGACTTTATTCCCTGTAAAAATGTATATTTTGATAAAAGCATTTAATATTCATATTAATTTTGAAATTACAACGGCAGTCACTATGACTTCATATATGATGGGAATGCTACCAGTAACTCCAGGTGGTTTAGGGACTTTCGAGGGCACTATGCTTGCTATTTTAGGGATATTTTCGGAAAGAAAAAGTGCTTTAGTTGCAGTTACTGTAATTTTTAGATTTATAACATTTTGGTTTGTAATTATTGCGAGTTTTATATTTTCTAGTATTTATGACATTTTTAAAAAGGGGTGACAAATATGTCAAAAAATGATATAATAAAAAACATACCAAACACTTGCACTATTTTAAATGCAATTTGTGGGATAATCGCCTTATTTATAGCAGTTTTTCATCATTCAGTTCAATCATATTACATTTCTTGCCTATTTATAGCACTAGGTGTTTTGTTTGATAGTATCGATGGACGACTTGCAAGAAGGCTTAAAGTAAGCTCGCCTTTAGGAAAAGAACTTGATAGTTTTGCCGACCTTATCACATTTGTAATTACTCCTATGTGTATTTTTTGGTCTATGCATTCTGAAGGTCAATCTAAATATATAACTATAATTGAAATAATCATTGCAGCCTTTTATGTTTCTTGTGGAATTTTCCGTCTTGCAAGATATAATGTTGGGAATTTCACAAATCATTTTGTCGGTCTTCCAACAACTTTTGCAGGATTTCTTATGAGCATTTTCATATTAATATCAAATATCTGCACAGAAAATTGGAGTGGCAACGTAATTTATAGCATTTCTAGTTATATTTTCATCGTGGTTTTAGGGCTCGCGATGGTATCAAATTTTAAAGTAAAGCGTATTTAATGGAGACAAAATTGAAAAATTTAAAGAAAAAAATTAGTATAATATTAGCTGTTATTTTAGTCGTATTAGTTGTTATCCCAACTATTGCGACTATTGTTACGCATAAGTATTATTTCGACAAACGAATTAATCATAAAAATAATTATTTTGAGTATATCACATCTATAAATGAAGATTTTATCAAAGAAGATGTGTATTTCACATCAGATGACGGTCAAGAACTTCATGGAGCATTTTATTCACAAGAAGGAAATGACGACCCAAAGGGACTTATAATTTGGGTTCATGGTATGTTTTTAAATCACGAAAATTATCTTGTAGAAATTGAATGGCTGACTAAACAAAACTATGTTGTTTTTTCTTATGACAACACAGGGGTTGACGACAGTGAGGGAGAAAGCCTTAAAGGTCTTGCGCAATCACCGATTGATTTAAGTTATGCACTGTCTTACCTTTATGACAACGATATATACCAAGATATTCCGAATATTTTAGTCGGGCATTCGTGGGGTGGATTTGCAGTTTCTTCTGTCTATGAATTAGACATTCCTTACGAAGTAGACGGCATTGTTTCACTTGCTGGATTTTGGCAAAATGTCAATGTAATTGAAGATATCGCTCGAAATCATGTAGGCTTTGCAGTTTCACTTATGCATTTGCCACTTGTTGTGTATGAATACTCTATTTTCGGTGAAAATTCTTCCCTTGATGGAATTACTGGGCTTTCAAATATTGATGCACCAGTCCTTATAATTCACAGTGAAGATGATGAAGTAGTAGCTTTTGAGCAAAACTTCAATGTATATAAAGATGCTTTTTCCGAAAACGAACGTTTCACTTTAATCGAGTATACAGATGCTGGGCATAAATTAACTGTAAAAAAAGAGTCTTATGACCAAATTCACGATATTATGCACCACCAATTAGAATATTCTGAAGATAGCGAGAAATTCCAAGAATTAGAAGATATTCGTCACTCGTTAATAACAGATTTGAATTTAGATGTAATGAATGACATTCTTGATTTTTGCAATGCAATATGTGAAAACTAAGTGTTAATTCAAAATAGCATTACTATTCTTTAAAATTTACACAATAAAAAATACTTCCTCTCATAGACAAAAGTCAGTGATTGGAAGTATTTTTTTATAATTTATATTTCTCAGAATATGATCCAAGTTTTATTTGGTACTCTGATGCTTTGTTTGCATCTAATCTGTCGATATAACTCTTATGACGAACTAAATCGTTTTCGCTATTATACCATAGAACATAAAGTCCGATATTCGAACAATGGTCTGCAATTCTTTCTAAAATAGACAGCATTTCTAAAAATACTAGTCCACTATCGATTGAACATTTACCAGCTTTTAAACGCTCGATATGCTTCTCTTTTAGCGCCTCTACGATATTATCAATAGTTTGCTCTAAAGGCTCTATTTTCGCTAAAATATCGCTCGTGTTTGTCTTTGTAACTTGATAAGATAGGTCTGCAATTTCCTCAACTGCTGAAAATACAACTTTTATCTCTCTAGTTGCACTTTCAGAGAAACTTGCTTTATTTTGAAATAAATTGTCTGCACAATCTACTAGACGAATAGCATAGTCACCAATTCTTTCGATTTCAGAAGTGATTTTTAACAGGTGAGTTACATGTTTGCTCTCCTCATTTGTAAGCTCCTCGTTTGTAAGGTCTACAAGATATGTCACTACTTTATCTTCAGATTTGTCGATAACATTTTCATTTTCGTTAATTTGGTCTACAATGCTTGTTTCAAACTTATCGAAAAGTTTATATGATTTTTTAAGGTTTCCAATTGCAAGTTCACTCATATTTAATACAACACTTTGTACTTGCGCAAGGGCAATTGCCGGAGTTTTTACAAAACGTTCATCAAGAAGTGCAAGAGCCGAACCTTCTGCTTCCTCTTCGCCTTCTTTGCTACGAATAGTCATAAGCGCAAGTTTTTCTAAAAGTCTTGCAAAAGGAAGTAAAACAAGTGTTACAACTACATTAAATAATGTATGGAAATTTGCGATACCAACAGTGTCGATAGCTTCATTCCAAAACGAAAATCCTATCGCATATTGAATACCATAAACTGCCGATAAAAATACAACTGTACCAATTACATTAAAGTATAAATGAAGTGCCGCGGCTCTTTTTGCGTTTTTCGAAGCACCGATACTTGATAAAATCGAAGTGATACATGTACCGATATTTTGACCCATAATGATAGGGAATGCTGCCGCCCAAGTTACAACACCTGTGCTTGCAACCGATTGCAAAATACCAACTGAAGCAGATGAGCTTTGAACTAATACAGTTACAAAAGTACCAGCTAAAACACCTAAAACAGGGTTTGTTAATGTTGCAAACATTTCAGCGAATTGAGGTAGTTCTGAAAGAGGCTCTACGGCGTCTGTCATTGCGAACATCCCTGTAAATAATACACCAAATCCGATGAAAACTTCACCAATATTTTTCTTTTTATTGCTTTTAGCCATCATAAATAGCAATACACCGACAATGATAGCCACTGGAGCTAATGTCGTAGGTTTAATAAGCTTTAAGATAAAACTTGCCGTTTCGTCTTGATCAAGCCTTGCAAGAGATAGAATTTGCGCGGTTAGCGTTGTTCCGATATTTGCGCCCATGATGATACCAGTCGCACCACGAAGCTTTAAAACACCGGCGTTTACCAAACCTACTACGATAACTGTTGTCGCAGATGAACTTTGAACGGCTGCCGTTATTAACGCACCAAAAAGAACACCCATAAAGATATTGTCAGTTAGCTTTGATAAAATGATTTCTAGTTTGTTTCCTGCTACTTTTTCAAGGCTAGAGCCTAGTACATGCATTCCGTATAAAAATAATGCAAGTCCCCCCAAAAGCAGGATAATTTGAATTACATAAGATAAATCCATAATATGATTTTCCTCCAAAAAATTTGTCATACTTCTTAATTATATCAGTTTTTTATGATATATCAAGAAGAATTTGTCGAAAAACAAAGAATATAATATATTTTATATGTTTTGCATAAAAAATTAAAGTTAAATCTGTGTAAAATTGTTGTTAAATTCGTTTAGAAAAGGCTATTTCGCGAATAACAAAATAGCCTTTAAATTTTACTTTATAATATTCCTACTCTTTTGAATATTATATCTACATTTTTAATATGATGTCTAGGGTCGAAACAATCTTCGATTTCTTCTTTAGATAATAGTGCATTAACGTCTGCATTTGCTTCCATCAAATCTCTAAATGAACATTTTTCTTCCCAGGCTTTCATTGCATTTGGTTGAACCAAATCATAAGCCTTCTCTCTTGAATATCCTTTTTCAATCATTTTAAGCATAAAACGTTGAGAGTATATTACGCCGAAAGTTTTGTCGATATTTGCAAGCATATTTTCTGGGTATACCATTAAATTATCAACGATATTTGTAAATCTGCCTAACATATAATCTAGTAAAGCAGTCGCATCTGGTGCGATTAATCTTTCTGCTGACGAGTGAGAAATATCTCTTTCATGCCATAAAGACACGTTTTCATAAGCCGTTAGCATATATCCACGCATAACTCTAGCACACCCTGCCATATTTTCTGAACCGATAGGGTTTCTTTTGTGTGGCATTGCAGACGAGCCTTTTTGGCCTTTTCTGAAAAATTCTTCTGCTTCTCTAACTTCTGTACGTTGAAGGTGACGGATTTCTGTCGCCATTTTTTCGATAGAAGTTGCAATTAATGCTAATGTCCCGAAGTATTCAGCATGTCTATCTCTTTGAAGTGTTTGAGTAGAGATTTTGCTTGAATTAATTCCAAGTTTATCGCAAACATAGTCTTGAACTGCCGGTGGCGTGTTTGCAAATGTACCAACAGCACCAGAAATTTTTCCTGTTTCAACCATAGCAGCTGCTTTTTCAAAACGCTCGAAATTTCTTTGCATTTCATCGTACCATAATGCCATTTTTAGTCCAAAACTTGTAATTTCAGCATGAACACCATGAGTTCTACCGATACAAGCTGTGTCTTTGTGCTCTAAAGCTTTGTTTTTAAGTACATCAATGAATTTTTTAATGTCGGCACGCAAAATGTCGTTAGCTTTTTTGTAAAGGTAGCCATAGGCAGTATCAACAACGTCGGTTGACGTAAGTCCATAGTGAACCCATTTCTTTTCTTCACCTAATGTTTCAGAAACAGCTCTTGTAAAAGCCACAACATCGTGACGAGTTTCTTCCTCAATCTCATAAATTCTGTCAATATTAAAAGATGCGTTGTTCCATAGCTTTGAAACATCGTCTTTTGGAATTTCTCCTAGTTCCGACCAAGCCTCACAAGCCAAAATCTCGACTTTTAACCATGCGTCAAATTTGCTTTGCTCTGTCCAAATGGCACGCATTTCAGCCCTTGAATATCTTTCTAACATAATGTATCTCCTTAAAAAAGTGGGTTTTACTATATTATAATATTTTTTTCGATTTTTTGCAACAAAAAAATAAATATCCGACAAAGAATTCCTTCATCGGATATTTAAATTTACTTGCAATCGGTTTCGTTTTGGTTTGACATTGTGTCTTTTTGTTTACAGTTTTGAGTGTTTTGGGTACTATTTTGCATATTACCTTGATTTTTTGCAGATTTTTTCATATCTTTTTTTGACATTTTAATCACCTCACACCATTATTATAACTAACCTATTTTATTTTATGCAACATTTTTGCATTTTTGTTTAATCTTCTAAAAAATTTTACCAAACTTATAACTTGTTAGCCATTACTAACAAACTTGCTAGTTAGCCGTTGACAATCTTGTTAGTATATGCTAATATGTAATACGTTACGATGTTAGCAGTTGCTAATATTTCTATAAATTTTGAGAGGTCTTTAAAATATAGATGAAAAAAAATCAAATTACAATAGCAATGATTTTGCTTACAATAGTATTATCATTTGTTTCCATTTTTATCGGTGCATACAATGTTTCTTTAGACGGAATATTAGCAGGCGATTTTACGCAAGTCATGGTTATGTTAAATTCGCGTTTGCCTAGACTTCTTGCAATTTTATGCACAGGCATCGGCATGAGTGTCGCAGGGCTTATTATGCAAAATCTTTGTATGAATAAATTTGTTTCACCGACAACAGGTGCTACAATTTCTTCTGCACAACTTGGTATCATAATCGTTTTAGTATTTATTCCTACTGCAAACCTTACTCTAAGAACAATTTTCGCCTTCGCATCTTCAATCATTGGTACTTGGATTTTTGTATGGTTCGTTCAAAGAATTAAATTTAAAGACGTAATCATGGTTCCACTTATCGGTATAATGTTCAATAGCGTAATCGGTGGCGTTGTAAGTTACTTGGCTTATGAAAATGACTTAACTCAAGTTTTAAGCAGTATGCTTGTCGGCGACTTTTCACTAGTTTTAGCTGGTAGATACGAAATCGTATTTTTAATAATCCCGCTAGTTGTTATTGCCTTTATTTATGCAAATCACTTCAATATCGTAGGTATGGGAGAAGATTTTTCTAAAAATTTAGGTGTAAATTATAAAACTATAATGTTTTTCGGACTTTCTATCGCCGCTGTTATCACTGCAAGCGTCGTTGTAACAGTCGGTACAATTTCTTATATTGGTCTTATCGTTCCAAACATTGTTTCTATGTTTAGAGGCGATAAAATCAGAGGTAGCATAGTAGATGTTGCCGTATTCGGTGCTTTATTCGTTTTAATTTGCGATATTATCGGAAGAATTGTTATGATGCCATTCGAACTTCCTATCGAACTTGTTTCTGGTATTATAGGTAGCTTAGTATTCATCGTTTTACTTTTCCAAAGATTAAATCAAGGAAAGCCGAAAATTAAAAAGGAGGCTTTAAAAAATGACTAAAACATCTTCAAGGACTAAACTTGTCATCCTTTTCATACTTTCAGTCATTTTTGCGATAACCTTCCAATTTATCTTTGTTGACATGAAATTCTTCGATTATGCTATGTATATTCGTTCTCCAAAACTAATCGCTATGATAATTGCAGCTTTTTGCATAGGCACTGCGAGTATAGTTTTCCAATCTATCATTAGAAACAGAATTGTTACACCTTGTCTTTTAGGTATGAATTCGCTTTATATCTTAATACATACAGTTCTTGCTTTCGTGGTTGGTTCTAGTGGATTTTTAGTTTCAAATAAAAACGCTTCGTTTTTAGTAGACATAATCCTTATGGGTATTTTAGGTACTTTAATCTATGGTACTTTATTTAGAAAAACAAAATACAATATTTTATATGTACTTCTTGCAGGAACTGTTCTTGCGACATTTTTCACAAGTATTTCAAACACTTTAACAAGAACTATGGACCCTAATGAATATGACAAACTTTTAAGCGAGCTTGTTGCAGGATTTGACCATATAAACTCAGATATCATCGTAATTGCTTTAGTGTTTATAGTGCTTACTATCATTGTTTTCTGGAGAGATATCAAACTTTTAGACGTTATCACTTTAGGGAAAAACCAAGCGATAAACCTAGGCGTTGATTATGATAAAGTTATCAGCCGACTACTAATAGCTGTAACTTTCTTTATCACTATCGCAACTGCTTTAGTAGGACCTATCTCGTTTTTAGGGCTAATAATCGCAAATCTTTCACGCGAATTTTTCAAAACATATAAACACAAATACTTAATGCTAGGTTCATTTTTAATGGGTGTAATCGTTTTAGTCGGTGGTCAAACCCTAATCGAGCATGTTTTTGGTTTTGGAACACAAATTTCGGTGTTTATAAACTTATTTGGCGGACTATATTTTCTATATTTAGTCCTTAAAAATAAAGGAGTATAGAATGAAAATTAAAAAATTAGATAAATTTTATGGTGATAAACAAGTTGTAAAAGAGGTAACTTTCGACTTGCCTCGTGGGAAAGTAATTTCTCTAATCGGACCTAATGGTGCGGGTAAATCAACTGTTTTAAACATCATTACAAGGTTAATTGCTCAAGATGGTGGAGAAATTCATTTTGGCGATAAAGAGCTTAATAAATGGAAAAGCAAGGAACTTGCAAAAAAACTTGCTATTTTAACTCAACAAAACAATATTTCTATGAAACTTACTGTTAAAGAGTTAGTTTCTTTCGGAAGATTTCCGTATTCTGGCAATAAATTAACAAAAGAAGATTTTGAAATGGTTAATATGGCTATTAAATATATGGAACTTGAAGAATTTGAAGATAGATTTATCGACGAATTATCTGGTGGTCAACGCCAAAGAGCATATATTGCAATGGTTATCGCACAAGACACTGATTTTGTGTTCTTAGATGAGCCTACAAACAATCTTGACATCTATCATTCTTCTAACCTTATGAAAATGGTTCGTAAGCTTTCAGAAGACTTAGGTAAAACTGTTATTTTGGTTCTTCACGAAATAAATTTTGCGTCAGTTTATTCTGACTATATCGCAGCGTTCAAAGACGGATACTTGCATAAATTCGGCGAAGTTTCGGAAGTTATGACTAAAGAAACTCTAAAGGAACTTTACCAAGTTGACTTTGACATCCAAATAATAAACGGTAAACCGATTTCGATTTACTATTAAAATTAGCTTAAACGCTATTTCAAACACTGTAATATACCTCACTCTTGTGGGGTTATTAATAAAACAATGGTTAGTATTAACTAACAAAGAAAGGACTTTTTAATGAAAAAATTACTTGCATTAACTTTAGCTGGTTTAATGATGCTTTCAGCAGTAGCTTGTTCTTCAACTGCAACTGAAGAAACTACTACGGAGGAAACAACAACCGAAGCTACAACAGAAGCTACAACAGAAACTACTACTGAGGCTACATCAGTAACTGTTACTGTAACAGACGCCGAAGGTTTACCTATCGATGTTGAGTTTCCATTAAACGCTGAAAAAATCGTTGTATTAAACTGGCAAACAATGGACTTCTTAGACGCTGTTGGTATGGCTGATAAAGTTGTTGGTTTAATTAAATCTGGTTCATACCCAGAGCATTTACAAAAATATATGGACGATGAAAGTATTGTAAACGTTGGTGGAATGAAGGATGTTGACATGGAAGCTGTAATGTCATTACAACCAGATATCATCTTCTCAAGCGACAGAACAGAAGGTCAATACGAAGAATTCTCAATGATTGCTCCTACAATGGCAGCATATGTTGACTACTCAATCGGTTTCATGGAAGGCTACAAATTACTTGCTGAAAAACATGGCCAAATCTTCGGTTTAGAAGGTGAAGTGGACGAAATCATCTCAGATTACGATGCTAGAATTGCTGCTATCGCTGATTTTGCTGGTGAACAAACAGCTTTACTTGGTATTTTCGCTGGTGGTTTAAATACATTAGGTAATACAGGTCGTGCTTCTATCGTTGTAAACGAAATGGGCTTTGAAAACCTTGCTGGTGGCGAAGATGTAAACCACGGTAACGTATCTTCTTACGAAGCTTGGTTAGAAATGAATCCTGACTGGATGTTTATCTTAGACAAAGATACAGCAGTAGGAACAGAGGCTGTTGCAGCTTATGAGCAAATGGAAGTTAATAACCCAGTTATCGCTGAAACAGACGCTTACAAAAATGGTCAAATCGTATACTTAGAGCCAGGTGCTGCTTGGTATATCGCTGATGGTGGTATCACATCATTAGACTTAATGATTGCTTGTGTTGAAGAAGGTCTTGGACTTAAATAATTAAACATTAAGGGGTTGCCGTTTGGTAACTCCTTGTTTTTATTTATATATTGTTTATATATTTTAACTTGACTATTAATGAATTTTTGTTACAATTTTAATAAAATAGAAACAGTGTTATAATTGCTTAAATATTGACTATTTGCTCATTTTAGGGTATAATTATATTTTATGTACAAATTATTAATTTTGAATGGAGACATTTATGAGATTAGGTATAGATATCGGCTCAACTACAATAAAACTAGCTCTGCTTTCTCACGAAAATGAGCTTATTTATACATCTTATGAGCGACATCATTCAAAAATAAATGAAAAACTTCTAGAATGCCTTTTTAATGTTAGAGAACATATTTCCTTTGACAGACCTATAAAAGTGGCAATCACTGGCTCTGGTGCTATGGGATTATCTGATGAATTAAACATAGGTTTTGTCCAAGAAGTTTTCGCGACAAAAGTTGCTACGGATTTCTTTGCTAAAGGCACAGACGTTGTAATCGAACTAGGTGGAGAAGATGCAAAAATTCTATTTTTAACATCTGGGCTAGAAGTTCGAATGAACGGCACATGTGCAGGTGGCACTGGTGCTTTTATCGACCAAATTTCAACTCTTTTACATATAACACCGAACGAAATGAATGAACTCGCAAAAAATGCCGAAAAAATCTATCCAATTGCATCTAGATGTGGCGTATTTGCAAAATCTGATATCCAACCACTTTTAAACCAAGGCGCTAAAAAAGAAGATTTATCTGCAAGTATTTTTGCATCTGTTGTAAATCAAACTATCATCGGACTTGCGCAAGGGCGTGATATTAAGGGGAATATACTTTATCTCGGTGGTCCCCTCACCTATTTATCGAAACTTCGTGATAGCTTTGATTCATCATTAAATTTAAAAGGGTTATTGCCAGAAAATTCACTATATTTCGTCTCGCTAGGTTCAGCTATTAGTGCAAAAACCATTTTCTATATCGATGAATTAATCGAAAAAATCAAAAATTATTCATCTAAGTTAAATTTCGATAAAACAGAGGCATTATTTAATAGCAGAGATGAATATGATGAATTTATAAACCGTCATAGCAAAGAAAAAATCGCTGAAAACGACGAAACAGACTATGCAGGCGAAGTTTTCATCGGTATCGACGCCGGTTCTACTACAATAAAAGGCGTTGTAATCGACGAACAAGAACGTATTTTATTTTCAGATTATCGCACAAATGGTGGCAATCCGCTTCCTTCTATAAAGTCATTTTTAGAGGAATTTTATGAAAAACACCCTCGTGCACAAGTAAAATCTTCTGCTGTAACTGGTTATGGGGAAGAAATGATAAAAAATGCATTCGGCATTGATTATGGCATCGTTGAAACGATAGCGCATTTCACTTCTGCGAAAAAATTCGATAAAAATGTTGATTTTATCATTGATATCGGTGGGCAAGACATGAAATGCTTTAAAATTTCCGACGGAGTTATCGACGATATCTTCCTAAATGAGGCTTGTTCTTCTGGATGTGGGTCATTTTTGCAGAGTTTTGCAAGCGTTTTAGGATATGATGCTAAAGAATTTGCAAAATTAGGTCTTTTCGCCGATGCACCGGTTGATTTAGGTTCAAGATGCACTGTTTTTATGAATTCATCTGTAAAACAAGCGCAAAAAGATGGCGCATCTATCGAAAATATCTCAGCAGGGCTTTCAATAAGCGTTGTAAAAAATGCGATTTACAAGGTTATTCGTGCAACAAGTGCATCAGATTTAGGAAAAAATATCGTCGTTCAGGGTGGTACTTTTTTAAGCGATGCTGTTTTGCGTGCGTTTGAAAAAGAAATTGGTGGAAATGTTATCCGACCGAATATCGCAGGAATTATGGGTGCTTATGGTTGCGCACTTTTTAGCAAGCAAAAATCTTCATTAAAATCGACTTTGATTTCGAAAAATGAGCTTTTAAATTTCACTCATAATGTGACTTATACTCATTGCAAGGCATGTACGAACAATTGTGAGCTTACAATCAATGATTTTGACGGAAAAAGGAAATTTATCGCTGGAAATCGCTGCGATACGCCTATAAAGTCTAAAAAAACTACTGTTTTGGACGTGAATTTATACGAATATAAGCGAGATTTACTAAAAAAATACTTTAATATACAAATTGATAATGCTCGTGGCACAATAGGCATACCAATGGTGCTTAATATGTATGAACTTTTGCCTTTTTGGTCAAAATTCTTTGAAACTTTAGGCTTTAATGTTAAAACTTCTGGTTTTTCCGACAGCGAAACATATATTAAAGGTCAGCATTCTATTCCATCGGATACGATTTGCTACCCTGCAAAACTTGCGCATGGGCATATCGAAAGCCTAGATTCGGTCGATGCGATTTTCTACCCATGTATGAGCTATAATCTCGACGAAGGCAAGGGTGATAACCATTTTAACTGCCCTGTTGTCGCATATTATCCAGAAACTATCGCAAATAATGTAGCTTTTGTTAAACAAACAAAATATATTTTCGACTATGTTGGTCTTCACAGGCCGAAGGACTTTGTTTCAAAAATACATAAAATTTTATTAAAATATTTTACCGACATTTCACTAAAGGAAATAAAAACGGCATCTAGCCTTGCATTTTTAGAATACGAAAATTATCTTTCGGATATCAAAAACAAGGGCGACGAGATAGTTTTAAAGGCTAGACAAGCGAATTTGCCGATTATGGTACTTTCTGGGCGACCATACCATCTAGATTCTAAGGTAAATCATGGTATTGATAAACTTATCGCTACTTATAATGTAGCTGTTATCAGCGAGGATTCTGTCTGTCATAAAGTAGTTGAAAAAGCATCTTTATCCGTTTTAAATCAGTGGACTTACCACGCAAGGCTTTATGATGCATCGCGATATATTTCCACTCAAAACGATATGAACTTAATTCAATTCGTGTCTTTTGGTTGTGGTGTCGACTCAATAACGACAGACGAGGTTCGTGCTATTTTAAAACGCAATAACAAAATATATACTCAATTAAAAATTGATGAAATAACAAATCTAGGGGCAACAAAAATCAGAATTAGAAGTTTACTTGAGGCATTACAGCAAAAGGAGCAAAATTCATGATACAAGATATTAAAAAAATCGAATTTACTGCTGAAATGAAAGATGATTACACCATTTTAGCACCAAATATGCTACCTGTGCATTTTAAAATGATTGCAGAGGTTATGAAAAGTGACGGTTATAAGTTCGAAATTCTAACAAACGAGGGCAAAGAAGTCGTCGACGCTGGGCTTAAATATGTGCATAACGATACTTGTTATCCTGCACTGCTTGTAATAGGCCAGATGATTTCTGCGCTTGAAAGTGGAAAATATGACGTAAATAAGGTCGCGCTGATGATTACTCAGACTGGTGGTGGATGTCGTGCATCAAATTATATCCATCTTTTAAGAAAAGCGCTCGCAAAGGCTGGTTTTCCATTTGTTCCTGTTGTGTCGTTTAGCACAAGCAAAATGGAGGAAAATTCGGGTTTTCGTGTCACAACTTCACTTCTTAGAAAATTAGTTTCCGTTGTGGCTTATGGCGATTTGCTAATGCTTCTTAAAAATCAAGTGAAACCTTATGAAATTACGAAAGGTGAAACAGATTTGCTTGTTTTAAAATGGCAAGAAAAACTTTCTTTAAACCTTGCTAAAAACAGTGGGCTAAGCCTTTTAGGCATGAAGTCGAATTTCAAGAAAATTGTCGAAAGTTTCTCTTCCATTAAAACCGAATTTCGTGATAAAATAAAGGTAGGGATAGTTGGCGAAATTTATATTAAATATGCAAGCCTTGGAAATAATGGTCTTGAAGACTTTTTGCACTCGCAAAATTGCGAATATATGGTGCCGGGGCTTATGGGATTTTTGATGTATACCATCGAAAATAACAAACAGGATATCCAAATTTATGGTGGTAGCAAAATCAAACATAGCATCGTAAGTGTTGCGCTGGCTTATATGGAAAAAATCGAAAATTATATGATTTCTGAAATAAAATCTGTCAAAAAATTCATCGCTCCTAGCACATTTTCTCACCTAAAATCGCTTACTACTGGTATTGTCGGCTTGGGTAACAAAATGGGAGAGGGTTGGCTTTTACCTGCCGAAATGATGGAACTTTGTGAACAGGGCTATGAAAATATCGTCTGCGCGCAACCTTTTGGTTGTCTACCTAATCATATTGTCGGAAAAGGTGCTATTAGAGCTATAAAAGAGCATTATGCCTTTGCAAATATCACTGCTATCGATTATGACCCAGGTGCTGCACGAGTTAACCAAGAAAATCGCATTAAATTAATGCTTGCTATGGCAAAACATAACGAAAGTGAATTAAAAATTGCTGATAAGAATTCAGAAATCCCACAAACAAATAGAGTTTTAAATCCAGCAGGAGCTTATTAATGCATGAGAGGTCTTTATGAAACATCAAAGATTGATTTTAATATACAACCCTTTTTCTGGAAATGGGCAGTATGTAGATGAAATAAAAGCTGCAACTTTATATTTTCGCGAGCAAAATATAGAAGTACACGTTTTTGCTACCACAAAAAAGGATGACGCGTTTGATATTGTCACAAAATTTGGTAGTAATTATGATTTAGTGGTTTGTGCTGGTGGAGATGGCACAATAAATGAGGTGACATCGGCTGTGATGTTGCTAAAAAATCGTCCAACAATCGGATATATTCCGACTGGTACAGTAAACGATTTCGGCTCGAGTTTAAATCTTACCAAAAATGTGATGACAGATGCAAAAACTATGCTTTCTGGCGTGGAATTTGCCTGTGATATCGGCTCATTTAACGATAAAACCTTTAATTATATAGCAGCTTTCGGTCTTTTCACCGACGTTTCGTACCAAACTCCACAACCGCTTAAAAATGCGTTAGGTCGAATTGCTTATATACTTGAAGGCGCAAAGCGTCTTATAAACATACCTTCCTATAAAATGAAAATCACAACAGAAAATACTACGATTTCTGGCGATTTTATGTATGGAATGGTGACGAATTCCACTTCTGTCGGTGGTTTTAAAGATTTTGTCGGCAAAAATGTAGAGTTAGACGATGGACTTTTCGAAATTATGCTTGTTAAGACTCCGAAAAATCCTGCCGAAGTTTCTGCTTTATTGCAATACGTTTTAACACCGACGCAAAACCCTGATTTTGTTTATAATTTTCAGGCGAAAAAAATAGAGATTTCTGCAAGCGAAAACGTTCCTTGGACGATTGACGGTGAATTTGGCGGAGATTTTGACAAGGTAATCATAGAAAATAATCAAAAAGCTTTAAAATTTATGGTTGACAAACGAGGTTAAAATGAAATTATCGAAATACAAAAAAATTGAAAAATATATGAAAAAATGTATGTCCGACAGTGCACACGATACAGAGCATGTTTATCGTGTGCTCTATTGTGCTCTAGATATCGCAAAACACGAACAAAATGTTGATACTGATATTCTTATAACAGCTTGTTTACTGCATGACATTGGTAGACATGAACAGTTTTTAGACAGTAGCGTGTGTCACGCTCGTGCTGGCGCAAAAAAAGCATATAAATTCCTATTAAAAAATGACTACTCTAAGGATTTTGCAAAAAAAGTTTCAAAATGCATAAAAACTCACCGTTATAGAACTGGTAAGCGTCCAGAAAGTATCGAAGCTATGATTTTATTTGATGCTGACAAAGTCGATATCGCTGGTGGAATTGGTATTGCACGAACGCTTTTATATAATGGAAAAATGGACGAGCCACTGTATAACCTTTTAGAAAACGGCGATATTTCTAACGGCAAACTTGATAAAAAAGAGTCGTTTTTTAGAGAATATAAATTCAAATTAGAGGGAATGTATAGCAAATTTTATACTAAACGTGGCGAAGAGCTTGCAAAAGCTCGTCAAAAGACGGCAATCTCATTTTATGAGGGACTTTTAACTGAAATGCAATCGACAAATAAAGTTGGTAGAAAAATTCTAGGCGAGCATCTTTCTTAAATAAGCTTGATTACCTACATAAAATATGATAAAATTAAGTCGATTGATAAAAGGAGATTTAAAATGAAAAAACAAACTAAACTTGCAATTATCTTAGTTGCGATTTTTGCAATACTTATAGCTATTATGGCATTTATCGGCACAAATTTCTTGCCTGAAACTGTCGAAGGTCAAAAAACTATCGAGATTTTAGTGGTTACTGATGAAAACACTGAAAGTTTTGAATTTACTACAACTTATGAATATCTCGGCGAAGTCTTAATCGAAGAGGAACTAGTTCTAGGTTCAGTAGGTGAATTTGGACTATTTATCACCGAAGTAAATGGCATTAAAGCAGACGATTCTCTTCGCCAATGGTGGAGAATTTCAAAAGATGGTGTTGATACAACTACTTCAGCAGATTTAACGCCAATTGCAGACGGAGAGCAATATGAGCTTACACTCTCAACCTATTAAATTTAGATTAAAAGATATAATTTTCACTGCACTTATAGCGTCTATCGTGTTTGTAACGCAAATTGTTATGGCTGCACTACCGAATATTGAAATTGTGTCTTTTCTTTTTATAATCTATGCGATACATTTTCCACTGAAACAATCGCTAACTGCGTCTTATATTTTCTGTCTACTCGAAGGACTATTTTTCGGATTTGGCATTTGGTGGGTTATGTATTTATATGTATGGCAAATATTAATCATCATATCTTGGTCGTTTAGAAAAATGAATTTTTCTGTTTTTTGGGCAGTAATTGCTGGTATTTTCGGACTTTTTTTCGGAGCACTATGTTCAATTCCATATATTGTAGCCGGAGGATTCTTCGCAGGTTTTGCCTGGTGGGTTAATGGTATTTTTTATGATGTGATACATGCAATCTCGAATTTTTTGATAATGCTTGCATTATATCGCCCAATGTCAAATTTTTTTAAGAAAATAATTCTAGCAGATAAAACAAATGATTGAATTTTTTGTAAAATAATGGTATAATTAACTTAGTCTTTAAATACTTTTGAGAGGTGTACCAATGATTTCTAACAATAATGTACAAAATGAACTTTTAGACCACAGATTTGGTCTTATGAGTTATGAGCAATATTTATCGGACTTAGAAACAAAAAAATACAAAAAAATGTCGATGGTTGAGATTATAAATGCAGATATGATGATAGCAACCTTTGGCGAACAGCGTTATTTTGATACTTGTATATCCATTTTAGAGCAAGGAAATGTCGCTTATAAAATGCTAGGGCTTGACCATATCATAAAAGTATATATTCATACTTATAAAAATTTCTTAGCTGTTGCAAATGATGATATCAGTGATGAAGATTTTTTAAATTTAATGCGTGGTTTTTACGCTGAATATGAATTATCAAACTCGAAAAAAACAGGTCTTGGTGGTATATCTCGCTTTGCTATCTCTTTCGGTGATAATTTAGTCGATACTGCTAAAAGCACCCTATATGTCCATCGCGAAGACCAAACTAATTTTATCGTTGCAACTAATGAAAAACAAATTCTTGAAGCAGAAACCGAAAAAGATTTGAAGATTTATGAAGTTTTGGAATACGCACTGAAAAATGATAAAGTTATACCGTTTTATCAAGGTATTTATGATAATAAACAGCAAAAAATCGTGAAATATGAGGCACTTATGCGCGTTTTCGATGCAGATGGCAAAATGTATCCTCCAGGTTTATTCTTAGAAGCTGCTAAAAAACTCAAACTATATCTCCCACTTAGCAAAGTTATGATAAATAAAGCTTTAACTGATTTTGAAAATATGGACGAGCTTATTGGCATAAATATTTCACTTTATGACATTAAAAGTGTTGAATTTAAAACGTGGCTACTCGATAGATTAAGAGCACACAAAGACCCTACTAAAGTCACAATTGAATTTGTTGAAACAGAAAATTATAACCAAAATAATGAGCTTACAGATTTTTTAAACGAAGCCAAAGAAATCGGTTGTAAAATTGCGGTCGACGATTTCGGGGTAGGTTATGCAACTTATTCTTCTATTGTTTCATTAAAGCCTGATATCATAAAAATTGATGGCGATATTATTAAAAATCTAGGAAAAACAAACGAAAGTCAGCTAATTTTAGAGTCAATTTGCTATATGGCAAGGTTAATCGGCGCAAAAACTGTCGCTGAGTTTGTTGAAGATGAAAATATACAAAAAATTGTTTTAGTCCATGAAATTGATTTATCTCAAGGCTATTTTTTCTCAAAGCCACAGCCTTTTGAAAGCTTAAATTTAGGCTAAATTGCATATAAAAAAGAGGGTTTTAAAACCCTCTTTTTTGATTATCTAATGTAATTATTTTAAGTTTTCAATAAAATGGTCACTATGCATTTTCATTGATGCAGGCATTCCAGCCATATAGAAAGCACTATTATGCTCACCATCTCGTAGGCTGTATCCGTGTTCTACGCCAACACTTTCAAGATACTCGTGAGTTCTTACAGTTTCTTCATATTTTACCATATTATCTTGTAATCCACAATCAATGTAGAAATCATAATTTTCTAATTGTTCTGCTGTTAAAGTTTCTAATGCTGCCATTGTTTCATCGTTTAATGCACCCATGTGGCTTGCAACAGAAGAATATAAATCTGGGTTTAAAGTACCAAGACGCATAGCGCCTCCACCACCCATTGAAATACCAGTAAGTCCAGTAAATTCAGGGCCTTCAAGCACTCTAAAGCGGTTTTCTACTTGCGATTTGATTTCTTGTGTAATATGGCTTTCCCAAGGACCAGTTGAGTCGAATTTTCCTTCTTCTAGAGTAGTGTCTTTATAGAAACTGTTTTTACCAGAGTCAGGCATTACAATAATCATTTCTGTGATATTTCCACTAGCGATTTCATTATTCATAAATTCTTCGATTTTGTCAACTTCAATAAATGAATTACTGCTTGAGTTAATTCCATGAAGTAAATATACTACTGGGTATTCTTTTGTAGTATTTTCGTGATAAGATGGTGGAAGATACACAGAGTATACTAAATCTTGTGCGAATAATTCAGACGCATACGTTAATGAATAACAATTGCTCATGTTTCCAATTTCGCTCATTTTTCCGTTTTCTAAAACAAAATATTGAGATAATTCCATAGTAGAAATGGTAGCTTTTTCGCCTGTTTCATCACTTATACCAGTAATAACACGAGTGGCTTCATAAATTCTATTTCCGTCATCGTCTAACCAATATCCAGCAGAACTATCTGCAACTTCAATATCGCTATACCCTGAAAGCAGCTCTTCAAGGCCTTTTATATATTCAGATTTAGATAATCCATCATTGTTATAATCTTCAAGGATAGTGTCACCATATTTTGCAAAATCTTTTGACTCTAAAGCAGAAATTTGGCTGTTAATAGTTGACATAAATTCATCAGTTTTTCCATCTTCAGTTGGAAGTCCTTGAACTTCACGAGCCGATAAATAATCGCCTGCGATTGCATAGGTATGACCACTATAAAAACCGCCGTTACCATTATTATTATAAACTCTAATAGAAATTTCGTTAGTTCCACCTAAGTTTAAAACATTAGTTGGAATTTCGTATTCACGAGAAATTTCCCAATATGATTTTTCAAAAAGGACTTGACTTGTGTCGGTAGGGTCTTCGTAATTGTAGTTAAATCCACCAATTTCAAGCGAGTTTACGGTAGGTGTTTTTTCGCTATTTGTAAATCCACTACCAGCAACTAAATGACCATTAATGTACACTACATCGGCATCATCGATAATTCCAAGAAGAAGTGTAACATTTTCTTCGTCTGTGAAATCTTCTGGTAGAGTAAATTCACGAGAAACCCACGCCTCAGACCATTTTCTAAAGTAATCACTTCCATCTTCACGAACTGACGGCATAAGTCCACCGTTGTCGCCCTCTGTTGGAAGTTCGATAGTTTCCCAACTCGAGAAAGTTTCACTCGTCGGAAGTTTAGCAAGTTCATCGTCAGTCCACACAACATTGCATTTATTTGCAGGTAGATATTGGAACATTTGGTCGTAAGTACGATACATTTTGAAGTTCCAATCACCGTCTAGTGTAACATAATTATCTGTGTCTTTTACAACTTCTTCAGGTGTAATCTCAGCAAATTCAATGTGTTTGCTTAAATTTTGCAGAACTTTTGACAATTCTGCACGAGTAAGTCCATTTTTGCCATTAAAATTATTATTAGCATCACCAGACATAACTTCTAGCGAATTGAGTGTAGAAACAGCACTTTTTGCCCACGAAGAAACAGACATTTCATCTGCATAAGTGTGCTCATTATCAGAATATACTACTTCTTTGTAATGTACATATCTTTGTAGGATAACGGCAAGTTCTTCTCTAGTTATAGTCTTTAAAGGCGCAAAAGTATCGTCTTCATAGCCTTCAATTATACCATTTGAAGTACACCAATTTACGGCGTCACTATACCACGCATTAGAGGAAATATCAGTCAAATCTGTCGTTGAAGTTACTTGTGGTTCGCCTTCTAGACGATGAATTACCACAGCAATCATTGCCCTTGTTGTTGTATCCATTGGTGCAAATTTAGTATCGGAAACGCCTGTCATAATCCCTTTTTCGTATGCAAACATCGACGATTCGTAATACCACTCATTTCCACTTAAATCGGAAAAAATGTTATCAGCATCTCCGTTTGCAGACACTGATGGCGCAAACATCAAAACTTGGCTAGCGCACAAAATACTCGCAAGAACTTTGGTAGTTTTTTTCATAATGCTCTCCTTTTACAAGCAATTAATTAATTACTTGTTTTAATTAATTCAGTTAAATAAATATTGCTTTTAAAGCAATAAAAATAACATGTTTTCATTATATCAGTAGTTTTAACATTAATCAAGTTAAATATATCAAAAAAACACATAAAATGTAAATTATATGAAAAGTAAACAGTTAAGTACGCCATTTTTTGTTGCATTTGAACAAAAATCAAAAAATCAAAAATCTCTCAGTTTACCCGAGAGATTTTTTCTTTAAGATGTTTTTCCTATTAGCTTAATTTATAAAGTTTTTACACTTCAACTAACTTCTCAGCTGAAAAATAATAAATATATTTTGATAAAACTTGTTTGCCAAACACTTCATTTACAGCTTTTTCATATAAATCAAGTTGCGTTTTATGCCCTCGAGTAGCCATATTAATCTGCTCTTCTGAATAGACATTGTCAGTTTTATAGTCAATAATAATTATTTTATCATCATTTTCAATTAAGCAGTCAATTACGCCTTGAAATAGCACTTTTTCGCGATTTCCTGTGTTTAAAACCTCATCAGAGTTTACTAAAATAGAAAAATTAAATTCACGATAATATTTATTTGTCACAAGAAGTTTTCCAAGGTCACTATCAAAAAATGTTAATAATTTACTAGGAATAATACACTCTTTTTGTTCTCTATTAATGAATTTTTGAACAAATAGACGTTCTAACTCCGCCATAATCCCAGCTTCAGTATTACATTTCGAAAAATCAATAAACTGCATCACAATATGGTGCGCTGTTCCTTTTTCAGTAGGTGAAAGCTTCTTTTCAAATAAAAACTTCGGCTTTTTATAAAAAGTTATGATATTTTCTTCTGATTCACCTTTTTCGGCGCTTATAGGTGTAAATTTTGCAATTTCAGATGCAGTTATTTTGGATGGAATATCCAAAACAGACGGCAATGTGTACTCATAAACATTCTGTCTAGTGTAAGATTTTTTCACAGTATCGATTGCATCTTCACTAAGATTTTCAATTAAATTGCATAAAAATAAATCTTTACTTTCGTCGATATAACCAATAATTCCATCATACAAATCGTAAAAACTCATAGCCGATTTCGACTTCAAAATACTTGGAGCGACAATATCCAAATAACTTTTAAATTCACTCGCACCTTGGGTATATTGTTGGATTTTTTTATCCAAACCAGTCGCAGAACCTACCAAAATAAGCTTTTCTTTCGCTCTAGTAAGTGCAACATACAAAATACGAATTTCTTCCGAAATATTCTCAAAACGGTTCTTTTTGTTAATAATCTTGCGTGAAATAGGCTCATATTTAACAATTCCATCCATACAAGTGTGATATGTTGCAATTCCAAATTCATTGTTTTTAACAATTGCAATTCGCTCATCAAGCATATTAAACGGCTTTGCAATATCACAAACAAAAACAACCGGAAACTCAAGCCCTTTAGAGGCGTGAATCGTCATTATCTTCACAGAGCCTTCCGAAGAATTTTCTTGGGTTAACTTCGTAGAACTAGCGTCTAAATTGTCAATTATATCGATAAATTCAAATAAACTAACACTTTCATCAATACTTTCGACAAAATTTATAAATAATTTAATATTTTTATGCCTAATTTCACCAAAAGATGCAAGCGAAAATTTTGCAATAATATCGAGTTTTGTAATCATTAACCATAATGTTTTATACACCGTATTAAATCGAGAAAAATCAGCAATTTCATTAACGATACTAATAAATTTTGAGCATTTTTCTTTCAAAACATAAGGAATATGCGTATATTTTTGAGTGTTTACATCATCAGAAAGTTCAAGAATACTATGCAAGAAGTTTTCTCTATCAATTTCATTAATTAACACAATTTCTTGATTAGAAAACGCAAAAATTTCACTTTTCATAATGGCAATTAAGTCATTTTTGGATTTTTTGTTATCCAAAACCTTTAAAAATGAGATTATAGCCAGAATTTCTGGTGTGTTAAAAACTTTGCTTGCATCACTATCAAAATCTACATTAATACCAACATTTTCAATAGCTTTTTTCAAAAAATAAGCCTTGCTCGACGTAGAACGCATCAAAATTACTATATCAGAATAGCGAAGTTCGCGATAACCTCCAAAATTCTTGTCAAAAATCTGCATTTTATCAGAAATCATCTGATAAATTCGGTTGGCAATAGTTTTGCCTTCAATTTCCGCAGAAGTTAATGTTTTTTCGCCATTTTTCTCGTCAATTTTATCGCGATTAACTAAAATAAACTCACTTTTATAATCAAGATTATCATAATAGTTAGCAGAAAAAACCAATCTTTGCTCGTCTGAATTATAATTTACTCCACCGATTTTTTCAGTCATTACAGCTTCAAAAATCTCATTTACAGAGGCAATAACATGCTCATTTGAACGAAAATTGTTATTAAGTGAAACTTTTTTAGAACAATTCGAACTGTCGTCATCAACAAAATTTTGTAGCTTTCTTAGAAAAATAGTAGGATCGGCAAACCTAAATTTATAGATACTTTGCTTAAGGTCGCCTACCATAAAAAGATTTTCCTCATTTTTAGATATTTTCTTGAAAATAGTATCTTGAATTTCATTCGTATCTTGATACTCATCAACCATAATTTCTGTAAATTTTTTAGAAATTTGCGATTTAATGACACTATTTTCTAGTAATTGAATCATTTTATGCTCTGCATCACTGAAATTCAGCACATTCTTTTGCTTTTTAATACGTTCGTACTCATTTGTAAAATTACCGATAATCTCCGAAATATACCCAAGATTTATAAGTTGTGTCTTTGCTTGATCGTGAAGTTCTTCAATAGTTATTGGCTCTTCTGAAAAAGCTTTAATTGTTATGAATTCTTTGTATTTTTCGCGAATTTTCTTCAGTTCTTCATAAATATGGTCTGTTTTTTCCTTAGAACGTTTTGATGTCAGTGTAACAAATTTATTGCTTTTAACGAACTCATACGCTTTTTTGTACCCTTCTTTTTGGAAAATATACTTTATTTCCTCGACAAAATCCAAATCTGAATCAATATTTTCACCGTTTATCTCATAAATTACAGGACATTTTTGTGCCGTTATCTGTGCTTTTTTTATCAATTTTATCGCATTATTGATATTCAGAAGCGCCATTTCTGCAAACTCATTACTGTATAAATATTCATTAATATCCATATCAGTTGATAATTTCAACATCTCGGTGTTTCTATCAAAACTTTTTTGCAAAATTTCATTTGGTCGTGAATAACTATTCATAAAATCGTATAATTTTATCATTTCATCATCGAGATTTTTCGCACTAATTGCAGAAATAAAGTTATTGAAATCGTTTGATATATCGGCATTTTCTTTAAAAATATCGTCAGTTATTTGCTCCATAAGTTGCTTTTTCAAGATTTTTTCTTCAGTTCCAGAAATAATCTTAAAATCAGGCAAAACATCAATATCTATAAAATATTCTCTAATCATATCGAAGCAAAATGCATGAATTGTTGTTATTTTAGCAAAATTTATCAAGTCAAGTTGTGAATATAAGTGTGTTTTATCACATTCATCGCATATTCTTAACTTATTATAGATTTCTTTAATGATTTTTTCTTTCATTTCTTTTGCAGCCAATTTAGTAAAAGTCACTAGCAAAAATTCGTTTATGTTTTTCTTCTCTACAATTATTTTATTTAGTATTCTCTCAACTAAAACTGCAGTTTTTCCGGATCCGGCAGCAGCAGAAACTAGGATGCTTGTATCAGATAAATTAATTGCTCTTTGCTGATTTTCTGTAAATCTAACCATTATTCATCCTCTTTTCTTTCAAAATCACTGGTTTTAACCTCTAAAAACTCTCTAAACTTATCATAATCAGGGCAAAATCCACAAATACTATTATGTTCACATATATCGCAAGATGTTCTGTTTTTATATGAATATGGACTAATATTTATACAACCATTTGAAATATTATGCACCGTTTTTGTAGCGTTTTCATTTACAATATTTTTAAGATTTTCAAACCCTTCCTTGCTAAGAAGGTCAGAATTTCTATAAATTTTTTCAGACGAAAAATCGTATTGAAGGAAATTATCAATTTTGTCGTCATTATTTAAACTTTTTAGCGAAATCCCTGACCTTTTAATGTTTTTATCGACAGAATCTTCAAAATTTTCAGGTTTTTCACTTAAAGTTGGCATAACAGAATGTGTGTATGAAACTGACGCTGAATCTCCAAAATCTGAATTTTCTAGTGCAAGTGCATATAAAAACATCTGCATATCAATTCCATTTGCAATTTTAGTCGGATTGTACTCAGTTTTTCCACTTTTATAGTCTATAATCTTCAATAAATTGTTTTTTTCGCAAAAATCAATCCTATCAACGACACCTTTTATTGAAAAATCGATTTCATTCACACGCACATTATATGTTATATTTCGTTCTTTGGAAATTAGAAATTCGCAATATTTGGGTTTAAAATTTGACAAATATATCTCTTTTAATGTATTATTTACTAAAATATGTGCATTTTTCTTAACTTTTTCCATATCAAATACAGACTTTATATCGTGCGATAAATTGCTTGCAAAAAATTCATTAAAATACGTCATAATTATTTCATGTAAATTAAGTTCTGTTTTAGATAGATTTTCATTGAGTTTTTCTTCAAAATAACTGTTTTTTTCGAGCAAAACTTCAAGTTTATTACTAATTTCGCTTATATTTTTGCTCGCATCGTCAATTGAAGACTGTTTTTTAAGCTTACTCATGCTTTGTTGTTGTTTTTTCAACAGCGTTACATTTTCGTCTATTTCAAGCTTAATTTCACTTATATCTATAATTTCATTATTATGGTTTTTTATCCAGAAATCGCCTGTTTTAATAATATTTTTTATATATTTTTCGAGAATAAAGTGCAAAAAGTTACCATTTAATAAATTATTAAACGTCATTTTTTCCTTTGTATTTAATTTTAAACCAAATTTTAAAAAATAGGCAAAAGGACAACTATTATATAAATTAATCTGTGTCGGTGATATTTCATTATAGTATATATTTTTCGTCATTTCAAGCAATATTTCGTCATTTATACGTTTATTAAGTACAGAAAAATACGAATTTTCAATCTCGGATACTGTACTTTCATCACCGTTTAACGCTAAATGCTCCAGCGCTAAAGACTTACTCTTATAAAAAAACTCATAATTGCAACTTTTATCACTAGTAACTAGCGTATTTAATAGAATTTTCCTACTTTTCTCAAATAAATCGGCAGGAATTTTCTTATCCGTCGTAACCTCTGAATAAGAGAAAAATAGCTTTTCAGAAGGCATCGTTAATGCCCTGTGCATAATTTCATCATTTTGATTTAAAACATCAATTCCAAAATCATCAATTTTGATATCAATATCGCTTAAAGTTTGTTTATCAAAATCAGATAAAATTGTGTTTTCAGTGTATTTTTGTGGAAAATCATCACTATTTAGCCCTAAAATAAATAAATATTTACACTTTTTCAAACTTTTTAAATCCCCAGCATAAATGCTCGTTGCATTACTAGGGATAGTTGCTAAATCATAAGATGACAAAATATTCTTAAAAAGCGCTATAAATTCATCTTTTTCAAGCTTTTCATGCCTATAAATGTTATTAAATTGTTCTAATGCATCTACAATTGTGTCCCAAATTTGATTAAACTGTTGTTTTATTTTTAAATCATCGATTTTTAAGTTCAATATTTTTAATGGCAAATTAATTTCTTCACAAAAATTAAAAATAGATAGAGTAAATTCCAAACCAGTTTTACTTTTTTTCAAAGAAGCTTCTAAGTTATATAATGGCTCTAAAACTTCATTTTTATAGTCATTTAATTCGTTTAAAAGTTGCAAATCATCATCATCCAATTTCCTCATTTTATGCTTTGGATGTGATGAAAAATTAGTTTTTTTAGGCAAATATTTTATATTCCAACAAGTGATGTACTCTATTAACTCATTAATTTTCGCGTCTTCAAATGTCATCGGATTTTTCAAATACTTAATTACAGATTGGGTGCTAAATCCACTCATAATCGCATCAAAAGCTGAAAAAATCAGTTTAATCGGTGACTTTGTTGCAACTTTTTCAGTATTTGATATATAAATTGGTAAATTTAAACGTGAAAATGCAATTTCAAGCGTATTTTTATACGTTTGAAAATTAGGTGCACTGATAACAAAATCGTTGTAATTTATATCTGAATTTTCATTTAAAATTTCAATTATTTTTGAACCTACATATAAACACTCATTTTGCATATTTTCTGATTTATGGAGAAAAATATCATTAATTTCTAGTATTTCTTCATCAATTTCAAATAATTTATTCGCAAACTCTAGAAATTTGAACTGTTCGCTCCTATTTTCAGTGGTTTCATATTCAAATTTTTTATCTTTGCATACTCTTTCTAATTTAAGTAAAGTTTGTTCAACGCTTGTATTTTTATAATTATTGAATATTTCAAAATTTATACAAACATCTATCTCTTTTGCAAAGATTTCTTCCAAAAACTCAATTTGTTTTGGAGTAAAATGAGTAAAATGGTCGAAATAGAATAAATATTCGTCAAACTTTTCAGTTTTATAAAAATTATCTATTAAAAATTGAAATTCATCTCTTGGGTCTAACAAATCCTCTTTTGCGATTTTATTATAGCTCGCATAAATCAAATACAAATCGTATAATTTATCGTGTAATTTACCTGTTGTTTTCTCAATTCCAATTAATAAATCTTCTTCACTTATGGATTGAATTTTAAATTTATCAATAATTTCAAGTATATGTTTAGCAATATCAGGCTTTTTTTTGTTAAAAATCTTAAGACTTGGCAAATTCATATTTATCGCTTTGTATACCGATAAAATTCTACCAGCCTCATTCATATAAGTGTTAGCAAAACCACCGATTTCCTCGAAAACACGCCTTGAAATACGATTAAAAGTTAAAACTTCTACATCTTTTGAAATTTGATTTCCAAATTTTTCACAAAGCATTCTTTCATATTCATGAGAAATTGTTTCTGGCACAATGATTATAGTCTTACGATTTTGATTTTCAAATTTATGATTTTTTATAATTTTTACCATAAAATAAACCTCTATTTCATTCGTTTTGTGTATAATAACGCACTAATTAGCGATGTTAATGGTAATGTTAGTAAAATTCCGAAACTTCCTAAAATCGACTGTAAAAGTTCGATTGTAATCATTTCTATGTTCATCATGAAGGTAAGTGACGACGAATTTGCTATTATCAGTAAAACTGTTGATAATGCGCCACCGATATATGCTAAAATAAGCGTATTTGTCATCGTTCCCATGATATCTCGACCAATTGTAATGCCTGATTTGTATAATTCCTTAAAAGTAGCATCCTTGCTTGTCATTTTTATCTCATTTAGTGACGATGCTATCGAAATTGCGACATCCATTATTGCGCCAATTGCGCCAATTAAAATTGCAGCAAAAACAATCGCTTTCATATCAATAGGATTTTCTGTGTTTAATTGTTGCAAAAATACAGATTCTTCATCAATCATTCCAGTAATTTTAAGGATATTTTGTGAAAATATTGCTAGCACCCCTGCAACTAAAATTCCGCCTATACAGCCAATACCTGCCGATAAACTCTTAAAATTCCAGCCATTTGCGATTAAAAGTGTCATTGCGATTATATACATGCATGTGATTATTGACCACAAATAAATATTTTGCCCTGCAAGAATTGACGGAATAAACACTAAAAATATGCTGCCGCAAGTAAATGCCAGCGAAATTATCGTTAATAAACCTTTTTTTCTACCGAAAAATACTAAACATGCAAAGAAAATAGCAGCTAAGATATAAATAAAGTCTAATCTTACATATTCAAGCATAACATACTGAGAATCGTCCAAAAGCCCCATATTCGGGTCATTTGATATAAAAACTTTGTCACCAACAGAGATTTCTATCGGTTGTATATCGTAAAAAGGACTCATTTCTTGATATCCATTCACAATGTCACCTTTTTTATCAGAATTTGTAATTTCTGCGCTAAAATAAATCGTGTGACCTGTACGAACTTCATTGGCAATGCTTGCCTCTGTTTCGACGGTATCTGTAATTTCTAGAATTTTCGCCTGATACATGACTAGCTCAGTTGTTTCTCCTGGAAGGGTAAAATTGTTCATCATATACATATTTCCAAAGAAAATATATATTATTGACACAATTATTGTTGCAAAAACAGCTATTTGATTTTTTGTTACTTCCATTTTTCACCTCTTTTTAAAATAAAGGACGATATACATCGCCCTTTTTGTTATAATGAATTTATTCCTATTAAAATAAGTACAATTCCTGCAATAATTTCAATAGTTTTTGTGTTTTTAATTGTAATTTTATTCGCGATTTTTACTACTAACGCACAACATAAAAATGTTACAATACCAATTATAATCGATGAGCTAATTATTTCCGTACCTAAAATCGCAAACGAAATGCCTACTGCAAAAGCATCTATGCTCGTGGCTATTGCAAAAGTGGCTATCGCCTTATGAGTTAGTTCTTTTGAATGTTCATTATCATTTTTTATAGCCTCAAAAATCATTTTTATGCCGATAAGACATAGTAAAAAACATACTACTGTATTGCCAAAACTCTGAATTTGACCGCTAACTAAATGCCCCAAACTATAACCTAATATCGTCATTAATGACTGAAATATGCCGAAATATATCGGCATAAAGTACAGATTTTTGTGGTTTTTAAAATATAGACTATTGGATGCAGAAACTGCGATTGCATCAGAAGAAAGGCTTAGTGCAATGAGTAAAAGTGTTGTCATATTATCCATTCCTCTTGATAAATTCTTTGTACCAATCACAAGCTTTGTTGTAAGAAGATATTTCGATACGCTCATTCGCTGTATGGATAGTCTTTGAAAGCTCACCAGTCATTAAAATCGGCATAAATCTAAACACATTATCGCAAATATCTTCGTAATGGCGCGCATCTGTGCCACCTAGCATCAGATAAGGCACAACAATTGCATCATCAAATTTTTCTTTAATTAAACTTTCAATATTTTTGAATATTTCAGAATTAAAATCAGTCGTTTTACCGTAGTTTGCAGGTTTTAACATAATTTCTATGTCGATATCGAGCCCTTGTAAGATGTTCTCAAGATGTGCCAATACTTTTTCAGTAGTCATATTCGGCAACATACGAATATCAAGTGCAACATACGGCTCATTTGGCAAAATATTCATCGCTTCTGATGCTTTTGTCATCGTTGGAGCCATAGTTGTGCGCACATAAGGTGCATTTTTAGGGTTATTAATGAAATTTTCAGTTATTTCAGGGTAGTCAGTAAGCTTTTCAAGATAAGAACCAATAAGCGGAATAATTTCTGCTTGGATTGGGTTTTCCTCGACAGCAATAATCGCTTTTGCAACACGATAAAGTGCAGTTTTTTCTGTCATATATGCTGCGTGACCGCCTTTTGCGCGTGCAATAAGTTTCAAACGAAGAATATTTTTCTCGGCTATTGAAACTGAGGCAAAATTCCTATCTGGTAAAAAGTCTTTCGATACAAAACCACCTTCATCAAGTAGTAAATCTAACTTAACGCCCTCGCTTTTAAGAACTTTCACGATTTCTTGAGCCCCGTGTGGGCCACCAATTTCTTCGTCGTGTCCAAATGCAAGATAAATCGTACGAGTAGGCTTAAAACCTTCGATTAACGCCTGCTCCATCGCAGAAAGTGTTGCAATAAGCGTGCCTTTGCAGTCTAAAGTACCGCGTCCCCACACATATTCGTCGTCAATCATGCCTGAAAATGGTTCACACGACCAGTCAGCCTTGATTGCAGGCACAACATCTTGGTGCGCGCACATCATCATCGGTTTTCCATGAGCTTCATATTTAAAAAGAAGGCTACCGTTGATTACACGTTTTTCAAAACTTTTGTGCACATTTGGGAAGCTTTCTTCCAGCAATTTATGCAATTTAGGAATATTTTCATCAATTACATCTGATGTAGTTTTTATTTGTATAGCTTTTGATAAAATTTCAATCATATTAACACTCCTTAAAGTAGTTTTTTGTATTCAATACGTCATTTTTAAGCTGATTTTTAAGCTCTAAAACGCCATTAAATTTCATTTCTGGTCGCATAAATTTATATAAGAAAACTTCGATATCTTCGCCATAAATTTCCTCATCAAAATCAAAAATATGCGTTTCAACAATAACTTCGCTTTGGTCTAAAAAAGTCGGAATAACGCCGATATTAGTCACTGAATCATAGATTTTCCCTAAAATCATAACTTTTGTCGCGTAAACTCCGTTCGGAACCGACCTCATATTAATCGGCATTTTGATATTCGCAGTCTTAAATCCTATAAGTCGCCCTTGCGCCCTTCCATGGATAACTTCGCCAGAAATCGCATAAGGATGGCCTAAAAATTCATTTGCTTTTTCGATATTCCCAACAGACAAAAATTCACGAATTTTAGATGAACTAACACGCTCACCGTCGATTAATATCTTCGGTACTGCGGTAAATCCGATATTAAGTTCGCGACAAAATTCTTCTAGTTTCTTGGAATTTCCTCTGCCTTCTTTACCGAAACGAAAGTCAATTCCAGTAACAATATGTGCAACATTATAACGATTTATAAGTACATCAACTACAAATTCATCCCATTCGATAGAGGCATTATCTTTGTTAAATTCCCAGAAAATCACATCTTCACAATGCGAAATCTGTAATAATTCCTCTCGTCTATACTCGCAGTTTATAAGATAAGGAATTTTTTCACCTGTAATCGCCTCGATAGGATGCTTATCAAATGTGAAAATTGTCGGTATTAAGTTTTTTTCTTTTGCTATGCTATTTGCCATATCAGTAAGTGCCTTGTGACCTTTATGAAGTCCATCAAAAAATCCAATTGCCACCACTCTTTTTTTCATATTAATGCTCCATTAAAAAAATGCTTTAATAGGGAAAATCGCCCTACCACCGTCGTATAATTTCTTAGTTTCGCCCAGCATAAAAAACTCTTCTTTTTCGTTATATACCGCAACTGAAATATTGTTTTCAAGAGGCATGCAAGAAACATTTTCATCGCGCGAAAAAGTACCATTTCTAAGCCTAATTTCTCCAGTTTCATCCACTTTAACCGATAAATAATCGCTAAAAACACTATCAGTCGGCTGAATATATTTCTCGATTTCGCCTGAGTCAGAAAGCTTTTGAACCTCGTCTAAAGTAAGCCCTTTTTTGTACCCGCCAGACTTTGTCCTAACAAGAGAAGTCATTGTCGCAATTGTGCCTAATTCGTGCGCAATATCTGTGATAATAGTTCTAATATATGTCCCTTTTCCACATAAAATGCGTATTTTAAACTCATTTTCAAGCAGATTTTCTTCAATTAATTCTATATTATAAATATCGACTTTTCTCGCTTTTCGCTCAACAGTGCCACCATTTCTAGCAATATCATAAAGTCTTTGTCCATTGATTTTAATTGCAGAATACATCGGTGGAACTTGCATAATTTCACCTATAAACTTAGGCAAAACAGCTAATATCTGCTCTTTTTTGATACAAATTTCGGCAGTTTCTAAAACTTCTCCCCAGATATCTTCTGTGTCGGTTTTAATCCCAAATTTTAACGTGGCAACATATTCTTTTTCCGTATTCATGTGAAAATCGACTGCTTTTGTTGCATTTCCAAGAAAAATCGGTAAAATTCCCGTAGCTTTAGGGTCAAGCGTTCCCGAATGACCCATTTTTCTCATTTTTAACATACCACGCAATTTTGCGATGACATCATGCGAGGTAAAATCTTCTGGTTTATCTAAAACCAAAATACCATTATACATTTTATATTACCTTTTTAATCTCATTTAGTAGTTTTTGCTTAATTTCTTCGAAGTTTTCATCAAAAAAAGTCGCTCCAGACGCTCTTTGATGTCCTCCACCGCCGAAAACAGCACAAATTTCTGAAACATTCACATCACCACTCGAGCGAAGCGATGCTTTGATTTCATTTGGTTTGCGTTCTTGCAGAGTAATCGCCACTTCTACTCCTTCAATTGAACGTGAAAAAGCAGCAATATTGTCTAAATCATCTTCCAAAGCGCCTGTTTTAGCCCTATCTTCCAATGAAAATGTAACAATATTGACTTTTGAATCAAAGTGAAACTCCATAACATCAAGTAAATGTCGCTCTACTTTAACTCTCGATTTTGTTTTCACATCAAATAGCACTCGATTGATTTCACCAACATTTTCAATGTAATTTAAGCAATTTCCTGCCACTTTATGCGTATTTGTAGTCGTATTTGAGTATTTAAAGCACCCTGTATCAGTCGAAACCGAAACATAAATAGCCGTTGCAATTTGCTTATCGATTTCTACCCCTAGTTCACAAGAAATATCATAAATTATCTCGCCGCAAGCGCCTCTATCTACGATTAAATTATGCGTTGCAAACCCCTTATTTGACATAAAATGATGGTCAATACAAAGGTCAATCTCAAATGCTTTTGCATTGTCAGTAAACAGATCTGGTGTTGCAATATCCACAGTTACAACAAAATCTGGTGAAAAATCATCACTTGGATAAAATTCTGATACATATTTTTCATATTTTGGTGTAACTTCTGGATTTTTTAGTATAAATGCATTTTTTCCAAGCTTACGCAAAATTCCACATAACGCACCTGCAGAGCCTAAAGTATCTCCATCTGGTTTTTTATGTGTGATAATTAGAAAATTATCATTATTTTGCAGTAAATTAATCGTTTTCTTCATCACTTCCACCGTCTTCATCATGATTTATGTCTAAATCGTGTATCATTTTTGATATTTTCGCACCATAAGTGATAGAATCGTCTAATTTCATGATAAGTTCAGGGGTATATCTTAATTTTACAAGGCGACCTAATTCGCGTCTTAAATAAGAACTTGCAGATTTTAATGCTTTCATAACTTCACTACCATCGTGCTCTGAACCTAATACGCTCACATATACTGTCGCAAATCTCAAATCACCTGTAACATCAACGTGAGTTATAGATACTAAACCATTTGCCATTCTTGGGTCTTTTACAGTGCGAAAAAGTTCTGATAAAGCTTTATGCACTTCTTCGTTTATTCTTTCATGTCTTTTTGACATAATTTCCTCCTATTTTAAATGTCCCAAATAGTAACTTATGGGACGGGTGTATTCTTTTCTCTCTTATTAATTAGAATACTAAGCTAATAAATGACCTTCCTAACATAAAAAATAAACATAATATTGTAAAAATACATGATATAATTCCTGTTGCATACATCCACTTAGAATTTTCATTAATAGAGAATTTGCATTTTTCTAATGAAAGTACGCTCACAAAAGAAATCAATCCAAATATTCCTACAAACCATTGTCCGTAAATGAGTACGCATAATGCTGAACAAATAATACCAATTGTCGTAGTGATATAACCTACTACTTTAGCATTTTCAATCAACAAGTTATCGATTTGATTTTCCATTATATTTCTCCATTCACTATTATAAATAACCTGCCAAATCTCAAGTTTTTTTGAAATTCGGATAATTAAACAAGGGGCAATGCGAACACCAACCCTTTATTCTTGCAAATTTATTTTAGGGGCGATGTAGGCATCAACCCCTACGTTTATTTTATTTTGTGTTTTGGCTTCTTTCCCGCGAGGTAGCCTATGGGGATTTGTTCTTGTAATCCTCCGTCAAACGTATCGTTTGCCACCTCCTTTGAAAAGGAGGCTGATTTGCCCTCTTTAGCAAAGAGGGTGGCGACGTAGTCGTCGGGTGATTTATTTTTGAAATTCCTCCGTCAAACGTATCGTTTGCCACCTCCTTTGAAAAGGAGGCTGATTTGCCCTCTTTAGCAAAGAGGGTGGCGACGTAGTCGTCGGGTGATTTATTTTTGAAATTCCTCCGTCAAACGTATCGTTTGCCACCTCCTTTGAAAAGGAGGCATTTATATTTAACGAACAATTCGACATGGAGAAGCCAAATGCGTCCACGTCAGGTGGTACCTATCGCTTTTAGCGACTTATTGTTTGATTTCTTCCATGATGTATGCTTCGATGATGTCATCAACTTTAATATCGTTGTAATTTTCAACACCAAGTCCACATTCATAGCCAGAAGCAACTTCTTTTGCATCGTCTTTGAAACGTTTAAGCGAATTAAGTTTACCTTCGTGGAATACGATACCGTCTCTTACAACACGAACTTCTGCATTTCTTGCAAGTTTTCCGTCTTTAACGTAACAACCGGCAACAGTACCAACACCAGTAACTTTGAATACTTGACGAACTTCTGCGTGACCTAAAATCACTTCTTTGAATTTCGGAGTAAGCAGACCTTTCATCGCTGTTTCGATTTCTTCGATACAGTCGTAAATTACGCGATACATTCTCATATCTACATCTTGAGAAGCTGCGATTGCAGCAGCATTTGACTCAGGACGAACATTGAAACCAACGATAATCGCACCTGATGCAGATGCAAGCATTACATCAGACTCAGAAATAGCACCAACACCTGAGTGAATAACTCTTACTCTAACATCTTCTTGTTGTAATTTTTGAAGTGATGCTTTAAGTGCCTCAGCAGAACCGTGAACGTCGGCTTTAACGATAATATTTAAGTTTTTGATTGAACCTTGTTCGATTTGAGAGAATAAATTATCAAGTGTAACTTTTTGTAACGCTTTATTTTTCTCATCTTTAGCTTCTTCTTTACGCTTAGCAGAAAGCTCTCTTGCCATTCTTTCATCTTCAACAGCATAGAAAATTTCACCAGCAGAAGGAACTTCAGCAAGACCGATGATTTCAACTGGTTTAGAAGGTCCAGCTTCTTCGATTTTCTCACCAACATCGTCTGTCATAGCACGAACTCTACCAACAGAAGTACCAGCAATGATAGTGTCCCCAGCTTTTAATGTACCATTTTGTACAAGTAAAGTTGCAACCGGACCACGTCCTTTGTCAAGTTTAGCTTCGATAACAGTACCCTTAGCTTGACGAGAAGGATTAGCTTTTAGTTCTTCAACTTCGGCAGTTAATAGGATAAGTTCTAGTAAATCATCAATACCTTTACCGAATTTTGCAGATATTTTACAAACAGCAGTAGTACCGCCCCACTCTTCTGGAACAAGCTCATATTCTGTAAGTTGTTGCATAATTCTATCAGGATTAGCACCGTCTTTATCCATTTTGTTTACTGCAACGATGATTGGAACTTCGGCAGCTTTTGCGTGGTTAATAGCCTCGATAGTTTGTGGCATGATACCATCGTCAGCAGCAACTACTAAGATTGCGATATCAGTGATTTGAGCACCTCTGGCACGCATAGAAGTAAACGCAGCATGTCCTGGAGTATCTAGGAAAGTAATGTTTTGACCATTAATTTCTACTTGGTAAGCACCGATATGCTGAGTGATACCACCAGCTTCTCCGTCTACTACTTTTGTTTTACGAACAGCATCTAAAAGTGAAGTTTTACCATGGTCAACGTGACCCATAACAACAACAACAGGATCTCTAGAAACTAAATCTTCTGCTTTGTCTTCACTCTCATCGAATAATCTTTCTTCGATAGTTACAAAGATTTCTCTTTCAGGGATAGCACCCATTTCTTCACAAACTAGCGCAGCTGTATCATAGTCGATTACTTGAGAAATTGATGCCATAACACCTAATTTCATAAGTTCTTTAATGATGTCGGCAGCAGTTTTTTTCATACGAAGAGCAAACTCACCAACAGTGATTTCGTCTGGAATCATAACTTTTAGAGGAACTTTTTTAGCTTGTGCTTTTTGAGCCTCTAAACGCTTCATTTTTTCAAACTCTTCTTGACGACGTTTATTTTGACCGAAGTTTTTAGTTCTGTCGGCTTTTTTAACGATTTTTTGTTTACCTTGTTGCATTTTGTTTGCTTTATCAGGCACCATGCTTGTAAATTTATCATCATATTTAGATAAATCTGTATCACCAGAACCACGAGTATCGATAACGCGAACGTTATTTTGCTTTGTTTCATCTTCTTTTTTGATAGAAACACTACCCTTAGACTCATTTGTTGGATGAGGTTTTAATACTTGTTGCATTTTTCTAGGGTCTTTTTTACTCTGTTGGCTACTTTGTTGATTATTTTGTTGATTATTATTTTTATTATTCAAGTTATTTTTATTCTCTTGTTTCATATTATTTTTTTCTTGTGGTTTAAAAGGCTCTTTCTTCGGTTCTGGCTTTACTTCTGCCTTAACCTCTTGTTTTGGCGCCTCTTTTGGAGTTTCTTTGTTAACAGGTTTGCTCTCAGTTTTCGGAGTTTCTTTAATTGGTGTAGCTTTTGGTTTTTCCGCTTTTTGAGCGTCTAAAGCTTTTGCAATATCAGATACTTCATGTTCTCTTGATAATTTTTCTAAAAGAACATTTAATCCGTCCTCTTCAATTGATTGCGTAGTTTTTTCTGCACCTAGAAGATTTAAAAGATCTTTTTTAGGCATGTTTAGGTCTTTCGCTAAATCACTTATGCGTTGTTTCATTCATTACACCCCCGTATTTCTCTTTCCTTTGAAATTGCTCCACTTAACTGCATTTTTAGGTGGCGCATCTTTTTTATATGAAGATGAAGATTTTTCATCGAATTTCTTGAACGGCTTATCTCCGTACGACTTTCTTTCGCCATCAAATTTCTTGAATGGCTTATCACCATAAGACTTTTTCTCGCCATCGAATTTCTTGAATGGCTTATCTCCGTAAGACTTTTTCTCGCCGTCAAATTTTTTGAACGGCTTATCTCCGTAAGACTTTTTCTCGCCATCGAATTTCTTGAATGGCTTATCTCCGTAAGACTTTTTCTCGCCGTCAAATTTTTTGAACGGCTTATCTCCGTAAGACTTTTTCTCGCCATCGAATTTCTTGAATGGTTTATCTCCGTATGACTTTCTTTCACCATCGAATTTCTTGTATGGCTTATCACCGTACGTTTTTTTCTCGCCATCGAATTTCTTAAATGGTTTATCACCGTACGTTTTTTTCTCGCCATCGAATTTTTTAAATGGTTTGTCACCATAAGACTTTCTTTCACCATCAAATTTCTTGAATGGTTTATCACCGTAAGACTTTTTCTCGCCATCGAATTTTTTGAACGGCTTATCTCCGTACGACTTTCTTTCGCCATCGAATTTCTTGAACGGCTTATCTCCGTAAGATTTTTTCTCGCCGTATGATTTTTTCTCACCGTAATTTTTCTTAGGCTTTTTATCGTATGTTTTTTGCTTTTGACCTTCAATAATTACAGGTTCTTGCTCTTTTCTCTCTCTTTTAACATAGTCTGGATTCATTTTATTCTGCTCACGTTCACGCTTTCTCTTTAGTTTAAGCTCTAATCTTTCCAAAACTTCAACATTTTCAGGGCTTTGCGTAGCGTTTTTAGCAACAGCATTTGCAAGTCCTATATCCAAAATAGCGCAAACCGAAACCACTGCTTTCGAAACTTTTGTTCCTAAAGCCGATTTATCTTCTTCGATTTGAATAAACGGAACATTTGTATATTGCGCTTTCTCCATAATAGAATTAAGCGTTTTTTGAGAACAATCACTCGCAAAAATGATAAGTCTTGCTTGATTTGCATCTAATGCCTCGAAAGTTAAATCGGAGCCGACAGCAAGCTTTCCTGCTTTTTTGCAAAGGCTGATTGTACTTAATATGTTATTCAATATTTTCCTCCATCTCTTTTAAAAGAGTGTCATAAATTTCTTCTGGTATAGTAACCTCTAGTGCTCTTGAAATTGCTTTAGATTTCATAGCTTTTTTCAGACAATCCAAATTATTACAGATATAAGCACCTCTACCTTGGGCTTTTCCTTTAAAATCCAGCGAAACTTCGCCTTCTTTTGACCTAACAACTCGAATTAATTGTCTTTTTTCAATATGTTCTCTACAACCTAAGCATTGTCTTATAGGAACTTTTTTCATTAAAAGACCTCCTAGAAGTTTTCTAAATCTACTGCTGACTCAGGTTTAATATCGATTTTCGAACCAGTAAGTTTCGCTGCAAGTCTTGCATTTTGTCCTTCTTTACCGATTGCAAGCGATAGCTCATTATCTGGAACAACAGCAACACAAGATTTAGCACCTTCTAAAACTTTACACGCAACAACTGTCGCTGGTGCAAGTGCAGCTGCAACGAAAGTCGCAACATCTTCGTTATATTTAATGATATCGATTTTTTCACCGCCGATTTCAGAAACAACAGCCGATACCCTTGCTTGCATTTTACCTACACACGCACCGATAGGGTCGATGTTTTCATCTTTTGAGTAAACTGCCATTTTTGTTCTGTTGCCAGCTTCTCTCGCGATAGATTTGATTTCAACAATTCCTTGTTCGATTTCAGGAACTTCAAGCTCGAATAGTCTTTTTACTAATCCTGGATGAGTTCTTGAAATAGAGATTTGTGGGTGACCTTTTGCGTTTTTCTTAACTTCAAGTACATATACTTTAATGTGTTCGCCTTCTACTAAAATATCGTTTTTAGCTTGCTCATTTGTATGCAGAGTGCCTTCGATTTTTTCGCCTTTAGTAGTCATTTCCAGTAATGCATTGCCTGTTTTTGGGTCAACTCTCATGATAGTAGCTGTAAGAATTTCGTGTTCTTTAGAAGAAAACTCGGCAGTAACCATGCCTCTTTCGGCTTCTCTAATAGCTTGAATAATAACTTGCTTTGCAGTACCAGCAGCAATTCTGCCAAATTCTTTTGTTTTAATGTCAACAGGAACGATATCGCCATATTCCGTAGCTTTGTTTATAAGTCTAGCATCTTCAAGCGAAATTTCTGTAAGTGGATCTTCAACGATATCAACAACTTCTTTTTTTGCATACATATTGATTTCTTTAGATTCTAAATCTGGCTCTACATATACATTTTCGATTTTATATTTATTGTCAGATCTTCCAGCCTCATCTTTTTTGTAGGCAGCGATTAATGCATTTGAAACTCTCTCAAGCATATAATCCATACTGATACCTTTTTCTTTTTCCAGTTGCGCTAAAGCACCAAAAAATTCTGCGTTCATTTTTCTCTTTTCTCCTTAAAATTCTATTGTCAAACGTACACTAGATATGTCCTTTGTGTCAAAAGTTTTATCACCAATTGTAATGCTATTTTCATCATAAGCATTTAATGTATCTTCGATAGTTTTTGCACCATCTAACGCCTTATAAAACTTAACTAAAACTTTTTTTCCTAAAGCATATTTATAATGCATATCTTTAGTTAGTTTTCTCTCTGCACCCGCAGAAGATACGCATAAAGTATAAGATGGAAGAGAATCAAATTCACTATCATCTAAAATTGGGTCGATAAATCTGCTCATTTGCTCACAATGTTCGATATTAATGCCAGTTTCAGCATCTAAATAGATTGTAAGGCAATAAATCGAGCCTTCTTTTTCAAATTCCACATCCCAAATGTATACACCAATTTCTTCTGCCTTTGGAGCACAAATTTCAGTTACACGTTTACATAAAACTTTACCTTGCAAAAAAACACCTCTTTTTCAATCAAAAAGAGTGGGCTTTAATCCCACTCCTTTAATAATCATATTTTAAACTAAACGTATTATATCATATTTTTTATTAAAAAGCAATAGTTTTTTGAAAATAAATTAATCAAACGCTAAAACTTCAAGAAAAATATCACTAATTATAAAAATTTGCAATTAAAAAGTCTAAAATTATAATTTCTGACATAAATTTATGATATGTAATTTCGAGTAAGCCTATTCAAACCTATATTATATAGATTATAAAAAAATAAAACCCTGCAAAAACAGGGTTTTAAAATTATAAGTTACTATTTCGCAAAACAGTTTATATCCGTCGATATTATCGACTATTTCGCAACAACTTTTTTAAGTTTCGCGAATTTTGGTAAACCGTTTACTAATGGTAATTTAGTTTCACCTTGGATAAGTGGTAGAGCGTACTCAACGAATTTATCGTTTAAGCCGTTTCCATCTTCGTTAATCCAATCAAGTGGAACAGTTTTTTCAGTGTTTGCAACTTGATCTAGTGGAAGAAGTTTGATTTTGAAAGCGTATCCGCCGTCAGCACCAGTAGTTCTTTCGAAACCAGCCATGTAGTCAGTCATGCCATCGATAGCATTTTTAACTGCTGCTTCACCAGATGCATAAGAAGCATCGATATCAGTTTGAGATGCAACGTGAGCTGCACATCTTTGTAATAATGATAACTCGATACCACGAACTTTAGTAACGCCAAGTTTAGCTTGGATAACTTCAGCAAGGTATGGAGCAAGTCCACCTAATTGTTTGTGGCCAAATGAGTCTACTGGTTTGTTTTCAGCAGCAACTTCAGCGATTAATGTGCCAGAAGCATCTTTGATACCTTCAGAAACAACAACGATACATTTTCTATCTTTGTCGAATACTTTTTTAACGTCAGCTAGGAATTTATCCATGTCGAAGTTAACTTCTGGTAAATAGATAAGGTCTGGTCCACAACCGTACATGTTTGCAAGGTGAGCTGATGCAGTTAACCATCCAGCGTTTCTTCCCATTGCTTCAACAACTGTAATCATATCAGTGTCGTAAACTCTTGCATCTTGGTAAAGTTCCATACAAGTAGTTGCAACATATTTTGCAGCTGAAGGGAAACCTGGGCAGTGGTCTGTTCCGAATAAATCGTTATCGATAGTTTTTGGGATACCCATTACTCTGCATTCCCAGCCAGATTTAGCCATGAATTTAGAGATTTTGTTACAAGTATCCATAGAGTCATTACCACCGTTGTAGAAGAAGTAACGAACATCGTATTTTTTGAAGATTTCTAAAATTCTTTTGTAGTCTGTGTCGTCTACGTCTGGGTTTGCTAGTTTGTAACGACAAGAACCTAATGCTGAAGACGGAGTGTAAGGAAGTAAATCTAATTCTTCTCTATCTTCTTCGTCCATGATGTATAAAACGTCGTCTAAAACACCTTTAATTCCGTTTGCAGCTCCGTATACTTTAGTGATACAGTCTGCGTCTAAAGCAGTTCTGATTGCACCGTAAGCAGAAGCGTTGATTACTGAAGTAGGTCCTCCAGATTGACCGATAATGCATGCACCTTTTAATGTACTCATTTAAATAAGTCCTCCTAAAAATAAATTACAAGTTAAATATATCATAAATTTCAAAAAAAATCAATGAATAAATGCAAATTTATCCTAATATTTTAAACAAAATTTAATGATTTTTTATAGCAGAATTTAGCTCATCTATAAAGCTCTGTAAACTATCGAATTTTTTATATACAGAAATAAAGCGAATATACGCAATAATATCTACTTCTTTAAGCATTTCTGTGATAAATTCTCCTATTTGTTGGCTTAAAATCTCAGATTTACCTAGACTTCGTATGCGTCTATCTATTTTTTCTGTTACTTGTTCGATGGTTCTTATTTCTACTGGGCGCTTTTCACAAGCTTTTAATAACCCAGCCATAATTTTTGATTTTTCATAAGGCTCTTTTGAACCGCTTTTTTTAATAATGATAATCGTTGATAATTCAACAGTTTCATGAGTTGTAAATCGCTTTAAACACTTTATACACTCTCGTCTGCGTCTTACAGAATATCCATCTTGAGATTTTCTTGTGTCTAAAACTTTATCATAATCTTCGCCACAAAATGGACACTTCATAAAATTACTCCCCGTTTATCGATTTTCTTTTCATATCTTGAAAGAAAACGCCTAATTTTTCAATACCTTTTGCAAAAGTATCTAATTCATCTTCAGAAAGGTAGCGAACAATGCCGTCTACCATTTTTTTATGGAATTCGCGATGCTCTTCATAAGCAGTTAAAGCTTTTGTTGTAGGTTTTGCAAGAACAATTCTCTTGTCTTGTAATGAACGTTCTTTTATGACATATCCTCTTTTTTCAAGTGCGTCTACTGCAACAGTGAGCGAACCTAGTGTTATTCCTAGGACTTCAGCTATATCGGTCATTTTTCCTGTTTCACTGTCGCATATTTTTTCTAATATATGCAATTTATTTAATGATAAATCCGAAAATTTACCTTCTTTTAAACTATTTTCTTGAATTTTTAAAATATCTTCAAAAATACTAACCAAAAATTTATTTAAAATATCGCTATTGTGTGACATATTATCCCCTTTCTTGTTTATGAATACCTTTTAAGTCTATCACAAAAAGCTTTAATTGTCAAAGTAATTTACAAAAAATTCAACTTTAATAATCGCACAAACACTGATATTTACAGGGTTTTTCTGACTTTCATTCCAAAATATTTTGACTGAAAATACGCAAAATAACTCTTTTACTATTACAAAACATACTCATAACGACAAAAAAGCAGGCTACCAAAATTCTGGCAACCCGCTAAAAATTATTTAATATATTCTAAAATTTTATTACCCATTTCGCTTGTGCTAAGGGCTTTTTCATCGCCTCTTGCGATATCTTTTGTTCTAAAACCTGCATCTAAAACAGCTTCAATTGCATCAAAAATACACTGAGCTTCTTTTTCTAGGTTGAACGAGTATTTAAGCATCATCGCAACAGAAAGAACAGTTGCAATTGGGTTTGCAATGTTTTTCCCTGCAATATCAGGCGCTGAACCATGGATTGGCTCATACATACCAAAATTTTTCTCGTTTAAGCTTGCTGATGGCAATAAACCAATCGACCCTGTAATCATACTAGCTTCGTCTGATAAAATATCACCGAAAATATTACCAGTTACTATTACATCAAACTGACGCGGATTCATAACAAGTTGCATTGCTGCATTATCAACATACATGTGTGTAAGTTCTACTTCTGGGAATTCTTCAGAAACTAGGATAACATTTTCACGCCAAACTCTAGATGTTTCTAAAACATTCGCTTTATCAACAGAGCATAACTTTTTACCACGAACCATCGCCATATTAAAGGCATTTCTAGCAATTCTTTTAACTTCTTCTGGGCTATAATTCATAATATCATAACCTGTTCCGTCTTCATATCTGCCTTTTTCTCCGAAATATACATCGCCAGTAAGTTCTCTTACTATTAAAATATCGATACCATCACCCACAATATGGTCTTTTAAAGGACAAGCATCTTTAAGTGATTTATAGATATTTGCAGGACGTAAATTTGAAAATAAATTAAATTCTTTTCTTAGGTTTAAAAGGGCATTTTCAGGACGAGAACCAGTCGCACGATTATCCCATTTAGGTCCACCAACAGCACCTAATAAGATACTATCAGATTTACCACAAACATCGATTGTGCTTTGTGGAAGTGGTTCATCGAATTCGTCGATTGCAGCACCACCACCTAAAACTTCTGTACAGCTAAAAGAATGACCATAAATTTCACCAATTTTACCTAAAACTTTGATTCCTTCGTCAACAATTTCAGGACCAATTCCATCGCCTTTAATAACGGCTATATTATAATGCATTTGTTTTCTCCTTATTATTTTTTCTCATGCTTACCCTTTTCGATTTCATTTTTCCAAAAAAAACTTAATAGACCGCATAAACTTGCTAGAAGTATATAAACTGAGTTAAAATCGAGTATTCCGATTACTAAACAAAGTGCGGCAGATAAAAGCCAAATTTTTGAATAAACGAGGTATTTCCTTTTCATGATACACCTCCTAAAAGGGTAGTATTAAATTGTTATTTTACTGAATTAAGCAATCCGCCAGCGTTTATGATGTCTGTAATAAATTCTGGGAATGGAACTGCTTTGTATTCTTCATTTTTTGTGATATTTTTGATAACACCAGTTTTGAAATCAACTTCAAGTTCATCATTTTCTTCGATTTTTTCTGAAGCTTCTTTACATTCCATGATTGGTAGACCGATATTAATTGCATTTCTGTAAAAAATTCTAGCGAAAGTTTCTGCAATTACCACTGATACACCACAAGCTTTAATAGCGATTGGTGCGTGTTCTCTTGAAGAACCACAACCAAAGTTTTTACCTGCTACCATAATCTCTCCAGCTTTTACTCGTGAAGCGAAAGTTTCATCGATATCCACCATACAATATGACGCTAAAACTTTCTCGTCTGATGTGTTTAAATATCTCGCTGGAATGATAACATCTGTGTCTACATTATCATAAAATCTATGTACTTTACCGTGTGCGTTCATTTCTATTTCTCCTATCTATATTTTACCATATTTTTTGTTGTTTGTCCATAATTTCAGTGGGGACATTACGTTAATTTTTGATGTTTTTAAGGGACGTCGAGGACGCCGTCCCCTACAAATTTTATACAAATTTTGTCTAAACGTGGCGAAGCCAAATGCCTGTCGGTGCAACCGACTACATTACATCTTCTGGTGAACAAATCTCTCCTTTAATGGCACTCGCTGCTGCTACTGCTGGGCTTGAAAGATATACTTCTGATTTTGTGTGTCCCATTCTTCCTACGAAGTTACGGTTTGAAGTCGCGATTGAACGTTCGCCTTCTGCTAAAATTCCCATGTGACCACCTAGACAAGGGCCACAAGTCGGTGTACTTACGATACAGCCAGCATTAATGAAAATTTCCACTAATCCTTCGTGAATTGCTTGCATATAAATCTTTTGTGTTGCTGGAATTACGATAGTTCTAACATCGCGATGAACTTTTTTACCTTTCATAATTTCGGCTGCCACGCGTAAATCTTCAATTCTACCATTTGTACAAGAACCGATATAAGATTGATGAACTTTAATACCTTTTGCGTCGTCGATTTCGCGTGTATTTTCAGGTAAATGTGGGAACGCAACTGTTGGTTTTAATGTATCTAAATCTATTACATAAGTTTCGTCATATTCTGCATCTTCATCAGCTGTAAACTCGATATATTCACGGTTTACAAGCGGTTTTATATACTCTCGAGTCATCTCGTCAACTGGGAAAATACCATTTTTCGCACCAGCTTCGATAGCCATATTACAAATTGCTAAACGGTCTTCAACAGTAAGCGATTTAACACCCTCACCACAGAATTCCATTGATTTATATAAAGCACCGTCAACACCGATTTTGCCGATAATATGTAAAATTACATCTTTACCAGAAACCCATTTTTGAAGTTTGCCTTTTAGTTCAAATTTAATTGCAGACGGAATTTTAAACCAAGCTTGACCTGTCGCCATTCCACATGCTAAGTCAGTAGAACCAACACCAGTTGAGAATGCACCTAAAGCACCATAAGTACAAGTATGAGAATCAGCACCGATGATTAAATCACCAGGAGCAGTTAAACCTTTTTCAGGAAGTAAAGCATGCTCAACGCCCATTTCGCCTACATCATAGAAGTGCGTGATATCGTGTTTTCTTGAAAATTCTCTACAAGTTTTACATTGTTCTGCCGATTTAATATCTTTATTTGGCGCAAAATGGTCCATTACCAAACATACTCTGTCTTTATCGAATACACCAGTAAATCCAGCTTTTTCTAATTCTTTAATCGCAACAGGTCCTGTAATATCATTAGCCAAAGTAAGGCTTAAATTTGCTCTAATTAGTTCGCCAGCCTTTACGCTTTCAAGTCCTGCGTGATGTGCAAGAATTTTTTGTGTCATAGTCATTCCCATGTGTTTTTTCTCCTTTTATTTATATGGTTTTTGTAGTGATTTATTAATGCGACATTAATTTATTTATACCATTAATATAAGCTTTTACCGATGCTTTAACAATATCAGTCGAAATTCCTCTACCAGTATAAATTTCTTCGCTTCCATTTTTAAGCTTTACAACAGCAGATGCCATAGCATCTTCGCCACCAGTGACTGCATCAAGTTTGTAGTCAACAAGAGTGATGTCACGCCCTAGCGCTTCATAAATTGCTTTGAAACAAGCATCAACAGGACCATCTCCGATTTCAACTTTTTCTACGATTTCACCGTTAATTTCAAGCTTGATTACAGCCGTCGATGTGATATGTTCACCTGAATTTATTACGAAGTTTACAAGTTTAATTTTTTCATCTACTTCAAAGCGTTTTTCGTTAACAATTGCCTCGATATCGGCATCTTTAATCACTTTTTTCTTGTCAGCAAGTGCTTTGAATTGTTCGAAAGCTTTGTCTAATTTTTCTTTGTCTAGAGTGTAGCCTAATTCTTTTATTCTATCGTTAAATGCGTGTCTTCCTGAGTGTTTTCCTAAAACCATTGCATTTTTAGGGATACCAACACTCTCTGGAGTCATAATTTCGTAAGTTTCTGGATTATTTAGCACACCATGTTGATGAATTCCAGACTCATGCGCGAATGCATTATCGCCTACGATAGATTTCGTTGGAGCAACAGGAACACCAGTGATTTTTTGCACTAGCTTTGATGCTCTATAAATCTGTTTTGTGTCAACTCTAGTCGTTTCTTTAAAGAAATCACGTCTTGTGTTCAGTGTCATTACAACTTCTTCTAAAGAACAGTTTCCAGCTCTTTCGCCGATACCGTTTACAGTACATTCGATTTGTCTAGCACCACCCATAACAGCTGCAAGTGAATTTGAAACAGCTAGTCCTAAATCATTGTGACAATGTGTCGAAATAATGCAATTTTCAATACCTTTTGTGTTGTCTACTAGATATTTTATAAACTCTTGCATTTCAAACGGAGTTCCATAACCTACTGTATCTGGTATATTTAATGTAGTCGCACCGGCTTTAATAACCTCACCTAGAATGCGAACTAAAAAGTCTTTATCCGAACGGAAAGCGTCTTCGGCAGAAAATTGCACGTCTGAAACATAGTTTTTCGCGTATTTTACCATCTGAACTGCACGCTCTACTACATCATCTGGTTTCATTTTTAATTTATATTCCATGTGGATTGGCGAAGTCGCTATAAAAGTATGAATTCTTGGAGCAACCGCGTATTTAACAGCCTCGTAAGCTGCATCTATATCTTTTTCAGTAGCACGAGCCAAAGAACACACCGACGCATTTTTTATTACTTTCGAAATTTCAGTAATTGCATTTTTATCGTCTTCAGAGGCTATCGCAAAGCCTGCTTCAATAATATCAACATTTAATAGTTCTAAACCTTTTGCAACCTCTATTTTCTCGTGCAAGTTCATGCTACAACCAGGTGATTGTTCGCCATCGCGAAGTGTCGTGTCAAAAATTTTAATCATGATTTTCCTCCTAAATCTTTATAAATGCAAAAAAGCTCCGTCTCATAAAGAGACGAAGCTGAAAACTCCGTGGTACCACTCTAATTGCAGAAAAATACTGCCACTTATACATATCAATCAATATGAACCCTTATAACGGAGGGTGTCCGACAATGCTTACTTAGTTTCGGCATGTAGCTCCCAAGCGAGTTTCACTATTAGTACCTGTCGTTTTACACCAGCCAACGACTCTCTATAAAGCCTTTATAGTTACTTTACTTGTTCTTTGCATTTTCGTATTGACTTTATTATACAACTATATTAAAGTTTTGTCAATAGTTTTTGCCATTTATTTTTTTAAAACTAGGGCAACCCAATCATTTTTTTCTTTAAATTCAACAAGCGTAAAACCTGTGTTTAACAGTGCAGTTTGCACCTCTTCATAACGCTCTTTTATTATCCCTGAAGTCACTAAAATGCCATTTTCTTTTGCGTTTGAATATAAAATTTCCTTCATAGCGATGATAACATCGGCAACAATATTTGCAACAATTACATCGTATTTATCTGTAATTTTCGATAAAAGTTCGCTATCCGAAATAACATTCCCACAAAATAGCTCATAATTTGAAAGCTGATTTTTCTCTAAATTTTCGCCAGCTATTTTCACAGAATTTTGGTCTATATCAATAGCTTTTACGCTTTTTGCACCAAGTTGAAGCGATGCTACTGCCAAAATACCAGAACCAGTGCCCATATCAAGCACAGTATCCTGTGGTTTTAGGTATTTTTCTAGACTTTCGATGCAAAGTTTTGTAGTTTCGTGCGTACCTGTTCCAAAGCTAGATGATGGGTCTATCTCTAGTATAATTCTGTCTGTTTCTTCTTCGTAAGTTTCCCAAGAAGGCTTTATTACAAACTTTTTGCCTACTTTAAACGGCTTAAAGTATTGTTTCCAGTTGTTTTCCCAATCTTCCTCTTTAACATTCACACACTCGACAGAAAGTCTGCCAAAATCACCTGTTTCAGACAATTTGCTCATTTCCTTGCGAATTTGATTTAACATTTCCACACCCTGCGCATTTTCCGGAAGATAAACTGTGATATTTGTTTCTTGCTCTTTTAATTTCATTAAATCTTCGTCTACATAGTCCCAGTAGATTTCTGTATCCTCTAAAAAGTTCTCAAAATCGGCACTATCTTCGATTACAAAGCCATTTATACCTATATTAAGTAAAATTCCAGTGACAGAGTCTATGCCTTTAGTGTTTGTATATATTTTTGTTTCAAACCAATTCATAAAAAAATCTCCTTTTTATTTCTAAGAATATTTTAGCATATTTTTTCTTAAATGTATATAAAATTATATAGATTATTTTTAGAAAATGTGTTACAATGGTCTTATATTAATCATATCTTTATCAAAAATAGCAGGTAGTATAGAAAAGGAAGGAGTTGATATTATGGATTATATCACTACATATACAGGTCGAAACTTCAATCCAATAGAACCTGACCCAAACGAAATCAGTATTGAAGATATTTCTCACGCACAGAGTCTAATGTGTCGTGCAAATGGACACTGCTTGTTCTTTTATTCAGTAGCACAACACAGTATAAATTGCTATTTAGAGGCAAAAGCTCGCGGATATTCTGAAAGAGTTCAGTTAGGTTGTCTGCTCCACGACGGTAGCGAGGCATATATGGCAGACATTGTTCGCCCATATAAAAAGCATTTGACGCAGTATTTAAAATTCGAAGAAATCTTGCAATCAGCAATTTGGGCACGTTTTGGGCTTGATGATTTGACTGAACAAGAAATTTCTGATATTTTTAAAATCGACGACTTAGTCTTATATAATGAATTTAATTACACTATGAAGAAGAATACAGTAACAAAAAATGAAAAACACATCGGTAATTTAATTATGAGTGAACAACGTCCGAAAGATATGCAGATTTTATTTCTAGAAATTTTCGAATCACTGTACCCAAAATTATCAAAAGAATAAAAAAGAGGCTGTTGCAATTGCGACAGCCTCTTTTTTTCTAGTCCGATTGAATTATTAATGCTTTTCCGTCAACTTTAATCGAAAAATCTTCACTTAAAGCCTCATTTGACACAGAAATCATATTTGTTCTTTTAACTGTCAAATCCGTCGCTTCATACTTCATATTCAAAGTAGTAAGGCAAATTTCATCTGAAATCGGTACTATTGACACATATTTGCTTGTATTTTTGTAATTTTTTTCGCCACTAAGATACGAAATCATATTTTGCTCGTCAATTATCATTGCAAATACATTTTTTTCATTCAAATATTCCAAAATAGAAACATTAGCGAAAAAATGGTCTAGTCTTCCACCAGTGACTGCAAGAAAAACAATACTTTTAACACCGTATTCTACCGCTATTTCCACACAAACCTTCAAATCTGTGTCATCTTTTTCAGGTATAAGCTTAGTTGCCTTTATATTCGGCACTTCTAAAATCGAATCCATATCACCGACAACCTCGTCCACGTTAATGCCCAAAATTTTGGCATTATCATAGCCACTATCGGCAGCGATTACATAGTCAAATGAAAGGTTTTGAATTCGATTTTTTATTATATCTTTGTCAAAAATCATGCCTCCGGCAATTATCAAACAAGTCATTTTAATTCCCATTCTTTAATGTTTTTAACACTATCATATAGTTTAACATAGTTTTCGTGCCTAGAATTTGATACTTTACCCTCTTCAACAGCTTTTAAAATTGCACAACCTTTTTCCTTTGTGTGCGTGCAACTTGTAAATTTGCATTCGCCCAAATAGTCGTGAAAATCCTTAAAAGTATATTGAAGTCGGTCTTTTAGTACCAAATCCATTTGCAAAGTGTCGAAACTTGAAAAACCAGGCGTATCTGCGACAAGCGTTTCTTCGGATATTTTAAATAATTCTACATGCCTAGTTGTATGCTTGCCTCGTCCAATTTTTTCAGATAAACCACCTGTTTTAAGGTCGAAACCTACATTTATTTGATTTAAAATACTCGATTTTCCAACGGCTGAATTCCCTGTAAAAGTTGAAATTTTGCCATGAATTACTTCTTTTAGCTCGTCTATACCACGATTTTCCGTCGCACTTCCTTGTATCACTTCAAATCCAGCTTTTTTATATATTTCATATAAATTAAGCCCTTCATTCACGTCGATTTTATTGATAAAAATGCACACTTCAATATCGTTATTTTCAGCGATTGCACAAACTTTATCAATAAGAAAAGTATCGGTTTTCGGTGGTGCTTCGCTAACTACTATGACAAGCATATCAATATTTGCTATTGCTGGGCGAATAAGTTTGTTCTTTCTCGGCAAAATTTCCTTTATATAGCCAGTTTTATCTGGGCTAACCTCGATAATTACGCTATCGCCCACGATAGGTGACACGTCTTTATGTCTGAAATTTCCTCTTGCTTTGCATTCGATTATGCCTTCTTCGGTGTCTATATAGTAAAATCCACCGATTCCTTTTAAAATTACTCCTTGCATACTAGCACCTAATTAAAAATCAGAACTTGTTCTTTTACTAAATCACTATTGTGGTATACTTTCGCAGTTTGAGTTCCATGTCCCCAAATATCTATCGAAAAGCTGTCGCCACCTCTAGTCACGCTGTCAAAAAACACTAATTCTGCTTCTAAATACACTTCAATTACAACCTGTTGGCTCTCGCCATCTACATATTCTGGGATGTCAATAATAAAGCTTTTTCTAACTTTTTCAGGCTCTAATTGCTCTTTAAGCGAATCTGGTAACTCACCATTCGAAATTGTTATCATAACAGTTGAACCTTGCATAATTTCGCTAGAATGTGGCACACTTTGTTCAAAAATTATGCCTTCTGGTTCAGCACTAGCAGCATTATTAACCTCGCCTAAAATTAAATAATTTTCCTCTAATTCTGCTCTTGCCTCGTCGACAGTAAGCCCTTTTAGGTTCGGCATTTCGATTAATTGCAACTCACGACCCGAACTCACTTCAAGTGTCACAATTGTTCCAGCCGCTGCACTTTCTCCAATTTCTGGAGAAATACTAATAACTTTATCTTCTTCTACATCGTCTGAAAAATCAAATTTTTTCTCAACAATAAAGCCTAATTGTTTAAGTCTATTTTCTGCTTGCGTATGGTCATATCCTTCTAAATCAGGGATAATTTCCTCTTTTGGACCTAGACTAACCGTTAAATAAATCGTCTGATTTTTTGAAATTGTCGACTCAGGCACAGGCTGCTGTTTTAAAATTGTGCCTGCCTCAGCATCGTCATATTTTTCCGTTTCAATAATGATTTCATATTCCTCATAAATCGGATTATCTATAACTTCTGTTATATTTCTTTCTTCTAAATCAGGTGCTAAAATAATTTCTGCTGGTGCAAAAACTTGTGTAACGATAACATAACCTGCGCCGATAACTAATGCGATAACTATTAAAATTGTGACAGTATAGCGAATAAAACTCGAGCTACCCTCGTCTTCGTCTTCATATTCATCGTCATCATAGTCATTTTTCTTCTTTTTAACAGGCTTTTTAATATCTGTTTTTTTCGAAGGCGTTGGTTTTTCTAGTGGTTCTGGAACTGGATTTGAGATGATTTCAACAATATCCTTTTCTGTAATAACTTTCGTTTCACTAGCTGAATCCCCCGAATAATCGAATAATACATTCGGATTTTCCTTAACTTTTTCTAAATCTAAAAACATTTCTTGCGCAGTTTTATATCTATTTTTAACCGATGGGCTCATCGCCTTTAAGATGATTTCTTCTAAAGACTTTGGCATTTCGCTTAACGACGACGGTGGAACTGGCAATGCATTTATATGTTGCATAACGATAGAAACAGCCGTTTCACCAGTATATGGTGTTTTCCCTGTTGCCATTTCATATAGCACGATACCTAACGAATAAATATCGGTTCTGCTATCAATCTGGCCACCCTTTGCTTGTTCTGGCGAAATATAATGCACCGAACCTATCGCCTCTTTAATAACCTTCGTTTCGTGTTCGGAAATCAATTTTGCGATACCAAAATCGGCTACTTTAAGCGTTCCATCACGAAGTAGCATAATATTTTGAGGCTTAATATCTTGATGGACGATACCTCTGCTATGTGCGTGCTCTAAAGCTTCTGCGATTTGACCACCGAAAAATAGCACTTGTTTCCAATTTAATTTGTCTTTTTTAAGTAAATAATCTTTTAATGTAATGCCCTCGATTAGCTCCATTACAAAATATTCAGTTTCATTGTCTTCTTTTGATACATCGAAAACGTTTACGATATTTTTATGTGATAAACGAGCAACAGCATTTGATTCATTTTGAAATCTTGTTCTAAATTCGGCATCATTTGCAAATTCCGACTTTAGAATTTTAACTGCAACATGTCTATCTAAGCGTCTATCACGCGCTTTATACACACACGCCATACCACCTAGACCAATCATGCTATCTATCTCATATCTGTCGTCTAAAACTTTTCCTATATAACTTTCCATATTACTCTCCCTAATACTTTATAATTACTACGGTTATATTATCATTTCCACCATATTCATTTGCCCTACAAATAAGATTTTCGCATTTTTCTTCGATAGATGTATCTTCGAAAATTATGTCGCGAATTTCATTATTTGGCACCAAATTATGTAGACCGTCGCTACAAAGCAAAATATACTCCGTTTCATTAAGAAAAACCTTGTAAACATCTGAATTTTTTCCAGAAATGTCACCGATTGCTCTTGTTAAATAGTTTTTAAATTTATGCAGGTTGCCGACATTATAACTATCACCATTATCCATAATTTCTTGAAAAATCGAATGATCTTTTGTTATCTGATAAATGCTGTCATTTTTTATATGATAACATCTGCTATCGCCGATATTTACAAGAAAATACTTGTCTTTATGAACAATCCCACCAACAAGTGTGGTGCCCATTCGCTCTAAATGCGTGTCGGATAGTCCATGGTTATAAACAAGGTCGTTTGCATATTCCGAAGAAGATGTGAGTAAGTTAAACATACCCTCATCGTTTAGCTCTTCACTAAAACCTTGCTTTAACTTTAAAGAAAATGCCGAAATCGCCTCAGAACTTGCTATCTCTCCACCATTTTCGCCACCCATTCCATCGCATAGGCACACAATATAGGTTTCATCAGATAGCTTTTCAATAAAAAAGGTGTCTTGGTTCGTTTTACGAACTTTTCCGACGTCTGTTTTGCCAAAAACTCTCATTTATACCCCCTTATTTTAAGTTTTTTCGCAGTTGCCCACAAGAAGCGTCAATATCTGGTCCCAAAGTCCTTCTAACGGTTGCCGATATTCCATTCTTCTCTAAAATGTCACAAAATGCTCTAACTCTATTTTTAGGACTCGTTTTAAGTCCGGTTTCCGTAACTTCATTTAACGGTATCAAATTCACATGGCAGGGTCTGCCTTTCAGCATTTTCGAAAGTTTAACTGCCTTGTCTTTAGTGTCAGAAATACCGTCTATAAGTGTATATTCATAAGAAATTCTACGTTTTGTAATATCAAAATAATTATTACAAGCTAAAATCAATTGTTCAACCGAGTATTTTCTATTAATAGGCATAATTTGCGAACGACTGTCGTTGTCTGGTGAATGAAGCGAAATCGACAGTGTGATTTGCAAATTTTCCTTCGCAAGTTCATTTATTTTAGGAACAATTCCACAAGTAGAAAGTGAAATATGCCTATGTCCGATATAAAGTCCGTCTTTATGGTTAATTATTTTTAAAAATTTCATCACATTTTCGTAATTATCGAGTGGTTCACCCATCCCCATAAGCACAATATTTGAAATTTTAAGCCCAGATTCCTTCTGAATGAAGATAATTTGGTCTAAAATCTCTGCTGTATGTAAATTTCTAGTCATACCAAAAAGACCTGATGCACAAAAAGTACAACCCATCCGACATCCGACTTGGCTAGATACACAAATCGTGTTGCCGTGCTTATACTGCATCAAAACACATTCAATCATATTTCCATCGTGAAGTTTCAAAAGATATTTTTGTGTACCATCAACCGCAGAAACTTGCTTTTTTTCAACAGTTGGTACTGTTATTTTAAACTTTTCAACTAGTTTAATTCGCATATCTTTCGAAATATCTGTCATTTCTTCAAACGATTCTACTCCGAGATAAAGCCATTTAAAAATCTGCTTTGCACGAAATTTTTGAAGACCCATCGAAACTATTTCCGACTCCAGTTCTTCTAAAGTTAAGTCTTTAATAAAAATCATTTTTATTTCCTTTTAATTTTAGAGATAAAAAATCCATCTGTGTTATTTTTATGAGGTAAAAGCGTGATAAAACTTTGCTTTTTACCTAAAATTTCGAACTCTTCTAACTCAAAATCATTATTTTCAGCTAAAAACTTCATAATAACATCTTCATTTTCATCTTTTATAATCGTGCAAGTGCTATAAATCAGAAATCCACCGCTTTTTACATATTTACTCGCACTTTTTAATATATTTAACTGAATTTCAGGCAAGGAAGAAATATCTTCTTTAAACCTAATTTCAGGCTTTCTTCTAATAATTCCAAGACCTGAACAAGGCACATCGCAAATGACAAAATCCGCTTTGCCTAAAAGCTCTTTTTTAGCATTATTTGCATCAAAAACCGACGGTTTTATAATGGAAATGTCCATTTTTTCGGCAGTTTTCGAAATTAATTCAATCTTATGCTTATGGATATCAAAGCTATGAATTTCACCCTTGTTTTCCATTAAAATCGCTGACAAAAATGACTTTCCACCAGGCGCTGAGCATACATCGATAAGTGTGCTATCTGGCGTAGGATTTAACGCCTTTATAGCAAGCTGAGATGCAAAGTCTTGAACATAAATTTCACCATTTTTAAACACATCTAAGCGAGTTAAATCGCCTGTTTTACTTAAAACCAAGATATTTTCATCGATTTCGGATTTCTCAAACTGCACATCCGATATTTTTTTAGAAATTCCACTAAAATCTGTCTTCAAAGTGTTAATTCTGCATACAATTTCTGCTTTTTCGTTGTTTGAAATCAGTATTTGTTCGGTTTCTTCTTTCGAATAATTTTCAAGCAATTTGTTTACTAAAAATAAAGGATGACTGTATTTAATAGACATTTTCTGCTTAAAATCGCCAGTAATCTCTGGCAATGTTTCGATATTTCGCGAAAAATTCCTTAAAACACCATTTACAAATCCAGAAAGTCCTTGCATTTTTAGTTTTTTAGTAAGATTAACGCTTTCATTTATCGCAGCAGATGAAGGCACTTTATCCATAAAAAGCATCTGATAAATTGAAATTCTTAATATTTCACGAATATTTGGCTTAACTTTCTTGCCTTTTGTGTAAAAATCGATGTAATAATCAATCAAAATCTGATTTTTTAGCACTCCATACACAATATTCGTAATAAACGCTGCATCTTGCGCATTTATACCAGAAAGTTTCTCTTTCATCGTTAAATTTGCGTAAGATTTGTTTTTATGGACATCAAAAAGTATGTCAAACGCGATATGTCGCGTAGTTTTAGTCATTTCTGCCTCCGTATCGAGTTATAAGTCGAATAAGTTGCACAACAGCCACTGCAAGTGCCGCAACATACGTCATCGCAGCTGCTGTAAGCGTTTTTCTAGCCATTTTCAGCTCATCATCGCCCAGCAAATGCCCTTCCCTAAGTGCAACCATCGCTCTTCGCGATGCATCAAACTCTACTGGAAGTGTCACAAGTTGGAACAAAACTGTCACTGAAAACAGCAAAATCCCTAAAGTTATAAGAAAACTGAAACTTGAGAAGATAAAACCAATAATAATCAGTGGCATAGAAAGTTGCGAGCCTATATTTGTAAGTGGAATAATCGCTGCTCGTAATTTCATAGGCGCATAACTTTTCGCATATTGTACAGCGTGACCTGCCTCGTGCGCTGCAACGCCGACTGCCGACACTGCTGTCGAACTGTAAACACTGTCCGAAAGTCTAATTGTGTTGGTTCTTGGGTCAAAATAGTCTGATAAATGCCCAGAAATACGCTCAATCCTTACACCTGTGACACCATTTTGTCGCAAAACTCGGTCAGCAGCCTCGGCTCCCGTCAAATTTCTTGCATTTCTAATCTTTGAATACTTATTAAATGTACTTTTCACGCTGATGCTCGCCCAACCTGCAAAAACCATCGATGCAACCAAAAGCGCAATCACCCATGGTTCATCCCAATAAAAACCTAAAAACATTAAATCACTCTCTTTCAAATTTGGTATTTATTTCTACCTTATTCCCTTTTAAAAAGTCAGAAACAGACATTCTTTTCTTTCCTTCAGCTTGAATTTCTGTGATAAAAATTGCTGTGTTTTCGCCACAAGCAACAAAAAATCCATCTTTAATATCGAAAATAGTTCCAAAATCATATTTTTCATTACAATCAACTTTTTGCGCTTTGAATATCTTTATTTTTTTCCCTAAAAGCGTCGAATATGCACATGGCCAAGGATTTAATCCATAAATTTTGCATAAAATTTTATCGGCAGGCAAAGAAAAATCAAGATTTCCCATTTCTTTTGTAAGCATCGGCGCAAAAGTTGCGTCTTCATGATTTTGAGGTATAGGTGTAATTTTACCATCTTTCAGTGATGAAATTGTGTTAACTAAAGTTTCGGCACCTAATAGCTTTAAACGCTCAAAAAGTTCCAAAGAAGTTTCATTTTCATAAATTTCAGTGGTTGAAATCTCTAAAATATCACCTTCATCCATGCCTTTTGACATAAGCATTGTCGTGATACCAGTCACCTTGTCACCATTTAAAACAGCCCATTGAATAGGTGCTGCGCCACGATATTTCGGCAAAATCGAGCCATGAACATTAACGCAACCATATTTTGGGAAATTCAAAATATTCTCTGGAAGAAGCCTTCCATACGCGACAACAACGATAATATCTGGGTTTAATTTAGTAATTTCTTCAAAAATCCCCTCTTGTTTAAGGGTTTTCGGTTGAAAAACAGGAATATTATTCGAAACTGCAACTTCCTTAACAGGCGTAAATTGCATTTTCATACCTCTGCCTTTCGGCGTGTCTTCACGCGTAAATACACCGACAACTTCGTGCCCATTTTCAATCAATTTTTCTAAAGAATGAGCTGCAAAATCGGGAGTTCCCATAAAAATAATTCTCATTATTAATCGTCTTCCTCCTCTGAAAGTTCTGAAGGGTCGACAAATTCTGTCACTTTATCGTCAAATAAATTCCCCTCTAAATGGTCTAGTTCGTGGAAGAAAATACGCGCTTGAAATCCCTCTGCTTCAGTATCAATTTTGTTCCCAAATCTATCAAAAGCAGTCAATTTTATGAAAGTTGGACGTGAAACATAGCCATAAACGCCAGGCAAACTTAAACAACCTTCGACAGCAGTTTCTTCGCCAGATATCTCTAAAATTTCAGGATTTATAAACTCCATAATTTCGTCTGATTCCATATTTAAAACAACAACAATTTGGCGCAAAAGCCCAATTTGTGGCGCTGCAAGCCCAACACCGTTTGCTTCAACCATAGTTTCTTTCATATCGTCTAGAATTTGATGCAGTTTCGCGTCAAACTCAGTTACTTTTTTACATTTTTTAGACAAAACTTCGTCGCCTTTTTTGATAATGTTTCTAATTGCCATTTTAGCACTCTCCATCTAAATTTATATAAATATTTACGTTTTTATGCTCTTTTGCAAAATATTTCAAGACAAAAGAGATGAATTTCTGCTTAATTTCTTTATTATTAAGCCTAATTGTTATAATATATCTAAAATTATTATTAATTTTTAAAATTTTTGCCGGTGTAGGACCTAGTGGTATCAAGTCTAAATTAAGCTGATTAATTGCACTAAATGTTTTAATTGCAGCTTTTATAACTTTTTGTTCATCTTTTCCGCTAATAACAAACGAGAACAACTCGCTAATCGGAGGTAGATTTAAAAGCATACGACGGTCAATTTCAAGCTCATAAAATTTCTGATACGCTTGGTTTTTTGCAAGAACAATCACCTCATTATCAGGATTAAATGTCTGAATAATCGCCCTGCCTTTCTTGATTTTTCGCCCAGCCCTACCAATTACTTGTGTAATTTTCGAGAAAACTTCCTCTCTCGAGCGAAAACTTTCTGAAAAAAGCGCTTGGTCTGCATCAATTACACCAACTAATGTCGCATTTTCGAAATCAAGACCTTTTGTCACCATTTGTGTTCCAATTAGAATATCTGCCTGCCCTTTTCTAAATTTTTCAATAATTTCATTGTGCGAGCCACGTTTTTTAGTCGTATCGGCATCTAATCGCAAAATTTTGGCCTCTGGAAACATCTCGGACAGTTCAATTTCAATTTTTTGTGTACCGAAAATATCGGTTTTAATGTGTCTGCTATCACATTTCGGGCAAATAATTGGTGCTTTCATCGATTTTCCACACAAATGACACACTAATCGCTCATTTGTTGAGTGGAAAGTCATATTTTGGGAACAATTTTCGCATTCAGGAACATATCCGCAAGCCAAACATTGGTATTGCTTCGAATTTCCCCTGCGATTTAGATATAGTATAGTTTGTTCGCCATTTTTAAGATTTATTTCAATTTCGTCCTTTAAAAGGTCTCCAATGTTCGAATATCTGCCAGAAATATTCATATTCTTCATATCATAAATCGTGACATCTGGCAACGTTGCATCACCATATCGCTCATTTAATACAAAAAGTTCAGTTTTTCCTATTTGTGTTTCATAAAAACTCTCGATTTGTGGTGTAGCAGATGATAATAAAAGCGTTGCATTTTGATGAAAAGCGATAAAATTCGCAACTTCTATCGCATTATAACGAGGATTTTGTTCAGATTTATAGGTGTGCTCGTGCTCCTCATCAATTATTATAATTCCAAGATTTTTAAATGGTGCAAAAATGCTTGAACGAGTTCCGATTGCAATTTTGCATTTTCCCTCATTTATTTTTTTCCACTCATCATAACGCTCAGCTGGAGTTAACCCACTATGCAAAACTGCAACTTCTTCGCCAAAAAACTCAGTAAATTTAGTCAAAAGATGCGAAGTAAGGGCTATTTCAGGCATCAAAAGTATCGCTTCTTTCCCCATCTCTAAAGTCTTTTTAATAAGGCTAATATAAATTTGCGTTTTTCCACTGCCTGTGACTCCATAAAGTAGATTTTTCGAAAATTCCTCACTTAAAAGCTTGTTTTCAAGCCCTAAATATACATTTTTCTGCTCTTCTGATAATATTATTTCACTTTTTCTGATAGTATAATCGACCTCTAACTCTCGATAGACATCAACATCTTCTTTAATGATAAAATTTTGTTTAACTAACGTGTTAATTATCTGTTTTGAGCAGTCTACCGCGGTAGAAAGTTCCGAAAAATCTGCTTTGTGCTCGTCTAAAAGGTATAAAATTACCTCTTTACGAATTTCTTTTGCCACGCCTTTATAAACCTCCGACACTGGGTCAAAAATATTCGGGTTTATAGAATAAAGCGTTACTTTTTTATTCGAAACTTTGTTTTTAGACACTATTTTCTTAAATAATACCTCGTTTTCGACTAAAAAATCAATTTCGCTTGAATTAATTGTGTCTTTTTTTATAAAACCTTTAATTTCGATTTTTGAGATTAAAGGTTCGTGATTTTCGAAAATATCGTCAGTAATTTTTTCTCTATTAAGATAAAATCTATCCTCATAATCGAAAAAATGCCCAGTAGGCAAAATCGTCTTTATAACTTCGTAAAATGTTGCAAAATATCTCTTTTTGATAAAAAAAGCCAGTTTTATAGCATCTTTATCGACAATAGGTTTTTGGTCTAAAAGCATATTAATATACTTAAATCCCTTTGTATTTTCCGCTTTTTCGACGCTGAGTACCAAGCCTTCAATCTTCTTATTTCCCATCCCAAAAGGCACCAAAACCCTCATTCCAATCTCGATTTTTTCTTGCAAATCGAGTGGAATAAGGTAGCTATATGGCTTGTCAATCAAGTATGTCGCCACACTGACAGCGATTTTTGCCACATTAAAACTCATTTTTTTACCTCAATTTTATGATTTCATCTAAAATTTTATTTGAAACTTCGAATTTTGACATGATTTCTAGTTTTTTCACATCATTTTTCGTAATAATTGACACAATATTTGTATCTGTGCCAAAACCAGCACCACTATTTGTCAAATCATTTGCTATTATCATATCTGCATTTTTGTTTTCCAATTTTTTAGTCGAATTTTCTATTAAATCTCTAGTTTCCATCGAAAAACCACATAAAAACTGGTTGCTATTTTTAATTTCACCTAGTTTTTTCAGAATATCATTAGTTTTTTCAAGTTCAATCGACATTTCTCCGTCTTTTTTCTTGATTTTATTATTAGCGATAGTCTTCGGACGATAATCTGCAACTGCTGCTGCCTTGATAATGATATCATTTTGTGAAAATTCCTCTAAAACAACGTCATACATATCATTTGCCGACAAAATTTCGATAGTTTTGTACACATTTGGCTTTGAAATCGCAGTTTTTCCTGTAACTAAAGTCACTTTCGCACCACGCATCGTAGCCGCTCTTGCAAGCTCATATCCCATTTTGCCAGTCGAATTATTGCTTAAAAAGCGAACAGGGTCTAATGCTTCGCGAGTTGCACCAGCAGTAATCAGAATATTTACACCGTTTAGGTCTTTTTCTGTCAAAATTTCTTGTATTTCTTCAAAAATCACCTGTGTATCTGCTAATTTTCCTCTACCAACATCGCCACAAGCAAGCCTGCCACTCTCGGGTTCCACAAAGTGAAAACCACGATTTTTCAGCGTCTTAATATTCTCTTGCACAACCGAATTTTCATACATATTCGTATTCATCGCAGGGGCTATCAGCACAGGCGCTTTTGTCGCCATAACAGTCGTTGTGACCATATCATCGGCAATACCATAGCAAATTTTGCCGATTACATTCGCTGTTGCTGGAACAATCACGAATAAATCAGCCTTTTTTGCAAGCGAAATATGCTCGACATCAAAAGAAAAATCTCTATCGAACATATTGCTAACAACTCTATTTTGAGAAATGCTTTCAAAAGTTAGGGGCGTTACAAACTCACACGCCGATTTTGTCATCAAAACATCGACATTATGAGCAGCTTTTTTAAGCTTCGATACTAAATCGACAGCTTTATAGGCGGCAATCCCCCCTGTAACACACAAAACAATGTTAGACATTAGTCACACACTCCACTTAGGTTCGAAGAAACGCGGATTTTGTCCTCAGCGATTTCATCTAAAGCCATTTTTACAGTTTTTTCGTCGATAACAATGCCGTTTCTTTCTGCATCTTCAGCGATTACTCTCGCTCTTTTTGCTGCTAGATTTACTAGCAAATATCTGTTACCTGTTTTTTCGATTAATACTTTCATTGATGGTGTTAACATTTTATTCCCTACCTTTTTTAATTATACTTAATATTTCTTCAGAAGCTCTTAAAACTTCATCATTGACTACAATATGATGGAATTCATGCTGGCTAGCAATCTCAACTTTTGCAATTTCCATACGTTTTTTGATTGTTTCTAAATCTTCTGTGTCGCGATTTATAAGACGTCTTTCAAGCTCTTCAAAAGATGGAGGAGCTATAAAAATCAGCGTGGCTTTCGGGCGAAGCTCTTTAACAATCAGTGCACCTTTTAGCTCTATTTCAAGAATAACATCTTTATCTTCGCTTAATTTAGCATCGATAAAATCTAGTGGTGTACCATAGTAATTCCCTGCATATTCTGCATATTCTAAAAGAAGATTATTCTCAATTTTATCGATAAATTCTTCTCGTGTTATAAAATAATAGTGGACTCCATGCTCTTCGCCTTCTCTCGGAGCTCTTGTTGTTGCCGAGATTGAAAGACTGATTTTATCGTCCATTTTCATAATTTGTTTTAAAATAGTGCCTTTTCCACCACCAGAAGGTGATGATATAACAAATAAATTTCCCATTATTCTTCCTTCTTTCTATGCTCAATTTGCTCTGGAGTAAGCGATGTTAAAATAACGTGTTTGCTGTCTGTAATTATGACAGCTTTTGTTTTTCGTCCATAACTCGCATCAATAAGGTTTCCTTTTTCGCGTTCTTCGCTTATAAGACGCTTAATTGGTGCTGATTCTGGCGAAACTATTGATACAATTCTATCTTCAGACACGAAATTTGAAAATCCAATATTTATAAGTTTCAAAATATCACCTACTCTATATTTTGAACTTGTTCTCTAATTTTTTCGATAGTCGATTTAAGTTCAATCACATTTTTAATAACATCTTTATCAGAAGCTTTCGAACCAATTGTATTTACTTCGCGATTAAATTCTTGAATTAAAAAATCGAGTTTTCTTCCTACTGCGCCTTTTTCCTTGCACATTTCATCTAGCTGACCGATATGGCTACGCAAGCGAACAATTTCCTCATCAACAGAAATTTTATCGGCAAAAATTGCACTCTCTGTTAAAATTCTATCTTCAGATATTGCATTCGATGCTAAAATCTCCGAAAGCTTCGCAAACAATTTTTCGCGATATTCTAAGACAATTTTCGGTGCACGAACTTCAATTTCAGAAACTAAACCAGAAATCTCATCTTTTTTAGCACAAATATCGTCGCTCATTCTCTCGCCTTCGACATCTCTCATTTTATTATAGCTTAAAATCGCCTTATCTAAAACCTCTAAAACGCTAGAAGTTAGCTCGTCTTCGTCGGCTTCGTCTTTTTTAACTATTAGTACATCTGGAAGTTTTGCAATTCCCATATTGTCAAGCTTATTTTCAACATCATATTTTTCAGCAGTTTCGGTAAGTATTTTAATATATGATTCTAATAGTGGTTCATTTACTTCAATAATTGTTTCATCAGTTTTTGAAGAGTCTATTGCAACATAAACGTCAATTTTACCTCTTAAAACTGATTCAGCAAGACGTTTTTTTATAACTTCATCTAAAAAACCGTATATTCTCGGCGACTTAATATTAATATCAAGATATCTATGATTTACACTTTTTACTTCAACTGTAATTTCGCGGTTTGCAATAATTTCTTTATGCCTACCGTATCCTGTCATACTTCTGATAAAAATCCCTCCTAGCAGATTTAATTTTTTTATTATATATTGTACAAATTAAGTTCAAAAAATGTCGATTTTTATTAAAAATCTGTTTTTTTCGATACACTTATATTATACCACAAATCAAAATGCAAAGCAATTAAAAATGACTAAATTATTATTTTAATTGCACTTTTGAGATAAATAATAAAAGCTACCGTCTTCGATAGCTTTTATATGTTATGCTTCCGGATCTTGGCTTGCCTCAAAAGCTGGCTCATCTGGGAATGACGGCTCAGTTTCTTCTGGCTGAACCTCTTCTTCTGGAGCTTTAGTTTCTTCAACTTCTGTTTCAGTAGGTTCGATTTCCTCTGGATTAGTTTCCGGAATTTCTTCTGGCTGTTCTGTCGTTTCTGTTTCGCCTTCAACTACTGGTGCCTCTGGATTTTCAGAAACTTCTGGTTCTTTATCATTAGTTTCTTCAGTGGATTCCGTAGCCTCTGGGTCAGACGGCTCTGCCGTACCCTCTTCTACTGTTCCCTCGAAACTAGTATCTGTATTTTCCTTAACATCGTCCTCAGGTTCTGTTTCTTCAACTTCAACTGTTTTTGGTGGATTTGCACCATAAGGAACGTGCGTTTGAACATTGATGTTTGCATCAGTTATATCTTTATCTGTTGGATTAAAATTTTCGTTTAACATTTCTAATAAATCGTCTTCATATACAAAATAATACGATAAATTATAAGCCCAATCTGCATAACCTGGGACAGTGAACATCCCTAAGTCATTTTCCATATCAACTTTAAGCGCCTCATTTGCAAGCCAAATAAGTTCTCCGATTTCAAAATCTGTGTCTACATTGCTGATTAAAGTAGATATTAAATCTGGAATTTTTAGTAAAATGTCAGGAGATAATAGTTTCTTTGTCACAGCTTCGATGAATAATCTTTGTGTTTCAATTCTTCCTAAATCTGCACTAGCATAAGATGGATATCCAGCGTCACCTTTTCTAAAACGGATAAATCCCATAGCTTGTTCGCCGTCTAGCGTTTGAAGTCCTGGTTGTAAATCGATGAAAAGTTCTTGACCATACGTTGTGTCTGTATATTTCATTCGCATAGGAACATCAATTTCAACACCACCGATTAAATCGACAGCCTCGATAAACACATCAAGGTCGATTACCATATAGTTATCAATCGAGAAACCAACCATTTCTTCTACTTTTTCAATCATATTATCGCTGTCTTTTTCACCAGATTGCGAATAATATGCGCCATTAAACTTTTTATACCAAAAATCTTCGTCTGCAATCATAGTATCACGAGGTATGTTTAAAACATTTATCGTATAATCTTTTGTATTAAACGAAACAACCATCATAACATCGGTTAAAACTGCTGCGTTATCATATCCCGCAAGTAAAAAAGAATAGGTATCACCTGTTTTTATACCGTCTGGAGGCGTTACATTTGACGAATCAGATTCTGTGTCCGTTCCATCACCAACATCTGTAATAACAGGGTTTTTAACTATTTCCGGTGGTTTAACAGTCGCATTAATAAATGCAAACGCACCTGCTACAACAGCTAAAACTATTGCTACGACAGAAATAATAATTTTTGTACTTTTTTTCATTTTCACAGAAATAAGTTTCATTCTCAAACTCTCCTCTTAGGTTTTAAAAAATATTCTCAGCCTTCCCTGTTCTTCCCATAAGTTCTTTGAAAATTTCTTCAGGTTTCTTTTCTAAATAAAGAACTTCGTAAACAGCAGTTGTGATAGGCATTTCTATGCCATATTTTTTAGACAGTTCAAACGCTGATTTTGTTGCATAGTAACCCTCTACAACTGTACCAACTTTTTCTATTGCTTCTTTCGGCGCGAGTCCACTACCAATAAACTCACCAGTTCTTCTGTTTCTAGAGTGTCTAGACATACAAGTTACGATTAAATCTCCTATGCCAGAAAGCCCCATAAATGTTTCAGGATTTGCACCCATTTTTACGCCTAGACGTTGAATTTCAACAAAACCACGCGTAATTAGTGCTGCTGTCGCATTGTCACCAAAGCCCATTCCTCCTGAAATACCAGAGGCAATAGCTATAATATTTTTTAAAGCACCACCAAGTTGAGCACCTTTGATGTCTTCCGTAGTATATACTCTAAAAAATTCATTCATAAATGATTTTTGAACTTTTTTTGCAGCTTCTTCTTTATTCGAGGCAGCTAATATAGCACAAGGTTTTTTAATTGCGATTTCTTCGGCATGTGTAGGACCAGTAAGCGCAACTATCGGTTGATTATCGTGCAAAACTTTCGCTGCAAGCTCAGAAAATACATAATATTCTCCATTTTCCGAATTAATTCCTTTTGCTAAAAGCACAATTATAGTGTCGTTTGAAATTTTATCGCGAATTTTATTAAGTGTTTCCAAAACTGCAAAAGACGGTGTTGCGATAATTACGATTTCACTATCGCTAACACACGAAATATCGTCTGTAAAAGTGACACCTTCTGGAATTTTCACATTTTTTAATACATCTTCGTTCGAGCGAGTTTTGACTAAATTTTCTGTTATTTCAGGCATAAATGACCATAAATGAACATCGTGCCTATTATAATGCAATGAAATTGAGATAGCGATACCAAATGCACCACTTCCAAGTACAGATATTTTCATATTAACCTCATTTCTTTTTAAAGGAAATTTTGTTTTCTTCACCATGAATTATACGAACAATATTTGTTCTATGTAGATATATTATACCTAAAGTTATTAAAAGCCCGATTAGAACAAAAATCCAATCGCCATAAAAGATATACATGCCAATAGGCAGCGAAATACTTGCAATAATAGATGAAAGCGATACCATCTTTGTGATAAGTACCACAATGAAAAATACAACAAATAATATTAAAAATACACGCCAGTCGAATGCTATAAAAAATCCAGCACCAGACGCTACACCTTTTCCGCCTTTAAATTTAAAGTATACAGGGAATGCATGACCTAAAATTACTGCAATTCCTGCTAAAAGCTTTCCTAAAGGGTCTGTAAATAAACCTGCGATTAACACTGCAATAATTGCCTTTGATATATCACAAGTTAAAACTGCAATAGCCCAATTTTTGCCCATAACACGCAAAACATTTGTACTTCCAGCGTTTTTACTTCCAAATTCACGAATATCGAATTTTTTAAATAACTTTGAAAAAACAATTGCAAAGTTAAGACTTCCGATTAAATATGCCAAAACTATAACTAAGATATACTCCATTAACCTATTTCGCCTTTCTGTCTAACTATCATTTTCACTGGAGTACCTTCAAGCTTATAAACTGCTCTAATTTGGTTCTCAATATAACGACGATATGAGAAGTGGAAAAGTTCCTCTTCATTACAGAACATAACAAAAGTAGGTGGTTTTATGCCACTTTGAGTCATGTAATAGATTTTTAAACGTTTACCTTTATCCGATGGAGGTTGAACACGCGAAGTAGCCTCGGCTAAAATAGCATTTAGCTGACCTGTTGTAATTCTCATCGAAGTTTGTTCGTTTACATAAGCAATCATTTCGAATAATTTGTTAACTCTTTGACCAGTTTTTGCAGAAATAAACAAAATAGGTGCATAAGTCATATAAATTAAGTCGTGACGGATTTGTGCTGTAAATTCATCGACAGTTTTGTTATCTTTTTCGATTAAATCCCATTTATTAACTAAAATAATACAAGCTTTTCCTCTGTTGTGCGCTTCGCCTGCAATTTTTGTGTCTTGTTCAGTGACACCTTTTTCGGCATCAATCATAAGAAGGACAACGTCCGAACGTTCAACTGCCATAAGTGCTCTCATTACGCTGAATTTTTCGATGCTTTCGTCAACTTTTGACTTCTTTCTGATACCAGCAGTGTCAATAAAAGTAAATTTGCCGAAATCATTTTCAAAAAATGTGTCAACAGTGTCACGAGTAGTTCCTGCAACATCAGAAACGATTACACGCTCTTGACCTAAAATTTTATTTACAAGCGATGATTTACCTGCATTTGGTTTACCAATTATACAAACTTTTACGCGCTCTTCTTCTGGTTCAAAGTCAAAACCTTCTGGTAAATTTGCAAAACACTCGTCAAGTAATTCCCCGATACCATATCCATGAAGTGAAGAAATACCAAATGGGTCGCCTAGCGCTAGGTTGTAAAACTCATAGATATCCGCAGGAGGATTTCCTGGAGTATCGACTTTATTTACAGCTAAAACGATAGGTTTTTTAGCTTTTAGTAGCATACTTGCAACTTCTGCGTCAGAAGCTGTCACACCTGTTTTAATGTCTGTAAGAAAAATTACAACATCGGCGTGGTCTATTGCGATTTCTGCTTGAAGTCGCATAAATTTTAAAATTTCATCATCTGTTCTCGGTTCGATACCACCAGTGTCTATGATAGAAAACTCTTTGCTACACCATTCAGCGTCGGCATAAAGTCTGTCCCTTGTTACTCCTGGAGTATCTTCAACGATTGATAATCTTTGACCGACAATTCTGTTAAATAAAACAGATTTTCCAACATTCGGTCTGCCAATTATAGCTATTATTGGTTTTGGCATAATTATAACCATTCCTTTCTTGTTAAAGATACAAAAAAACCTTAAAAATGGTTATAATTATATCTTTTTAAATATAGTAAGTTTATATTCGACTTACTTCCTATATATTTCATTTAAAAGCTCAAAACCATCGTTTTCGACAGTAAAAACAGGTTTCCCCAGAGCTTTTTCTACATCTTCTATTGTTAAATCATCTAAAAATACATCGCCACCATCGCGAATCATATTTTTAGTGATTAAAATTCTGTCATTTATATTTTGAGTTTTCAGCGAATTTATTAAATCTCCTCCGGTTATAAGCCCAGAAACACTTACACTTTCGCCATAAAACTTATTTTCTACTTTAATAACATTTGCATTTATATTTTTATCATTTTCTTTCAAAATATTTACAAGTTCATTTAACAAATTAAATGCTGCTGCACCAGTTGCAATTGTAAAACTTGTAGTTTTTCCAGAAAATTCATTTATTTTAGACAAAAATTGCTCACGAAACAGAGAAATCATACCAACTCCGTTTTCAAATTGGTAAAACTCTTCGTAATAAGATACTTTCGGAAATTCCTTTTCTGCCTTTAGATAAAGTTCGTCGCCACAAAAAGCAACACTCGTTCCAAATTCATCAAAGCACTCTTTAGCAAATTTTTCAGTTATTTCAATAATATCTTTCGCATTTTCCTTTGAAACTTGCGATAAATTATAAAGTCCGTCGCGATGTTTTGTAATCCCTGCTGGAACCACCGAAATACTTGTAACGTTTGGCATATATTTTTTAAGATCGTAAAGACTGCGTCTAAGTTCTTCGCCATCGTTAATCCCCTCGCACACAACGAGTTGAAAGTTCATTTCGATATTTGCCTCGTGAAATTTATCTAAAATAGAAAGGCTTACGCCCCCTCTTTTGTTGCCTAACATCAAATCGCGAAGTTTCGGATTTGTCGTTTGGACAGATATATTTAAAGGTGACATTCGCATTCTAATCATACGATTTACGTCACGTTCAGACAAATTAGTAAGCGAAATATAGTTTCCTAAAAGGAACGATAATCTCGCATCGTCATCTTTAAAATATATAGTTTCACGCATATTTTTTGGGTTTTGGTCGATAAAGCAAAAAATGCATTTATTTGCACAAGATTTCTTACTATCCATAAGATAAGTTTCAAATTCTATCCCTAAATCTTCGCCTTCTTCTTTATCGATAAAAAATTCGATTTTTTCGCCATTTCTCTCAATAACAAGGTCTATTTCCTCGTCATAAGAGTAAAATTTAAAGTCTAGCACGTCACTTATTAAAGAACCATCGATAGAAATAAGAGTATCTCCTACGATTATTCCATAACTTTCTGCCACGCTATTTTTATCTACTTTTGTAATTTTTGCTGCCATATAAAAAAATGCACCTTTCTCTATAAATTAAAAAAAATAGAGAAAGGCTGCCTTTCTCTACTTTAGTCTGCAATCTCAACAACTTGACGGCCTTTGTAAGTTCCGCAAGCTTTGCACATTCTGTGTGAAAGAACTGCTTCACCGCATTTAGTACATTTTACGATACCTGGTAATGCAAGTTTCCAGTGCGAGTTACGTCTTTTATCACGTCTAGCTTTCGACGTCTTCCTTTTTGGTACTGCCATTTATAGACACCTCCTAAGTGTATTTTAATCTAACAATTTTTTTAAGACTTCTAGTCTTGGATCTATTGTTCTTGTGTCGCAGTTGCAAGTTGTTTCGTTAAAATCGGTTCCACATTTAGAGCATAAGCCCTTACAATCTTCACTACACAAATAGCTCATCTCGACATCAAGCATAACAGCTGGTAAAATAATTTCGCTTAAATCAAGCTTATCTGATTTAACGACAAAAACGTCATCATCTTCACTGTCAGTGAAAGACAAGGCGTTTTCCATAGAAAAGGACATTTCTGGATTTATTTTTTTAAGACATCTTGCACACGAAATCGTAAGAGTGGTATCCACATCATAGACAAGCTTAATAATTCCGACATTGTTTGTAACAGAGCCAGAAATTTTGATAGGATTTTCAAAAATCTTTTCACCAAGATAGTCAAAATCTGCTAGAGATTCTTCGAAATCAAAGTCTAGTTTTGAAATAGTCCCGTTTTTAATTTGCCTAATATCAATTATCATTGCAAAACCTCATAAAAATATAAACTCAAATCCTTAAATTATTCATAAGTCAAGAGTTTTAGTCGACGTTTAGTATTATACCATATATTTTAGCAAAATGCAAGCGTTTTTTCAAAAAGTTTATATTTATTATATTTTAGCTATAACTTCAATTTCAACTAAAACATCTTTTGGCAATCTTGCTACTTCTACACAAGAACGCGCAGGTGGGTTTTCTGAAAAATAAGTCGTGTAAACTTCATTAATAGACGCAAAATCATTCATATTTTTGATAAAAACAGTAGTTTTGAACACTTTATCCATAGTAGTTCCCGCTGCTTCTAAAATAGCTTTAACATTTTCAAGACTTTGTTTTGTTTGGATTTTAACATGCTCAGACACAATTTCACCTGTTTTAGGGTCGATTGGAATTTGTCCTGATGTATAAATAGTATCGCCTACAACAGTCGCTTGAGAGTATGGTCCGATTGCCGAAGGTGCATTTTCTGTTTTGATAATTTTTTTCATTTATTTTTCTCCTTTAGTTTTGTATAACTATATTATAATGTATAGCGAAAACTTTTTCAAGTTTTTTCTGAAAAATTAATATTTAACATAGATTTAACATAACCTGCCTTTTAGGCTTAACATAAAACCTGTAAACTAGGCACTGTTAGATAAACAAATATTTTGAGAAATAAAATAGGAGAACTAAAATGAAAAAACTTATTATAAGCACACTTGCTTTACTTACTGCATTTTCTTTAGCTGCATGTACATCTACTGAAACTGGAACTACTACTGAATCTACTACAACAGAAACTACTACAACAGAAGCTACAACTACTGAAACTACAACAGAGGCTGATACAAAAGCTACTGGTATCATCACTGTAATCACAAGAGAAGATGGTTCTGGTACTCGTGGTGCTTTCACTGAAATCACTGGTGTTCACGATGGTGATGTTGATAACACAACTGTTGAAGCTGTTGTTATGGATGGTACTGGTAATGTTATGAGTGCTGTTTCTAATGACCCACAAGCTATTGGTTATATCTCTTTAGGTTCTTTAAACGACACTGTTAAGGCTCTTACTGTTGAAGATGTTGCACCATCTACTGAAACTATCTTAGACGGTACTTATAAAGTAGCAAGACCTTTTAACATCGCTACAAAAACTGACGCTGAACTTAACGAAGTTGCTACTGAGTTTTTAGCTTATGTTTTCACTGCTGAAGCTCAAGCTATCACAGCTGAAGAAGGTTATGTTCCTGTTGAAGTTACAACTGCTGAATTCGTTTCAACTCAACCTGCTGGCGACCTTACAATTGGTGGTTCAACATCTGTTTATCCTCTAATCGAAAAAATGGTTGAGGCTTACAAAGTATTAAATCCAAATGCTACAATCACAGTTCAAGGTATCGGTTCTTCTGCTGGTATGTCTGGCGCTAACGAAGGTACTTTTGATATCGGTATGGCTTCAAGAGAGCTTAAAGATTCTGAACTTGAAACTTTAACTCCTTACGTTTTAGCTCTTGATGGTATCGCAATGGTTGTTAACAACGAAAACCCAATGACAAATATCACTTTAGAACAAATCAAAGCAATCTACACTGGTGAAGCTTTAATGTTCGACCAAATCCAATAACAAAAACGATAATTTAAGAGATGGCTTTAACGTCATCTCTTAAGCTATGATTACTATTTGAATTAGAAAGGCTGTTTATTTTTATGTTAAGAGAAAAAGGCACGCAACGTATTTATGAGATTATATTTTTAGCACTTGCATCAATTTCTATACTTTGTGTACTTGTTATTTGTGTATTTTTATTTTCCCAAGGTATTCCTGCAATTTTCGAGATAGGATTCTTTGATTTTATCTTCGGTACAGAATGGGCACCAACTGCCACCGACCCTTCTTTTGGTATTTTACCTATGATTGTTGGTAGTTTATACATAACTTTAGGTGCTGTTATTTTAGGTGTGCCTATCGGCATACTCACTGCTGTATTTATGACAAAATATTGTCCTCCAAAAATTTACAGAACTTTCAAAACTTTAATCGAGCTTATGGCTGGTATCCCATCTATTATTTACGGTTTCTTTGGTATGGTGGTTCTAGTTCCACTAGTTCGTGATGCTTCAAAACCACTTTTCGACTTTGTTTTTCAAGTAACTGGCGACCCTAACGTTGCACTTAACTTTCACTCAAACGGTCAATCAATATTAACAGCGTCACTTCTTTTAGGCTTTATGATTTTACCTACGGTAATTAATCTAAGCGAAAGTGCTTTAAAAGCTGTTCCTGATTATTATTATGAAGGTGCAAGAGCGCTAGGTGCTACTCACGAGCGTGCTATTTTTAGAGTTATGCTTCCGGCTGCAAAATCTGGTGTTTTAGCCTCGGTTGTACTTGGTATTGGTCGTGCAATCGGCGAAACTATGGCTGTAATCATGGTTGCAGGTAGCCAACCGCGTTTAACTGCAAATATCCTTCAAGGTATCAGAACTATGACTGCAAACGTAGTTATGGAAATGAAATATGCCGAAGGTCTACACGAAGATGCCTTAATTGCAACAGGTGTTGTTTTATTTGTATTTATTTTAATCATTAACTTAGGATTTTCACTAATTAACAGAAAGGCAGGCAACTAATGGAATCAAAAAAGTTCAGATTTAGTCCTATGAAGGCATTAGTATACCTTGCTACTGCATTCACTTTTGCAATTGTTCTGTTTTTAGTTGGATATATAATTGTAAACGGCATACCACAAATTGTAAACGAAATCATAAAACTTACTCAAGGCTTGCCTTCAATCTTTAATTTAGAATATAATTCTGACAACGTATCTATCGTTCCATCGGTGATAAACACCCTATCTATGATTGTGTTCACTATTCTAATTTCTGCATTTCTTGGTATATCTACTGCTATTTATCTTGTAGAATATGCAAAATCTGATAACAAATTAGTAATCATTATCAGAATTACTGCCGAAACTTTAGCCGGTATTCCTTCTATTATCTATGGTCTTTTCGGTATGATTTTCTTTGCGACTTATCTTGGTTTTGGCTATTCAATTTTATCTGGTATTTTAACGGCGTCTATTATGATTTTGCCACTAATAATCCGTTCGACAGAAGAAGCTTTAAAATCAGTACCACAAAGCTTTAGAGAAGCGAGTTTTGGACTTGGTGCTAACAAACTTCGTACTATCTTCGTAATTATTTTACCGTCAGCTATGAACGGAATACTTGCAGGAATAATCTTAGGTATCGGACGTATCGTCGGCGAAACTGCTGCTTTAATCTTTACTTTCGGAACAGCGACAGAGCTTGCAAGCACTCCATTTATCAGTGGACGTACACTTTCAGTCCACATGTATATGCTAACTGGCGAAGGAATTCATGTAAACCAGGCTTATGCTACTGCTGCAATCTTACTTGTTGTAGTTTTACTTATCAACACAATCTCAACTATTTTAGCCAAAAGGCTTATGAAAGGATAATAAAAATGAAATTTGATATACAAAATGCCAATTTATTCTACGGAGATTTTCAAGCGCTGAAAAATATCTCTCTAAAACTTCCTGAAAATGAAATTTCTTCTTTCATAGGTCCATCTGGTTGTGGTAAATCGACTTTACTTAGATGTTTAAACCGTATGAACGACCTTATCGAAGGTTGTAAAGTTACTGGTGATTTCCTTTTAGAAGGTGAAGATATCTATGGCAAAAACATCGATTTAAACTTACTTCGTAAACGTGTCGGAATGGTATTCCAAAAGCCAAATCCGTTCCCTATGAGCATTTATGATAATATCGCTTACGGTCCTCGTACTCACGGAATAAGAAAAAAATCTGAACTTGATGAAATTGTTGAAAAAAGCCTTCGTCAAGCTGCTATTTGGGACGAAACAAAAGACCGTCTTAAAAAATCTGCACTAGGAATGTCTGGTGGTCAACAACAAAGACTTTGTATCGCAAGGGCACTAGCTGTAAACCCTGATGTGCTTTTAATGGACGAACCAACATCGGCTTTAGACCCAATTTCTACTGCAAAAATAGAAGAACTTGCAATTGAACTAAAAAAGGATTATACTATTGTTATAGTAACTCATAATATGCAACAAGCAGTGCGTATTTCTGATAATACTTCTTTCTTCCTTTTAGGAGAAGTTATTGAAACTGCGAAAACAGATAAGCTTTTCTCAGTTCCAAAAGATAAGCGTACAGAAGATTACATTACAGGGAGATTTGGTTAATATGAAAAGTATGTTAGACAGGGATTTAGAAATCCTGCACAAAGAAATTTTGCAAATGGGAGCTTTATGCGAAGAAGCTATCCAAACTGCTATCAAAGCACTTAAAACAAATGACAAAACCCTTGCAAAGCGCACAATAGACATCGAGCAATTAACGAACAAAAAAGAACGTGACATCGAAGATTTATGCCTTAAAAGCTTACTTCGCCAACAACCAGTTGCAAAAGATTTAAGAAAAATTTCATCTATCTTAAAAATGATTACAGATATGGAAAGAATAGGCGACCAAGCGAGAGATATCGCAGAAATCAGCCTTGTAATCGACTTGTCGCACACGATAGATACTCTTTCGAAAATAGCAGACGCTGCCACAAAAATGGTTACAGACAGCATAGATTGCTATGTTTCAAACGACCTTGTTGCGTGCCAAAAAGTTTTATCTGATGACAATAATGTCGACGAATTATTCCACGAAATTCAATCTGAAATTGCTGATTTTGTTTTTGCCGACAAGAAAAGAACTTTAGAGGGAATGTATGTTTTAATGGCTGCTAAATATTTTGAAAGAATAGCAGACCACGCTACAAATATTGTTGAATGGGTTGAATTCACAATAACAGGAAAACATAAAGGAGTCGATTTATTTTGATTTACTGTGTCGAAGACGATAAAAATATCCGAGAACTTTTGACATACACTCTAAAAACAGTTGGGCTAGATGCTTTGGGTTTTCAAAATGCTAAAGAGTTCTATGATGCTTTAGAAACCGAAATTCCAAGCCTAATTCTGCTTGATATTATGATGCCAGAAAAAGACGGGCTTACTTTATTATCCGAGCTAAAAGCGAGCGCAAAAACTGCCCAAATCCCTATAATCTTACTCACAGCGAAAAGCAGCGAGTTTGACAAGGTGACAGGGCTTGATTTAGGTGCTGATGATTATATAACAAAGCCTTTTGGCATGATGGAAATGACTGCAAGAGTAAAGGCTGTTTTAAGACGATATGAAAAAGTTTCTCAAAATAGCTCGCTTGTTTGCAAAAATGTTTGTATCGATGTTAAACGTCATATTGTAACTGTAAACGACAAAGAAGTGACGCTTTCTTTCAAAGAATACGAACTTTTGAAACTTTTAATCGAAAATAAAAATATGGTTTTAACTCGTGATGCACTTTTAAATAAAATTTGGGGCTATGATTATGATGGCGAAAACCGTACTGTCGATGTCCATATCAGGACCCTTCGTGCAAAACTTGGCGACGAAATTGATATCATTCAAACAATTCGAAATGTGGGATATAAAGTTGGTGACTAAATGAAAAAGCGTATATTTTTTAGCATGATATTTGTCACACTTTTTTGCATAACGCTTTTTAGTGTGCTTGTTTCATTTTTGCTTTTCGATAGTTTTTCAAACCAGCGATTTGACTATTTAGAAAATGAGGCGAATTATATAGCAAGTACCATTAAAAATAATGACGATTATGTCAATGATTTTCATTATTTCGCTTCACCATCAAGAATAACGCTAATTTCGGACAAAGGCATTGTTTTATACGATAATATGCATGATAATATTTTAGACAATCATGCAAACAGGCCGGAAATTATTGATGCTTTTAACACTGGCAGTGGCGAGGCTATTCGAATGTCAGACACTTTAGGGAAGGAAACTTATTATTTTGCTTTGCGTCTTTATGATGGCAATGTTATAAGAATTTCTGAAACTTCTGACACTATCGAAACGATATTTTCCAGCATTTTCATCTATATTTCTGTCGCTATAATCATTTTTTCTGTGTTAGCCCTTTTCATGGCTAGATATATCACAAATTTGATTATTAAACAGATTAATTTAAAAAATCCGCATGTTTATGATGAATTACTTCCTTTTGTGCAAAAAATTTCTAAACAGGAATCTTATATTAAAACCCAAAAACAGGTTTTAGCACAAAAAATCACCGAACTTGATGTTACTGCCGAAAATATTGCAGATGGACTTATTTTGCTTGACTCAAACCAAAATATTCTCTCAGTAAACAAGCGTGCAATAAAAGTTTTAAGTCATCATAGTAAAAATTTCGACTTTATCGGTGGTCCTTTCATTAATTTAACTAGAAATTCGGACATTTCAGACTCTCTCAATCGTGCATACAAAGGCGAATTTGTCGATTTTATTTTTAATCTAGACGAAAAAGTATATAAACTTAAATTTTCACCTGTTTTAAGAGAAAGTACCGTAGTAGGAGCTGTTATTTTGATTATTGATATCACAAAAAAGACCGAAACAGAAAAAATACGACGCGAGTTTACAGCAAATGTTTCACACGAGCTTAAAACTCCACTTACTTCAATTTCTGGCTATGCCGAACTTTTAAAAAATGGAATGGTGCGACCTGAAGACGTCATTCCTTTTGCCGAAAATATTTATAACGAGGCGTCTATTTTAATAACGCTTATCGACGATATTATTAAACTTTCTAGGCTTGATGAGGACACTTCTGAGTATAAATATGAAGATATCGACCTAAAACGCTTACTGGAAGTAACGCTTTCTCGCGTAGAGCTTTTAGCAGAAGATAAAAATATCGAAATAAGCCGAAATTTAGTCGATGCATCTATGTTTGGTGTGCAGTCTATTTTAAGCGAAATTTTCTATAATATTATCCAAAATGGAATAAAATATAACAAACCAAATGGCAAACTTTCCGTTGATATGAAAATAGAAAATAACGAAATTATAACTATAATCACCGACAGTGGACTTGGTATCCCTAAAGACTCTGTAAAACGTATTTTCGAACGTTTTTATCGAGTTGATACCAGCCATTCAAAAACAATTAGTGGCACAGGGCTAGGACTTTCAATCGTAAAACATGGCGTTCAAGTCCATGGCGGACGAATTGAAGTCGAAAGCGAAGTGGACAAATACACTACTTTCAAAATTTATTTCAAGAAAAAGTAATAATTAAAATCACCTCTGTATATTTTATATTGAGGTGATTTTTATGCATATTTTGCTCATAAAAAAGAAAGTTCTAGCGATAATTTCTGTTTGTATAGTCGGTGTTTTTGCCTGTCTTTTAATGCCAGAAATTAATTCTGTAATCGCAAGTAGTTCAAAAAAAGATTTGCCTATTTATAATGTTCAAACAGACGAAAAAGTCGTGTCGCTTTCGTTTGATGCAGCTTGGGGTAACGAAGATACCGAGCAACTTATCGAAATTTTAGGAGAACATGATATCAAAGCTACTTTTTTTGTCGTAGGAGAATGGGTGGATAAATATCCTGAGAGTGTCAAAGCCTTGTTTGATGCAGGGCACGAAATTATGAACCATTCTGACACCCATCCACACATGCCAGCGCTAGACTACTCGACTATGGTATCCGAAATAAATAATTGTGCAGATAAAATCGAAGATGTAACAGGCGTTCGCCCAACTCTTTTTCGACCACCTTATGGCGATTATGACGACAAACTCGTCGCGACTTTAAGGGAACA
>CAYJLC010000004.1:0-30121 GCA_964370735.1 uncultured Oscillospiraceae bacterium
AGCATCAGCCGAACGCTCACCTTTTTTGATAGTAACAGTGCTACCTAAAGTTCCCACAAGTTTAACAAGTAAACCGGCTGGACGCGCGTGAATTCCTACTGGGTCTTTGATTGTATATGTGAATTGTGTCATGATATTATCCTCCTATATTACGTTAAAATGTGAAAGTAAGATTTGTTCTGCCTCATAGCACCAAAGTCCATTATTTTTCTTTGTAGCTTCAGCAAGTTTTGCAAAAAGTGGGTCTGTTTTACCTTTTTCTTCAAAGTCATCAATCGCAGTAAGTGGCATATCGAAATGCGTATAGCTTAAGATTTTACCTGCACGAATTTCAGGAAGAATAGCAGTAGTTTCAGCAACTGCATCAAGTCCACAAATATGAGTAACCATAACTGCTGTATGAAGTTTTTTCGCTTCAGCAAGCTGGATTGCCTCTTTAAGGTCATCAGTGTTACCACCTGTGCTACCTAAAATATGAGTTGAAATATAGTGGCAGTTATAAAGGTTCATTTCTGCTGTGAAATTAGGGTCAGAAGGACCTGCGAAGAAGTTTAAACAACCGTCAAACGCCATTAATTTATCACCAAGTTCGCAAAGCTCTTTAATAGGAGCATAAACAAACACGTCGTGGTAACCAACACCATCAGTTAAATCCATTAATTCTTTGTAGATATCTTCAGAATTTCTAGGGTTTACATAATGAAGGTCAACGCCTTGCTCTTTTGCAAAATCAGTAGTAATAAGAGTTTTTGCACGATTAATTCTTGCATCTTCAACGTCAGTTACAACAACTTTACCTGGACGGTTACCAGCTACTAATGGGTACTCGATAGCACCAAGGCCCATAGGTCCGCAACCACCTAGAATAAGGATGTTTCCACCTTCTTTAACGCCCATTGTGTGGTTGTAATTTTGTTTATTTGTATGGTACATGATATTGTAACCACCGATAACACAGCTCATAGGCTCGCCTAGAGATGCATCGAAATAGCTGTCGCCATCATAATGAAGTAGGCAACCTAGCTCCATAACTTCTTGTGGGATTACACAATATGTAGCAGCACCACCGAAGAATTTATAAGAATATCCTGGAGAATCTAATTTACCTTGATAGTTAAGAGCTGGTTGAAGAGCATACTTTTCGCCAACTTTAAATTCATTTTCCCATTTTTTGCCGACTTTAACGATATCACCTGCAAATTCATGTCCGATAATAATTGGGTTAACATCAACATCTTTTGGGCAACGCTTATGGTTTTTACCTTGTCTTAATAATTTATAAGTAGACATACAGATACTGTCACTTATGATTTTTACTAAAATTTCATCGTCTTTGATTTCTGGAAGTTCAAATTCTTCAAGTCTTAAATCATCTGCGCCATATAATCTTACTGCTCTAGTTTTCATAATTTTAACCCTCTCATTAATAAATTTTGTGAATAATAACTTTTTCTGACAATTCCTCTACAAGCTCAAGGCTTGGAGGGTTTGTACCTTTTGTAGTACAAGCACCTGCACTACATGCTATTGCTAAAATAGCTGTATCGCGAAGCGACATTTTATTAGCAGTACCAAAAGAGAATGCACCAACCATGCTGTCACCAGCACCAACTGTTGAAGAGGCTTTAATTTTTAAGCCTTCAGCGTGATAACACTCGTCTTTTGTTACGAAAATAGCTCCGTCTTTACCCATTGATAAAACAACAGTTTCAACACCGTCTTCACACATTTTTCTGCAAATTTCGATAAGTTCTTCTGTTGTAGCACTTTCTTTTCCATAAAAACGAAGTAATTCATCGCTGTTTGGTTTAATAAGTGCTGGTTTTGCTTTTAATGCATTAGCAAAAGCTTCATTATCTGCATCTAAGAATACCTTAGCGCCTTTTTCTTTAAGCTTGTTGCAAAGCATTTCATAAAAATCTGGGCTTGCATTTTTATGCATACTACCAGCTAAAACTACGATAGAATTTTCATCAGAAATTTCAAGTAATTTAGCTATAATAGCATTTTCTTCGTCTTTAGTAACAGTAATTCCTGCCTCGTTTATTTCAGTGATACCATTTACATCGTCTAAAACTTTAAGGTTTGTTCTTGTATTACCATCAACTGTGATAAATTCATTTGTTGCACCTAATTTTTCGATTTCAGCATCGAAAATAGGAACATTTGCACCACCATAAAAGCCTGTAACGATTGATTTTCCACCAAGCATAGACACTACTTTTGAAACATTAAGACCTTTGCCACCAGCATCAATTTCATAGTCTTTTACACGATTTAATCCACCTGGGATTAGTGGGTCGATATACACTGTTTTATCTAAAGCAGGGTTTAGAGTTAGTGTTATAATCATTAGTTACCTCCAGTGAAAGCTTTGATGATTGTTTCTTTGTCACTTGCACTTACAAGTCTTAAAGTGTCTTCTTCTTCTTCTAAAACATCAACAATGTTTTCTAATACTTCCATATGCTCTTCGCCTAAACCAGCAATACCGATTACCATGTTAACTTGGTTTCCGTCCCAGTCGATAGCTTCAGGATAAGTAATAACAGAAATACCTGTTTTTTTGATATATTTTTTGTATTCAGTTTCACCATGAGGGATTGCGATTAGATTTCCGATAGCAACTGAGAAAGATGCATCTCTTTTAATCATTCCATCGATGTATTCTTCGCTTGCATATCCAGCGTTTACTAAAAGTTCGCCACATCTTTTTATAGCAGTAACTTTGTCTTCTTTAGGTTGGTTTAAAATAATATCATCGTGTCTTAACATAATAATTTTCCTTTCTTATTTGAACATATTTTTAAAATAAATTGATAAATGATTTCTTAGTATTTCTTCGATTTTTTTATAAATTGCGTTTTCTTCTTCGTTTATAACATCAGATAAAAAGCCTTCATCTTCTATTAAAGCCGAGCTTATAAGTCCGATTGCTTCTTTAAGGTCTTGCGAAGAAGATTTTGGAATTAAAATTGAAACGCACGTTATAGCAAAATCGCCATTTTCGTTGTAAATTTTTCTGCCACCTGGAGATAAAAGCGATATTGAAGGTTCTTTCACTCCGTCTGTTATACAGTGGAGAAAAAGTATTTTTAAATCGACTATGATTTGTGAGGATAATTTTTCTCTGTCCATAAGACCATTAAAAATTAATTCACCATCTTCGGCACGATTTCCAAATCGATAACCTGCAAATTTTGCTAAGTCTGAAACATCATGTCCTTCATCAACCATTAGTTTTTTAAAGTTTTTTAGTAAAAACTCAATTTCGTTTAGATGGGACTTTGCTCTGTCAATATTGTGTGTCACCATGTCATCATTTTGAACAGTGATTTCAAAAGACTGAGATTTTAATGTTTCGATTTTGTTTCTTATCGACTCATAATCTTTTCCTGTTAAAATAGGGTTTACGTTTATTACTATTTTATCAGTGTCGGCAAGTGGGATAGTTGAAATGATAAAATCATTTTTTTCCCATTGAGATTTATTGTTGTATTCAGAAATTTCAGTGATGATTTCACTTGAAAATCGCTTTTTAACTTGCGAATTTAACATATATGAAACACCTATTCCACCAATACAAACAATTCCTACGCGAAGTCGCCGTTTTAATTTATCGCGACCGATTTGCATAACAGCAGCACCAAAATGTGCGGACAGACATGCAATTTCTGATTCAGGAACTTTTTTTAGAAACTCATCTTCTAAAATAGTTGCCGCATCTTTTGTTCGATAATAGATATCGGGATATTCTTCCTTAATTTGACCATTTAATGGGTCTAAAATTTCATAACCATTTTTTATTCGTTCGATAGCCGACCATAAATGAATATTTAATCCTCGAATAAATTCGTCATTCATTTTAAGCATCGGAGCAATTCGTGTGTCAAACCTTTCGATTAAAGAAAAAGTTAGACTTTGAACTCGTAAAAACTCTTTTTTCTCATCTTGTTCGCTAATTGGATTTTTTTGTTTAGCTCTAGCAGAAATCAAGCCTTTTGCAATACGAACGACTTCATCTTTTGGTAAGTCTATCGCAAAGCGATTTTCTATTTCATCGGCAATCTTTCTTGAAAGCTGGTTTAAAACTCCGCTTAGCTCGATTAAACTATCTTCTTTTACAAATTGTTGGCTTTTAACTCTTGCTATTTGCACGCAAAGCCTAAATTCAAGAAGTTTTAAAGAATCTGGTGTTATCCAGTCAAGCCTTAATGCTAAAAAGGATAGAATTTCTCGAACTTCCTCTTCGATAGTTATAGGAGGGAAATTATATTTTAAAGCTAGCAGTTCATTGTCGACAGACGCCTTTGCCATATAGGAAACAAGCGCTTTTCGAATGTTTTTTTCAAGCCCTAAAACAGCAACTCCGATACCTTTTTTCCTATCTAAAGTTACATCAAATTCTTTAAATTCTTTCTCTAGTATGTCTAAATCTAGGCTTAAAGTAGCCTCGCTAACCTCAAGTAGTCTTGAGTAATAATACAGTTTTTGATATCCGTAACTATTTAAAATAGCAAAGGCTAAAGTTTTTCGCCTATCTTCTTTACTGATGGATGATTTGCTAGTGAGTGAGCTAATTTCCTTAGAGAAAATTTGTATTTGTGTACTATTTCCTCTAAGATAAAGCCCCTCTTTAATGCTTGTTTCTAAGGTTAAATCGTATTTGTTTAGAACGGAATCAGCGTTTTCTAATTCCCTAAAGACCGTACGTCGACTAACCTCTAGTATATCAGCAAGTTCTGATATGCTTACAGGCTTGTTTTTCTCAATAAGTATACTGAAAAGTCGCGCTAGTCTCATAGAAATTATTTGCATGATTACCTCCGTTTATTACACACCTTGTTTTTCTTTTAACTCGTTAATTAATGCCTCATATTCAGGAGCATTTAAGAAGTCATGGATTGGAATTAGGTATGCATTAGGATTTCTATCTTTAGCTCTACCGCTTAATTGTTCATGCGTAACAATTACATCGGCATCCATAGGGATTTCTGAAACAGCGTGGTGAATTACTGTGATACCTTCAATGCCAGCTTTTTGTAGCTTTTTACGAAGTTTTGTAGCACCCATTGCAGAACTACCCATACCAGCATCACACGCGAAAACAATTTTACGAACGTTGTCTAAAGTAGCTTTTTGAGCTGTAACTGTGTTAGTGCCTTTAGCTTGTGATTTCATATCTTGCATTTTTACTTTTGCAGCATCGATATCTTCGTCTTTTCCGAATGCTTTAAGAAGTACAGCAGCAAGTAGGAAAGTTACGATAGTAGCGATTGCGATACCAGCAATGTTTGCAACATAAGCATCAGCAGGTGTCATAATCATCATTGCGATAACACTACCAGGAGCAGCAGCACCAGTTAAACCTCCGCCTAAAAGCGAGATTGTGAAGATACCAGCAGCAGAACCTGCGATTGTAGCGATTAATAAGATAGGGTTCATAAGTACGAACGGGAAGTAGATTTCGTGGATACCACCGAAGAAGTGGATGATTGCAGCACCAGAAGCCGAGCTTTTTGCACTGCCTTTGCCGAAGAACATATATGCTAAAAGTAAACCTAAACCAGGACCAGGGTTTGCTTCAATCATATACATAATAGATTTACCAGCTTCTAAAACTTCTTCTGCACCTAACGGAGTGAATACACCATGGTTAATTGCATTGTTTAAGAAAAGAATTTTTGCAGGCTCTACTAAAACGGCTGTTAATGGTAGAAGACCCATTGTAGCAAGCCAGTCAACACCAACGCTTAAACCAGTTGTAGCTACTTGTACTAGAGGACCAATTCCGAAGAAAGCAAGGATTGCAAGTCCGAAACCTAGGATACCTACTGAGAAGTTGTTTACTAACATTTCAAAACCAGCTGGAATTTTTCCTGCAACTGCTTTGTCGAAGTATTTGATTGTAACCCCACCTAAAGGACCACACATCATAGCACCTAATAACATTGGAGTTTCAGGAACACCCATGATTACACCGAATGTTACGATAGCACCCATAACACCACCACGAACATCTGCGATTGCTTTACCACCTGTATAACCAATCATAATTGGAAGTAGGTATGAAAGCATAGGACCTACCATAGTTGCTAATTGCTCATTTGGAAACCAACCTGCCGGAATAAATAAAGCCGTAATTAACCCCCAAGCTATGAATGCGCCGATATTTGGCATAACCATTCCGCTTAAAAATCTACCGAATTTTTGAACACCGTTTTTCATTGCGAATACCACCTTAAATAAATTATTTTATCAAAAGCTTGAGCTCTTAAGCTTTTCCTTGGTTTTAGTATATCATATTAGATTTGGTAAATCAAGACAAAGAAAAACAATTTTGGCACTTGTCTTTTGTGACATTTTTAAATAAGTTTACTTTGAAATTGTTAATAAAGTGTGATACACTATATATAGGATAATACGAGAGGAGAATTTTAAATGAATGTATGGCATGATATTGACGAAAAAGAAGTAACAAAAAATGAGTTTATGGCAGTAATCGAAATACCGTCTGGAAGTAAGAAAAAATACGAATTAGACAAAAAAACGGGGCTTTTAAAGCTTGATAGGGTATTACATACGTCTACTCACTACCCATGGAACTACGGGTTTATCCCAAGAACCTATGCAGACGATTCGGATCCACTTGATGTGTTAGTTTTATGTTCAGAAACTATCGATCCACTAGTTATGGTAAAATGTTATCCAATCGGAGTTTTACGAATGATTGATGAGGATGAATGTGATGATAAAATTATAGCAATTCCTCTGCACGACCCAACTTGGAACTTCTATAAAGACATCGACCAACTACCTCCGCATATTTCAAACGAAATCATTCACTTTTTCGAAGTATACAAAGCTTTAGAAAATAAAGAAACTGCAACAAGTGAAATGTTAAACCGTAAAGCAGCTGTTAAAATTATAGCAGAAACTATGGACAGATATTTGGTGCATTACTGTGGAAAAGTAGAAAAACCTCAATAATAAACAAAAAGGGGCTGTCGCAATTGCGACAGCCCCTTTCATATTAATTTTTACCTCGCAAATTTAAAGAAATCTAGGCTATACCTTATCTTTATTGCTTTTATAAACAATTACGCCAGCAAGTATCACTAAAGCCGAGCCTATAAGCGAATTTACCTTGATATTTTGTCCTAAAAATGCAAAACCAAGTATCATAGAAAAAATTATTCCAGAATATTGATAAATACTTACTTCGCTTGCCTTTGCAAAAGTGTATGAATAAGTCAAGGTTGCCTGTCCTAAAGCGGCGGTTATTCCGATTAATGTAAGCAAAATAAAATCGCTTAAAGATGGCATAACAAAGTCTGGAATCATAAGCGGGATTGTTGCAACAGTTGAGAAAAATGAGAACACAAAAATTATAACTTCCGGTGGTTCTTTTCCTTTTAAAGCCGAAACAAACGCATAAGCAGTTCCTGCAAAAGTAGCTGCAAACATTGCAACGATTAGCGGGAATATATTTGTGTTAAACTCAGGATTTGCGACGATTACAGCGCCTAGTGTTGCGACTATTAGTGCAATGATTTGGAACTTAGAGATTTTTTCTTTTAGAAAGAAAAATGCAAGAATGCTCACGACAAAAGGTGCCATTTTTAAAATAGTAGCAACATCGCCTTGTTCGCCGTTTCCAGAGGCATAAAAAGTTGTAATCATACCCATATAGCCAAAACCAACGCGACCCAAAAGTAATTTTCTGTTTTCTTTTTTGCCAAAGAATTGATAATTATTCTTTTTAACTGCAACGAAAGTTATAAAAGTGGCTACTAAATTTCTAAAAAATAGTTGTGTGAAAAGCGGAACTGTGTCCGATGTCATACCGATTATAAGTGACATTATAGCGAAAAAGAATGTTGATAATACCATAAGAATTATGGCTTTTGTTTTGTTTTTCATAAATTCCTCTACTTATTTACTAAATCTTTTATCCATTTTTTTGAGAATAATATTCTACCTGTAAAGAGAATGGCTTTTAAAATTTCGTCTAGCCTTGTTATTATATATACCCAAAAAACAGGAAGTTCCCATATAAATGCAGCGACAGCACCAAGAGGAACAGCGATACACCATACCATAATTATTTCATAAATTAAAACAAATTTTCCATCGCCACCACCACGCAAAACGCCCATTCCTGTGATAAGTGCAATTGATTGGAAAAATAAAATTATAGAACTTGCCGACAATACTTCGTGGGCGATAATTGCAGTGCTAGGCGTTAAATCGTATATGCTAATGGCAATATCTTTAGTTAAATATACAGTAAGAGAAGTGATTAATGCGACAATAAAGCTAATGCTTACAAATGTTTTTGAGTATTTAAAGGCATTATCTATTTTGCCCATACCAATGGAATTTCCTGTTATAACGGATGATGCAGATGAAATGCCGAAAAGTGCCACACTTACTAATTGGAAAACATTTGAGCTTACTACATTTGCAGCTACAACAGATTCACCCATTTTTGCAAAGATTATTGCGATAAAAGTTGAACCGAAAACCCATAAAATATCGTTTGTTAAGATAGGCGCTGAGTTTTTCATAAGATTTATTAAAATATCTTTGTCAAATATTTTAAGGTCAGAAATTTTTAGCTTAATTTTTTTGTCGATTTTGAAAATATATGTCAGTGCCATAGTAAGTTCGACAAGTCTTGCACATAATGTTGCAATAGCAGCACCCTCTACGCCTAAAGCTGGGAAACCGAAGTTTCCAAAGATTAGTAAATAGTTAAGAGATGCATTGACTACAAGCGAAGTTGAGTAAATATATAGCGAAATATGTGCCGATTGCACAGCCCTTTGCGTTCGAACAGTGCATTCTGTTATAACGAATGGAATATAAGAAAACGACAGGATTTTAAGGTATTTTGCACCCTCGGCAATTGCAACAGTGTCCGACGGGTCTGCATAAATTCGCATAAATTCTTCATTGAAGAAAAATCCAACAACAAAGGCTAGAATACCTGTAATTATTGAGGCAAGATAGGCAAATGGATAGATTTTTCTAATGGATTTCGTGTCACCTTTTCCATAAAATTGCGATATTAAAATATTACTTCCTTCACCGACACCGACGATAAAAATCATAGTAATAAAGAAAAGTTGGCCGGCAAGATTTACACCGGCAAGTGAGCTTTCAGAAACTCTTCCGACCATTACAGAGTCGACAAGGCCTACAAGAAAGCTTATGAAATTTTGTACTGCTATTGGTAGGCCGATAGCGAGCATCATTTTATAAAAATTTTTATCAGAAACGAACATTTTTACCTCGGTTTCATTGTTTTAGAATTATAGTTCGCGTTTTAGAAAGTTTAGTATTACTAAAAAACTATTTTTTTACACATAAACGACCCTATAAAGGGTCGTTTTTTAATATTAGTGTGAAATTAATTTTGAAATTTTGTATAGTTTTTCATCTAAATCTTTGTGCATTGATAATCCTTCTTCGATGTCCACGTCAGTAACGTCATTATCTCTAAAGCAAATTACACGATTAGATTTACCAGTTAAGATTACGTCAACTGCATAACAACCCATTCTAGTAGCCATAACTCTATCGCGAGCTGTTGGAGAACCACCACGTTGGATATGACCTAAAATAGTTAAGCGAGTTTCAATACCTGTTTGGTCATGAAGTTGTTCTCTGATTTTTTCAACATTACCAAAACCTTCGGCAACGATAATAACGTGGTGATTTCTACCTTTGATTTTACCATTACGCATTTTTTCGATGATTGCTTCGATATCAACATCTTGTTCTGGAACTAAAACAGCAGTAGCACCAACTGCGATACCAACATTTAATGCTAAGTGACCAGCAGCACGACCCATAACTTCAACAACAGAGCATCTTTCGTGAGATTGCATTGTGTCAGAAAGTTTATCAATAGCCTCGATTGCAGTATTTTGTGCAGTATCAAAACCGATAGTGTAGTCAGTACAAACGATATCATTATCGATAGTTCCTGGGATACCAATTGTAGGAATGCCTTCGCGAGTAAGTGATTGAGCACCTTTGAAAGTACCATCACCACCGATTGCAATAATTGCATCTAGACCTAAGTATTTACAAGAGTTTACAGCTTTTTGTCTGCCTTCGTCTGTCATAAATTCAAGACATCTTGCAGTATAAAGGATTGTTCCACCTTTTTTAGAAATACCATCAACTGAACGTGCATCAAGTTCAATTACATCGCCATTGATAAGACCGTTATAACCACGTCTAATTCCTAAGCATTTAATACCTTTTGCCGTTGCAGCACGAACAACAGCACGAACAGCCGCGTTCATTCCTGGTGCGTCGCCACCACTTGTAAGAATTCCTATTCTTCTGATGTTTTTCATAATTTCCTCCAGAATTTGTTTAATGTTTTATTTTAATTTTTATTGTAGGCTTGGGTTTATTTTAGGTTGTTGAAAACAATATCAGTAACATCATTAAATTCAATATAGCCACATTTTTCGCATGTAAAGCATGTTGAATTTTCATTCATCGGGTGTGTGCTACCTATTTCGTTTAGATGAAAACTGATTTTTTGTTTTACATCGAACAAAAATGAATTATTTTGTTTTAGTTCTGTTTTGCATTTAGGACAGTTCATATTTTTTCCTTTTATTAATTATTTATTGTAGGGGCGTTCATTGGACGCCCGTTTGATGTACAATATTAATAATCCTCAGTCACTTCGTGACAGCTCCTTTTAAAAGGAGCCAATGCGTGAGCCTCATTTTGTAAAGGAGGTGGCAAACCGAAAGGTTTGACGGAGGATTGTGATACAAAATATTATTGAATGGCTTGATGAAATAAAATAAGCAAAACACTTCGTGTTTTAAATTGCTCTGCACCTATCTTATTATATCTCCACTTCGTTACGATGAAATAAAATAAGCAAAACACTTCGTGTTTTAAATTGCTACGCAATTTTGATAGTTTTTAAAAACTATCCTATTTTATTATAACATTTTTTTCGCCAAATACAAGCCTTAATTTCATTAACATTTTTGCATTTGATGTAACTCTAAATTTTCTTGGTAAAAGCACTCGTTTATTTTGTCCTTCGATATATAAAACTACATCTAAATCACCGTGAAAATCGGCGGTTATATCACTTATCTTTTCGGTGATTTCTTTAATATCTTCGCTTTCTCCAGCCTCTATTTTCACCCACAAACGCTTGTTTTGTGGCTTTTCATAAACTTTTTCGTATGACTTTTCCGATTTATCCTGTAAAAATAAATCGATATATTCGCGAGTTAATGGCTTTATATCATTGCAAATTAATTTTGGTGCTTCGTCTTCTCTTGCATTAATTTTTCCCTTTAATACAACAGGCACATCGGCTTTAATATAGGCACCATTTTGCTCTAGAACACGAGAAAAAACAATTCCCTCGATAGTCCCTGTTAAATCTTCAAGATTTATATATGCCATAGTGGTATTTTTCTTTGTTATTTGAGTTCTAGCAGTAGAAATTACTCCTGCAATAACTACGTCCATATTGTCTTTATATTTTGTGCTGTCGTGGGCTAAATCGTCGACAATATCAAATATTTTTGCGATTTTTTCATTGAAAATAAGTTCGTCATATTCGTTTAATGGATGTCCAGAAAGATAAATCCCACTCATTTCTTTTTCCATTTTTAGCATATCTTTTTTGTCGTATTCCCTCGCATTTGGGATTTCGAGTTGGTCAACGTTTTCTTCGCCACCTAGGGAAAATAAATCGATTTGACCTTCGATATTTTTGCGTTTTGTTTTAGAAATATCGTCTAAAGCTACTTCGTGGACTTGCATAAGAGATGCTCTTGTGTGGCCAAATTCATCGAATGCACCACATTTAATAAGCGACTCTACTGCTCGTTTATTTAAGTCATAAAGATACATTCTATCTAGAAATTCACCAAAAGACTTAAATTTTCCGTTTAAATTTCGCTCATAGACTAGTTTTTCAATGAAATTTCTGCCGACATTTTTAATAGCAACAAGTCCAAAACGAATATCTTCGCCAGACACTGTAAATGTCGCATTTGATTCATTTATAGACGGAACAAGCGTTTTTATACCCATTTCTTTACACGCATTTATATATTCTGATACTTTTGACGATGAATCTAGCACAGAAGTTAAAAGTGCTGCCATATATTCTTTCGGATAGTGGCATTTAAGGTATGCTGTTTGGTATGAAATAAACGCATAAGACACTGCGTGCGCTTTGTTAAAAGCATAGTTTGCGAAGTCTAAAATTTCGTCGAAAATTTCATTTGCTATTTTTTCCGACACACCATTTTTCACACAACCGATGATATTTTCTTCTTCGCTACCAAAAACAAAAGTGTCTTTTTCTTTGGCTAAGGCATCAAATTTTTTCTTACTCATCGCACGTCGTACCATATCGGCCTTTCCTAAAGAATAGCCAGCAAGTCGTCTGAAAACTTCCATAACTTGCTCTTGATATACGATACAACCATAAGTTACGCCCAAAATTTCTTTAAGCATTTCGTGTTTATAGGTAACTTCCGTCGGATTATGTCTGCCTTTAATATATCTCGGAATAGACTGCATAGGACCTGGACGATAAAGTGCCACAACGGCAGTGATATCCTCGATAGATGTCGGTTTTAAGCCTTTTACGACATTTGTGATACCTGTGCTTTCAAGCTGGAACACGCCCTCTGTTTTTCCGAGCGAAAGCATATCGAAAGTAGCCTTGTCGTCAAACGGAATTCCCTCTAAAGTAAAATCAGGCGTGTGCTTGTTTATATTTATAACAGCATCGTGAAGAACAGTTAAGTTACGAAGTCCTAGAAAATCCATTTTAAGAAGTCCGAGTTCTTCAAGCGTGGTCATAGGGAACTGAGTTACAATTTGCTCGTCATTTTTAGCCAAAGGAACATGATTAAAAACAGCATCTTTTGTTATAACAACACCGGCAGCATGGGTCGAGGCGTGTCTAGGCATACCCTCAAGTGCTGTTGCAGTGTCGATTAAATTTTTAATTGTGTCATCACTATCATAAGCCATTTTCAGCTCACGCGACACATCTAAAGCACGCGTAAGTGTCATTCCAAGTTCAGTTGGTATCATTTTTGCAACTTTATCGACATCTGCATACGGAATGTTAAGCGCTCGTCCAACATCGCGAATTGCAGCGCGCGCAGCCATAGTTCCAAAAGTTACAATTTGTGCAACCTTATCTTTTCCGTATTTTTCATTAACATAATCGATAACTTTTGAACGATTTACATAGCAAAAGTCGATATCGATATCGGGCATAGAAATACGTTCTGGGTTTAAAAATCGCTCGAAATATAGCGAGTATTTCACAGGGTCGATATCGGTGATTTTTAATACATACGCTACCATAGCACCCGCCGCCGAACCCCTACCAGGGCCTACTGGGATACCATTATTTTTAGCATACATAATAAAGTCAGAAACTATCAGAAAATAGTCGACAAAGCCCATTTTTTCAATCATTTCGATTTCAAAATCAAGCCTTTCCACATATTGTTCATAAGTATCTGGAAAACGTTCTTTTAGTCCATCAAAGCATAATTTTCTAAAATATTCGTTTGGTGTAAATTCTTTTGGCACATCAAATTCTGGTAGGTGATAATGTCCAAATTCAAAATCTACATTACATTTTTCGGCAATTTTCGCCGTATTATCGAGCGCTTCTAGGTGGTGGGGGAAAGTTTCTGCCATTTCATCATAAGATTTTAGATAAAACTGGTCAGTTTCAAACTCCATTTTCGAAGGGTCATCGACAGTTCTGCCCATTTGAATGCACATTAAAACCTTTTGGTTATAGCTATCTTTTCGGTTAAGATAATGCACATCGTTTGTGGCAACTAGTGGAATGCCTGTTTCGCGAGATATTTTAATAATATCCCTGTTCATTATTTGCTGTTCTTTGATGCCATGGTCTTGAATTTCCAGATAAAAATTGCCTTCGCCAAAGATTTCATTAAATTCTAAAGCGGCATTTTTTGCATCTTCATAGCGATTTTGCAAAATAAGACGCGGAATGCTTCCAGCAAGACACGCAGAAAGTCCGATTAACCCTTCTGAATGTTTTCTAAGATGCTCCATATCAATCCTTGGGCGATTATAAAAACCATTCACATAGGCATCAGACACTAAATTCATTAAATTTTGATAGCCGATATTATTTTTACAAAGAAGAACCAAATGGTTATTAACATTGTCGATTTCATACACTTTATCAGTGTTTTTTCTCGGCGCAACATAAACTTCTGAGCCGATAATCGGTTTTATGCCTTCATTTTTACAAGCCCTATAAAAATCGATAACACCATACATAACACCATGGTCGGTGATTGCAACAGCATCTTGTCCGAGTTCTTTACAGCGCTTTGGCAGATTTTTTATTCGACAAGCACCATCTAGCAAGCTAAATTCAGTATGCAGATGCAGATGTACAAATTTTTTTGTATTTTCCATAAAGTTTCCTATTAATCTTTATCTATATAAGATGTTTTTGAGATGTTTTCCATTAATTTATCGAGTTCATATTGATTTTCGATGCCTTTGTCGTTATGTTTTGACACTGAATATGAGATAGTCATCGATATTATAAGAGCAAGAGGTAGCACAAGCATATATAAAAATGTGTCACCTGAGTTGTCAAGAAAAACCAAAAGAATCGTAATAAGTATAACAATAACAGCAAGAAAAGCACCAAAAGGGCTTACGCTACCGTAAAATTGCTTATATTTTATCGAGGTTTCACCATTTTTTTTGCTGATAACACCCCAAAGTTCATTATTATAATAATAGTATTTTCTAAAAAATTCTTCTTCTCTTATATATTGCACATAAAATAAACTTCCAATCGTAAAGCCTACAAATCTATCGTCAAATATTGCAAATAAGCTTGAAAAATTGTCTTTTAAATCGCGTTTTAGCTCTTGTTTAGTTTTTTTGGTTGTAAAATTCATAAATAATCTCCTTTTTTGCGAGAGAATGATTGGTTTTACTTGAGTTTAAAGAGGCTTTGATTTAATTTGATTAAATTTTCGTGGGAATTTTTTATTTGTGTTTGCGATTTTTGTGATAACGACAATTCTGTGCGTAATGTCAGTCATCGGGATGTCATAGTCATAGATATCTTCAATCATTCCACCAAGTTTTTCGATAGCTTCGTGCGATTGCTCGATTTCTTCGTTGGTATTCACGCTTTTATATGCATAAAATGTTCCACCTTCTTTTACAAATGGCAGACATAATTCTGCTAAAACAGATAGGGGAGCAACAGCGCGCGACACTGCGATATCAAATTTTTCGCGATATTTTCCTTTATGAGCAAGTTCTTCGGCTCTAGCGTGAATAGCCTCGAAATTTTTAAAATCTTTTCCGTATTCCGATAAAAAGTTAATTCTTTTTGCCAAACTGTCAACCATAGTAAGCTGAATGCTTTGCATATAAATTTTTAAAGGCATAGATGGAAAACCAGCGCCACAACCGACATCGATGATTCTTTGGTTGTCTAAATGGTCTAGTTCGTGCAAAATTAAGCTGTCTAAGATGTGCTTTGTTGCAAAATCGAAATGGTCGGTTATTGCAGTTAAATCAATGTCTTCGTTCTTTATTAGCACTTTATCACAAAAATCCACAAGTTTATCCACAACCTGTGGACGAGGAGAAAGCTCCCACTCTATTAAACCTTTTTCGATAGTTTCTTTTAAAATACTCATATTAATTCCCCTTATTTGACGATAAAAATACCATTAAAGCAGTCACATCTGAAGGATTTACGCCAGATATACGCGATGCTTGACCGAAATTTATCGGACGGATTTTGTCGAGTTTTTGTCTTGCTTCCACGCGTAGAGTTTCGATAGATAAATAATCAAGCCCCTCTGGAATAGCGCGACTTTCCATTTTCTTAAAATCTTCGGCATCTTTTAGCTGTCTATCGATGTATCCTTGATATTTCACGCGAATTTCTGCCTGTTCTGTCACTTCAAGTGGTAGTTCTGGGCGATTTTTATCTAGTTTTGCTAAAAAATCATAAGTCACTTCTGGACGTTTTAAAAGCTCTGTAAGCCTTGCACCAGTTTTAAGTGCTGTGCTACCGATTTCGGCTAAAACACTGTTAACTTCTTCGGTGTTTGACACTGTGGTTTTATGCAGTCTTGCAATTTCTTCTTCCACGCGAGTGTATTTATCAAGAGTTTTTTGCAGTCTTTCGTCAGAGTTTAATAAAACCCTGTTTCCAAGTGGAACTAATCTCTCGTCGGCATTGTCTTGACGTAAAATTAAGCGATATTCAGACCTTGAAGTCATCATTCTATATGGTTCGTTTGTGCCACGAGTTACTAAATCGTCGATTAAAGTTCCAATATATCCGTCTGTACGCTTTAAAACAAGCGATTCCTTGCCTAAAATCTTCATAGATGCATTGATTCCAGCCATTAAACCTAAAGCGCCAGCTTCTTCATAGCCAGATGTTCCACAAAATTGCCCACCGGCATATAAACCAGCGACTTTTTTTGTTTCAAGTGTAGGTTTTAGCTCTAAAGGGTCGATGCAATCGTACTCAATAGCATAAGCCGGACGCATAACTTCAACATTAGAAAGGCCTTCAACAGTTCTCATCATTTCAAGCTGAACATCTTCTGGAAGCGAAGACGACATACCTTGAACATAGATTTCATGCGTGGTTAATCCCATAGGTTCGATGAAAAGTTGGTGACGAGGTTTGTCGGCAAAACGCACGATTTTATCTTCGATAGAAGGGCAATAACGCGGGCCAATTCCTTCGATTTTACCAGAATAAAGTGGTGAACGATGCAGATTATTATTTATAACTTCGTGAGTTTTTTCATTGGTATAAGTTAAGTAACACGCGACTTTATTTTCTGGTTTATTAACGGTTTCAAATGAAAATGGAACGACTTTTTCGTCGCCTTCTTGGATTTCCATTTTGCTATAATCAATGCTTCTCGCGTGGACTCTAGCTGGAGTTCCTGTCTTAAAACGCATTAAATTTAAACCTAAATCAAGCAAACTATCCGAAAGTGCACCTGTCGCGAACATTCCGTCTGGGCCACCGTCTGTAATCATATCGCCGATGATAATTTTCCCTTTTAGGAAAGTTCCGGTCGCAATAATTGCAGCTTTTACATTATAAACAGCTCCAGTTTTGCATAAAACACCAGTAACTTCGCCGTTTTCAGTGATAATTTCAACAACTTCGTTTTGTTTTAGATGCAAATTTTCTTGGTCTTCCATAACTTGTTTCATATATTTTCTATACTCATCGCGGTCGGCTTGTGCACGCAAAGAATGCACAGCAGGGCCTTTGCCTTTGTTAAGCATACGATATTGTATACACGCATTGTCGGCAGAAATGCCCATTTGACCACCTAAAGCATCGATTTCGCGCACTAAATGACCTTTTGCAGTGCCACCGATAGCAGGATTACAAGGCATATTTGCAACAGCATCTAAATTCACAGTAAAACATACTGTTTTAAGTCCTATTCTAGCGGCGGCCAAAGCAGCTTCGCAGCCAGCATGACCAGCACCGATTACTGCGACATCAAAATCGCCAGCATTAAATTTTTGCATATTCATTCTCCGTATCTATTAATTTGTCGACAAAGCGACTGAGGATATATTTTACATACCTTAAAATATCAATTATTTTAATTATATCAAATTTAACACTTTTTTTCAACTATGAACTTGTAAATTTTATAAATTAATGTTATTATAAAAGTAATATTTATTTAGAAAGACTGATTTTATGAAAACAAAAATTATTGCTATAAATTCGCAATTTGTGCACTTAAATCTTGCAGTCAGGTCGCTTAATGCAAGTATAGACCATAAAGCAGAAGTGTTAGAATTTAATATAAATACCGATATTACACAAGTTTACAATGAAATTTTGCTAGAAAATGCAGATTTGATTATGTTTTCAACGTATATTTGGAATATTGACTATGTTTTAAGGCTAACGCGTGACCTGAAATTTGCAAATCCTGATTTAAAAATTGCATTAGGTGGACCAGAAGTTTCGTTCACACCGTATGAAATTATCGAGAATAACTCTCATATCGACTATATTTTATGTGGCGAATGCGAGTTGATGTTAGGGGAATTTATACAGACAGTAGAAAATAACGGTGATTTATCTAAAATAAAAGGCGTGGTTTATGGAAAAAATCTAGGAGATTCATCATATAATTTAGTGGATAATTTAGACGACCTAGCGCCTGCAAAAGATGTCTACCGAGATACGCCTGTCGATAAAATTTACTATTATGAAACATCGCGTGGTTGTCCTTTTTCATGCTCATATTGCTTATCAGGCTCGATTAAAGACAAGACAAGATATTTAAGTCTAGAGAGAGTTTTTGCCGATTTAAAGTATTTTTTAGATAAAAATATACAACTTGTAAAGTTTGTGGACCGTACTTTTAATGCAAATAAGGCTCGTGCAAAAGAGATTATTCGATTTTTAATAGCAAACGAGGGCGTGACTTCTTTTCACTTTGAAGTGGGTGCCGACATACTTGACGATGAAATTATCGACCTTTTAAATAGCGCACCGAAAGATAAATTTCAGCTTGAAGCAGGGGTGCAATCTTGTCATAAACCGACGCTTGAGGCAGTTGTTCGAACAACAGATTTCGACAAATTATCGACAAATGTGAAAAAAATTATCGACGGAAAAAATGTGCATTTGCATTTAGATTTAATCGCAGGACTTCCTTTTGAGGATTTTGAAACTTTTGGCAAATCAATAAATAAATTATATGATTTAGAGCCACATCATCTGCAAATTGGGTTTTTAAAGCTGTTAAAAGGGTCGAAACTTGCAAAAGATGCAAAAAAATATGGAATTATCTACCGAGATTATGCCCCTTATGAGGTTATTTCAACCGATGTTTTATCGGCAAACGAAATCGTTAGACTTAAACATATAGAGGAAATAGTTGAGAGATATTATAACAAAGATGTCGGAAGACAGGCTTTTGACATTCTAAAAACAGCATATAACACGCCTTTTGATATGCTTTTAGAACTTTCGAGCGATTTTAATGAAAAAGGGTATCTAACGCGTCCGATGAATGTTCAAAATAGGTTGCAAGTTTTATGTGAATTTGCAAAAAACAAGCTAAGTGGTGAAACATACAATGAGTTTTTATACTCGGTTTTGTATGACATTTGTGTAGTTAAAGGTAATTTGCCACCTTCTTTAGGAGAAATTGTTCTAAATATTGACAATAAGCCGTTTAGAAATAAATTGTTTGAACTAGGGAAAATAAACGGTGATGAATTCAAAAAAGGCAAGTTTTTTATTACAGAAAAAGAAATAATTATGAGCATAGATGGCTCGTATAATGTATATTTAAGGGAGGAAATAAAATGTTAGATATGGAAACTATTGCTAAGAATAAAGAGCGTTTTTTGACTATTTTAAGCGAAAATGTAGAACGAAACGGCATAGAAAAGCTTATGGCTTGGTTGCTGAAAACCGATTTTTTTGAAGCACCTGCCTCGACAAGATATCACGCAGCGTATGCAGGTGGATTATGCGCGCATAGCTTAAATGTTTATGATGTTTATATGAAAAAGCATTATGAAGAGGGCGTTGATAATATGGAAACGGTGTCTATGATTACGCTTTTGCACGATTTGTGTAAGGCAAATTTCTATCAACTATCAAAAAGAAACCAAAAAATCGACGGAAAATGGGTTGAAGTAGATTATTACACGATTGACGATGCATTTCCGTATGGACATGGCGAAAAATCGGTGTTTTTAGTTGAGAGATTTGTGCGACTTAAAACAGATGAAGCGTGTGCAATTCGTTGGCACATGGGTGGATTTGACGACCACGTTAAAGCAGGGGGATTTTCTGTTTCGGCATCGTTTGAGAAATTTCCTATCTCAGTAAAACTGCATTTATCAGACTTAGAAGCGTCATATTTAGTAGAAACATCGGCATAAATTAAACAATTGTTATATATTGCGTATATTGAAGAAACCTCCTATATAGGAGGTTTCTTTATTATTTGTCATTGCGAATTAATGCGTCTAAAATTCCCTTTATAGAGAGTTCGTCTACCTCGAGTGAATTTATTGGCTCGTTTATTATTTCTAGCGAATGAGCATCAGAATTTGTGATTATTCGTCCGTTAAAATCGACATTAGCATCAATATTTTTAAGTTCGATGCATTTAAAATTATAATCCGGAGGGATATAACCCAAACTCGACATCAGCGAATAAGATTGCTTGTCGACATGTGCAGGCACAATTATACAATTGTGTTTTTTTGATATGTCCAAAATAGTGTCGATATCAAGCGTTAATGCATTTACTAAAAGCTTCGATTCAATGCCAATAAGCTTATCTTCGTGATTTATAATAAATTGATTGCCAAAAGCAAGTGGGTCATTATCTATCGCAGGTAAAAATTCGTATATTTCGTGATACATTGCGAAAATATCGTCTAAAGTATAGGCAAAACATAGCAAATGCACCTCTTCTGCCGAGCATATTTCCATAGCAGGCACAACTATGAGCTCATTTTCTTCAGCTACTTTAAAAATAGCTGGCAAATTTAAAACAGAATTATGGTCACAAACGGCAATAGCGTCTAGTCCGATTATTTTTGCCATATTCACGATATTATTCGGAGTCATTTCATCGTCGCCACAGGGGGAGAGGCAAGAATGAATGTGAAAATCATAGCTTATATGCATAAAGCTTCTTTTAAGACAAGCGCTGTTTCGTAGGTTGGTAAATCGGTTTTTAATACGCAAACATCTTGTTCTTGTGCTTTTTTAAGAGCATCTTCATCTAGGTTCATGCCTTCGGATAAAACAATGCACGAAACATCGGTAAGCGTTGCTACGGCGATTGAGTTCATATTTCCCATAACAGTAATCCAAGCAAAATCTGCTGTCGCACGTCCCATAACTATACTTAGTAAATCGCAAGCATAAATGCCTAAAACATCACGTGTTTCCCCTTCATTTACTACTTTAAATCCAGTTTTCTCAATAAGATTTTTTGTTGTCATACTTCCTCCATTAACTTCCAAAATCTTTGATATATACATCAAGTTCTTCGGAATTTCCTAAAAGTTTTGTCAAATTTTCTTTGAATTTATAGATACAATTATCAGTTGTTGCAAGCCCTCTTATAACATCTTCGGCTAAAGCCTTACACGTTGGTGCACCACACGAACCACAGTCTAAACCAGGCAAAGTAGCTTCGATTGATTTCATATCAGCCATTTTTTGAATAGCTTTTGAAAAATCGTGGTCGAGTTCGAGTATGTTTGTATATTCGATTTCATTATCCCAATTTAAGTATTTATCATCTACTGTGTGATGATTTACAGAAACAGGAAGGTATTTTCTAAGTCTTTTTAGTTTCGATTTTGCAACATACGGATTTTCGACAGTTAAAACACCACCGATACATCCTGCATTACATGCATTTAGTTCTATGAAATCTAGGTCTGCAAATTTTTCGTCCTCTAAGTCTTCTAAAACCTTTAGAACATTTTCAATTCCGTCTGCTGCAAGATAATTATCGCGAAGTAGCGCGTCGGCTTCGCCGGCAGAGGCAGCCCAAGAAACACCGATTTTACCCGAGCTTGACTCAACTTTGTGCTTAAAATCGGCAGTCATTACACGAAGTAGACGAGGATATACATCGCTTATCGCCAAAACAGCAGAAATTGCACTTTTTTCTATGCCGAGTGGCATTTTTGCATAAGTAACTTTTGCAGGACAAGGCGAGATGAAAATCGCACCTATTTCTTCAATAGGAATACCTGTTTTTTTATGAGCATCTTCTTTTGCAAGCATAGCAGCAATTTCAACAGGGGCGTTTATAGGCAAAATATGCTCTATTAAATTTGGAAAACGCACGCGAATAAACCTAGTGACAGCAGGGCAAGCCGAGCTTATAACAGGTTTTTTTTGGGTATTTTTCATATATTCGCGAGTTGCTACCGAAACAATTTCAGCAGCCTTTGAAACTTCAAAAACATCATCAAAGCCGAGCTCTAAAAGTCCGTTTAAAACAATGTCTACATCGTCTAAATTATTAAATTGGGCATATAAAGCTGGTGCTGGAAGCGCTATTTTATATTTATATTTGTCTAACACTTCAAAGTGGTCGTATATCGCCTTTTTCGCGTGGTGTGGACAGACTCTGATACATTCAGCGCAATCTATGCATCTTTCGGCAGTGATTTGCGCCTTACCATCGCGAACTCTGATAGCCTCTGTTGGGCATCTTTTGATACAATTTATACACCCTTTACATTTATCTTCATCAAGTGTTACAGAGTGAAAAAACCCATTCATCATTAATCACTCTCCTAAATTATATGTTTACTTTCATGTGAACTGTCGTTCCGACATTAACGGTAGACGTGACTTCCATAAAATCTGTGTTCTTTTTCATATTAGGAAGACCCATGCCAGCGCCAAATCCTAGCGAGCGCACTTCGTCTGGAGCAGTAGAAAAACCTTCCTTCATAGCCATTTCGATATCAGGAATACCCTTGCCCTTGTCTTTTAACAGTAAGTCGATATGTTCTTTGTCGATAATCACATCAATAACGCCACCTTCGGCGTGGATTACCATATTTATCTCACCCTCATAAAGTGCAATTGCAACTTTTCTTATAATTTGAGGGTTCACACCTAGTTTTTTCAGATTTTTTTTAACATTTGCCGACGCTTCGCCAGCACGCGTGAAGTCATCGCCGTCGACTTCGTAAGATAATTTAATGCTGTCCATTAATTTCCTCCTTTAAGCCCGTTGTCCCATAAAAGGCCACAGGCTGTGAACATACGTTCAGAAGTTGACATTAAAACAATATCTTTTTCGATAGCTAGTTTAATCATATCTTCAGAGGGTTTTTTTCCTCTTACAAAAACGATGCAAACCATATCCATCATATCAGCAGTTCGTATAACTTGGCTGTTTACAAGGCCTGTAAGCAAAACCGATTGGTCTTTTACAAACGCTAAAACATCGCTCATCATATCGGCGCCACAAGCAGTGTGAATTTCTCTGTCGATATCATTTTCTAAACATAAAATTTCGCAATTTAAAATCTTTTTAATATCTTGTACTGTAAGCATATAAAACCTCCAAAAAATATATATAAACAATCGTATCATACATTGTTAATAATTACAATGAAATGTTAACAAAAAAAGGCAAAAAAGTGCGTTTTTGTACGTTAGCGTTAACTAACCTGAACTTTTTTGTATACAATGCACAAAAATGACGTCTAAAATTTTCACTAAATTTCGGTAAAGAATGTAGAATAATTAACGAATAAGTGATATAATTATAAGGAATATACTAAGATGTTACCTCTATGTAATGGGTATTTCGAATTGGTGCTTAGGCACTATATATTTATGTTTAATTTAAGGAGGTCAATCCATGGCTAACACAAAAGAAAAACTAGCGTTTAATGGCACTAAAGAGCAAAAAGAATTACTTGACCAAGTAATCGCTAACCAATTAGGTGACCCAGGTGCGCTAATGCCAGTGCTACAAAAAGCACAAGACATCTATGGCTACTTACCAAAAGAGGTTCAAATTATGATCGCAGAAGGTCTTAATATCCCTTTAGAAAAAGTATACGGTGTTGCAACATTCTATTCTCAATTTTCTCTTACTCCGAAAGGTAAGTATAGAGTTTCTGTATGTATGGGAACAGCTTGCTACGTTAAAGGTGCAGGCGACGTTTTAGAAAAATTCGAAAGAGATCTAGGCGTTAAAACTGGTTCATGTTCTGATGACGGTTTATTCTCTGTTGATGCATGTCGTTGTATTGGTGCTTGTGGTCTTGCCCCAGTTCTTACAATAAACGAAGACGTTTATGGTAAAGTAACAGTGGACGATGTTGCAACAATCTTAGCGAAATACAAAGACTAATATGACAGAGTTATCACTTAACATTCTGGACATTGCGCAAAACTCAATTAAAGCAAATGCTAGTCTTGTAGAGATTAAAGTACATAAAGATACTATTGCAAAAACACTCACAATTTATATAATTGATGACGGAAAAGGCATGGACGAAGAAACTGTAAAAAATGTTGTCGACCCCTTTTATACCACAAGAACCACTAGAAAAGTAGGTCTAGGTGTTCCGTTTTTTAAAATGGGTGCTTTGATGACAAATGGAGATTTTCGAATCGAAAGCAAACTCGGTTTCGGCACGAAAATTATGACCTCGTATAATTATGAGCATATCGATATGATTCCTTTAGGAGATATGGCATCTACAATGATGTCGCTTGTCAGTGTTAATACACATATAGATTTTTTATATGAGTATAGGTTAGATGATAAATCTTTTGTTATGGATACAAGAGAAATAAAGGAAATGCTTGAGGGCGTTCCTATAAACTCAAATGAAGTATTATTTTTTATTAGAGATTTTATAAACGAAAACCAAAATGAGTGTGAAAACTCAAATTAAATTAAGGTGGTGCTACAATGAAAAGTTTAGCTGAATTAAAAGCTATTAGAGAAAAAATGCAAGGAAATGTAAACGTTAGAGATGCTGGCGAAGAAAAAATCAGAGTTGTTGTTGGTATGGCAACTTGTGGAATTGCAGCGGGAGCTAGACCTGTTCTTAACGGATTTACAGACGAAGTTGCTAAAAGAAACTTACAAAATGTAATGGTAACTCAAACTGGTTGTATCGGTATCTGTCAACACGAACCTGTTGTTGAAATACACACACCAGATGGAAATAAAACAACGTATGTAAAAATGGACGCTGAAAAAGTTGCGAAAATTGTGGTTGACCACATTGTTAATGGCAATGTTGTTACAGAATACACAATAGGCAGCATTAAATAAGGAGGTAGGCTGAATGTATCGTTCTCACGTATTAGTTTGTGGGGGTACTGGATGTACATCATCTGGTAGTAACCAAATTATCAGTTCATTAGAAACTGAAATCGAAAAACAAGGCCTAACACAAGAAGTACAAGTTGTTAAAACTGGTTGCTTTGGGCTATGTGCTTTAGGTCCTATTATGATAGTATATCCTGAGGGTGCTTTCTACTCTTTAGTAGAAACAAAAGACATCCCAGAAATCGTTGAAGAACATCTACTTAAAGGTAGAGTTGTTAGACGTCTTTTATACTCTGAAACAGTAGTTGGTGATAATGTTAAATCACTTGAAGAAACTGATTTCTACAAAAAACAACAACGTATTGCTCTTAAAAACTGTGGTGTTATAAACCCAGATAGTATTGAAGAATATATCGCTGTAAACGGTTACGAAGCTTTAGGTAAAGTTGTAACTGAAATGACGCCTGCTGATGTTGTAAGCGTTATTAAAGATTCTGGACTTCGTGGTCGTGGCGGCGGCGGTTTCCCTACTGGTATGAAGTGGGCTTTCGCAGCTGGCGTTGAGTCAGACCAAAAATATGTTGCATGTAATGCGGACGAAGGTGACCCAGGGGCATTCATGGACCGTTCTGTACTAGAAGGTGACCCACACGTTCTAATCGAAGCTATGGCAATCGCAGGTTATGCAATCGGCGCTTCTATGGGTTATGTTTATGTTCGTGCTGAGTACCCAATCGCAGTTGAGCGTTTAGAAAAAGCTATCGTTGATGCTAGAGAAATCGGTATCTTAGGTGGTAAAGTATTCGGAACTGACTTCGAATTCGATATGGAAGTAAGACTAGGTGCTGGTGCATTCGTATGTGGTGAAGAAACTGCTTTACTTGCATCAATCGAAGGTAATCGTGGTGAGCCACGTCCAAGACCTCCATTCCCAGCTGTTAAAGGTTTATTTGGTAAACCAACTGTACTTAACAACGTTGAAACTTATGCTAATATCCCTCAAATCATCTTAAATGGTGCTGAGTGGTTTGCTAATATCGGTACTGAAAAATCTAAAGGTACGAAAGTATTCGCTTTAGGTGGTAAAATCAAAAATACTGGTCTTGTTGAAGTTCCAATGGGTACTACTTTAAGAGAAATCGTTGAAGAAATCGGTGGCGGTATTCCAAACGGTAAAACGTTTAAAGCTGCTCAAACTGGTGGTCCTTCTGGTGGTTGTATCCCTGCAAGCCACATGGATATCGAAATCGATTATGATAACTTAATCGCTATCGGCTCTATGATGGGTTCTGGTGGTTTAATCGTTATGGATGAAGATACTTGTATGGTTGATATCGCGAAATTCTTCTTAGAGTTCACTGTTGAAGAATCATGTGGTAAATGTAGCCCTTGTCGTATCGGTACTAAACGTATGTACGACATGCTTGAAAAAATCTGTTCTGGAAACGGTACTTTAGAAGATATCGATAAACTAGAAGCACTTTGCTACGAAATTAAAAAAGCATCACTTTGTGGTTTAGGACAAACTGCTCCAAACCCAGTTTTATCTACATTAAAATACTTCAGAGATGAGTATGAAGCACACGTTATCGACAAAAACTGTCCAGCTGGCGTATGTAAAGACTTATTAAGCTTTGAAATTATTGAGCCAAAATGTAAAGGTTGTACTCTATGTGTTAGAGTTTGTCCAGTTGGCGCAATCAAAGGTTCTGTAAAAAATCCACACGTTATCGACAAAGATAAATGTGTTAAATGTGGTGCTTGTATCGACGCTTGTAAATTTGCAGCTATCATTAAAAAATAGGGAAAAGAGGTTTATATATAATGGAAAACGTTACACTTAAAATAAATAATATCCCTGTAACTGCGCCTAAAGATAGTACAATCTTAGAAGCGGCTAGAATTGCAGGTATTAATATTCCAACACTTTGTTACTTAAAAGAAATCAACGCAATCGGCGCTTGTCGTATTTGTTTAGTTGAAGTAAAAGGCGCTAGAAGCTTTGCTGCATCTTGTGTTCAACCTATCGCTGAAGGTATGGAAGTTTTCACAAACACTCCAGAAATCAGAGAATCTAGAAAAAATACTTTAGAACTAATCCTTTCAAACCACGATAAATCTTGTTTATCTTGTGTTCGTTCTGGTGCTTGTGAACTTCAAACTCTATCTAAAGAATTTGGTTGTGATGCAAGTAAATACGAATCTTCTGATAAAAAATTCGAAATCGATAATTCAGCGGCTCACATGTACAGAGATAACAACAAATGTATCCTTTGTCGTCGTTGTGTTGCAGCTTGTGAAAAAACTCAATCTGTTGGCGTTATCGGTGCTAATAGAAGAGGATTTGACACTTACATCGGTTGTGCATTCGAGTCTGATTTAGCTGAAACTTCTTGTATTAGCTGTGGTCAATGTATCAATGTATGTCCTGTTGGTGCTTTATCTGAAAAAGACGAAACTGCTGGTGTTTTTGCAGCTATCGCTGACCCTAAAAAACACGTTGTAGTTCAAACTGCTCCTGCTGTAAGAGCTGGTATCGCTGAAGAATTCGGCAATCCTATCGGAACTAACGGTAAAGGTAAAATGGTTGCAGCTATCCGTCGTTTAGGCGTAGACCGCGTATTCGACACAGATTTCTCTGCCGACCTTACAATCATGGAAGAAGCAACAGAATTTATTCACAGAGTTCAAAATAATGGTGTTTTACCACTAATTACTTCTTGTTCTCCAGGTTGGGTTAAATACTGTGAACATTACTTCCCAGATTTCATTCCAAACCTTTCTTCTTGTAAATCACCACAACAAATGTTTGGTGCTATCACAAAATCTTATTACGCTGAAAAAGAAGGCATCGACCCTAAAGATATCTACATGGTATCTGTTATGCCTTGTACAGCGAAGAAATTTGAAAAAACAAGAGAAGACCAAGCAGCAAACGGTGTTCCTGATATCGATGCAGTTATCACAACAAGAGAACTTGCAAAAATGATTAAAAACGCTGGTTTAATGTTTAATAATTTACCAGAAGAAGACTATGACCAACCGTTAGGAACTGGTACTGGTGCTGGTGTTATCTTCGGTGCTACTGGTGGTGTTATGGAAGCTGCTTTAAGAACAGCAGTTGAAACACTTACTGATACAAAACTTGAAGGCGAAGCTTTAGACTTTACTCAAGTTCGTGGTACTCAAGGTATGAAAGAAGCTACTTACGATGTTGGTGGTTTAGAAGTTAAAGTTGCAGTTGTTTCTGGTTTAGAAAATGCTAAAAACTTACTTCAAGACATCAGAGATGGTAAAGCTTTCTACCACTTCATTGAAATCATGGCGTGCCCTGGTGGATGTGTAAACGGTGGTGGACAACCAATCAACACAGGTGAAGTTTTAAATAACTTTGATGTTAAGGCTCTTCGTGCGTCTGTATTATACAACGAAGATAAAAATATCTTAGGTTTAAGAAAATCTCACGAAAACCCAGTAATCAAAGAGTTATATGACAATTACCTTGAAAAACCAGGTAGCCATAAAGCTCACCACTTATTACATACAACTTACGTTAAAAGAGAAATGTACAAATAAGATAAATTTAAACAGTCGCCGAAAGGTGGCTGTTTTTTTACAAAAATATTGACTTTTTTCTGCTGTTATGGTATAATTTTAAATATATGTACTATTGCTATGACCAAGACTACTGCAACCTAAATTTTTTTAGAGAGCTTTCTAATCGCTGGAATGAAAGTAAAAATATTTTGCGGGTTTCACTTGTGAGCATCATTTTGAACGGTTAAACCTATTAGAAATGGCGTAACCTATGCGTTAAATGGACTAAAGTGTTTGTGATTTTCACAAAAATTTGGGTGGTACCACGGAATTTTCGTCTTTCGTCCCTTTTATAGGGGATGGAAGACTTTTTTTGTCCATCACCTGACGTGGTCGCATTGGATTCGCCGAAATTTTGCCGAAAATTAGGTGCGGAAAAACCAGCGCATACAGGAAATACACAAAATGAAAAACAAAGGCACAAAAGTCCGAACGGAAAATTAAAAAACAAGCAATTCAAATAACATAAAATAAAAAAATATAGGAGAACAAACATGAAATTACAATTAGAAGAAATTCTAAAAAATGCCAAAGAAGAACTTTCTGGTGTTTCAGATGCTAAGGTTTTAGACGAAATTCGTGTAAAATATTTAGGGAAAAAAGGTGAACTTACAGCGATTTTAAGAGGAATGGGCAAGTTAACAGCCGAAGAAAGACCGATTATCGGTGAGCTTGCTAACGTAGTTCGTGCTGAAATCGAAGAAATTATCGAGCAAACTAAAGAAAATTTAAAGGCAAAAGAAATTGAAAATAAGCTTAAAAATGAAAAAATTGATGTTACAATGCCTGGTGACAAATCGTCTTTAGGTCACGCACATCCGCTTAATATTGTTCTTGATGAAATCAAAGATATTTTCATAGGAATGGGATTTACTATCGAAGAAGGGCCAGAAGTTGAGCTTGATTATTATAACTTTGAAGCGTTAAATATTCCTAAAAATCACCCTGCGCGTGATACTCAAGATACTTTTTATATCGCTGACAATGTAGTTTTAAGAACGCAAACTTCTCCAGTTCAAGTTAGAACTATGGAAACTCGTGACCTACCAATTAGAATGATTGCTCCTGGGCGTGTATTCCGTTCGGATACAGTTGATGCAACTCACTCACCACTTTTCCACCAAATCGAAGGAATGGTTATCGATAAAGGCATCACATTTGCAGACCTTAAAGGCACGCTTGAAGTTTTTGCAAAAGCAGTTTATGGTGAAGAAACAAGAGTTCGTTTCCGTCCTCACCACTTCCCATTTACTGAGCCATCAGCAGAAATGGACATCGCTTGCTTTATGTGTGCTGGCGAAGGTTGTTCGCTTTGTAAAAACGAAGGCTGGATTGAAATTCTAGGTTGTGGAATGGTTCATCCAGACGTGTTAACTAATTGTAATATCGACCCAGATGTATACAGTGGGTTTGCTTTTGGAATGGGGCTTGAGCGTATGGTTATGGGTAGATATAAAATCGACGATTTACGTTTATTCTTCCAAAACGACATAAGATTCCTACACCAATTCTAATCGAAAACGTCGATTGGTAATTGCCTACGCCCCACCTGACGTGGACGCATTTGTCAGCATAGCTGATGTGACCGCCAGTAGGGGACGGCG
>CAYJLC010000004.1:30221-95341 GCA_964370735.1 uncultured Oscillospiraceae bacterium
CTGACGTGGACGCATTTGTCAGCATAGCTGATGTGACCGCCAGTAGGGGACGGCGCCCTCGACGTACCGTTGTACAATAAAAAATTTACAAAAAATCCTCAGTCAGCAAGCTGACAGCTCCTTTGAAAAGGAGCCAAATAAAAACCGAATTAAAGCCTCCTTTTAAAAGGAGGTGGCAAACGAATCGTTTGACGGAGGATTATAAAAAAACAAGAACCCCCAAAAGCCTCCTTTGTAAAGGAGGTGGCAAACGAATCGTTTGACGGAGGATTATAAAAATATCTATTAAATACCAAAAAAGGAGAAAAAAACTATGAAAATGCCTATTTCTTGGCTATATGAATATATAAAACCAGAAGTTTCAAATCATGATTATTCAGAAGATTTAACAATGTCTGGCTCAAAAGTTGAAGGATATGAGGAGATTTATTCTTATATCACAAATGTTATCACAGGTCAAATAACAGAAATCACAGCCCATCCTGACGCTGAAAAATTAGTTGTTTGCCAAATTAATGTTGGTGAAAATGTGCAAATCGTGACTGGTGCTAAAAACGTAAAAGTCGGCGATATTGTACCTGTTGCAATGCACAAATCAACGTTAGCAAACGACCTTAAAATTACTAAAGGCAAACTTCGTGGAGTGGAGTCAAACGGAATGTTATGCTCATTTAACGAGCTTGGAATTGACCATAATTATGTGCCTTATGCTGATGAAGATGGAATTTTAATTTTACCAACTGACACTGCTATCGGCGTTGATATCAAAGATGTTTTAATGCTAAACGACACTGTTTTTGAGTTCGAAATTACATCAAATCGTCCTGATTGTATGAGCATTTTAGGTCTAGCAAGAGAAACTTTTGCGACTTATAATAAAAAATTCACTATGCCTGAAATCAATGTAAAAGGTACGGAAGGCGACATTAATGAGCATTTATCTGTTGAAGTTAATACAGATTTATGTAACAGATATGTTGCAAAAATGGTTAAAAACATTAAAATTGAACCATCTCCATTATGGATGCGTGCACGACTTAATGCTTGTGGTATTCGTCCGATAAACAATATCGTAGACATCACAAACTATGTTTTACTTGAATATGGTCAACCGATGCATGCATTTGATTATGACACTATTCGTGGTAAAAAAATTGAAGTTAATACAGCATGTGAAAACGAAAAATTTACGACACTAGACGAAATCGAGCGTAATTTAGACAGCAATATGATAGTAATTAAAGATGGTGAAGGCACTGTTGCTTTGGGCGGTATCATGGGCGGTTTAAATTCTGAAATCAAAGATAATACGACGACTTTAGTGTTTGAATCTGCGAATTTTGATGGTGCTACTGTGCGTGTTGGCTCAAAAAAACTAGCATTAAGAACAGAAGCTTCTGGAAAATTCGAAAAAGGTTTAGACCCAGAAAACTGTATGAATGCAATTATGCGTGCGTGTGAGCTTATCGAAATGCTAGGCGCAGGTGAAGTTGTTGGTGGAATTATCGATGTTTATAAAAATAAACCAGAAACAATTACAATTCCATTAGAAGCAGAAAAAATGAATAAATTCTTAGGATTAAGCATCGAAAAAGATGAAATGATTAGAATTTTAGACACTTTAGGCTTTGTTTGCGAAAACGATGTAATCACTGTTCCTAGTTTTAGAACTGATGTTAAAATGATGGCTGATATTGCCGAAGAAGTTGCTAGAATTTTTGGTTATGATAATATTCCTGTTACATCTTTTGCTGGACAAACTGTTTGTGGTGGACTTACTGCAAAGCAAATGTTTGAGAAAAACACTGGAATTAAAATGCGTTCGTTAGGTTATGACGAAATCATCACATATTCATTTATTAGCAAATCTAACTATGAAAAAATTAATCTGCCAGAAGAAAATCGTGTGTCGACAGTTATCACAAACCCACTAGGCGAAGAACTTAGCATTATGAGAACTACAACTGTTCCGTCTATGATGGACACTGTTGTTCGTAATGTGAATTATCAAAATAAGGTTGGAAAACTTTATGAAATCGGCTCGATTTATATTCCACAGGTTGTGGATAATAATGTAGACGCGACAAAATTACCAGATGAGAAGAAAATTGTTACTTTTGCAAGCTTTGGTACAGACGATTTCTTTAAATTTAAAGGCGATGTTGAAATTTTACTTGCAAGTTTAAATATTACTGGTGTATATTTCAAGGCGCAAACGACAAATCAAACGTATCATACTGGTAGATGCGCTGATATTTATGTTGCCGATACAAAAATCGGTGTATTTGGTAATATTCACCCACAAGTTATTCAAAATTATGGTGTTAACACTAGCATTTTGATGTGTGAAATTGATTTTAATACAATTTATGAGCTGGCTAATGATAACAAACTTTATAAGAAATTGCCGAAATTCCCAGCGTCTACTCGTGATATTTCTTTCGTGTGTGATAAAGATATTGCAGTTTATGACTTAGAACAATGCATTAGAAAATCTGTTAAAAATATTTTAGAAGATGTGAAACTTTTCGACGTATTTATTTCAGAAAAACTAGGCGAAAACAAAAAATCTGTTGCATTCTCTTTAGTTTTCAGAAAAGAAGACGGAACTCTTACAGACGAAGAGTGTGATAATGCAGTTGCTAAAATTTTAGCTAATCTTGAAAAAGATTATGAGGCTGAACTTAGATCATAAAATATATAAAAGGCTGTCGATTACGATAGCCTTTTTTTTTCTTTATTTTGACACAGACACCATTGTGAAAATGCACAAATTTCACCTTGAAAATTTTACTTTTTGCGACAATGAAAAATGATTGACATTAGTATCCTTCTGTGCTATAATAAACACAACGAAACGTTTCGCTTAATGAGATGTTTCGTTGGTTAAAAACCAATCACGAAACGTTTCGTCATATCGCATAAGACGTTTCGTAAAAAATTACACATAGACGAAACGTTTCGTTAAGGAGAGATGATTATGGCTTACGTTACTACACTAGAATTATTGAAAAAAGCAGATGAAAATGGCTACGCTGTGGGAGCTTTCAATGTTGAAAATATGGAAATGGCTCAAGCTGTTATAAAGGCTGCCGAAGATTTAAAAGCGCCTGTAATTTTGCAAACAACTTCTTCAACGCTAAAATATGCAAAACCTAATGTGTATTTCGGAATTGTATCAGAACTTGCTAAAAATGCAAGCGTTCCGGTAGCACTACACCTAGACCACGGTAGTTCTTATGAACTTTCAAAGGAGTGCATAAATTCTGGTTACTCAAGCGTTATGATTGATGGTTCGCATTCATCATTTGAAGAAAACATCGCGATTTCAAAAAAAGTAGCTGATTTCGCAAAAACAAAAAACATTCCTGTTGAGGCCGAACTTGGAAAAGTTGGTGGAAAAGAAGATGAGCTTGATGGTGGCTCTGGAAATTATACCGACCCACTAGAGGCAAAGGAATTTGCAGAAAAAACTGGCGTAACATCACTAGCAGTTGCAATAGGCACAGCTCATGGAATTTATAAAGAAACTCCAGTTTTAGACAAAAAAAGACTAGAAGAAATCAGAAAAGTAGTATCAATCCCACTTGTTTTACACGGTGCATCTGGAATTTCCGAAGAAGATTTAAAAGATTGTATCAAACTGGGAATTTCAAAAATCAATTTTGCAACAGAACTTCGAATTGCATATTCAGACGGTGTGAAGGCTTATATGGAAACCGACCAAAAAGTTTTTGACCCAAAAAAATATGGTGACAAAGGCAGAGAATTCGTGTATAATTTAGTATGTGAAAAGATTAAAATTTGCGGATGTGCAAACACATATTAAGGAGAAAAAATTGGCTACGATTAAAGATATTTCTAAAGAAACTGGTTTAGGACTTGCGACAATTTCAAAATACTTAAATGGTGGCAATGTTTTACCAGAAAATAAAATTCTAATTGAAAATGCAATAAATAAACTTGATTATAAAGTAAATGCGATGGCAAGAGGTCTGAAAACTAACAAATCTAACATGGTTGGAATAGTTATTCCAGAACTTTCAAACCTTTTTACTACTACGATTATTTCTGATATCGAAGATGTATTAAGACAAAAAGGTTATGGCGTTATTGTTGCTGATTGCAGGTCTGATGAAAAGCTAGAAGAAGAAAAACTCGAATTTATGCTGTCAAAGCAAATAGATGGGCTTATTTATGTTCCAGTAAGTTCGAATAGCAATAATATTGAATTTGTAAAGAAATCAGGTATTCCGATTGTTTTAATCGATAGAAAATTAAAAAACTTTAATTGCGACTTTGTAGGAATAGATAATGTAGAAGCTACAAAAAAAGCCGTAGATATTTTAATTGAAAACGGACATAAAAATATTGCGTTTATTGCAGGACCGAATGATATTTCTACTGCAAAAGAGCGTTTAGAGGGATATGAAAAATCTTTGACAGAAAATAATGTCGAGATTAAAGAAAAAAATATATATCACGCAAATTATACTGTCGAAGAAGGATATAAATCCATGATAGATATAATAGAAAACAACCAAGAAATTACTGCTGTATTTGCATCGAATTATGAATCATCTGTTGGTGCTGTTATGGCGATTAATGAAAAAGAACTTAAAATCCCAGAAGATTTGTCGCTCGTAGGGTTCGATAGTATAGAACTTTCAAAAGTTATGAATCCAAAGCTTACAATTATTTCGCAACCTATGAATGAAATAGCAAAAAATGCGTCACGAATAATTTTAGAGCGACTAGCAAATAACGGAGAGTTTGAAAGCGTTGTTTTAGACTCGTTTATAGAATATGGTAAATCAATTAAGAGAATTTAGGAGAGAATTTATGGAAAATTTACTTCTCGGAATAGACATCGGAACATCAAGCTGTAAAGTGGCTGTTTTTAATGAAGCTGGTAAAATTATTGCTCATAAAAACGGAAAATACGATGTTTTATATCCGAAATCTGGCTGGGCAGAACAAAATCCAGAAGATTGGTGGGAAGCTATCGTTTCGTGTATAAAAGACCTTGATGTTCCTAAAGAAAACATTAAAGGCATAGGAATTGACGGTCAAAGTTGGTCGGCAATTGCTATTGATGATAAGCGAAACGTTCTTACCAACACTCCGATTTGGCTTGACACAAGGGCTACGGATATTTGCAACAAAATTAAAGAAAAATACGGAAAGAATGCTTTTTTTGAAATTTCAGGAAATCCATTTGAACCTTCATACACTTTACCGAAAATCCTATGGTATAAAGAAAATGCACCAGAAGTTTATGAAAATACATATAAAATTTTGCAATCAAACAGCTATATCGCGATGAAACTTACAGGAAATATATCACAAGATTATTCGCAAGGATATGGACTTCAATGTTATGATATTAAAAATCGCAAATGGGATTTTGGGGTGCTTGAAGAATTAGGGATTAAAACAGATATTTTGCCTGATTTTTACGAATGTCACGATGTTGTCGGTGGTGTAACTGCTAAAGTTGCAGAGCTTACTGGTTTAAAAGAGGGAACTCCTGTTGTCGCTGGTGGACTAGACGCTGCTTGTGGAACTTTAGGTGCTGGAGTAATTTTCAACGGACAAACCCAAGAGCAAGGTGGTCAAGCCGGTGGAATGAGTATTTGCATCGATGAATGCATCGCTCACGAAGCGCTAATTTTATCAAATCACGTTGTCGCTGGGAAATGGCTACTGCAAGGTGGAACTGTCGGTGGTGGAGGTGTTATCAACTGGTTTGAAAAGCATTTTTGTGACTATGAGCGAAACGTTTCGTCAGATAAAAATTCCTTTGAAATGCTGTCTGACTATGCCGAAACCATAAACCCAACTTCAGATGGACTGATTTTCTTACCATATATGTCTGGCGAACGCTCACCTCTATGGGATTCTAATGCTAAAGGAGTTTACTTCGGAGTTGATTTTTCAAAGACAAAAGCACATTTTGTAAGGGCATCTATGGAAGGTGTTGGATACTCACTAGAGCATAATTTAGAGATTGCAAAAGAGGCTGGAGTTAATGTCGACACACTTTATGCAGTTGGTGGTTCGGCAAATAGCTTAGTTTGGACTGGGTTAAAATCGGATATAACAGGACTTCCGATAAAAGTGCCATATTCAGATAGTGCAACGACGTTAGGCGCGTGTATTTTAGCTGGAATTGGTGTTGGAATTTATAAAGATTTCGAAGATGCTGTAAAGAAAACCGTTCAAATAACACGCGAACACACACCGAATAAAGAAAATTATGAAATTTATCAAAAGCAATTTAAAAAATATAAAGAAATATACGAAAGAACAAAAGATTTAATGCCATCTGAAAATTAAATTTTATTTGTAGGGGCGTTCATTGGACGCCCGAAACCTAAAATTTTCGTTGAAATAAAAAAACATACGAAATTTGAAAATTACAATCCTCAGTCACTAACGTGACAGCTCCTTGACGAAGGAGCCAAGAGCAAAAGCCTCCTTTTTAAAGGAGGTGGCAAACGAAACGTTTGACGGAGGATTGAAAACCAAACAAAACACAAACAATTTTTTCTAATAAGAAAGGACAAAAAAATGAAAGCTTGCGTATTATTTTCGAATGAAGATATTAAATTTACGGATTATGAAGACCCAAAAGTAGGGGATTTTGATGTTAAAATAAAAATTCGAGCAACAGGACTTTGTGGCAGTGATATTCCTCGTGTTTTAACAAATGGTGCTCACTATTATCCTATTGTTTTAGGTCACGAATTTTGTGGCGAAGTAGAAGAAATCGGCTCAAAAGTTACGGCTGTTTCAGTGGTTGATAGAGTGACGGCTGCACCTTTAGTTCCTTGTTTCACTTGTGATGATTGCGCGGTTGGCAACCATGCACTTTGCAAAAAATATACTTTCATCGGTAGCAGAATTCAAGGAAGTTTTGCAGAATATCTGTCAGTTCCTGAAAAAAATGTAGTAAAACTAGATAAAAGTATTTCATTTGAAGAAGGTGCATTAATCGAGCCAATCACAGTAGCACTTCATGGGCTTTTACACAATGATTACAAAGGTGGATTTGATGTCGCTGTAATCGGTTCTGGTACTATCGGTATCTTTATGATTCAGTGGGCAAAAATTATGGGTGCTAAGACTATTACAGCCTTTGATGTTTCAGAAGAACGTCTTCAAGTTGCAAAAGAAGTTGGTGCTGATTTTGTTATAAATTCGATGGACGAAGATTACTTAGAAAAAGCAATGGAGCTTACAAATGGTAAAGGTTTTAACTATGTTTTCGAAATGGTAGGCCATCCATCTACGATTTTAACTTCGTTTAAAATTGCTTCAAACAAGGCGAATATTTGTATGGTAGGAACACCACACGCTGATGTTAAATTCACATATAAAGAGTGGGAACTTATGAACAGAAAAGAATTCAAACTTACTGGTTCTTGGATGAGTTTTACTGCCCCATTCCCAGGAAAAGAATGGAGTTTAACAGCGCATTATTTAAAAACTGGCGAATTTAAAGTGCATAAAGATATGATTTTTAAAAAATTTCCTATGGAAGAAGTGGATAAAGCATTTATGCTATACAAAAATCCTCGAGATGTTAAAGGTAAGGTAATGTTAATAAATAACTAACATTTGTAGGGCGTTCATTGGACGTCCGATAACCGAAAAATTTTGCAAAAAACATACGCAAATACATCGAAAACGCAATCCCCAGTCACTTCATGACAGCTCCTTTGATAAAGGAGCCAAGAAAAGCCTCCTTTTAAAAGGAGGTGGCAAACCTATGGTTTGACGGAGGATTATTAAATTACAGGAGGATAATATCCTCCCCTACAATGAAAATGAAAAAATACTTCGTCTAAACATACACATAAGCGAAACGTTTCGGTCGGTAGCACCGACAAGCACTTGTCTTCGCCTTATTTCAGATATTAATTATATATAGCAAAGGGTTTCTACGCCCTTCCAATAATCAAAAACACAAAAATAAAATTTAAGGAGATAAATTATGAATACAATTAATCCAAAATTAGTTCCACAAAAAACACTTAGAAATGGCGACCTTATGCCTATGGTAGGCATGGGAACTTTCGGTTCAGATAGATTTACATCGGAGCAAATTTCTGATGCAGTATATGGTGCAATCAAGGCAGGTTACAGACTTTTTGACGGAGCTTCTGTATATGGAAACGAAGTTGAAATCGGAAATGTTTACAAAAAGGCTATGGACGAAGGCTTAGTTACACGTTCGGAACTTTTTATCACATCAAAAGTTTGGAATGACAAGCACGACGATGTTGCTGTTGAGTGTATGAAATCACTACGCGACCTACAACTTGACTACTTAGACTGCTATTTTATGCACTGGCCATTCCCAAATTATCACGCTCCAGGTTGTGATGGTGACGCTAGAAACCCAGATTCAGTGGCTTTCTCTGTTGAAAAATTCATTAAAACTTGGCGTCAAATGGAAACTCTTTATAAAATGGGAGTTGTTAAACATTTAGGTATGTCTTCTATGACAATTCCGAAACTTGAGGCTGTTTTACCACATTGTCACATTATGCCATCTGCAATTGAAATGGAACTTCACCCATCTTTCCAACAAAGAGAACTTCTTGACTATTGCGAGGCTCGTGGTATTGCTGTTATTGGTTTCTGCCCAATCGGAAGCCCGACTAGACCAGAACGCGATAAAACGCCTGATGACGTTGCTGATATGGAAATGGCATCTGTTGTTGCAGCTGCAAAAGCACATAACTGTCACCCAGCTGTAATTTGCTTAAAATGGGCTTATAAAAACGGACACACTCCAATCCCATTCTCGGTTTTTGAAGCTGAATATGTTTCAAATTTACGCGCAGCTATCGAAGCCCCACTAACAGACGAAGAATACAAAGCAATTTGTGCAGAAGATGCAAATTCAAGATTTATCAAAGGTCAAGTTTTCCTTTGGGAAGGTGCTGACTCTTGGGAAGATTTATGGGACGTTGACGGCACAACGAAAACTTGGCTAAAATAAGTCGATAGCATCGACAGGCAATTGGCTTCGCCACGTTTCAGACAATAAAAACCAAAATTGTAGGGGCGTTCATTGGACGCCCGTTTACAGAAAAATTATTGACAAAAATTAAACAAAAATTGCGTCCACGTCAGGTGGAAAAATAAACAAAATGGAGGAAAATATGCTTAGAAATATACCAAATAATATCTCGGCTGAGCTGCTTAAAATTCTAATGGAAATGGGGCATGGCGATGAAATTTGTATCGCTGATGCGAACTACCCTAAATTCGGTCATGCTAAAAATGTTGTAGACTGCACAGGACTTGAGATTTCAGAACTAATGGATAGCATTTTATCGCTAATGCCATTAGACCAATATGCTGAAAATCCAACTATATTTATGGCTGTTTTACCAAACGACCCTTATGTTCCAGAAATTTGGGAAAAGTATAGAGAAATCGGCAATAAATATGAAAAAGACGGTTTACGCGAAGAAACTATCAATAAATTTGATTTCTATGAAAGAGCAAAAAATGCTTATGCAACTATCACAACAAGCGAAAAAGCATTATATGCTAATGTAATTATCAAAAAAGGTGTTCTATAATAAGGAGTTTCAGATGAAAAATCAATTAAAATCAATTTTAGAAGCAAGAAAAACTAATAAAAACATCGGTGTGCCATCTTATTGCACAGCAAATGATTTAGTGTTAAAAGCACTTTTAATCAATGCTGCAAAAACAAATAGACCAGTTTTAATCGAGGCTACTGCAAATCAAGTTAATCAATTTGGTGGATATACAGGCATGAAACCACAAGACTTCACAAACTTTGTTTATGCTATTGCTGACGAAGTTTCTTGCCCAAAAGAGCTAATAATTTTAGGTGGTGACCACTTAGGACCGCTTACTTTTGCAAAAGAAGATGAAGAAAAAGCAATGGAACTTTCGAAAGAATTAGTTCGCGAGTATGTTTTGGCTGGATTTACAAAAATTCACCTTGACACTTCTATGAAAGTCGGTTCTGACAGCAAAGATGAGATGTTAAAAACAGAAGTTATCGCAAAGCGTGGAGCGATTTTATATGATGTTTGTATAAAAGCTTTTGAAGAAATCGAAAGCGAAGATAAAGTTCGCCCAGTATTTATTATTGGTTCAGAAGTTCCAATCCCTGGCGGTGCGACAGAGGAAGAAGAAGGCATTTCTGTAACAAAAGTAGCTGATTTTAAAGATACTGTCGATACATATAGACGCGTTTTTAAAGAATTAGGCTACGACAATGCTTTTGATGATATCATTTCTGTTGTTGTTCAACCTGGTGTTGAATTTGGTGATGCACAAGTATTTTTATACGATAGCGAAGAGGCAGCAGACCTTTGTGGTTCATTAAAAGATTATGAAAATATTTGTTTTGAAGGACATTCTACTGACTATCAAACAAAAGAATGCTTAAAATCAATGGTAGAAGATGGAATTGCGATTTTAAAAGTAGGTCCTGCGCTTACTTATCGTCTAAGAGAAGCACTTTTTGCACTTTCTTATATTGAAAATAGCGTAGTGAGTGTTGATAAACGATCATATTTTATTGAAGTTTTAGAAGAAACTATGCTAAAAAACCCAAATAACTGGAATAAGCATTATCATGGAGATGAAACTCAGCTGAAAATCGCAAGAAAATACAGCTATTCTGATAGATGCAGATATTATATGTCAGATGAAAATATCAAAAATACAATCACAAAACTTTTAGATAATCTTAAAGATATGGAACTTCCGATGAATATTTTACATCAATTTATGCCTGCACAATACGATAAAATAATGCATGGTGAAATCAAAAACGATATTAACGACATACTAAATGATGCTATTTTAGAAATTCCAAAAGATTACGAATATGCAACAATTTAAAGGCTTACTATAAAAAAAGTTCAAATATTTGCAAGTTAAATGCAACGATATACCCTACACCTAGATAATAACGAATGATTTGTTATTATCTAGGTGCATTTCAATTAAAGTGCAAGTTTGAGGTATTTATGTAAAAGCTATTAAATTTAGTGTTTGCCTTGAAAATGTTCGTAAAATATGTTAAACTTGACTTGTATCAACTAACAAAGGAGATTATATGAAATCTACACTTTCAAAATATTTAATCACATATATTGCAATTTTTACAGCTTTTGTTGTTGGCTATTTTTTGCTGTTTGAAGTGCAAGTTAGAAACGAATTTTTAGAAAAAAACAACCAAAATCGCTTAAGTTCTGTAAATTACACGATGAACGTTCTTGCAAATCAATTCAATCAACTTCAAAATTTAAGTATTTCGATTAACGAAGAAATCAGCCTTGAAACTTTAGGTTTTGACAGCACTTCTCGATTTAAAATTGGAAATATCATCAACGATAATAAACGACAAAATTTGCTGATTTCGGATATAATTTATATTGATAACACAGAAAAAGAGTATATTTCTAGCTCCTTTGTTATTAATTTTACTGATGATGGTTATATTTTAGAAACACAATATGATGAGATTTTTTTGCCGTATGATAGGCTCATTCAAAATCCGATTATGGAGCTTTTGAGCGTCACTGGTGAAACAGAAAATCAATTAATTTTTCTCCCTAAAAATAACTCTGCAAACAAGATAACGCTCTTTGTAATCGATAAATTTAACCTTGAAACCTATTTTAACCTTAGTAGTGATTTTAGCTCGCTTGGAATTATAGACAGCACGTCTAATGAAATTTTGTATGAAATCGGTGAAGAGTGCATAAATATTGATGGAAGTTCACTGAACTCCACATATTATGAAGAAGATGGGCATTTTTACTATATTTCAAGTGAACTTTTGGGTAGCTTTAAGGTTTTTGGTAGCCAATCTATCGAAAATCTATTCTACGCCGAAAATTCTTTGTTTGAAAATGTATACTATGGTTTGTTTTTGTTTGCGATTATTATTTTAATTTTTATTGTTATTTCGCTCCGTTTAACGTATGTTCCACTATATAAACTTGCGAAAAAACTATCAACAGAAGGCAATTTGGATAAGAATTTCTTAAAACTTATTGATGATGCATATAGCGACCAAACGAGCAAATCGCTTAATCTTGAAAATGAGGTTAATGACTATAAATCAGCAATAAAATACTATGTTTTAGGAGATTTAGTTCGCAATGACACTGTTGCAGATGAACAATTTGACGAAATTTTTAAGAGTGACCGAGAGCATTTATTCTATATAGTGAAAATTTTCAATAATAACAACTCACTTGCAACTGAAGTTAGGTCTGCGCTTGGTGAAAATTCTGTCTGTATTTTGCTTAATAGCGATGTTCGTTCGCATACGTTGCTTGTCGATTTCTATGCCAAAACAATTGATAAAAACGAGAAAATCCTCAATCTTTTCGAAAAGATTTGTCAAAAATACGACTGCAAAGCAGGAATTAGTGCAAAATCTTCTGATGTAAATCAATTAACTTCGTTATATAATAATGTTAAATTCATAACCGAAGATTTGTTCTTAGATAAAAATATTTTACAATATAGCGATGATTTGCGACCAAAAGATGCAAAATTCACTAGAATTTACGATAATATTGCAAAATTTGATGATTTATTTATCGAAAAAGAATATAAAGAGATTAAATCAGTTTTAGATGAGCTATTGATATCATTAAATGATAGGACGCTGCCAGAATTTTATATAAAATGTATCTTAACCGATATAATAACTGTGATTTTTAAATATAACCACAATGTCGAAGGCGAAATTTCAATGAAATTGCTTAATTTAGTGCGACATCACGATTATTTTGATGAAAAGCAACAAATTTCCGATATTCTGCACTCGATAATATATGATAATGAAAATTTAACTGCAAATATTAGCGTAGATTTAATTAAAAATTACATTTTAGAAAACTATGCTGATGTTAATTTTTCTCTGCAAAAACTAGCGCTTGATTTTAATGTGAGTTCGGCGTATCTAAGCTTTTTGTTCAAGAAACATACGAACATAACGCTTTCGGATTATGTTTGGCAGTTAAGGCAGGAGCAAATTATAAAGTATTTAGCAGAAACTGATTTAACTATTGAAGAAATAAGCATAAAAGTTGGCTATGATAATGTGTCAAGTCTTAGACGAAAATTCAAAAAAGAGACAGGCAAGACACCACATCAATTTAGAAAAAATGACAAATAGAAAGTAGAGTTGGTTTTCCAACTCTTTTTCTTATATAGTTTTGTTTTTAGCTTAAATATTGCCTGTGAAAGTCAAAATGACCATAAATTTGTGAATTATGATAATAAAATCAAACGGATTTTCTCGAAAATCAATTTTTGACAACTTTTTGCTACTGTAAGTGCTGAAATAGATAAACAATGACTATTTTAGCAACTTTTTAGACTTGTGCAAATTGCTATTTGATTACTTAAAAATTGTGCATTTTTTTATTTTTTGGTTAAAATTTGTGCGTTTTTACTTGAAAAATCTCTAAAAACACAATTTTTAACCACGAAATAAATATTGAATCTTGAAAATACTATACATCTGACCTATAATGAAATTACACAAAAACACTGAAATAATACGGCGATTTTTGTTGTAATTACACAAAGGAGGAGTTTAGGTGGTAGATTCAAAAATATCCAAAAACAAACAAGTCAAAGCAAGTTTTAAAAGTTCATCTACAAAAAAACAAGATAAAGAACTTTTAAGAAAGAATAATTTAAAAAAGTTTAAGCAGTCAATTCCGTTATATGTGATAATGCTTATTCCATTAATTTTCTTTATTATTTTCAAATATGTACCTATGTATGGTCTACAAATTGCATTTAGAGATTATACAACAACAGGGGGAATTTGGGGTAGTGAATGGGTTGGAATGGATAATATAATGCGTTTCGTAAATTCATATAATTTCGAACAGATTATGTTTAATACAATTTCAATCAGTGTATATCAGCTTTTGGTATCTTTTCCTTTGACAATCTGTTTTGCACTAGTTTTAAACTCAGCGCGAACAGGAAAATTCAAAAAAGCAGTACAAATGATAACTTATGCACCTCACTTTATATCAGTTGTTGTAATGTGTGGTTTGATTTTGCAAGTTTTACAACCAAGAACTGGTGTTGTAAACATAATGCTTTCAGGCTTAGGCTTTGAAGAAATAAATTTCATGGGCGAAGCTTCTATGTTTTCTTCGATTTATGTATGGTCTGGAATTTGGCAGAATGTAGGCTGGGGCACAATAATTTACCTTTCAGCACTTTCAAGCATCGATTCTGAACTATATGAGGCTGCTGAAATAGATGGTGCGTCGAAATTCCAAATTGTACGCCATATTGATATTATGGGTATTTTACCAATGATTATCACTATGCTAATTATGGATGTTGGACGTATTTTACAAGTAGGTTTCCAAAAGGTTTTATTACTTCAAAATGGACTGAATATATCATCTTCCGAAGTTATTCAAACTTATGCCTATAAAATCGGTTTAGCATCAGATATTCCTGATTTTTCATATTCGGCAGCAATCGGACTTTTCACAAGCTTAATTAACTTTACACTTCTTATAATTGTAAATAGAATTGCCAGAAAATGTTCGGACAATAGTTTATGGTAAGGTGGTAGAATATGAATAGTTTTAATTTAGTTTTCAAAAAAGGTGTTAGCACATCTGATAGAGTTTTCGTTTTCTTAGTTTATGCAATAATCGCTTTCGCAGGACTTGTCGCACTTTATCCACTGATTTATGTTGTAAGTGCCTCATTTAGCTCGGCTGATGCACTAATTAACGGAGAAGTTGTGCTGTTTCCTGTCGATTTTTCGCTCGAAGCATATAAAATGGTATTTGAGTATAATGATGTATGGACTGGTTATGCAAATACGATTTTTATAACGTTGATAGGTACAACTCTAAACGTGATTTTAACGCTTATGCTTGCATATCCACTCTCTAGAAAATCACTTTTCGGAAGAAAACAACTTACGTTCCTTTTAACATTTACAATGATGTTTTCGGCGGGTTTAATCCCTACATATTTACTTATGGACGATTTAGGGCTTGTAGGTTCAAGATTTGCGATTATTCTTTTAGGGTTACTTCCTGTTAGAAACGTAATATTAGCAAGAACTTTCTATAAAGAAACAATAGGCGATGAACTTATTGAGGCTGCAAAAATCGATGGTGCTAATGAATATGTAATACTTCTTCAAATTGTAGCCCCACTTTCAAAAGCAATTTTAGCAGTTATCGCGTTGTTTACTTTCGTTGATTTCTGGAATGAATTTTTCAACTCGATGATTTATCTTAGAGATTTAGAATATTATCCACTGCAACTTATTTTAAGAGAAATTCTTATGATGGCAAATATCGACCCTACTGTTATGCCACTTGACCCTGAAACACAAAATGCACTTGAGGGAATGAGTGAGCTTCTAAAATACGCAGTTATCGTAGTATCAAGCGTGCCTGTTATGTGTATCTTCCCACTTGTGCAAAAGCATTTTGTGCGTGGAGTTATGTCAGGTGCTGTTAAAGGTTAAACATTATTATTAAGGAGAATATTATGAAAAAATTAACATCAATTATTTTAAGTGCGACTATGCTTTTAAGTCTAGTTGCTTGCACACCACAAAATGAGATTGACAATGAAATACCAGAAATTACTGAACCAGTAACACAAGAAACAGGTGACCCTAATGTTAATCCTGCTGGTGAGTTTCCTATTGTAAAAGAACCTATTACGCTTAAAGTTTTAGCTTCTCAAATGGCAAATGTTGAAGATTTAAAGACAAATGACTTTACAAAGCGTCTTGAAGAACTTACAAACATTAAACTAGAATGGGAAATCGTTCCTGCAACTTCTGCTCAAGAGAGATTAAATGTTCTTCTTGCAACAGGTGGTGATTTACCGGATATTTTACTAGGATTTGACATTAAAATGCCACAACAAATTGCATTTGGCGAAGAGCAACAAATGTTTGTTGATATGTCACCATATTTAGATACTTATGCACCGAATATCAAAGAAGTATACGAAGATGTTCCGCTATTAGAAGATATGTCTAGAACACCAAACGGTGGGCTTTATGCAATTTCTGGTGTTGAAGAAACGTATCATGTTAAGTTCCAACAAAAAGCATGGATTCAAAATTCGTATCTTGAAGCATTAGACACAGAACTTCCTACAAATACAGACGAATTTAAAGATTTACTTATCGCAATTCGTGATGAAGACCCAAATGGCAATGGTGAACAAGACGAAATTCCATATATCGGGGCAACAACAGGCTGGAGTTTACCAATCGTTCCGTTTACAATGTCAGCTTTTATCGACTATTATAACATAGACGGTGTACCAACCGATATCGCATTTACAGTAGAAGATGGAAATATTGAAATTGCTGCTGATAAAGACGGTTTCAAAGAAGGATTAATGTACTTAAATGACCTTGTAAACGAAGGTTTGCTTGATCCACTTTCATTCACACAAGATCAAAAACAGCTAAAAACTCTTACAGGTAACGAAAACGATATCGTAGGTATTTTCACAGCAGGTGCTCCTGGTGGTGGCGTTAATGGTGCTGATAATCAATTAAAATGGACAGCAGTTCCTCCTCTTGAAGGCCCATCTGGCGAAAATTACACAAGATATATTCCAATGTCACTTTCTTATGGTAGATACGCAATAACTAACCAATGCGAAAACGTTGAGGCGGCTGTTCGTCTTGTAGACTATCTAATGTCACGCGAAGGAACTCTTAATTCGTCAATCGGTGTTGAGGGTGTTGACTGGGAATGGAATACTGACGAGAACGTTAAAGGCCTAAATGGTGATACAGCAGTTTATATTAGACATACTCCTTATGGCGTTCAACAAAATGTGAACTGGGACAAAATGGCTCCTCTAAATTTAGTTGATGAATTTAGAAATGGTCAGGCAGCGCCAGAGGGTGCTTCTAACATAGAAGGTATGCTATATAAAGAATCAGAAGAGAAATATGCTCCAGTGAATACTGAAAAATATATTTTACCAGTAGCAATTCCAGATGAAGACCAAAACGACTTCACAGACATTTCAACTTCACTTGAAACGTATTTAAAACAAAGTGTGGCTGAGTTTGTAGTTGGTGTTCGTTCATTCGACGATTGGGACACACACGTTGCGACAATTGAATCTATGGGCGCTGAGCGTTTTGAAGAAATCATCAATAATGCTTATGCAAATCAATACGGAACTTTAGGTTTAGAATAATTTAGATAGGGGCGAGGGTTTGACCCTTTCCCCTTATTTTTATAAAGGAGAAAGTATGAATATTTATGTTTCACCAAATGGTGATGATGGAAATAATGGTAGCAGATTATCACCGATTAAGACGATAGAAGAGGCAAAAAATCGTGTTCGTCAGCTTGAAACAGGAGATATCACCGTTTTGCTTCGTGGTGGCAGATACCAAATTAACGAAACTATTTATTTTGGTATAGAAGACGGCGGAAACGAAAATAAAACAGTAACTTACAAGGCATTTGTCGATGAAGTTCCATATTTCACATCGGAAATCGATGTTATTGGTTGGGAAAAAGCAGATTTAGAAGAATTCCCTGAAATTTCAAAAGGAAAAATCTACAAAGCACCATTTCCAAATGGTATCACCGAAGTTAAGACAATGTTTTCAGGAAATACGCGACTAACAAGGGCGCACAGCGAAATGGTAAATCCTGAAAAAATCCACGAGTACACAAGAATGGACAGCCTAAATGTTGCACTTGAAAGCGAGCGTCCACTACTTAGACGAGTTGATTTTAAGGCTGGATTTATCAAAAAACGTCCGAATATGAGTGATATTGAACTTCGTTTTATGCCTGTTCCATGGACGATGAATTTACTTCCTTTGGCTTTAGTTGACGAAGAAAACAGTGTCGCAACTCTAGCAGTAGAGGCAACAACACCGCTTTCAGGAAAACCAGACGGTATGCGCGTAGAAAACGACCCGATGTATATGACAAAAGAAGGATTTTTCTGCACAAATTCTCAGAAAAGAGAGATTTATTACTTTGGTGAACCTAAAAATATAAAAACTCCATCGGTTTTATGCTTTTTTGCAATAGAAGGCGATACAGATTATGAAAAACCTGTTGATACACCTGTAAAAAATCTGCATTTCGAGGGATTAGAGTTCGCGTTCAGTTCAAGATACACGACAAAAGACGGCTACAAAGGCACAGGAATTCAGCACGACTGGGAGATGTTTGACACCAGAAATTCTGTAATTCGTTTTAGAGGCGCCGAAGACTGCTCGCTTACAAATTGTCACATTCATAGCACATCAAACACTGCAATAAGACTCGATTTACATTGCAAAAACATATTAATTAAGAACAATTTAATCGATGACATTGGAAATATGGGCATCCTTTTATGTGGTTATGGACCTGGCACAAAAGACGTTAACAAAAACAATATTATAACAAATAATATAATAACTAGGTGTGGCGAAGAAATTTGGCATGGTCATGCGATTTTCTTGTGGCAAAGTGGTGAAAATTTAGTATCACACAATAAAATTCATCACTCAGCACGAAAAGGAATCGGACTTTGTGGCGTGAGAATTACAATTCTAAAACGTCCAGACCATAAATTTGATGAGGCATCTAAAACTATTCGTTGGAATGAAATCGAAATCACTGATGAGAATGACGATTTTGCAAACTATACGAAGTATTTACATTGTAGAAATAATATTATAGAGAAAAACAATGTTTATAAAGTTATCGAAAAAATAGGTGATGGTTCGGCTATAAATGTTTCAGGTGCTGGCACAGGAAACAACATTCGAGAGAATTATATTCACCATATTTCTACATATTTTTCGAGTAGCGTGCTTAGAACTGATGATTGGCAAAGTGATACAATTTTTGAACGAAATGTTATTTATAAATCGAATATTTCAGGTATTACACGCAAAAATTACACTCATATTATTAATAATTTCATCATTGATGTTAGTGCTAAAAATGGATATATTCGATTTGCATCTTATCCAAACGAGAAGGCAAATTACGGCTCTAAAATAAAAAACAACATTTACTTTGACACCGAAGATGAAATGAAAGTTTTCGGAAAAGGATATCTTGTGTCAGAGGGTGCGACTTTACCAGAAAATTGCGAAATTAGTAATAATATTATGTTTTGCAAGGAAAACAACGGCTGTTTGAACGAGCATTTTTCTGAAGTAAGTGAAGTCGGTAGCAAAATTTGCGACCCACTTTTCAAAGATATAGAAAATGAAGATTTTACTTTTTGCGAAAATTCACCAGCAATTTCTATGGGTATTTCCGAAATCGACGTAAAAAACACTGGAATTACGTCTGAATTTCCGAAAAGACTTCTCGATTTAGAATATGAAGGCTCGCTTGATGATGAATATGACAGAGGAAAAAATCCAAATAAAACACAATACAACTGGTGGTAAGGAGAGTTTATGAAAAAACCTAATATAGTATTTTTACTTACAGATGACCAACGATTTGACACAATTAATGCACTGGGAAATCCTGATATTATCACGCCAAATATGGATTTTTTAGTTGAAAACGGCACAAGTTTTACAAATGCACATATTCCAGGTGGAACTTCTGGTGCAATTTGTATGCCTAGTCGTGCGATGATTAACACAGGGCGTACGCTATTTAATCTCGAGGGTGAAGGACAAAATATCCCAAAAGAACATAAAACTATCGGAGAAATACTTAAAGAAAACGGATATTACACATTCGGCACAGGAAAATGGCACAATGGACCTCCATCGTTTACAAGAAGTTTTGATTTTGGCGATAATATTTTCTTCGGTGGAATGTGGGATCACTGGAATGTACCGACAAATTATTATGACCCAACAGGCGAATATGACAACGTGATAAATTTCGTGGCAAATTCTGCTGGAAGTAATAAAGTCACAAAAGTTCACTGCGATAAATTCAATGCAGGCGTACATTCTAGCGAACTTTTGACGCAAACTACGGTTGACTTTATCGAAAGAAGACGTGACGACAAGCCGTTTTTTGTGTATACTGCATACCTTGCACCACACGACCCACGCACAATGCCAGAAGAATACAAAAATATGTATAATATCGACGACATAAAGCTACCACCGAATTTTACCCACGACCCATTTGACTTTGGTGTTCGCAATATTCGCGACGAAGTTCTCGCATCTTATCCACGAGATGAGAGAACTATTAAAGAGCAAATAGCTGAATATTACGGTATGATTACCCATCTTGACCACGAAATTGGCAAGGTTATCGATGCTGTACGTCGCAAAGGTGAACTTGATAATACAATTTTCATTTTGGCAGGTGACAATGGCCTTGCAATGGGTTGCCATGGACTTATGGGCAAACAAAATCATTACGAGCATAGTATCAGAATTCCACTTGTGATGTGTGGTGCTAATCTTCCGAAAAACAAAAAAATTGATAATTTCGTTTATTTAATGGATATTTTTCCTACGATTTGTGATATTTTAGATGTAGAAATCCCAAGTTCTGTTGAAGGAAAGTCTTTTTATAAGATGTTTTCTGATGATGCATACAAAACTCGTGAAAACTTGTATTTTGTGTATAATGACTTAATTCGTTCAGTTAAAAATGAACGCTATAAACTTATCGAATATCGTAATTTTATCACAAAAACAGAACTTTTCGACCATCAAAATGACTCTTGTGAAATGAATGATTTATCGAAAAACCCAGAGTATTCTGATGCGAAAAACGAGCTTTCAGAGCTTTTGCAAAAATATAAAACCGAGTGGAACGATGAAAATCATCATTTGGGCAAAAAGTATTGGAATGCTTTTTAAAATAAAACTATTAAAAGAGCTGTTTTTACAGCTTTTTTAAATAAAGGAGAGAAAAATGTTTAAAAAAATAACAAGTTTAATTCTTGCTACTTCTGTAATATTATCGCTTTCACCAAATATTTTTGCGACAAATACTGATGATTTAAGCGATATTTTTGTATCAAAAAACGGAAGTGATAGTGCAAATGGCTCGATTGAAACTCCATTTGCAACACTCGAAAAAGCACTTAACACTGCAAAAAACACAGGACAAGATGTTTATATAAGAGGTGGCACTTATTACGAAAATATTCAAATTTCCGACGTTCATAACATTGAAATTTCAAATTATAACGGAGAAAAAGTAACTTTTAACGGCACAACTGCAATTGAAAATAACTGGATAGCCACAACAAACGAAGAAGTTCCATCTTTTGTGCGTGAAAATGTTTATGAAACGACAGTTAATGAAGATATTTGGCAACTTTTTAAAGAAGATGAAACATTAGTTACTGCGAGATTTCCAAACGGTAGCTTTGATTATGAAGATGGAATTGGCTATATTTTCAACTTAAAAGAAACAACAAGGCATTTAAGCCAAGCAAAAGACGAGAATGGTGAGTTTTTATCAGAATTTGGGCATTTTTATGACGAAAATCCGTCTTCAACAGCCACAAATAACGGTGATTATGATGAAGGCAACGATGTTTCTTATGACTCTGCACGAACGCATCTAAATGAAGTTGGAATTGATGAATTGTCTTATAGCCTTGAGGGCGCAAACGTGGTTTTACACATGGGTTCGTGGCTTTCTTGGGCAAATGTTGTTACAGAACACGAAATTTATGCTGATAATTTTAAATTTAGCAAAGATTTCTCTGGTTCTGGCACTGCAATGAATAATAATGCGATTTTATGGGGCGGTGGAGAAAATGGTACAGGTAACGCTACTTGGAACGCAAAAAATTTAAATGGCGGACAAGGGTATTACTTCTTTGAAGGCCTACAATGTATCGACCACGAAAACGAGTGGTATTATGATAAAGATACAGGAAAAGTTTATGTTTATAGCGAAAATGGTGCTCCAGCAGGCAATTATTTTGGAAAAACACAGACTTATTACTTAGAAATGAGCAATTCTTCAAATGTTACTATTAATGGGATTGACTGCTTTGCGACAACTCTTTCGGTAACAGACAGCACAAATATAACGCTTGAAAATTCGAATTTTTTATACCCAAGTTATAATAAATTAGTGCTTGACGAGTACACAAGACCAGAAGTGACAAAATTTTGGAACTCAAATAGTACAGCCGACGCAAATAATACGGTTAGAAATTGTAAATTTGAGTATATGGACGGCCCTGCACTTGAAATGAACGGTAAATATAATGTTATTGACAATAATTTGATGCACCACATAGACTATACGACACTTGGTACAGGTGCTGAAGGAACTATAAATGTTGCGAGTGCTGATTTTGCAAAAATTACTCGAAATACAATCCATACTGCGGGTAATTCCGAGGGGATTCGTGCAGGAAAAAGCGCCGAAATTATGTATAACGATTTGTCAAATATGAGCTTGCTTCAACACGACGGTTCGCTTATTAACATCGGGGCTAGCGTGCAAAATGGCGTTCAAATCAGGTATAATTGGGTGCACGACGCACCAAAATCGAGCATACGTTTTGACACTGCTGGAATGGGAAATGCCGATACTGTTCAGTATGATGAAAACGGCACAATGGCGTATAATGTCACTTGGAATGTCGGTCAAATGAAAATTAAAGGCGAAAATCATTATATCGTAGGAAATACTGCTTTGACATCAAATGCAGCGCATAAAATTGGGATTTCTGTATTATATGACCCTCCGATGGGTGGATTTAACGAAAAAACGCTCACTTTTAACAATGCAGGCATACTTTCAGGGCATTTTGGTGTACCAACTGATATTCCTAGCGTAACACAAGGTGGAAACTTTAACGGAAGTGTTGAAAGTTTGCTTGTCGACCCTGAAAATCTAGATTTTAGACCAAAATCTGACTTGCTTATAAATAATGGTACGACAAATTTTGATGCATCAAATGAGTTTGGCGAAAATCCAATGGAATTTTTTAAATCAGGGCAAAACAGTGTTAGTATCGGCGCTTATGAATATGGCGATGAAAACTATATGATTGCTGGATTTAAGGATGAAAAAGCATCTGTTCCAATTCCGAAAGACAACGGCACGAAAGCAGATACTGAGTTTGACTTAATGTGGCTTTCTGCCTATAATTCGACGGATAATAGAGTATATTTCGGAACAAATCCTGAAAATTTACAGGTGAAATCTACACAAACTAACAATATTTGTAGTTTTACAGCCGAAGATGAGCTTGAACTGAATCAAACTTACTATTGGAGAGTTGATTCTTTTGTAGATGGAAAATGGATTACTGGCGATGTTTGGAGCTTTGAAACTATCCCAAATATTGCAAATGTTTCTTCTATAAGTCAGCTTGAAAATGCGCTTTTGGACAACAGTATCGACGTAATTAATGTAACATCTGATATTACTTCAAATGTTGATATTTCTCGCACAGAAAGCGTTGAAATAAACCTAAATTCAAGCGCGATTACAGGAAATGTTAGCATAAATTCGGACGCCTATGCTGTCACTATCAATGGCGACAGAGGCATTATCGGAGATATTTCGATAAATTCGCCTAAATCGACTGTTAACATAAACACACCGGTTACAGGCGATGTAAATATTGCAAATGTGTTTAGTTTCTTTAATTCTTCGACTGCAAATGCTGTAAATGTTAACGGAAAAGGGAATATTCAAAGTGAAAATCCGATTTTCATTAACACGACAGAGCGTATCGATTTAGTCGGTGATATTGGCGATGTGATATTTGGTGAATTCAGCGGAGTTTATCCATTTACTAAGGCTATTGTATATCAAATTGACACGATTACTGGCTTAGATGAGCAAATTACCGACAAATATAATGGAATTCAATTAGAAATTCTTCCGAAATCAATAGATATTCCTGTTACACTTGATAAAACATTCGAGAAACTGACAATTTCTAGACCGTCTACTGTTAATGGTGGAAATATTTCAAGAGTGGATATTAAAGCGGATGGAAATATTAATTCTTCTGTCGAAACTACTAATATTTTGACAAAAGATATTGAATTTACAAATCAAGGAACAATCGATATTTTAAACAGTGGCGTTAATTTTGCTATTGAAAATTTAGGTACAATAAATCAAATTAATCTTACAGCTAACAACCTTATTATTACAGTTTTAGGGGAAAATGTGCCGATTTTCTACACAAATCTCGACCCTGCTACAATTAAAATTGTAGATGAAAATGGTGATGAAATTATTGGTGCTAAGGTGTATAAAGTGCTTTCTGCTCCACAAAATCTTGTAGGATTGGCACCAACTTCGCAAGGTGGAAAGGGTAAAATTTCTGGCATTACGACTGAGATGGAATTTTCGAGTGATAATGGCGAAACATACACAAAAATCACTGATACTGACATGGGGTTTGATGTTGGAGAATATCTTGTGAGATTTGCTGAAACAGAGCATAATCTTTCTAGCGAAGCGACTTTAGTTACAATTGGCGAGTTTAATCAGCTTTTATATGATGAAATTTTAGCAGAAATGCAAAAATATTATGATAATGCCACTATTCCAAACACAGTTTTAAAGGGCGAAGATGTACAAGATTATGTTATTTTATTAGATGATGGTGCATCTGCAAGCAATGAAATTTCAAAAAATCCAAGCACAGTGTCAAATGACCTATTGACAGTTAAAAATGGCAAATTAACGCTAACTGACATAGTTCTAAAGGACGCAATGGACAATACACTTGATGTTTCGATTACTTTTGAAAAAAATGGTATGATTTTGACAAAAAATGTAAATGTCACTATCGAAAAGAGCGAAAAAGGTCTTATTGATATTACAAATGAGCAGATAAATACGATTTCAGGCTTAAATTCGGAGGTTCTAGACAACGAAATCATAATTACAGGTGAAAGCAATGTCCCACAAATAAAAACCGAGCTATATCTTCCGACAGGAATTACAGCAAGACTTGCTACAAATGTAGCGCTTCAAGCGAATACGAAGTGGACGATTGACGGAACACTTTATATAGACAAAATGATGAACGACAAGTCTAAAACAGAAAATTTTGGAACAAATGGACAGCTGATTTTTGCTAGTGAAACTTCTTCATATAGAGTGATAGACAAAACTGCAATCGGAGAATATCAAGGTAGTTTAGGTGTTTTAACACTTGACGACAGTTCGGAAATCATTCTTTCTTCGGACAAACAAACGATTACAATTTCTAAAGGCACTGTTAAAATTCCTGCTGGAAAAACATTAACTTTAGGTGATGTTTCTGACTTTAATAGTACAGAAATTGATAAAGGAAATCTAACCATTAAAAATTTAGTTATAAATGATGATGCGAGCATTAAAGTTAATGGTACGTTCGATTATAACGGAAGAAATTTCACAGGTAATGGAACGATTTTAGTTGGTAATGGCACAATTATAGGAGAAGTTGAAACTCTTTCGCTTTCATCTGTAATTGAAAAACAAAGTGGGAATATTAATTATTCTAGCACAGATAGCCTAACAATTAGTATCACAGAAAAATCATTAAGTTCAGGTGATGTTTTCAAATTAAATGCTCAAACAAAACCAAATAACGATGAAGTTATATGGAGTTCTAGCGATGAAAATGTAGCTACTGTTGATGAAAATGGAAGTGTCACAGCTATTTCAAGTGGTTTTGCGATAATAACTGCAAAAAAAGCTCACAATAGTGAAAAATACGCTACTTGTTATATAGAGGTAATAGGTTCGAGCGTTAGACCACGTCCGAATGATGATGATTTGGTAGAAAATAATCAAAATATTGAAATTGAAGAAACAGAAACACCATTAACAGATGGTGAGAAATTAAAATTCACAGATATTTCAGAGCACTGGGCGAAAAATGCTATCGAATATGTGGTTGAAAACGAGCTTATGAACGGAATTTCTGAAACAGAATTTGCTCCAAACTTAGAAATGTCAAGAGCGATGATTTGGACAGTTTTATATCGTTTAGATGGAAATACTGACGAAACAGGCGATATTTGGTATGAAAAAGCTATGGCTTGGGCTGTGGAAAACGAAATCTCTGACGGAACAAATCCGATGGATAGTATCACTCGTGAACAACTTATTACGATGCTTTGGAGAGATGCTGGCGAACCAGTTTCTGAGTATGATTTATCAGGGTATACTGATTTAAGTGATGTTAATGATTATGCAAAAGTTGCGTTTGCTTGGGCAGTAGAAAATGGATATATTTCAGGTAAAGCTGAAACTTTACTTGCACCAAAAGACACAGCAACAAGAGCAGAAGTTGCAACAATTTTAACAAGAATTCTAGATAAATAGAAATTGAAAAAAACGATAGTTTTAAAGACTATCGTTTTTTTATGACTAGGAAATATAACCGCCTGACGTGGGTGCATTTGTGAAATTTTTTCTAGTATACCACTTTTTTGACATGCAAAGACGGATATCTAAGAGATATCCGTCTGAAAAGTGAAATTTTAAATGCGTCAAATTGTTTATTAGTTATTCTAAATTCAATTTTTTGCTAAAGATATACACAGTAGAAATATAATAACCAATAGAAAGAATTAAGAAGACGATACCAATTATAATATACTGCATATTAATAATGCTCCAAATTTCTGCATCTGTTGCGTAATTAATATTATTTGACCCTGCAAACATAAATACAAAAGTAATAACAGAAGTTATAGATTGAATTACAGTATAAACTATAAAAAATGTTAAAATAGACGCCACAATTTTATTTTTAAATAAACTTCCGACAGCTATTGAGAAATAAAACATTAAAACTGAGTAGAAAACAGAAACTACTGAGATAAAGATATAGCTTCCGATAAGTCCTTGCATACCATTTTCTTCAATAAGCAATGGTAATTCATACATAAATGCACGATAAAATTCGCCCATACTTATTTCATTAATTTGTTCGAATAAAATAATGTTAAAACAGATAATTCCTGTAATAATATACACAAGATATGAAACAACATTAAGTGTAACTGCTGTAATAAGTTTAGAAAGCACTAGAGAATTTGCAGTTACAGGCAGTGAATGCATAAGATAGCCTTCATTTGAAACTAAATTTCTGTAAAATCTATAAACTGGGAAGATGTAAACCGCGGTGCTCACTACAAATAACCCAAGTAGTAGAATAAATGGTGAAAGTGCTGTATAAAACATCACGATATCATTATCAGGGAAAAATTCGTATAACATACGCAAAACACTAGTTAAACTAACTGTTATAACTATAACAAGCGCAAATACAGGCAAAAATACCTTAAACATATCACGAAATTCGTATTTTAATAATTTTCCTAACATCTGTATACCTCCCTAAATAACGAATCGACACTTTTTCCATATTGCTCTCTAATATGGTCGACTGTTGAAATAAGGCCGATTCGAGCATAATTTATGAAAACTATATCATCAAGTATACCTTCGATATCATTGATTAAATGCGTGCTTATGATAACGGTTGCATTTGGGTTGTAATTTCTAATAATAGTTTGTAAAATATAATCTCTTGAGGCAGGGTCTACGCCACCAATGGGCTCATCTAGCAGATAAACTTCGGCATTACGCGACATTACCAAAACAAGCTGTACTTTTTCTTTCATACCTTTTGAAAGAGTCTTATATTTTAATTCTGGGTCGATTTTTAAATCACTTAATAAAGCATAAGCCTTATTTGTGTCAAAATCTAAGTAGAAATCTTGATAAAATTTAATAATATCTTTAATTTTTTGGCTTTTTGGCAAATATTCTTTGTCAGGAAGATATGCCACTTTACTTTTTGTTGTTGGTGATGGTGGTTGACCATTTATTAAAACTTCTCCATTTTGCGGAGTTAGAAGTCCTGTAATTAGCTTAATAAGTGTTGTTTTACCACTACCGTTTGGTCCTAATAGACCTACAATTCTGCCACTGTGAAAAGCGATATTAACATTATCTAATGCTACTTTTGAACCATATTTCTTTGTGACATTTTTAAGTTCAACTATTGCCATTGTTATCCCTCATTTCTAAAATATACTCTATTACTTCGTCACTTTGGATGCCTAGGGCATTCATTTTTGACAAAAACTCCTCTACATTTTTATGAACTAAAAATTTGCGTTGGTTTCTAAGCAAATTTTCGTCATTTGTAACAACCCTACCTTGAGTTCCTAGCGAAATTAAAAGCCCCATTCTTTCAAGTTCGGAAAGAGATTTTTGACAAGTGTTCGGATTTATCTTGAAAAATTCGGCAAGCTCTCTTACGGATGGAAATCTAGAACCGATAGGATATTTGCCACATAGAATTTCGACGCTAAGCAAGTCGACCACTTGAATATAGATAGGCGTATCGTTTGAAAATACAGTGTTCATAATCTCACCTCCATCGTGTATTACTGTACTAACATAATAATACACGATTTTTCTGAAATTGTCAATAGGTTTTAGGAAAAAAGTTGCATAAATTGAAAATTATCATCATAGCTTTTAAATAAAGGAGTGATATATATGTTTATGTATACTGCAAAAGTTACAAAATTTAGAATTATTGTGTTTATTTTAGCTGTTGCTATAATAATTAGTGCAATAATTATGCTAATTCCAAATGAGCCGAACGCCGATGAAACATTAAACGAACAAATGCTAGAGGCTACTATGGCGTCCATTACGGTTTCGGGGATTGAAACGAATGATGACCGAATTATTTTCCTGAATGAGAAGGGTTTAGAGGTTTCTGAAACGGAAATTGATAAGAAAACCATTCAAATTCCATCGGAATTTAATGAAACTTATGAAAAATATAATGAATTACAAAAAATGCAGGGATTTGATTTGTCAAAATTTCAAGGAAAAACTGTGGAACTTTATGTTTATGAGGTGCTAAATTATCCGGATACGGAAGAGGAAATTCACGCAAATATTTTGATTTATAAAAATAAAATTATCGGCGGAGATGTTTCGAGTGTAAACATAGATGGGTTTATCGAAGGATTTTCGAAAGAAACTTTGGCAGGATAACACTAAAAACTTGATTTTTTAATATAATTATGGTACAATTTATATAAAAAATTAGGAAATGGTGGAAAAATGATAAGACTTGATAAATTTCTTGTAAACCTAGGATATGGTACGAGAACTGAAATAAAAGAGAGCGCTAGACGTGGATTAATTTTTATAAATGGTAAAAAAGCAGTAAAAACAGACATAAAAGTTAATGAACATACGGATATTGTAGAATATGATGACGAAATTGTTGTATATAGACCGCATATTTATCTTATGCTTAATAAAAAAGCAGGCTATGTGACAGCGAATTCTGACCCTGATAGCCCAACGATTTTTGATTTAATTCCTGACGAGTACAAAAGACCAGATATGTCTGCGGTAGGAAGACTGGATAAGGACACAGAAGGCCTACTTCTTGTCACTACGGATGGAGATATGAACCATCGTTTGATGTCACCAAAACGCCACGTTGACAAAGTTTACTATGTAGAAACTGATGGCAAAATTTTAGAAGAACACATAAAAATCTTTGAAAATGGCATTGAATTTCGTGATGGAACGAAGCTAAAGCCTGCAAAATTAGAAATTTTAACTGAAAATACAGCGAAAGTTACGATTTCTGAGGGGAAATATCATCAAGTAAAAAATATGTTTCGCGTAATAGATATGAATGTAACATACCTAAAACGTGTGAAAATTGCAAATTTATCGCTTGATATTAGCCTTGGACTTGGCGAGTGTCGCGAGCTTGAATTTGAGGAAGAAATGTATCTAAAAGAGATTACTGGCATCATCAAAAGAACGGTGAGATAGTATGCAAATTTTAGGTTTGGGGACGGATATAGTCGAGATTTCTCGAATTAGAGCGTCTATCGAAAACGAGCACTTTATAAAGCGATTTTTCACCGAAAATGAGATGAAATATGCAGAAAATAAAACAAATCGCGAGCAAACTTATGCGGGGATTTTTTGTGCGAAAGAAAGCATTGTTAAAGCTTATGGAACGGGTTTTCGTGATATAAAATTTGTCGATATCGAGATTTTGCACGACGAGCTTGGAAAGCCTTTTTCAAACGATAAAAATATAATTTTAACCATTTCACATTGCAAAGAATATGCAACTGCAACTGCAATTTTTTGGGGGTAAAAATGAAAAAACTTCTCTTTTTAGCGATTATTTTGCTAATTTCTGGCTGTGAAAAAGCAGTGGATTTAGAGGAAGTTGAAAACGATGTGAGAGAACATTTTGAGCATCTTGAAACAGCAAATTTTGGTGCGATTATTGTGACTAGCATTTATGACAAAACCGCGGAATTTGAAGTTGATTTCACATATAATCAGGTCGAAAATGACGTGGTAACGATAGTAAAACCAGAAAATATAGCTGGAATTACATCGGAAATTGAAAAAAATGAAGGAAATTTGAAAATTACATTCGAAGATGTGTCTATCGAAACGCTTATGCAGGATAATTTGGGTATAAATCCGAATGATGTCTTGAGTTTTGCGATTTTTGATTTAATAAATTCGAAACCGAATTATATTGTGGTTGATGAGGAAATAAAGTTAAATTTTTCAAGTGGTGAAATTTCGAAAAATATCTTTCTAAATCGTGAAAATTATGATATAATAAGTATTGAAGGTTATATTTCTGACGAAATGGTAATCTTGCTTACTACGACTTAATGCAGTGTGAAATTGCAAAACTGGAGAATTTATGGTTAATAAAGATAGAACTTGGGCTGAAATTAGCCTTAAAAACATCGAAAAAAACTTAAATTTAATAAAAAAACACACAAAAACAAAAGTTATGTGTATTGTAAAAGCCGATGCTTATGGGCATGGGCTTATGCAAGTTTCTGGCGCTTTAGCAAGGGCATCGGCGGATTATTTCGGTGTTGCAACACTTTCTGAGGCGATTTTGCTTAGGCAATCTGGCTTGGATACACCGATTTTGTTACTAGGATTTTTCGAGGAGCAGTATGCTACCGATATTATCGAAAATAATATTACGACTACTGTTTATGAAAAAGACACTGCCGAAATACTTTCTAAATGTGCGAAAAAACTAGGTAAAATCGCAAAAATTCACATTAAAGTCGACACAGGAATGTCGAGATTAGGCTTTTTGCATTATGAAAATTTAATCTCGGAAATTTGTGAAATTTATAATATGGAAAATTTAGAACTCGAAGGTATTTTTACACATTTTTCTGTTGCAGACAACCCTGCGATGGAGGAATTTACAAATAATCAGGCAAAAAGATTTGAAAATCTATGTGAAAACCTTGAAAAAGAGGGAATTTTCTTTAAACTAAAGCATATTAGTGCATCTTCTGCGTTAATTCAATACGAGCATCTGAGATACGATATGGTAAGGGCAGGGATTGCACTTTTTGGGTACTATCCGGACGAAAATATTGACAAAACCATTGATTTAGAGCCTTGTATGACGCTTTATTCGCGAATTGCACAGGTGAAAACGTTGAAAACTGGCGAAAGTGTTAGTTACGGCAGACGATATACGGCTGATACGGATAAAAAAATCGCGATTGTTTCTATTGGCTATGCCGATGGTTATTTTAGGGCGAATACGAATGTTGCGTATATGCTTGTAAATGGCAAAAAAGCAAAGGTTTTAGGCTCGGTTTGTATGGATATGACGGTGATTGATGTTACCGATTGTGGACAAGTGAAAAAGGGAGATAAAGTTGTTGTTTTCGGAGAAAATGGCTTGTTTGCGAATGATTTAGCAGAGTTTTCGAACACAATTACTTACGAAGTTTTATGTGCTGTCAGCAAAAGAGTGCCAAGGATATACTAATACCTGACGTGCACGCAATTGCTTCGCAATGTATTGACAAAGTTTTCGGAAAACCTAAATTGCCTGTCGGTGCAACCGACCACCTGACGTGCACGCAATTGCTTCACAATGTATTGACAAAGTTTTCGGAAAAACCAAAATTGCCTGTCGGTGCTACCGACCCTGACGTGCACGCGTTTTGTTTCGACGAAGTTTTTAGAAAACTAAACTTACCTGTCACCGTTTGTAACGAAAAACATACATTAACAAAAAAACTAAAAATCGCATAATATAAAGTGTAGCTTATTTAGGTTAAAATATTTTTAAAAAATATGATTAAAACCGAGATAATTGTGGGAAACTAACATAAAAGAATTCCTACGGAGAGTGAAACTTATGGAGCAAATAAAACGAGGAGATATTTATTATGCAGATTTAAGCCCAGTTGTAGGTTCAGAACAAGGTGGAGTACGCCCTGTTTTGATAGTTCAAAATAATATCGGCAATAAATACAGCCCAACTGTTATAGCAGCCGCTATTACTTCGCAAATTAATAAAGCGAAAATGCCTACACATATTGAGATTGAAGCAAAACAATACGGACTTACAAAAGATTCTGTAATACTTATGGAACAGATTAGAACAATTGATAAGAAAAGATTAAAAGAAAAAATGGGTACACTTGATATGAAATCTATAACTCAAGTGAACGAAGCTTTAGCTGTGAGCTTTGGTTTATCCGAAGAATAGGAGTAAAATATGAAGAATTTTAAACCAATTTTAATTACGAGCATGCTTGCTACGCTTATGATTTCAGGCTATTTTGCAGTTTCTGCTGAATACGGCTCTAAGGATGACCCACTTGTCAGCCTTAGCTACATAAAAGAGATAATTTTACCTCAAACAGAAGCTATGATTGAAGAAAAACTAGCAAATAGTAATTCTAATATCAATATTTCTGAGGTTTTAGATAGTTTAGATACAAATTATTTAACACTTGTTAGTGATGAAACTTTTATTGATTCTGTTTCAAAAAATGTATCACCAGTAACATCTTCGGTGCTTAATTTATCTTCAGAACAGACACTTCATTTAAGCACAGGAAGTGAAGTTTTGCTACGCACAGGTGGGCTTACTATGACTTCTGGTTCGGCTTTAAATGCAACAACGGCTGAAAACGCAGGTGCAACCATTGCAATCGACAATTTATACATAACAACAGCGAATGATACTACGATGAAATCTAGTGCTAATACAACAGTAATAGTTTTTGGGAAATATGAATTAAAATAAGAATTTAAGGACGAACCGAAAGGAACGTCCTTTTTTGTGTGAAATGCTGAAATATAGGGATAAAATCGCTTATTGTCAACACATATTTATCACAATAAATTAATTAGAAAATATGCAAGTTTTTATTGAAAAAAATGTCTTTTTATGGTATTATATTTATTGGTAGTCAAATTTTAGACAAGGTGATTTTATGGAAGAAATTTTAAGTTTTATTGGCACAGTTGTGGCTATAATATATGAAAACGAGCAAAATGGTTATGCTGTCATAAAACTTCAGTCTGATGAAGGCGAAGAAATCACTGCAAACGGAATTATGCCGGGCATAGCTTGTGGAGAAAAGATTGAAGCTTTTGGAAATTGGCAAACACATAAAACCTATGGGTTTCAATTTTTAGTGGAAACTTACGAAGTTAGTTTGCCTTCGACAGAAAAAGGCATGATTGACTACTTAGGAAGTGGAATTATCAAAGGAATTGGTAGGAAACTAGCAGAAAAAATCGTTGATAACTTCGGACTTTCGACTTTTGAAATTATTGCAAATAATCCGAATGCTTTAGCAGATATAGACGGAATTTCGGTTAAAAAAGCGTATACTATATCACAAAATTTTGCAAAAATTACACATATTCGTTTTATTATTGACTTTTTGATTGAATATAGCTTGCCTATTGAAGTGGCGAGCAAGGCGTATAAACGTTTTTCTGACGATGCTGTAAATATTATGACGGAAAATCCGTATATTTTATGCGATGATTATTTCGGAGTAGATTTTTTGAAAATCGATGAAATAGCAGATAGTTTGGGCGTTGATAGAGAGAGCGATATGCGTTCGAAAGCAGGAGTTTTGTATGTTTTGCGTCATAATTTGACAAATGGGCATTCATTTATTCCTCTTGAAAAGCTTAAATCTGCGACAAGTTCTCTTTTGGAACAAGAAATTGACCAAATTACACAAAATATCGAAGAACTTATGTTAGAAAATTCGATTTTTATTGAAAATATTGCAAATGTATCGGCAGTTTACTTAAATTATATGTATTATACAGAAGATTATGTAAGCCGGTATTTGTTGGCGTTTGAAGAGTATGCTAATAAAATTGACATAAATATTGACGAGTTTATCGGCGAAATAGAGATGGAACTCGGGAAAACTTATGAGGAAAGCCAAAAAAATGCGCTACGTTATGTAGCAAGTGGTGGCGTTTTTATCCTTACAGGTGGACCGGGTACAGGAAAAACTACAACTGTCGAGGGTATAATTCACGTTTTAGAGGCGATGGGTCTTTCTGTGGAACTTTGTGCACCTACTGGTCGTGCGGCTAAGCGCATGAGCGAGGTTTGTGGAAGGGAAGCTAAGACTATTCATAGGCTACTTGAGCCGAATTATGATATGGACAGTTCGAAGATGGTTTTTGCAAAAAATGAGGAAAATAAAATTGAAACTGATGCAATAATTGTCGACGAAGCGTCTATGATTGACATAAATTTAATCGAGGGGCTTTTAAAAGCATTAAAATTCGGTACAAAAATAATTTTTGTAGGTGACCCAGACCAATTGCCCCCTGTGGGTGCTGGCAATTTCTTATCAGATGTAATTTCTTCAGGGAGATTTAATGTGATAAGCCTTACAGAAGTATTTAGACAGGCAAAAGAGAGCCTTATTGTCCTTAATGCACATAATGTTAATCGTGGGCAAGGGCTACTTCCGGCAAAAAAAGATGGAGATTTCTTTTTTAAGCATCTAGATAATGAAGGAGAAATGCTTGATGAGGTGGTTTCGCTTTGCAAAGAGCGACTTGTGAAACATTATTCTATAAATCAGGCACAAATACAGGTTATTTCGCCATCGAAAAAAAATAAAGCTGGAACAATTTCAATAAATCAGCGTTTGCAAGAAACGCTAAACCCAGCTAAAGATAAACTACCAGAGAAAAGATTTGGGAATTTAATCTTTAGACAGGGCGATAAAGTTATGCAAATTCGCAATAATTATGATATTATGTGGATTAAAGGCGATACAAGTGGTATTGGTATTTTTAATGGAGAAATCGGTGAAATTATAAAAATCGATATGCTTTCGGAAACATTATCAATAAATTTCGACGATAAAATCGCACTTTATTCGTTTGAGATGCTAAATGAACTGGATTTAGCATACGCGCTTACAGTTCATAAATCTCAGGGTAGCGAATTTGATGTCGTGGTTATGGTTATTCCGAATAATATCGGAAATTTAATGACGAGAAATGTTTTATATACTGGTATAACTCGTGCAAAAAAACTTCTAGTTTTGGTTGGTGACAAAGAGGCTTTATGCAAAATGATTGAAAATAATCGTAAGCGTAAGCGTTATAGTGGACTTAAAATTAGAATTATCGGTACATCGGAGGACGCTATTGTTTAAAGAAAGTTGTATTATATGCAAAAAAGAGGGGACTACCCTTTGCGAAAATTGCAAAAATGATATTTCATCGTTAAAGCTTTTAGAAAAAGACGAGATAAGATATCTATATAAATATGATGAACCTTTAAGAACTGCGTTTAAAAGATATAAATTTAACGGAAAAAAGCATTATTCTAAAACTTTTTCCTGTATATTTTTAAAGGATTTGGACTATGATGAAATAGACATAATTACTTATATTCCAATTTCTTTTAAGAGATATCACGAGCGAGGCTATAATCAAGTTTTGGAAATTTTGAAATTTTCAAAGTTTAAAGCTATAAAAACATTGCATAAAAGGCATAGAAAAAGACAGTCGGAGCTAAATGCTATTGACAGAGAAAAGAATGCAAAAAATTCATTTGTTGTGATAAAAAATGTTAAAGGCAAGAAAATTCTGCTTTTTGACGATATTTTAACGACAGGTGCGACAATTAATTCGGCGAAAAATGCACTGCTTAAAGCAGGCGCGAAATCAGTGGACATCATAATTTTTATGAAAGCCATATAAATAAGATTACTATTTTTAGTATATAAATGAAATTTAACAAGAGGTGTAAAATGGGAATTACAAACGATATAGGGATTGACTTAGGTACGGCATCGATTTTAGTTTATGCAAAGGGCAAAGGCGTTATTTTATGCGAGCCATCTGTTGTGGCTGTGGACAAAACTAACGGTAGAATTTTAAGCGTTGGGCTTGATGCACAAAAAATGTTAGGTAGAACACCTGGAAATATTGTGGCGATTAGACCACTTCGTGAAGGTGTGATTTCTGACTATGAAATGACAGAAAAAATGATTAAAGAATTTATCAAAAAAGTTCTTGGTTTTAAATTACTTAAACCAAATATAGTGGTTTGTGTTCCTTCTATAATCACAGAAGTTGAAGAAAGAGCAGTTATCGACGCGTGTATGCAAGCAGGCGCGAAAAAGGTGTTTTTAATCGAAGAACCTGTTGCAGCTGCTATTGGCGCGGGTATCGATATTTCTCAACCTGATGGGCATATGATTGTCGATATTGGTGGTGGTACTACTGATGTTGCGGTTATTTCTTTAGGTGGTATTGTTGAATCTACTTCAATCAAAATCGCAGGGGATAAGTTTGACGATGCAATTGTTAAATATGTTAGAAAAAAATATAATATTTTAATCGGTGATAGAACTGCTGAGCAAATTAAAAAGCAAATCGGCTCGGTTTATAAAGAAGAAGAAAGTGAAAGCATGAATATTCGTGGTAGATGCCTACTTACTGGTTTACCAAGAGAAATTACTATCACTTCTGATGAAACTATCGAGGCGTTTGAAGAAGTTTCTTCAAGAATGCTTGAGGCAATTCACTCTGTTTTAGAAAGAACTCCACCAGAACTTGTGTCGGATATTTCTACAAATGGTATACTTATGACAGGTGGTGGCTCGCTAATTAGTGGGTTAGACAGATTAATCGAGGCTACTGTTGGCATTAAAACTGCTGTTGCAGAAGATGCGATTTCTTGCGTAGCATTAGGTACAGGCAAATGCCTAGACAACCTAAAAGATATGCAAGACGGAACTATGAATCTTTCAAGAAGAAAAGAAATGTTTTAATAAAAAGGTGCTGTCAAAATACGACAGCACCTTTTTTGTGTTAAGGCTCAAAAGAAACATTGTTGCGATAATCAACTTTCCTTATAGCCTTTTGCATTTTTTTGCTATAAAAGGATTCAGTTTTATACACTTTCCAAGCACAATTTAATGCAATTTGGGAAGCATCAGTTAAGTCCGATATATAATTTTTCTCATATAGTTCAAATTTATTGAGTACGTTTATAAGTGGTATTTGATTTTTATTTGTATTTGAGAGGTATAACATAATATTAAACTTGATATTTTTAAGAGTTTCTATGTCACGATTACTCTTGTTGTATTCGGTAGCAAATGATAAAAGTAATTCTCGCAGTTCTGTCATTCGCACTAAACGTTCGTTAGATACATTTTCGATATATGTTTTTCTTTTTGATAAAAAAAGAGAATAAACACTGAAGAAAAGGCTGAAAAAAGAGATTAAAAACGGTAAAATAAATGATAAATTTTCAAAAATAAATTCCATACTGACCTCCAATAAAATAAAATTAATATATATAAAGATTATCATATTTTACATATTTTGTCAAATTACAAAAAAAGCTGTCATATTAGACAGCTTTTAGTTTATTTTTTTGTAAAATCGCCCATGATATTGAATGCGTCATCATAGAAATTTCCTGTTTCTTTGGCAGAATCTTCGTCGAATCTTTCTACTCCAGCTACTTTATTTGCACTGTCATAAATTAAATACGGAATTGGGTCTGCTGTGTGTGTACGAAGGACAATCGGAGTTGCGTGGTCTGGCATGATTAAGATTTTATAATCTTCACCAGTTTCATCTAATGCCTTTTTCACTCTAGGAAGAATTTCTTCGTCGATATGTTCGATAGATTTTACTTTTAGTTCAGTGTCACCGTCGTGTCCACATTCGTCTGGCGCTTCGATATGTACAAATAAAAATTCATCGCCATTTTTGATAGCATTTGCACCAGCTTCGCCTTTTCCAGCATAATTTGTATCATAATCCCCAGTTGCGCCTTCAACTTCGATTACATTTAGTCCAATTCCTCTTGCGATACCTTGAATTAGTGGAACTGCTGTGATAACCGAACCAGAAACATTGTATTTTTCTTTGAATAAAGTGAATTTCGGCTTTGTTCCTTCGCCCCATAACCAAATGCTGTTTGCAGGCTCTAGCCCTTTTTCCATACGACGGATATTTACAGGGTGTGCCATAAGAAGGTCGTAAGAACGCTTCATCATATCGATAACTTTTTCAGAATAAGCACCTTTTGGCATATATTCAGTGATTTTTTGTCCTAAAATATCGTGTGGAGGTGTCATTGTGTAGTCGTAATTTATATTTTTCCACGTCATAATATGACGGTAGCTAACGCCACGATAAAAAGAAAGTTCATCTGAAGAAAACTCATCTTTTAGTGCATCAATAAGCTCATACGCCTCTTCATTTGTAATTTTGCCACCACTATGGTCTAATATTGTTTTATTTTCAAAAGGAACATCATCAGTAGAAATAGTTACTAAATTCAGTCTAAAAACAGTGTCATTATCGAAAAGTTCTATATCTAAGCCTAGCGCTTCGATAGGAGAACGACCAGTATAAGCCTCGTGCGCGTCATAGCCTAAAACGGACATATTTGCAACATCACTACCTTTTGGTAAATCATCGTATAGGGTGATAGCTAAACCTTGTGTACCCTCTTTGGCTAAAGCGTCCATGTTGGGCTTTTTTGCAACCATCATAGGAGTTTTGTTACCAAGTTCTTCTATTTTATAGTCAGCCATGCCATCGCATAAAATAACTGCATATCTCATTTAATTTCTCCTTTATTAATTTAATATGATAAATTATAACATAAATGAACGGAAAAATCAACCTGTTAAATGTTAAATATTTTGTCAAATTTTCGCTATTATTTAGGTAATTTTTTTGTAAAAACCAATTTTGACCCAATAATTATAAGAATTACACCTAGAATTTTTCTCAAAATGCTAGTGTCTATATTGTTTGCTAGAAATCCAAAGGCTATTGTCGAGAAAATACCAGATATAGTGCAGTGAACCATTGCTTTTTTGTCTACAAGCTTATTTTTTAGGTGAAAAAATAGCGCTGGGCTTGCAGAAAACACAAAATATGTGAGATTTATTCCTTGAGATACGATTTGCGAAACACCAAGAACCATAGTGAGATACAAAATAAAAATACTCCCACCACCAATTCCAAATCCAGAAAGTATTCCGAAAAGAACGCCTAAAATAAAATTTATCATAAAAGACTTCGTATACCTCCATAGATTATAACTGCACCTAGAAAGCGTTTTAGCCATAAAATAGGAACTTTTTTAAAGACTTTGCCTGAAATTATTCCACCGAAAAAACCACCGAGCAAAAAGGGGAGTGCTAGGTTTAAATCGAAGTTTCCATTGTAAATATAAATGCCACTAGAGATTATAGATAATGGTAAAATTATCGAAATTGACGTTGCAAATGCGTTTTGTTGTTCTAATTTTCCAAATTTTATTAGCAAAGGAATTAAAATCATTCCACCAAAAGCACCGAAAAATCCATTTATTGCACCGACTAGCGCTCCGATTAAAAAATACATAAAATCACCTCATAAATATCTTGTGCAAAATTAAGTAATTTATGTAAATTTATAAAAAAATCGACATTACCTAATAGGTAGTGTCGATTTTATGTATGAATTAGTGTTAACGAATAACAGTTACACCGTTTGTGTCATTTTCGATTTTATAAACAGCAGAATTATCAAGAGCCACAAGATACGAGCCGACAATATTGCTAGTGCCTTTTTCATAAACATTAATTCTAGCGGCAGTTGAACCTTCGATAAGTGCAATTCCGTCTTCAAATAATATTTCAAAATCTTCCATGCTTTCGCCTGTTAAGCCTAGTTCAGACGGAGTAAATGAGCGAATTATATCGATAGTGTCGTCGACAGATAGAGCGTCGACAGGCTCACGCCCAGAGCTTGCCGTTTCGCTTTCAGCAACAAAAAGCGCACCCTCTTCAAATTTAGGGTTTATATCGATAATTATATTATTTGCAAGGATTTCAAGTACATAACTTCCGTTTAAACTTTCATTATTTTTGGCAAGAAACAGAGAGGTAGTAGTGTCACTAGGCACTGTTTCTAGCGTAACAAATATATCAGAAAAAACATCGGAATCAGGTATTTCATCAGAGAAAACCAGCGGAGTAAATCCTTCGGCTTTCATAATTTCGATATATTCATTTAAAAGCTCGATATTATTTTCAATTGACGAGTAGGTTATGTTAATCGAATTATTGTTATCATGAGAATATGCAAGCCAATAATATTCGGTAGGAAATGTTTCTAATGTGTTGAAAGCAGGAACAGTTATGTCATAAATCGCATAAGTTTCTGGAATTTCCGTAGGAATTTCGATATCTCCACGCGTAAAATCGTCGATTAATGATTGGAGTTCTGCATTTAGTTCATCGTCTGTCATCTCGGTGCTATCATCTTCGACATCAGTAACATCTTCACCGTCAGTAACATCTTCGGTAGGCTCGTCGGTTTCAGTCGTGTCTTCTGTCACGTCTGTCGGGTCTTCGGAAGATGTGTCTTCACCACCTGTTTCCTCGTCACCTGTTTCCTCACCATCAGTTTCGCCTTCGACAGTTTCAGTAATCTCGTCGGTAGGCGTTTCTTCTGTTGCTGCATCTCCACCACCACATCCATAAAGGAAAAGTGATATGATTGCAAGCATAATTATATATTTTTTATTCATTGTACCCCTCGGTTTCATCTTCGTAGCAAATTCTGATTTTGTCACCACTAACTAAAATATGTGTGAATGGTCGGTCTTCATCGTTTACAGTGATTATAACACGTTTTGAGATATTGCCAAAATCAAGCCCCGAATATTCTAATAAATCCATGACGAAATATGGAGAACCATCGTCTTTTCCGTCTAAATCTAGTGGATTATCATTTAAAAAGAATGAGTATGCAGTTTTTGCGATTGGTTTCTCTGGTTGTGTATCAGCAGATTTTTCCACAGTTTTTTTGCTTGATTCCGAATTGTATTCCAGTTTAACCGAAGAATTTGTCGGAATTTGGCTGTCTTCATCTAGCAAATTATCGTCTAAAATTACTCCATAAGCATCGAACATATCCATTAATTGATAGGCAAAAACTATATTATTTTCGCCAGTTTTTGCAGGAATAAAAGTAATTTTATCGCCAGTGTTTACAATATCGGATAATTTCGCTACTTTTCCGTTGATTTTAAGCTCCGAAGGAGTTGCAGGAGCACCATGGAACACTTTTTTCTTTCCGTCAATTTCAATAATAGTCGACGAACCACTTTTGCCGATAAAGTCCATATAAGTGTGTCCATTCATCATAAGAAGTTCTAAAACAGTAACTGTACCATTACGGAACAATTTCGCTTGCGCTCCGTTTAATGTAACGTGATAGCTTTCGCTTAAAAGGTTTAGCCCTGTCGAAATTGCAATGCCTAGAGGCGTGGTATATTCTGGGTCTTCAAGGTCGAAATTATCAGAATATGCACTGTTTTTAAAGTGGCCACCGGCAATAGCGACCCTTCTGTCGTCCATTTCAAGCGATTTTGCAACTTCCTCACGAAGTCCTGAAAGTTTACTGCCACCACCAGCTAAAAACACTGCGGACGGAGTGCCATTATTTATTTGTGAAATTCTGTCGGCGATTTCTTTTGCAAGGTTTTTCGAGGCGCTTTCAAGGATTTTTGTGATTTCATTTTGCTTTAAACTTTGCTCAAATCCTAAAATATCTGTAAAACGAATTTCTTCGGATTTTCCGATTTGCATTTTAATATGCTCGGCAGTGTTATAGTCGACAAGCAGGTTTTTCATAAGTGTTTCGGAGATTTCATCGCCAGCAACCGTCGCCATTGTATAGCCGACAACAGCTCCGTCTTTGCAAATCGCAATATCGGAAGTACCAGCACCAATATCAACTAAAGCGAGGTTTAAAAGCCTTAAATCCTTTGGAATTGCCGCATTTAACGCTGCAATAGGCTCTAAAGTTAGAGTGTCGATTTCTAAATTTGACGCACGCATAACAGCATATAGGCTGTCGATAACTTCGCTCGGTAGAAAAGTTGCCAAAACAGAAACTTCAAAATTCTGCCCTGTGTGTCCTTTCATATTCGAGATAGGGTAGCCGTCTAATAGGTTTTTTACAACGGTATAGCCGACTAAAAACATACGTTTATCTGTATTTGTTAATTTCTCCTCTGCATTTGAAACTGCCATAGCCTCAAGAGAAGTTATTCTATCGTCATTAATAATTTCAGGGGCTTTTAACTCTAAAGATGCGCTACCTGATTGGGTTTTTAAAGCACGTCCTGCGGCTGCAACACAAGCTTTTTTAAGCTTTGTTCCTAGCCTTTTTTCTAAAATTTCAGTGACTTCGCGAACAGCTTTTGCCACTTGTTCGATGTCTTCAATTTGACCATCTTTCATTGCACGTTTAGAATGAGGTTTTTTCTCGATATGAGTTATGGAAACTTTTTCGCCATTTTTAGTGGCAATCATTCCTATAATATTTCTAGTGCCTATATCTAAAGCGTAAATGATATCTTCCATAGTTAAATCACCTTTTCAAAAAATTACATATATAATAATTATACTATAAACAGTGCTTAATTTCAAGGTTTATTTCGATATTAAACTGATATCTGCTTTAGTATAATGAAATTTTGTATTGAAAAAGGACGGAAAATCCGTCCTTTAAAAATTATGCGTAAGTGTCGATGTATTTGCCTAGTTTTGGAATATCATTCATCATTTCGATAAGATTATTTGCAATAACTTCTTGACTATCCATCGTTTCTTTTGTCATTGCAAGAGATAAACCTTGGGTAACTTGCGCCTGAGCCATGCTCATAGAGGCAAGGGCTATGCTATCCATCATATAAATTTCCTCCTATTTTCCTAAAAATGCATTTAACACATTTTCGTCGATATCAGCCGATGCTAAGTTTACATCGGTAGCTTGTTTTAGTTCACTTCGCAAAATCAGCACGTCTTTTGGTGCATCTATGCCTATGTTTACTTTTCCGTTTGGGTCGATTGATACAATTTTAATGCTAATATCATCGCCGATTAAAAGTGAATCTCCGACTTTTCTTTTTAAAACTAACATAGTTACACCCCATTTTTAAATTCTGATAATTTATGACGCATATTTAATTCCGTACTGTCTAAAATAACTTGGCAAGCAATTCTAAGCTCGTCATTTATAACAATTGGGCATTTTAAATTAACCGTACTATCAGAAACAGGGTCGCGAACAACGCAAAAAACATAGTAACATAAGTCTTCGCTTTTAGATGCTTTCATATAAGAAAGCTCGTCTTCTTGCAAAATAGGCGCATAAGACGGGTTTAACGAAAACGGATTCATTGAAACAAAAGCAAGCGATGGTGTTTTTAAGCTTTGAAAACAAAGTAGATTTGTGCTACTGTCACCAAAAGGCAAAAGCAAAAATTCATGCTCGTCTTCAAAACCGAAAATTCCGTTTGGAAAAGATAGAACATCGCTGTTATCATAGTCTATCATTCCAAAATATTTTGTATTTGTTGTCATTATTAAGCCTCCACAGAGAATTTTGGCTCGTAGTCAGGTGCTGAAGATGGAGGTACATAGATAGGGGAACCGACATAGTTTATAATGATTTCTGGCTGTTGAGTCACTGTAAACTCGATGTCACCAGGGGTAAATTCCATGTCAAATTGGTTCATTCGCCAGTCGAAATTCAGTTTGTCCATTTCATATTGGATAGACAAATCGCCACCCTCAAAACTTATTTCTGGAGGAACATCTGGTAGAAACTTTACATTTACATTCGAAAGTGTTCCGATAGTATCGCGTTTTGCAAGCTCGGCTGTGACATTTTGCCCAACCTTTGCTTTAAGTAGCATTTTACCGTCGTTAACTGTCGCAGATGTAGCCTCGTAGGCGCTTTGTATTCCGTTATCAGCTGCCTGCTCGATATTACTTACAGTTGTAGGCACTATTGAGTTTCTAGCCTCAAAAGTGTCAATATTTACTTTAATAGGACGGCTTTTGATTTTTAAACCACCACTATCGGTTGAAACCTCTAGCTCTGCAGAACCAGATGCATATTTAATTTCTGCATGCTTTGTTTTCATTTGAATTTCAATTGGAACTGTTTTTATTTCAATTAATGGATACATACTCTAATCCCCTTTACTAAAAGTATAATGACTTGCGCTATCTCATGTAATCAAAAAGTGTGTCTGGAATTACACTATTTCCCATGCTTAAAGCCGCGTTATAGATTGTTTGAGCCCAAGAAAGTTCAGAAATTGCGTCTGCTAAATCCACATCTTCGATATATGCACGCTCTGAATTCAGCGATTCAAAGGTGTCTTCTAGAATTTTAGTAGAAGTTTCTAATACTTTAACGTCTGCTGAAAGTTCGGCATGCTTTTCAATCATGCTTTCTTGTGAAGTTTGAAATCCTGTTACAAGAGAATTAGCTGTATCAAATTTTCCACCCCATTCGTCGGCCCTAGTTTCGTCATAGCTTTCAAAAATATCTGCAAGACGGAACATAGTAGAAACCACGTCTTTTGGGTTTCCGTCGGCATCTAATCCATAGCCTAGAAACTCTATGCCAGAAATAGCAGCATTATAGGCAGTATCAGGTAAAACATCGCCATTGTCATCGACAGCAAAGCCAAGACCGATATCGATGTGCATGCTTTCTTGATTCCATTTATCAAGCATTTCTAAGTTTGTATAATTGCCAGCAGTAGGGTCGGCAGGGTCTTTTGGAATAGTGTTTCCGTCTGCATCAACATAGTCTAAATCAAGGTCAGCATCAAGCATAACACCACGATAAGCAAGGTGGCTAAGTCCTTCTGCATCCTCGACTATGCTAAATGGAGGATTTTGAGTGTCTGCACCTGCAAAAATATAGTCACTTTCATATTGTGCGTTTAACGATTGCACGATTGCTTCTGCACCCGAGCGAAGTGATTGTGCTTGGTATTCTAAATTGTCAAGATTTGTGCCATTAAGCCCTTGTAAAGCTGGCACAGTACCAAATTCATTGGCAAGGTCATCGACAACAGTTTCCATATTTGACCACGCAGATTGGAATTTACCTGTTGCAGATTCAATATTTGAAAGTTGAGCATTGATTTCATTAGCCGAGCTATGAATTTTAAATGCCCTTGTAGCACCAGCAGGATCTTCAGCAAAAGAACTGAAATTTCTACCTGATAATACTTGCTCTATCGAGCTATTTAGGTTTGCAGTTACACCAGATAAATTCGATTTATAAGTGTAAAGTGTACCCCTTGTTGTAACACGCATCATATTAAATAGCCTCCTTACGCGCCCATATTAAGTAGAGTTTGAAGTGCTTCGTCTAATGTTGTCATAAGTTGAATTGCAGCAGTATATGCAGCTTGATAAGTCATTAGATTCGAAGCCTCGTCATTTAAGTCTACACCTGTAATGCTATCACGACTAACATAAAGTTCGTTTGCCATGTTCGCATAAGTGTTTGTAACAGTTGTCATAGATTGTTCACTTTGAGCAAGCGTTCCTTGAATATTTATAAACATATTTTCAAAAGTGCCTTCAAAAAGTGATGGTGATGTTGTGTCAGCAGGGTTTACAAGATAGTCCACATTTTTATCGAATGAAGCAAGATATCTTGCAAGGTTAGTACGGTCGTCTGACGGTGCACCGATAGTTGTGCTAGAAAGAATAGAAACATCGCCTTCTGACCAGCCTTTTGATATAGATATATTCCCAGCATTGATGCCAGTTGTATCGTTTGAGTCGGAAGAAATACTAAATAGATTTCCAGCGCCATCAAGGTCGGCTGTGATATCGTTTCCGTCTGCATCAGTTGTATTAAGTGCATTAAAAACAGCTGCAAATTCGCGTGCTAAAACATCAAGAGAATTTTGGTAGAACTGGATGCCTTTTTTAGATAATGCATCTTCGTCATACTCGATTGAAGTAGGGTCGGTAGTTTCGGCATCATTATAAGAAAATTCGCCACTCTCGGTTAAAAATTCTCTAATAGATTGGAATGCGCCGTATAAAGCAGTGTCAGAAACACCGATAACATCGTCAAATTGTGCCTCTTTTTCATGTTGGACAAGTGCACCAGTGGCATCGGTTATAACAGCAGGTTTATAAACGTCACCATCAAGGTCGTTTAGCACTCCGAAAACAACATTTTGGTTGCCAGTGGTATTATCGATAGTTAAATCTCTAGAATATTCTCCATGGACTAAATAAACAGGTTGGTCATCGTTTTCATAGTCATGAATACTGATTTTTAATTGGTCAACCATAGTTCCAGCGCCCACATCGACTTTTTCATAAGTGATGTCGACTTTAATGTATTCGCTTAATTTATCTAATTGAAGATTTCTTTCGTCTTTTAATTCTAAAGCGCTATCGCCACGAATTTCGGCTTTATGGATAGCGTCATTTAGATATGCGATATCGTCTAAAATCAAATTGACTTGTCTTGTAGCCTCGTCAAGCTTAACTTCGTAATTTCCTTCTAAATCGTCAAGTTTGTCTGAATATGTATTGAAGATTGTAGTAAGTGAAGTCGCAGCAGAACGAATTAACGCGTCGTACCCTTCGATACCACTTGTATTAGCCGAAGAAATTAAGTCACGCAGTTCATTAAATTGGTCTAAAAGCACACCGTCGTCTTGGTCGGCGTCGCCACCTAGTCCAACTTCGTCTAAAATTCTCGCGATGTCTTGCAAACCTGCTAATGTTGTATCGGCAGAAGATAAATCAGAGATTGCAGAGCGATATGATAGGTCAAAAGCAGCATCGCGATATTGCGAAAGCCCAGTTGTTAAAACACCACGTCCAGCGTTTATATTGTACTGTGAATAGTATTTATCGTTATTAGAGCCAGATAAAGCGACTTGGTCTAGAGATTGTCTTGTATATCCTACGGTATTGATATTTGTGATATTATGACCGGTAACATCAATAGCTTTTTGTGCAGCATATATCCCTAGTCGCGCTGTATTAAAAGTGCCAAATGTACTCATATTTTCCTCCTTATGCCCTGAAATCAGTGCGCATATTTTCTGTTTTATTTGGGGCTATTTCGTAGTTTGCAGTTGTTTCGAGAACAACACCACGATTAATTAATCCGTTATTAACAATACTTAGATGTTTTTCTATAATTGCAACAGATTTTTTGCGAACTTCTTCTAAAGTATTGTAGTCGTTTAGAAGTTTTGTTACGATGGCTAAAGTTTCGTCTTTAAGAGAAGGGTCGCAGTGGTTGTGAAGTTCTCTTAGAGGGACGCCTGCAAGCCCGATTTCTGAGATAAGGGATTTCTTTTTTATTTCTAATCCACGAAGAGAAAGCGATAGAGCCTGTTCTTCTTTAATGTGTGCGTTTAATGTATCTAAATCGTGGCTTTTAACAGCGGCGATTATTTTCAATTGTAGCGAATGAAGTTTTAAAAACTCTTGGTTTAGGCTTTGTAAAAAATTTAAAAAACTCTTGAAATTGTTCATACTCTATACCTCGATTTTAAGCATCATTTTCGATGCTATTTCTGACGAATTTGGCTTATAAGTGCCATCTAAAACTTGATTACGAAGTTCTAAAATTCTGTTTTGAGTAGGACGAACACGCACGTCATTTGAAACTTTTGCTACTAAGTCTTTGATATTTTTCTCATCTTGCGAAAGAATTTCTGAAAATTCTGCTTGGTCGTAATTTTGCTCTTTTTGAGCCGTATCAGCAATGTTTTCTGACTTTTTCGGTTTACCAACGTTTCTTATTAAATTATTTGAATTTATAATCGGAAACATCTTATGTCCCCCCTTTTCCATAATTCTATTTTCTTATAAATTTATTATCGTCAGTAATTTTCAAAAAATAAGCCTAATTACATTATTTTTTGAAAAAACTGTAAAAAAAGTTACGCTAAGGTGCTAAATGTTAAAATTCTGTGAACAACATCGACAAATTTTTCCATATTTCGCTATATCACAGGGTTTATTTACCATAAAGTATTTGGAAATATTTTAAAAAAACCTATAAAATAGCAAAAAAAACCAACCCTTTCGGATTGGTTTTGTAATTATTCAGAAACTTTTGCTTGGTTGATTTTAACACCAGGACCCATTGTTGAAGCTACAACTAATGAACGGATGTATTGACCTTTTGCAGCAGCTGGTTTAGCTTTTACAACAGCGCCAACTAAAGCGTTGAAGTTATCTGCTAATTTTTCAGCACCGAAAGATACTTTACCGATTGGGCAGTGAATGATGTTAGTTTTGTCTAAACGGTATTCAATTTTACCAGCTTTAGACTCGTTTACAGCTTTAGTAACGTCCATAGAAACAGTACCAGCTTTTGGGTTTGGCATTAAGCCTTTTGGACCTAATACTTTACCTAAACGACCAACTACACCCATCATATCTGGAGTAGCGATTACTACATCATAGTCAAAGAAGTTTTCTTTTTGAATTCTTTCAAGCATATCTTCAGCACCAACATAATCAGCACCAGCAGCTTTTGCTTCGTCAGCTTTAGCGCCTTTAGCGAATACTAAAACTTTAACATCTTTACCAATACCGTGTGGTAAAACGATAGCACCACGAACTTGTTGGTCAGCGTGTCTTGAGTCAACACCTAATTTGATGTGAACTTCAACTGTTTCGTCAAATTTTGCTTTAGCAACGTTAATTACTGCTTCTAAAGCTTCTGACGGGTCGTATAATTTAGCGCGGTCAATCATTTTTGCGCTTTCAACGTATTTTTTACCTCTACGCATAGGTTAAATCCTCCTTAAGTGGTTACTCGGAAACGACGTTCCTCCCACGTATTTATGCCATACTGGCTTTAATAATTAATCTTCTACAACAACGCCCATAGAACGTGCAGTACCTGCGATCATGCTCATAGCAGTTTCAACAGATGCAGCGTTTAAGTCTGGCATTTTGATTTCAGCAATTTTTCTTACGTCTTCTTTGCTGATTTTTGCAACTTTATCTTTTTGTGGAACTGCAGAACCGCTTTCGATGTTACAAGCTTTCTTGATTAACACTGGAGCTGGTGGAGTTTTTGTGATAAAGCTGAATGAACGGTCTGCATAAACAGTGATTACTACTGGGATAATCATACCGATATCATTTTTTGTACGCTCATTAAATTCTTTAGTAAACGACATAATATTAACACCATGTTGACCTAATGCAGGACCTACTGGTGGTGCAGGTGTTGCTTTACCTGCTGGAATTTGAAGTTTTATATAACCTACTACTTTTTGTGCCATTTGGGAGCACCTCCTCAATAAAAATGTGGTAATGGCGAGCATTTAGCTCTTCCACTTTAGTTTACGTTGCAAGTGGTTTAACACTCGCGATATCTAGTTCGGCTGGAGTTTCCCTACCAAACATAGATACAAGTACAAGTACTGTTCCTTTTTCTTTATCGATTTCGGAAACAATACCAACAGAACCTTCTAAAGGACCTGCACAAACTCTGACAGAATCTGAAACTTCGAACGGAATAATAACTTCGCGTTTGATTTCCATTGCTTCATCAGTGTCGTATTTTTCAAGACCAAAACGTCTTACTTCTTCTTCTGATAATGGAGTTGGCTTAGAATCTGCACCAACAAACCCTGTAACACCCCTTGTGTTTCTGACAATAATCCAGCTATCATCATTTAAAACCATTTTAAGCATTACATAGCCTGGGAAAAGCTTCTTAGAAACTTCCTTGACTACGCCATTTTTAACTTCTTCAACAGTTTCAAGTGGTATAACAACTTTGTGAATCAGATTATGGAGTTTACGATTTTCAACAGCTTGTTCGATAGTCGAGCAAACTTTGTTCTCATAACCTGAGTAAGTATTTATAACATACCATCTAGCAAGTTCTGACATAGTTCAATCCCCCTTTAGTTTAACCTAAGCTTATAAGTGCGTGACTTATAAATTTAAATACAAAGTCTAGTCCAGCTATAACAACTAAAGCCATTAAAACTGTGCTTAAAACAACACCTGTGTTGTTTAAAACTGCATGACGAGTAGGCCATACAACTTTTTTTGCTTCAGCTTTAAGTTCTTTAAACCATTTTAGCGTTTTGTTTTGTTTCTTTTTGGCAGGTTTCGAAGATTTTTTGTCTTTGTTTTCTTTTTTAAGCTCAGTATCTTTATTATTTAATTCTGACAATTAAAACACACCCTTTCCAAAAAAATTATTTTGTTTCTCTGTGAACAGTGTGCTTTTTACAGAAACGACAAAACTTATTCATTTCTAAACGATCTGGATTGTTTTTTTTGTTTTTCATTGTGTCGTAGTTTCTTTGTTTGCAATCTGTACACGCTAATGTAACTTTTACGCGCATTTCGGCACCTCCTTAAATTTTGGCCTCCCTTTGCAATTGACAAAATAGCCCTTTGCTACAAGTCCTGCATAGGTAAATAGAATTATATCACATATTCTAGGTTTTGTCAAGGTTTTTTAAACAAATTTTACTTTTGTATTATATGTATATATATCGATAAAAATTTACATGAAATTTTTAAAAATTAAGAGATAAAAAACCCTATTCGAAAATAGGGTTTCACTATTTTGTGACTTCATCACGATTTTAAATTTTCGCCAAATTTGTAGGGGAGAACTGCGTTCTACCTAAAAAGCAAGCAAATTTCGTCGAAAAAAGGGTATTTCGCATTTGTGAATGCGACCAAACTACTCGTTTGGATAGAGGGGTTTTTAAAAAACTTGACAAACGACTTTAACTTTTATGCAATTTTCTCTATCTTACCCCTTTTGCGAAAGTCTAAACTACCCCGAGTGGGGTAGCTTTTGTTATTTATGATACAATTTCGATGTTTCGTATTTTGCAGAGCAAGTAAGGTTTATGCCGATTTTTTTAAGCGTTTTTTCGTCTACTTGAGATAAAATTACGCTAGAATGAGCCTCGGCGCCCTTTAATTTCTCGATTTGCTTTAGTGCTAGTGCCGAAGTTGGGTTTGTTACAGCAGAAATCGATAGAGCTAAAAGCAGCTCGTCTGTGTGGATACGAGGGTTTTTTGAGCCTAGCATATCGGTTTTAACTTTTCCGATAGGTTCGATTATTGCAGGGGATAAAACAGGCACATCTTTTGGAATATTTGCAAGATGTTTAATGGCATTTAAGATTGCAGCAGAAGAAGCCCCGAATAAATCAGATGTTTTTCCTGTCACAATAGAACCGTCAGAAAGCTCGATTGCAACAGCAGGAGAGCCTGTTTCTAAAGCTTTTTGCTCGGATACTTCAGAAACTTTTCTGTCTTCTATGCTTGTTTTCGCTTGTTTCATAAGTAATTCTAATTTAAATATTTTATCTTCTGTCGACAAGCCTTGGCGAACTAGGCATTTTTCGTGGAAGTATCTTCTAATGATTTCACGTCTTGCAGCCTCACAAGTCACATCGTCGTCAGAAATGCATTTTCCAGCCATATTAACACCCATATCCGTCGGTGATTTATATGGGTTTGTGCCATAAATTCTAGTAAAAATAGCATCTAAAACTGGGAAAACCTCTATGTCACGATTATAGTTGATTGTAGTTTCTGAGTATGCTTCTAGGTGGAAAGGGTCTATCATATTTGCGTCTTTAAGGTCTACTGTTGCCGCCTCATACGCGATATTTACTGGGTGAGATAATGGCAAATTCCATACTGGGAATGTTTCGAATTTTGCATATCCAGAGTTTAAACCGCGTTTATGGTCATGGTAAAGTTGAGAAAGACATGTAGCCATTTTTCCACTACCAGGCCCTGGTGCTGTGATTACTACAAGTGGACGAGATGTTTCGATATATTCATTTTTTCCATAACCCTCGTCACTCACTATATGAGAAATTTCCGTAGGGTAGCCTTTGATTTCATAATGCTCATAGCATTTTATACCAAGTGAATTTAATCTCGCTTTAAAAGTTTCTGCCGAGGCTTGTTTGTTATATTGGGTGATAACTACCGAGCCTACAAATAAATCAATGCTTCTAAAAGCGTCGATTAGACGTAAAACATCAACGTCATAAGTGATGCCTAAATCCGAGCGAACTTTATTGTTCTCGATGTCGATTGCTGAAATAACAATAATAATTTCGGCTTTGTCTTTCATTTGAGAAAGCAGGCGAACTTTTATATCCGGTAAAAATCCTGGTAAAACCCTTGAAGCATGGTAATCATCAAAAAGCTTTCCGCCGAATTCTAGATATAGTTTATTGTCAAAGTTTTTAATTCTTTCGATTATGTGTTCCGATTGCATTTGCAAGTATTTATCGCAATCAAATCCTATTTTTTGCATATTTAAACTTCCTTTCCTTACGCTAAATTAATTATACTATAAAAAAAATATTTTTACAAGCAAAGTTATGATTTTATATGTAAAATTAATTTAAACTTTTCGTTCACACTTTTAGCAAATTCTGTATAGTATGTAACAGTAGAATACGAAAGGAGGAAAACAGTATGTGGCAAACTAACTGCAATAATGGTTGTGCAACAACTTGTGGTAACACTTTTGGCAATGATTATATTTGGATAATTTTAATCGTAGTCGCTTTATTAGTATGCTTTGGTGGCTTTGGAACTGGCTGCAACAATGGCTGTGGTAACACTTGTATTTAATTTGATATAAAGAAGGGAGAATTTTTATGTATTGCAATAATTTTGATACTATGTGGATTATAGTAATTTTAATTGTTATCGTTTGCTGCTGTGGTGGTGGATTTGGATACCCTAATAATTGCTGTAATTAATGTACTTAAAATAAACTCCCTTCATACTCGGGAGTTTCAAAAAAACCCGTTTTGTCGACGGGTTTTTATAATGTATAGGGTAAAATTTTATACAAAAGTGTAAATTTTGAAACTTTGTCACTCTTTTAAATTTTCACCGAATTTGTACGGGAGAACTCTGTTTTCCCTAAAAAGCAATCAAATTTCGCCGAAAAAAGGATATTTCGACCTTGTGATGTCGACCAAAAGGATTTCATTCTTTGGAAAACTGACCACCTGACGTGGACGCATTTGGGAGAATTTTTCTAACTTTTTTGACACGATAAAAGAGGCTTTTGCAATTGCAAGCCTCCTTTGAGTTTATTATTGGTCGAATTCTAAATTATCGAATTCTGTGGCTTTTATAACACCAGACTGGCTGTCGTAGAATGTGATTTCCACTTCATCGCCAACTTCAGTTAATACAAGTTCTGCGCTTGTTTCGCCGACAATTGTAAAGATTTTATCGTCTTTTCTGTCTAAAATAACGCTGTATACAACGCCTGTATCTAGGCTTTCGCTACCTATACGAACAACATTTCCTTTGATGGTTTCAACTTCGCCACCTTCTGGAATAAACGAACTCGTAGAGCCTAAAACGCTGTCATAATCGCGAAGTGCACTGTTTATTGTGTCGCCGATACCAACGCTAGTTACGTCTGAAACTGATACAAATGCGTATTGTTTAATAAGTCCACCATTGTCTTTTAATGTGATGAAATATGTTGGAATTCCATTGTGGTTTATGATAATTGGAGAAGTAGCAAAATATCCAAATTGCTGAACAGCACCTTCGGCAGAATTCATTGCAGCAGACTCTGTTGCACCACTAATTTGATATAATTTTGATTCTTTTGTAACCATATCTACCATCATAAAGCCCATTGCAGATTCATCGGCACCGACAGAAGTAAGTCCTGTAAACAGGTAGCAATTTCCTTCGTTATAGATGATTGCAGTTTCTGAACTTGTCATAAATTTATCTAAATTCGAGAAGTTAAAAATACCATGCACATACTCACCTTGGTTGTTAAGTTGCGTCATAATAAATTCTTCTGGTTGAACCCTGTCTACCCATGATGGAATTTCATCGATAGAGTATTCGTTAACTTCGCCAGTTGTTGCTTGTAAAGTTATAACGCCAGTTGCTTCTGGTAATGCATATAACCAATTGTTTTTATAAGTTGTAATAATCCAATACGGGTTGCCTTCATCGTCGATTTCAAAAGAATAGTCTGTCATTGCATCAAAAGATTTTCCAGCAAATATTCTTAAATAACGCTCGATATCGTCAAAGAAATATGAGTTTGGTTGGTATTTAATCGGAGTTTCAACAAATTCGATATCTTGAAGGTTTGTCGCTGAAACTTTTATATATCCGGCTGAACCATCGATGTTGCTAATCCATTTGAAAAATCCTGAGTGTTGTAAAGGAACTACCCAGAAAAGTTCGCCATTAATTTGTTGTATAACAGGCTCGCCTAAGAAAACTTGCGACCCCATTCCTGGGTTTTCGCCTAGTTTTTTATCGGCAAGTGAATATGCAAGCGATTTGTCCACGATTGGAACTTGCGACAGGTCTAAAAGTTGCACATCTTCCGAGAATGCTGTGATTTCTGGTGTGCCTAATTGGTCTTTGTATGCTTTTGAGTTAAATAGCGGGGAAGAGGCGATGTTTGCAACAAAATAAATCCCCCATAAAACTGCTAAAACTGTCACAACTGGTTTGAAACCTTTTACTTTGGTGTCGATATTAATTTTTGCACGTCCTGTGACATCTTGAGTTAATTTGATGCCTGATAATGCGTAGAAAAAGTTTACAACAACAAATGCAGACACTACAAAAAGCCAAGAAAACAGACCTTCGGCGTACATTGGGTTTAGGTTTGACGGGCTGATTATATATGCGATGACGAAAAATGCAATCAGCGCTAAATTACCATAAATTCTAACTTTTTTCATAAATCTCTCCTTAATATCCTAAGCTTTCCTCGATTAAAATCAATTCGTAGCTAGAAATTCCTGTTGGTTTTCGTTCTAAAATAGCAGTCGCTCTGCAAATTCTGTCGTCTGAGTTGCAATCGTAACATTTCATTTCATCAGCCACAGCACATGGAGTATTTCGGTTAAGCCTTTTTGCATTTAGTGGCGAGGCGATATTTTTTGCACGAGATATAGCAGACGAAACGTCATCACATAGCTTGTTTGTGCCACAGATAACAATTACTTTGCTCGGTCCATAAATACTTGCAGAAACTCTATTTCCTCTGCCGTCAATATTCACGATAACACCTGTTTTAGACAAGGCATTCGCCGATGTTATGTAGGTGTCTGGTGTTTGACATAGGTTTCCTTCTGCGACAGAAAATACTTGATTTTGCTCCTTTAAAGCATTTGTAAGGTCTAATGCGTGACATGTCATAGACCCTCCGATAGAAACTTTTTGCGAGATTATGCTGTCTAAAAGATAATTTTTTGCATCATTTGCACTTTCAAAATAAGATACCGAAAAACCATGTTTTTCAAAATTTTCAATTACACTTTTCATAACTTCCCCCTAAAATAATTTTAAAATTTCGCTTGTATCATCGATAATTATATCTGCACCTGCTTTTTTAAGTTCGTCGGTAGTTCTAAAACCCCAAGAAACGCCGATAGTATAAATTCCAGCATTTTTCCCTGTATGTATATCGACTTCAGAGTCGCCTACAAAGATGCTCTCGTCGAGTTTTGAGTCTAGCATATCTAAAATATAAAAAATCCCATCTGGGGCAGGTTTTTTATCCATATCATTTGTTTGACCTTTTACTTGGTCGAAAATATTCGGAAAAACTTCTAAAGCAAGCTCTTTTGCAGGTAAATCGGGCTTGTTTGTTAAAATTGCAAGCTTTATATTCTTTGCTTTTAGAGCAGATAACATATCTATTACACCATTATATGGATTTGTTGTGTCGTTTTTGTGAAGAGAGTAATACTCACAATAATCATTATAAACCTTATCGAAAACTTCGTCAGTAGTCACCTGTCCTATCGATTTATAGATTAGCATTTTAGCACCATTTCCGATAAAAGACTTAACTTCGTCTATCGTTCTTTCAGGAAATCCATTTAGTTTCAACGCGTAATTTACGCCGGTATATAGGTCGTTTAATGTGTTTAAAAGAGTTCCATCTAAGTCGAATATTGCAGTATTATACATTTCTTTTTCCTCCTACTTTAAATCCATGGCCTAAAACTTCTCTTACATCGGATACGATTAGAAACGCATTAGGGTCGATATCTATAACAATTTTTTTGATAGCAGGGATTTCTTTAATTCGCATAGCGCAGATAATAACATTTTTTCTAGCGCTTGTATATGCACCATGTCCTTCGAGTAAAGTTGCACCACGATTGATGTCTGATACGATTTTTTTTGCGATTATTTCGTTATAGTCAGAAATAATATATACCATTTTCGCATTATCAGGACCTTCGATAACCATGTCGATTACTCGTGTGCTTATATAAATTGCAATTGTTGCATATAGTGCATTTTCTATACTTCCAAAAACGAAAGCAGACCAAACAACCACGAAAATATCGATAAACATCATAATTTGCCCAAGGCTCAAATGTGGTTTTGAAACTTGTATAACTTTAGTTATAATATCTGTTCCACCAGTAGAACTGCCGACAGAGAAAACCAAACCTAATCCTAAACCTAGCAAAATCCCACCGAAAACAGTGGCTAAAAACGGCTCTAAGATTATAGGATTATCCTCATAAAAACGTGCAAGCATATCAATTAAAACAGATGCAATTGTTACTGTGAAAATTGTTGTTATCGCAAAGAATTTCCCGAGTTTTTTAAATGCTATAAAATAAAGCGGGACATTCATAACAGATAAAAGGGTACCAGACGGAAGCCCTGTCATAAAGTTTATAATAACGCTGATACCAGTAAATCCGCCAGGGGCGATATTATAGGGTTCTAGGAAAAAAGATAGGGAAGTTGCATATAGAGAAGACCCTATTATGATAACAACTAGATTTTTAATTAGTAGTTTTATTTCAAAATTTTTCATTGTATTCACCTTAAAAAAACCTCCGATAGGTCGGAGGATTAATATATTTTATGCTCAGTTTTTGTCATTACATAGTAGCCGTCTATAAAACAGCTTGCAAAAACTTGTGGTTTTTCACCTTTAACACCATCTCTGCCAATTTGAGAGTAAAAGCTATACATATCACCGTTTTCAAGTTCATATCTTAGCACAAAAGTGTGATTATATCCTTCGCTGAAAGTTAAAACATCGAATAGAACATATTTAGCATTAGAAAGACCACAGATTTCCATGTCGTTTACACAAACTTTGGCGATTTTTTCATCTAAATTTGATGATACGCTAGTGCCAAAAGCCTTGTTTGAAACAGAAAGTCCGTTTATAAAAGCAAAAAGCTTTGCCTTAGTTTCGATTTCTCGAACTTCATCAGGGTTTTTAGCGCTAAATTCAAGCTTTTCGATGATTGGTTTCGCTTTTTTTAGGCATAAAGACTTCATTTTGCTGTCTGTGATGTGTTGATATACTTCTTTTCCGTCAGAATAAATGTCATACTCGAAATCAGAAGGCTCTAAATTTTCCATTACAATTTTTTTATAATTAATCATATCAGAAAATTTACTTGGCGTCAATTGAAGAGAAAATTCAGTCAGTTTTCTTTTGAAAAAAGTCGAATTTTCCTCCCATTTTTCTAAAAATAGTTGTGATTTGTTGCAGTTCATAGTATCTCCTTATTTATTTATATATGCAAAATTTTCTGGTTTATACATATTTGAAATTACACCTTTATTTAAAGCAGAAAAGCTTTCAAATGTTGCGATTTGGTATTCGGTTGAAACAGGAATGTAGACAGTGTCGCAAATTTCAGCAAAAAGCATAGGCGACTCAAAAGTAGAATCATCGTTTAAAAAAGCTTTTTCGGATAAAGCGATAGACATTTTAGCAGTTATATTCTCATCAAAAAGTTTTAAATTTTCGACTAAAACATCAGTAGTCGACATTTCGTCGTCTTTATAGTTTACATATCCTAAAATACCTTCGGCGACAAAATGGAAGCCCGAAAGTAAAATTTCATCAAAACCAAGGCTTTCAATTTCTTTACACACTTCGATTAAATATGCATTTGAACTTTCGCTATAAGGGTCGAGCGTTCGATTTCCGTTAATATCTAGGAAAATATAGCCCGAGTTTGTCATAGTAGCGCCTGTGCCATACGCTCGTATATATAAATTATCCGTATAGGTAAAAACTTCGGCGATTAAATACACATTTGCAGATTTAAGTGTAGAAATTGCGTCTGTTAGGTCAGTTTCTGTCGTTAAATTTTCATAAGAAAGCGAAGTTTGGTAATTTATTGTGCCACTGTAATTTTTAATAGGAATAACAACGCCAGAAATTTCTTTTGCATTTGATTTTGCGATTAAATCATCGATATAAAGGCTGTCTGTCGCCTTTGTTACATCAAAATAAAGAGCATTTGTTGTGATTTCAACGGGAAGAGTAGGCTCAGGAGGTGTCTCCGGAGCTGTTTCTTCTTCGATTACGATATTAGAATTTAATTCCTCTGTATCGGTTTTAACAGGGGGAGTTTGACTGAAATTAAAAGAAATTCCGTCAGAAGAAATTATAAAGCTGTCTTGTAAAAAAAAGAATGCGACAGCTAAAAGCAAAACAGCAAAAAACATAATAACTAACACATTTTTTGCTGTATTGAATTTTTTCTTGCGATTGTATTTATTATAGCTACTTTTATACATAATTCACCTTTAAAAATTATTTATCCAAGGTAAATTACACAAGTTATGATATAGTGATAATCTTTCTTGGACATTTTAAAATGCACTTTTTGCAGTTTATACACTTATCATAATCTATAATCGCCAAATTGTCAACCATATCTATTGCATTTTCTGGACATTCTTTTTGACATAGCTTACAACCGATGCAAGAAACTGCACAATTTGCCTTTGAAACTACACCTTTGTCGTGTGAAGAACATGGGATATCTATTATTTTATCATAATTTTTTAATTTTATTAAATTTTTTGGACATGTAGTGATACATTTTTTGCAAGCAGTACATTTTTCTGGGTTAATAATAGCAACACCGTCGACAATTTTGATTGCATCAAATGGACATGCGCGAACACAGTTTCCAAAACCTAGACAACCGTAGTTGCAGTTTAAGTTTCCACCTAAAGTATTTGAAACCACGAAACAGTCTTCAATCCCTGCATAATTAAATTTTACATTTGCATTTTTTCCACCCTTGCATGAAACGAATGCACTCTCTTTTACAAAATCGGTGGCTTCAACTCCTAAAATCGAAAAAATCTTATCAGAAACAGATTTGCCACCGACAGGACATCCGTTAGCGTTAGCGTTTCCTGAAACTAATGCTTCGGCAAAGGAAGCACAGCCAGTAAAGTCACATCCACCACAGTTTGCGCCAGGTAAAGCATCACATATCGCCTCGATGCGCTCGTCTTTTGGCACTGCTAGAAATCTAGCAGCCAGCCATAAGATTACAGCAAAAAGAAGTCCCATTCCACCTAAAATAAGCGCAGAATATAAAATTGACATATTAAACCTCCCTTAAAATATCTTAAGTCCACTAAAGCCCATGAAAGCCATAGCTATTAGACCCGCTGATATTAAAGCAATTGGCATACCTTTGAAGCTTTTTGGAACATTCATAAGTTCTAAACGTTCTCTAACACTTGCAAATAATACGATAGCAACCAAGAAACCAATTCCCGCTGCAAAGCCGTTTATGATTGAGCCGATAAAATTTAGCTCGTCGGTAGTATTTAAAATAGCAACACCTAAAACTGCACAGTTTGTTGTTATTAGTGGCAGGAAAATTCCAAGAGAGCTGTATAAAACAGGCATTGTTTTGCGTAAAAACATTTCTACTAATTGAACTAAAGTTGCGATTACTAAAATAAATGCGATAGTTTGCATAAATTCGATTTCTAGCATTATAAGAATTTGATTTACACCAAAGGTAACGGCAGAAGCGATTGTCATTACAAAAGTAACGGCAAGACCCATACCAACCGAAGTATCGATTTTTTTAGAAACACCTAAGAAAGGACAAATGCCTAAAAACTGCATTAAAACGAAGTTTTCAATTAAAATTGCAGATATAGAAATACCTAAAATCTCTGTAAAACCCATTATTTTTCCCTCCTTTTATTAGCGATGAATTGAATGAATGCTACTATAAACCCTAGAGTTATAAATGCACCAGCTGGGCTTGCGATAAGGCTTAAAACTGGGTAACTAAATCCGGCTTTTTCAAAGGCTGCTACGATATCGAAAGATATGTCGCCCCAAAGCGTGATTGAGCCTTTACCGATGATTTCCCTTACTGTCGCTAATATACATATAGCCACTGCAAAACCAAGTCCCATTGAAAGTCCGTCTACGATAGATGGTAGTAATTTATTTTTTGAGGCAAATGATTCTGCTCTTGCAAGGATTATGCAGTTTACAACTATTAGTGGTATAAAAATACCTAAAGTGCTTGCTAAATCAGGCAAATATGCTTTAACTACCATGTCGACAATAGACACAAAGCCTGCGATGATTACGATATACGAGGCAATTCTTATTTTCGGTGAAATAACGTTTCTAAGGAGTGAAATTACTATGTTTGAGCAAATTAAAACGAAAATTACAGCAAGACCCATACCGATACCATTGCTTAGTGTGGTAGAAATAGCAAGGACAGGACACATTCCGATAAATTGAACTAAAACAGGGTTATTTGTTAAAACTCCGTCTTTTATTTGTTTAAGATAACTATTCATTCGCACCCTCCTTAATCGTTTTTAGGTAGTCAATAGCTGCTTGAACAGAGTATTTATACGCATTTGAAGATGCTGTTGCACCACTCATAGCGTCTATTTGCTCTGTGCTATCTGTGATACCGACAAATTGTGATTCAAAAGGCGCTTGCAAATCTGTGCCTAAACCTTTTGTTTCTTCGTAATACGCGACAACAGTTTCTGTTATAACGCTGTCTTTATCGAATATTGTTAGAATTTCTAGTGGACCCTCATAGGCATCGACAGAAGTTTTAACGATATAGCCTAAGATTTCTTCACCATTTTTTGCAGTGATAAAATTAGTTAAAACTGCGTCTGCGTCGCTAGTAAGAGTGCCTTCTACAAAGTCAGTTGCACTTTCGAAATAGCTAAGGTATGGCGATGGGGCAGGAGTATCGGTAGAACCATCGTCACTGCTAGATGTGGAAGTATTTTCGCGTAAAAATGCAAGGGCAGTTCTAATGCCTAATTTGTATGCGTTAGATGAAATTGTAGCACCGCTTATAGCGTCCACTGCATCTGTGTTTTCAGAAAGTCCGATGAATTGGTTTATAAATGGAATTTCTTCTTTAGAACCGATGCCTTGGGTTTCTACATGGGAGATAACTTTTGAGTTTACGATAGTAAGATTTTCATCGCACACAACAAGAATTTTCATATCGCCACCAAAACCAGAAACAACAGTGTTAACAGCATAACCGATTATATCTTCGCCATCTTTTGCGATATAGAAACTGTCGATTATATCGTTTGTGTTTTCGTCGAGTGGTGTTTCAGTAAATTCAGTAGCTTTTGGCAAAAATTCGCTTAAAGCTTGGTTCATAGCATTTATTTCGTTTTGTAAAATAACAGGTGCTGTAACAGAGTTTACTGCTGCTAGAAGCGTTGCGATTATTGAAGTTATTAAAAATAAAGTGGTAACTAGTCTTGCGACTTCAAATTTCTTATAAAAATTGCGAATAGCAGTAAGTGTGATTTTTGTGTATTTAACTATCGCCCCACCGAATTTTTTTAATCCGTCTAAAAACTTATCCATGGTTTTCCTCCTTTTTAATTCTAATAAAGCTTGGAGAACCGAATTTTCTTGGAAGTGTATATTTATCGATTAAGTATACTAGGATATTCATGATAAGTATAGCATAAGATGCACCTTCGGCAGAACCACCGAAAAATCTTAAAAATACTGTTATAAGCCCACAACCAATACCGAAAACAAGTTTACCTTTTTTTGTGATAGGGCTTGTTACATAGTCGGTTGCCATAAAGAATGCTGCAAGCATAAGTCCACCACCGAATACATGATAGGTTGCAAATAGTAAAGGATCATTTGAACCAGGGAAAAGGTAAGTTAGAATAAACACTGTGCCTAAGAAAGACAGTGGAATTATCGGGTTTATAACACGTCGAACAAATAAATATAACGCTCCGATTATTATTGCAAAAACCGAAGTTTCGCCTATTGTTCCTGCTACTTGACCTATGAATAAATCATTTATTGTTTCAGAAGGTAGCATACCTGCTTTTAAATCGGCTAATGGAGTGGCAGAAGATATAGCGTCTACCACATTGCCATATAGTGGTAGTGATTGACCTGGTAATGTGAAAGTAGTCATTTCAGTTGTAAAACATAAAACGATGAAAATTCTCGCTGCTAGTGCTGGGTTTACAATGTTTTGACCTAGACCACCAAATATCATTTTAATTACGATGATTGCAAAGACAGAACCGAAAGAGGCTATCCATAAAGGGATTGCAACAGGTAGATTATAGGCAAAAAGTATGCCTGTAATTACACACGAAAGGTCTTTGATTGTGATAGTTTGTTTTGAGATTAAATTAAATGCAAGTTCAGAAAGAATTGCAGAAATTACACAAACAAAAGTTATAACAAGTGCTCTAAAGCCAAATGTTAACACAGACATAATAAGCGCAGGAATTAATGCGATTATGACATCTGCCATTATAGCTGTCGTACCTTCGGCAGTTTTGATATGCGGACCGGAAGTGACGTAAACTTTTTTTAAATCAGACATATTTTTTCTCCTTATTTACGCATCATTATTTTGTCTTTTGTGGCTTTGAAATTTTGAACTAAATCAATTCTTGCAGGGCATTCGTAAGAACAACAACCGCAGAAAACGCAGTCTAGCCCACCTATTTTTTTATATTCATCAAATTTATCTTTTTTTGCATATAAGTTCATATAAATCGGTGCAAGTTTCATAGGACAGACATTTGTACAACGTCCACAACGGATACAAGAAGGATTATTTGTGCGCTTATCTTCATTTCCCATAAAGGCTAAAAATGCATTTGTGCCTTTAACAACAGGAATATCGGTAGTAAATTGTGCAGCTCCCATCATAGGACCACCCAAGATAAGTTTATTTGGCTCGTCTTTAAAACCACCTGCCTCAGAAACTAGGTGTGTGATAGGTGTGCCGATTGGTGCTTCTAAGTTTTTAGGATTTGCAATAGCCGAACCAGAAACAGTAACCACACGTCTAAGCATAGGTGCGCCTGTTTCAAATACACGATTTATAGCAATTACTGTATCGACATTAAAAACCACGCACGATACATCAGACGGAAGTTTTCCAGATGGTACTTGACGTTTTGTTAGCGAGTAGATAAGTTGTTTTTCAGCACCCTGTGGAAATCTAGTTGGTAGCGGGACTAATTTTGCTGTGCAATCTTGCACTCTTATTTCTTCGCGAATTGTTTCAAAAACATTTTTTTTATTTTTTTCGATACCGATTAAAATATTTGTAATACCAAATAATTTTTCTAAAATCAATATACCAGAAATTAATTTTTCTGGATATTCTAAAAGTAGTCTATGGTCAGAAGTTATGTATGGTTCACATTCGGCAGCGTTAATGATTATCGTGTCTATTTTATCGATTGCAGAACTGATTTTAACATGGGTTGGGAATGCAGCACCACCATGGCCGACAATACCTGCATTTTTGATGGCGTCTGTGATTTGCTTTTGAGTCATTTTTTTGTAATTATATTCTTTAAACTCGACATATTCGTTTGCAAAGTCATTTTTAATAACAATTGTTTTAACTTTTCTGCCTTGGCTTGTCATCATATCTTTGATTTCGGTAACATTACCAGAAACAGAAGAATGAATAGGTGCCGACATAAAGCTGTCACTATCTGCAACTTTTTGTCCGATTTTAACTTTATCGCCTATGTTTACAATCGGTTCACAAGGAGCTCCGATATGCATTGACATTGGTAGATATATAAACTCCGGGGGAGTAATTTTTTCTATTGGTTTTGAATTAGTGTGAGATTTATTATCTTCTGGGTGTATCCCACCACGCCACTTAAATATCAATTAAATCACCTCTTAAATATTTTTTCTAATTATAACACTAATTTTAGCAAAAATCAATAGCTAATATACTAGTTTTTTAATATTTTTTAACTTATTTGCAACAAAAATTGTTAAAAAATTGACTATCTGCTAATTTTTAATATTATTTTTTATATGTTGATTTATTAACAATTATTTGGTATAATTAAAAGTAATGAATAAAATTAAAAAAGGAGATATATTATTATGTCAAACCCAATTATCACATTTAAAATCGAGGATTTCGGAAATATCAAAGTAGAACTTTACCCAGAAATTGCAAAAAACACTGTTAATAACTTTCTAGCTCTTGCAGGCGAAGGTTTTTACAATGGAAAAATCTTTCATAGAGTAATTCGTGATTTTATGATTCAAGGTGGATGCCCAAATGGAAACGGAATGGGTGGTCCTGGTTATAATATCAAAGGTGAATTTAGAATGAATGGCGTTGCAAATGACATCGTTCACACTAAAGGTGTTATTTCTATGGCGCGTTCTGGTCACCCAGATTCAGCAGGCTCTCAATTTTTCATTATGCACGAAGATGCACCACATTTAGACGGTCAATATGCAGCGTTTGGTCAAACTATTGAAGGTTTAGATGTTGTTGATAAAATTACTTGCGAAAAAACAGGTTTTTCTGACAAACCAAAAATGGATATCGTGATTTCAGAAATTACTATCGACCTTAATGGTTACGAGCCAGAAGAAGTAGAAAAAATCGATTAATATATGTAGGGGATGGGTTTCCCAAAAGCCTCCTTTTTAAAGGAGGTGGCAAACAGAATGTTTGACGGAGGAAATTAAATAATATTACCTTTCAGAGCCTCCTTTTTAAAGGAGGTGGCAAACGGAATGTTTGACGGAGGATTACAAGAA
>CAYJLC010000005.1:0-11803 GCA_964370735.1 uncultured Oscillospiraceae bacterium
TGCATTTATAAATAATATAATAGTCATAATTATGCTAATGCTTGGCAAAATAAGCCCCCAAAATTTATTTTCTTTATGGGATAAATAAATTTGAAGCAAAATCGCTATTAAAAAAGGTACACCGTATCTAATCAAAATAACCGTCATAATTATCACCTCTTTTTTGATTTATATTGTATATTTTACCATATTTTTCTTATAAAATAAAGGTTTATTTTAATAAAATACAAAAATATAGGGACGAAAAAAAACATCGTCCCTAAAGTTATTATTTATGATTTTCATCAACTTCACGTTTTGCATCCTGCACTTGCCAATCAAAAAATCTACTATCACAAATACTTTTTCCTGTTAGAAAATAATCATTCATAATAAGAGAATTTGTAGCATTCATATTATCAATGCTTGCATTTACAAAATTATTATCAAAGTTTTTGTAATCATAATTTTTTGGATATTTACCCATACTATTGCTCCTATTCTTACGATTTCTAAAGCAAAGCTCTAGTTTCTCGCATAAAAGATTTAGTTTTTAATAAAATTTACATTGCTTGAGAAATTAACCAAAACCATATCGCCTCGATTTATCTCTCCATTAATTATTTTATCAGTTAATGGATTTTCTATACATTCCGTAATCATTCGACGAATAGGTCTTGCTCCATAAATATCGCTATAACCTTTTTGCGCGATATAATCAATAATTTTTTCCGAAAATTCAATGTTTATACCGACTTGTGACACACGCTTTTTTAAAATATCTAGCATATTTTTTGTAATTTTTTGTATCTCCTCCATTTTTAATTTATTAAACACAATAACTTCATCGATACGATTTAAAAGCTCTGGTTTGAATGCCTTTTTCAGTTCTTTCATTGCATCGACTTCTATATTAGATATTTTATCAAACCCAAGTGATGAACCTGTGATTTTTTCGGCACCAATGTTCGAAGTCATAATAATAATTGTATTTTTAAAATTAATTTTTCTATGTTTACTATCTGTTAAAATACCATCTTCTAATACTTGAAGTAATAAATTTAAAATATCAGGATGCGCCTTTTCTATCTCATCAAATAGCACTAAACTATATGGATTACGCCTGATTTTCTCGGTTATTGCTGTATTATCATCATATCCGACAAAGCCAGCAGATGCTCCAATTAATTTTGTCACCGACGATTTATCCATATATTCCGACATATCAAGACGCACAATATTATTTGCCGAACCAAAAAGTCCTTTCGAAATAGCCTTACAAATTTCTGTTTTACCAACGCCAGTAGGACCTAAAAATATAAAAGAACCAAGTGGTCTATTCGGGTCGTTAATCCCTACTTTTGCCCTTTTAATTGCATTAATAATTTTCGCACAAGCATCGTTTTGTCCTATAATCCTTTGATATAAATTCTCCTCTAGCGACTTTATTATATTTTTTGCGTCATCATTTAATTCAAATGTGTCAATTCCAGTATATTTCGATACAATTTTACAAATACTCTCTCCATTTATTATTTTTGCGTGGTCATAAATCATTTTATCCGTCTTATTTTCCATATTATATAGCGCACAAGCTTCATCTATAAGGTCGATAGCTTTATCTGGTAATTTCTTATCAAATAAGTATCTTGTACTCAAATAAACCGCCTTATTTATTGCATCTTCCGTTATTTTCACCTTATGAAATCTCTCGAAATGACTTTTAATTCCATAAATAATTTGCTTTGTTTCTTCTTCTGTCGGCTCACTCACATTAATTTTTTGAAAACGTCTTTCAAGTGCTGCATCTTTTTCAATATGCTTTCTATATTCTTCATAAGTCGTCGCACCAATAATCTGAATTTGCCCACGAGATAGCGCCGGTTTTAAAATATTTGCAGCGTCGATAGCGCCTTCTGCACCACCTGCTCCCATTATTATATGCACTTCATCGATAAAAAGTATTATGTCCTTATTTTTTTTGCACTCTTCAGAGATATTTTTTACCCTATCTTCAAACTCACCGCGATATTTTGTGCCAGCTATAACCGAACTTAAATCGAGTGATACAATTTTTTTATTTATTAAATTTATTGGCACTAATCCTTTAGCAATTCTATGCGCCAAACCTTCTACTAATGCAGTTTTTCCAACACCAGCTTCGCCCACAATTGCAGGATTATTTTTTCGCCTACGCGACAAAACACAAATCAAATCATTAATTTCTTTTTCTCTGCCAATAACAGGGTCTAAAAGTCCTGTACTTGCAAGCGAAACCAATTCTTTTCCGTATAAATTTAATATTTTACTATCAAGCGCTTTCTTTTTATCAACAGCCTTTGGAAAACTTTCTATGTTTAAATCGTGACTAAGTCCATATACTAAACTATGAAGATTAACACTTAAAGTATCGAATATTTTTTTAGTCCTAACACTAGGTTCAGAAGTTATTGCTAATAATAAATGTTCAGGTGTAATTGCACCAAAATTTGCAAGCTCTAATGCTTTTTCTATACAAGTTTTTATTTCTGGTGATAAATCTAGATTTTTTGTTTGTATTTTTTGAGAAATATCAGAGAATTTTATATACGTCAATAATTTTGTAGTTGTAATTTGATTTAATAATAATAAACTTGCTGCGTGGCTGTCATTATGTTTAATAATACCGAGCAAAAAATGCTCTACATCGACAAAATTGCTTGATAATTCCTTTGCATATTCTCCAGCATAAGTAATGCAAATTTTTGAACTTTGATTAAATTTATTTTTTTGCATTTTTAAATTCTCCTATTTTTAGTCTATTTTTATGTTCTAAAGCTTTAAAATGATGATTTTCAACTTCATTCTTTGATTTTTTAATAAAATTCATATATATTGCCCTCCATAAATATTTTAACCTTTTTAAAAATTTTTAGACAAAAATTTAAAATAAGGTTGAAAAAATATCAAATAAATGGTAAAATATATATGTAAATTTTAATAGGAGGTGCTTATTATGGCATACGTAATTTCTGACGATTGCATCAGCTGTGGCGCTTGCGAAGGCGAATGTCCAGTATCATGTATATCTGCTGGTGATTCAAAATACACTATCGATGCTGACGCATGTATCGACTGTGGCGCTTGCGCAGGTTCATGTCCAGTAAGTGCAATTGCACAAGGCTAGAATACTTTAAAACACACCGTAAGGTGTGTTTTTTATTATTTTATATATAAAAAAAGGACCGTCTTACGACAGCCCTTTTTTTATTTTAACTTTTCGTATAATTCTTTTGAATTATTATAGATTTCCTGCGCTTCTTTGTTATTACCTACATAACTTTCGTCTGCTAGAACGACACGCGAATTTCCTAATTCATCAAATAAACTAATATTTTCGTAATATGAAACATCGGCAAAAATTGATACTTCGTTTAAAGGAAATCCGAACAATTCCTCATCAACAGGAACTATTACTTCACCTTCTTCTACTTCTTCAATAAAATTACCATTCGAATCTTTAATTAAGCCTATAAATACTCCTCTATAATAATTAATATCATCAATAATAAAAATCATATTCGATTTTGAAGCCATATCTCCATAAAGTTTCGTGGTACTTGCCATAAGTGTATTAGGGTCAGCATTTTCTGAATAATCTAATTGATAATGAAATACACTAACATTTACTTCGCCATCTCCATTATAATCCCCTGAAATTTTTTCTAATTCTTCTTCCATAGAATTTAATGTCTGTACGTCTAAATATTTTGGTGAAACTAAAGCAATATCTATATCTGATTTAACATTTGACGTCATGTCAAATATAGTAATCGATATAAGAAATATTACAAATAAACCACCTAAAGTATGCCATTTATAATGATACCAATAATTCTCCCACCATTTATAAAACTTAGATTTTTCTTTCATAAATCACCTATTCTTCTGTTGTTTCCTCGACTACATTTTCAATATCTTCGTCTTCTGGGTTTTCATCTTTTTCAGTTCTTGCGATAGATATAACTTTAACATCATCGGTAGTTTTCATAACGATAACACCTTGAGATGCTCTACCACATTCTCTGATAGATTCTGTACACGTTCTAATGATAACACCTTCATTTGTTATAATCATGATGTCATCATCAGGAGCTGTGATAACTAAACCTGCGATATTTGAAGTTTTTTCAGTGATTTCGTGAAGTTTAACACCTAGACCACCTCTATGTTTAACAGCGAATTCTGAACAAGGTGTACGTTTTCCGTAGCCATTTTCTGTAATAGTTAAAACCATTCCTTCTTCATGAGTACGTCCTGCACCGATAACATAGTCATCTTCTTTAAGTTTGATACCACGAACACCAGCCGCAGTTCTACCCATAGCACGAACTTCTGTTTCCTCGAAACAAACAGCTTGGCCTTTAAATGTACCGATAATAATTTTTTGAGTACCGTCAGTAAGTCTAACTTCAACAAGTGCATCATCATCGTTAAGAGTAAGCGCTCTCACGCCACCTTTTCTAGTCGAATCTAAATCGGCAAGGGCAATACGTTTTACAGTACCATTACGCGTTACAAAGAATAAGAAATGCTCTGCATCATCGCCTTTTTTCGCGTCTTTAAACATATCATTTGAAATAGGAATCATCGCTGTGATTTTTTCGTCTTGGTCAAGTTCTAGTAAGTTTATGATATTCATACCCTTAGCAGTTCTTGAACTTTCTGGAATTTGATATCCTTTTAAGCGATAAACTCTACCTTTTGTAGTAAAGAACATGATATGTGCGTGAGTTGACGAAGTAAATAATGTAGTTACCACATCTTCTTCTCTAGTCGAAAGACCAGAAACTCCACGTCCACCACGACGCTGTGCTTTGTATGTGTTTGTCGGAACTCGCTTGATATAACCTAAACGTGTAAGTGTGTACACACATTCTGTTTCTTCAATTAAGTCTTCAAGATCTATATCGTCATACACATCTTCAATAGCAGTACGTCTATCATCGCCAAATTTTTCTTTAATAACTAAAATTTCATCACGAACAATTGCAAGCATATTATCATCTGATGATAATATTTCAACGAAATCTCTGATTTTTTCATTAATATCTTCAAATTCATTGTCAATTTTTTGTCTTTCTAGTCCAGAAAGTCTACCTAAACGCATATCTGTGATAGCTTTTGCTTGAATTTCTGAAAGATAAAAATCAACTAATTTATCTTCTGGAGCCTCAACTCCGATTAAATTCATTTGATTTACTTTAAATGGCTCTTTTGTTAAACGCTCTTTTGCAATATTTTCATTTTCAGAAGAACGAATAATTTCAATAATTCTGTCAATATTATCGGTAGCAACACGCAAACCTTCTAAAATATGTGCTCTATCTTTAGCCTTTTTCAGGTCAAAAATAGTACGTCTTTCAATAATTTCCTTTTGGAAATTGATATAATGCCCTAAAATATCTTTTAAATTTAAAATTTTAGGTTGATTATCTACTAGAGAAAGCATAATCATAGAAATTGTGTCTTCAAGTTGAGTATATTTGAATAAAGTATTTAAAACAACTTGAGGATTTGCATCTCTTTTTAGTTCTATAACAATTGTAAGACCATTTCTATCAGATTCATCTCTGATGTCAGAAATGCCTTCTACACGCTTGTCTTTAACTAAATTTGCGATATTTTCTATAAGTCTTGCCTTATTTACAGCATAAGGTATTTCAGTTACAACTAATTTATAACGATTTGTACCAAAATCTTCGATATCAACTTTTGAACGTAATTTTAATTTTCCACGTCCAGTAAGGTAAGCTTGGCGCATGCCACCTCTACCCATAATTATACCACCAGTAGGAAAATCTGGTCCTTTGATATAATCTAAAAGTTCATCAATTTCGATGTCTGGGTTGTCGATTTGTGCAATAATACCGTCTATAACTTCGCATAAGTTATGAGGAGGGATATTTGTTGCCATACCAACTGCGATACCTGTTGAACCGTTAACAAGTAAATTTGGAAATTTAGATGTTAAAACCGAAGGTTCTTCGTGTTTATCGTCATAGTTCATGTCAAATTTAACAGTATCTTTTTCGATGTCTTTTAAAAGATAGCTTGCAATTTTGTCCATTCTTGCCTCTGTATAACGATAAGCGGCAGCAGGGTCACCGTCTATCGAACCAAAGTTTCCATGACCATCGATTAGAGGATAACGCAAGCTAAAAGATTGCGCCATACGAACTAAAGCGTCGTAAACAGATGCATCACCATGAGGGTGATATTTACCTAAAACATTACCGACAGTAGTTGCAGATTTTCTATATGGTCTTTCATGCGTTAAATTATCTTCATACATCGCGTATAAAATTCTTCTATGAACAGGTTTTAAACCATCTCTAACATCCGGTAAAGCACGACCAACTATTACGCTCATTGCATAGTCGATATAAGATTTTTTCATCTCTTTTTCGAGGTCAACAGGAACTATTTTTTGATTTTCAAATACTAAACTCATTAGTTTTTTCTTTCCTTTCCCACCTGATATATGTTTTTAACTCGATATTATTTCAGGTAGTGTAAAAATTTTGTTTGGAAATTATTATTATTTTATAATATATTTATGTGGAAGTTATGTTAAAAAACATACCACATGACGTGGACGCATTTCAAATTTTCGTCTGAAACACGTCGATTATGCCGACAATTGCCTGTCGGTGCAACCGACTATACGTCTAAGTTTTTAACGTATTTTGCGTTTTCTTCTATAAATTCACGTCTAGGCTCAACTTTTTCACCCATTAAAATAGTAAAAATTTCATCTGCTGCTTGTGCATCTTCAAGAGTTACTTGTAAAAGAGTTCTTGTTTCTGGGTTCATAGTAGTTTCCCAAAGTTGAGTAGGATTCATCTCTCCAAGACCTTTGTAACGTTGTATTTCAGACTTTTCTCCAGCTTCTTCTAAAGCAGCTGCTAAATGGTCGTCATGGTACACATATTGTAAATAAGATTTACCTTTAGACACTTTGTAAAGTGGTGGTTGCGCAATATATACAAATCCACCTTCAACTAATGGACGCATAAATCTAAACATAAACGTTAAAAGTAAAGTTCTGATATGAGAACCATCGACATCGGCATCGGCCATTAGAATAATTTTATGATAACGTAATTTCTCGATATTAAAATCATCACCAAAACCAGCACCAAACGCAGTAATCATTGGCACTAATTTTTCATTACCATATACTTTGTCAATTCTAGCCTTTTCAACGTTTAACATTTTACCCCAAAGTGGCAAAATAGCTTGGAAACGTCTATCTCTACCTTCTTTCGCAGAACCACCGGCAGAGTCCCCTTCGACAATATAAATTTCAGTCAAAGCAGGGTCTTTTTCTTGACAGTCGGCAAGTTTACCAGGAAGCGAACCACTCTCAAGCACGCCTTTACGTCGTGTCATTTCACGTGCACGTTTAGCCGCCTCTCTAGCGCGAGAAGCAGTAAGTGCTTTTTCAACGATGATTTTTGCAGTAGTAGGATTTTCTTCTAGGAAGATAGCAAGCTTTTCGTTTAAAGCAGTTTCAACAAGCGTTCTCATTTCAGAGTTTGCAAGTTTGCCTTTTGTTTGCCCCTCAAATTGAGCTTCTTGTAGTCTAACAGAAATAATCGCAGTTAAACCTTCCCTAACATCTTCACCAGAAAGATTTTTATCTGCTTCTTTAATCATATTAAATTTTCTTGCATAATCGTTGATAGTTTTTGTTAAAGCCGATTTAAAACCAGTTTCGTGTGTACCACCTTCGATTGTAGCAATATTATTAGCAAAAGATAATATATTTTCGTTATAAGAATCGTTATATTGGATAGCAATTTCAGCCATACAGTCTTCTTTGTGTTGAGCCACAAAAACAACATCTTCGAAAATAGGTGTTTTGTTACGGTTGATATGAGAAACAAATTCTTTAATACCGCCATTATAACACATAGTTTTCGATTTTTTTTCCTCATTAAAAGAGCGATTATCTGAAATAGTTATAGATAAACCAGCGTTTAAGAAAGCTTGTTCTCTTAATCTTTTTAATAAAATATCATATTCAAAATCAACAGTTTCAAAAATAGTATCGTCTGGTTTAAACGAAACTTTTGTTCCTGTTTGTTCTGAAATAAAATCTTCAGAAGTCATTTGATGAACAGATGCACCTCTAGCAAAAGAAAGCGAATGTTTTTTAGTACCGTCTAAAATTTCAACTTTAAGCCACTCAGAAAGTGCATTAACAACAGAAGCACCAACCCCATGTAGACCACCAGAAACTTTATATCCGCCACCGCCGAATTTACCACCGGCATGAAGAATTGTAAAAACAACTTCACAGGCAGGAATACCCATTTTTGGATGCATACCTGTTGGAATACCACGTCCATTATCTGAAACAGTGATAACATTTTCCTCATCAATAGATACTTCGATATGCGAACAATGACCAGCAAGTGCCTCGTCAATTGAGTTATCAACGATTTCATATACTAAGTGATGTAAACCTTTAGATTGAGTATTACCGATATACATACCAGGACGTTTTCTAACGGCTTCTAGTCCTTCTAGCACCTCAATTTGGTTTTCATCATAATTCGATTCGACTTTATTTAATATGTCGCTCATTTTGTTTGTCTTCCTTTCTTGAAATACATATTTACTATATAGAAGTTTAGCAAATGTGCATTTTACATTGCGTGCACGTCAGGTGCCTCCATACGTTTTTGTAATGTTTTTGGTGTTAAATCACATACAAAAACATGATTTATATTATTTTCTCTATATATTATAAAAGATTTTGGTAAATCTAATGATAAAAAAGTAATAGTTTTAGATTTTTCGCAAGCACGCAAAAAATTCTGAGTGTTTTTTGAAGTTGTTGTATTATCAAAATCGAAAATTCCGATAATATTTTCTTCTAAAATCAGCTTGTTTCCGATGTTAAGATACATAAAATCACTCCAAAATTTTTCCGTTTTGAATATTTATAAAATTGCCATCTAGCCCAATTTTTTGTGGCGAAGTAATGATAATTTGACCAGTTTTTATTTGATTTAATACATAATCTTGCCTTTTTTCATCAAGTTCGGACAAAACATCGTCTAAAATTAGAATAGGCATAGAATTTGTGTCTTTTAAAAACAGCTCTTTGACAGCGAATTTTAAACTTAAAACAACAGAGCGAATTTGTCCTTGAGAGGCGTATTCTCGAGCGTTGTTTCCATTTATGAAAAATGAGATATCGTCTTTATGACAACCGACTAAACACGATTTAGCCATTAACTCATTTTTGTGATAATTTTTAAAGATTTCGACATATTCTTCGTAGTTTTGCGATATCGAAAGTGATGGATTTGTGAGTTTGGTATTGTATAGAATTTCAAGATTTTCCAAACTCCCCGAAATATCATTATACACTATTTTAGCATCTTTTTCAAGTGTTATTAAGAAATTAGCTCGCATAAAAGAAATTTCCGCAGACAGCCTTGCTAACGCCTCGTTATAATCAAAAACAAGGTCTTTCATATAGCTATCTTCACTTTTTAAAACGTGCAGTTTTTGCTTTAAATATTTCGAGTAATCGCTAATGAGTTTTGCATATTTTGGTCTAAATTGAACCAATGTGTCGTTTAAAAATTTTCGACGTATTTCAGGAGAAGATTTTATTAAAAATAAATCGTCAGGGCAAAAAATAATTGTTTTAATTTTGCCTAAAAGTTCATTTTTTGACTTATATTTAACTGCATTTAGCGATATTTGATGCTTATTTGGTTGCAAAAAATCATATTTTAATTTATAATCTCTGTCGTTTACAAATTCACATTCAATATGAAAATCATTGCAATCAAAATTTATAAGTTCTTTTGTTTTAGAAGTACGAAAAGATTTAAAATTTGATAAAAAACCTATACTTTCTACAATATTTGTCTTCCCAGAAGCATTAAAACCATAAATTATATTCACATTTTCAGATAAATTAATCGAAACTTCGTCTAAATTACGAAAATTCTTTAAATACAATTTTTTGATATACACAAAATCTCCTGCCCGTCGCATTAACGACTATATTATTTCAATTTCTTCGTTTATAGGCTCTAAAACGCGAATTTTATCGCCTTTTCTAATTTTTTTTCCACGCATAGTGCAAATTTCATCGTTAACAAGCACAAGTTCGCTTAAAATTATGTTTTTAGCATCGCCACCTGTCATAACAACATTAGCAAATTTTAGCAAACTATCTAGCTTTATAAATTCTGTTTTAATAGAAATTTTAATCATTAGTTTTCAACCTCACTGGTAGTATTAAATAAGTGAATTTTTCGCTGTCATCGGTAATAATTAAAGGACTTAATGAGCCTTTGAAGCATAAATTTGCCTTTTCAACCGGACACGCAGACAAAGCATCACTTAAATATTTGTTATTAAAACCGATTTCAAAATCTTCAGATTCGCCATCAAAATTGAATTCATCATACGATTTACCTAAAGTTGTGATACAAGAAAGCTTTAAAACATTGTTTTCAAACTTAAATCTCACTGGTGTTTTTGATTGGTCTGAGATTAAAAGTGAAACTCTATCGATAGCCTGACGTAATTTTGTTGTGTTACAATTAATTACGCTTGTAAATTCAGAAGGAATTGATTTTTTATAGTCTAAAAAGTCCCCTTCTAAAAGTCTTGTTGTTAAAGTTGTGTTCGAGGCATCGAATAAAATATTATGCGAATCTATATAAATTGTAATTTCTTGGTCGTCAGAAATGATTTTTTCAAGTTCGATTAATGCATTTCCTGGAATTACAAATGATAATTTTTCTGTTGTAGGGTTTGAAATTTCTTCTTTTCTTAAAGCAAGACGGAAACCATCGACTGTTACAACTGTTAATAAATTATTTTCGATTTCAAATAAAAATCCTGTATGAATTAATTTCGATTCATTATCAGATTTTGCAAATTTTGTTTCTAAAATTAAATTTTTAAGTTTGCTACCTTCGATAGTAAAATTGTCTTTTGCATTAATTGTTGGAAAAGAAGGAAATTCGCTATCATCTATCGCTGTTAAATCAAAGATAGATTTATCACAAGAAATTTGAACAGAAAAATTTTCGTTTATAGTAATTAATATTTCGTTATCAGGAAGTTTTCTTAAAATATCTGATAATAATTTTGCATTAATTAAAAACGAACCTTTCTCATAAATGTTTGCATCGATTGTGCATTTAATTCCTGTCGATAAATCATGAGCCGATATAGTAATGTTTTCATCTGCGTTAATATGGAAGCATTCTAAAGCTGGGATTGTTGATTTATTTGAAACTGCTTTAATAGCAGAATTAACAGCATTAAGTAAAATATTTTTTTCGCAAGCGAATTTCATAAATTCCTCCTAAATAATAAATATAAAAATAGTAGTAGTAATAGAGCGACTAACTCTGTGGAAAACTCGATTTTTTTGCCATTTTTCTTTGGTTTAATCAGTGTTTGCAGTTTTCCTAAATGTTTTCAAAAGTCTGTGGATAACTTTTAGAGTTTTCACAAGCAAATTTTTCTTAAAAGTTTTCCACAGGTTATGCCTGTTGATTTAACAGTCTTTTGTTGATAGTTAGGTGTATCAGCTATTTGTGGTTTTTGATAATTTTCGTATGAAACATTGCAAAGCAAATAGCTTGTAGGTACTATCGACTGATTTGCTTTATATGGGGAACGGTTACGTTACTTGCCAATAGCAGCAAGTAACCAAATGCCATTCAAGGCGTTCCCCCTTGAAAATCTCCCTTTGCTCGGACTGACGAACATTTTGAAGGTATTTGTCTAACCC
>CAYJLC010000005.1:11903-76856 GCA_964370735.1 uncultured Oscillospiraceae bacterium
TTTGAAGGTATTTGTCTAACCCTTCGGGGTGGATTGCCGACGGCTTAAGCCTGTTTGGTGTGGTTTCTGAGAATTTCGTCTGAAATATGGCGAAGCCAATAGCGTGAACGTCAGGTTCTGAAAATCTCCCTTTGCTCGGACTGACGAACATTTTGAAGGTATTTGTCTAACCCTTCGGGGTGGATTGCCGACGGCTTAAGCCTGTTAGGCGTGGTTTCTGAGAATTTCGTCTGAAATATGGCGAAGCAAATAGCTTGTAGGTACTATCGACTGATTTGCTTTATATGGGGAACGGTTACGTTACTTGCCAATAGCAGCAAGTAACCAAATGCCATTCAAGGCGTTCCCCCTTGAAAATCTCCCTTTGCTTGGACAGACGAACATTTTGAAGGTATTTGTCTAACCCTTCGGGGTGATTTGCCGACGGCTTAAGCCTGTTAGGCGTGGTTTCTGAGAATTTTCGCCTGAAATATGGCGAAGCCAATAGCGTGAACGTCAGGTTCTAGATATTTCGTATGTTTTTCTTAAGGTCATCGATAATATTTTTCATATCACTAGTTGATGTTAGATATTCTTCGATTTTGTTAATTGAGTGCAAAACAGTCGAATGATCGCGTTCAAAAACTTTTCCGATTTCTGGCAGAGAATAATTTGTAAGATGACGAACAAGATACATAGCAACTTGCCTTGGTTGAACCATTTCTCTAGAACGATTTGCAGAAGAAAGCTTGTCTGCTGAAATATTATAGTATTTAGCAACTTCTTTCATAATTAAATCTGGTGTCGGATTAAGCCCTGGGCTTTCTTTATAAACATCACGAATTGCCTCCTCGGCAAGCTCGCTTGTAATAGGTTTTCCCATAAGCTCATTTAGTGCTTTCATTTTTTTAACAGTGCCTTCAAGTTGTCTAACATTTGAATTAATAGATTTTGCAATATAATCACAAATTGCAGGCGGGATAAAAAAGTCTAGTTGTTGCAGTTTTGCATTAATGATTGCAAGTCTAGTTTCATAATCCGGTGGTTGAATGTCGGCAAGTAAACCCCATTCAAAACGAGTTTTTAATCTATCCTCTAAAGTATTAATTTCTTTAGGAGGCCTGTCCGAAGTTAATACGATTTGTTTATTTGATTCATAAAGAGCATTAAAAGTGTGGAAAAATTCCTCTTGCGTACGTTCTTTTCCTGCTACAAACTGAATATCATCGACAAGCAGTAAATCTGCCATACGATATTTATTTCTAAAAGACTGAACATCTCCCTCACCGATTGCAGCAACCAGTTCGTTTGTAAAATCTTCGCCTTTTATATAAATTATTTTAGAACTCTCATCATTATTTTTGATGACAGTTGAAATTGCATTAAGTAAATGGGTTTTTCCAAGTCCTGAACCACCATAAATAAATAGTGGATTATAGGTTTTTGCTGGGTTTTTTGATACTGCAATAGCTGCAGCATGAGCAAATTTATTTGAAGAACCAACGACGAAATTTGCAAAAGTATAGTCGTCAGAATAACTTTTTTTTGTTTGGTTTGTTTGTGGTTCTGCCATGGTTTTTATAATAACTTCGATTTCTGACGAAAAAAGTTCTCTAAAAACTTCTGAAATAGTGCCTAAAAATTTAGATTCTAATACTTCTTTTTTAACATTGTTTGGTGTTGACAAAACTAATGTATTCCCATTGAAGCTAATTGGTTTTAAGTCATTAAACCATGCAAGCATCGCTGTTGGGTGAAGTTTTTCTGATAAAATAGGCAGGGCAGTTTCCCAAACTTCTATGGCTGAGTTCATTAAAAAATACCTCCTTTAAAAAATTGTGTACACTAAAATATAATACCATATTTTAAGAAAAAAAGCAATTAAAATTATATTAATATCGCGAAAAAATTAATTCTTTTAAAGAAATTTATTTTAAGATTTAAAAGCTTTTTTTAATGCACAAAGTTTTAAACAGGGTGTTTATAAAAAACGTCGAAAAAAAAGCCCGTCTTTAAAAACGAGCTTTAGTTAATTTAGAGATTAACCTGTATATATAATTTGCTTTAAAGCAATTTTTTCCGCAGCTAAATATTTGTCACCGTCAATTTTAATAGATGTAATTAGTTTATTAATTAATGCATAAACACGAGTATTCATTTCTGTTGCAATTTTAATAATAGCATTGTCACTTAGCGATGTAAATAAGTCTTTATTTGTTGATTTCACGTGATAAATCCAGTAAATTCCGTATCTACCTACTTCCTTCTCTAAATTTTCGCTCGGTATAATATTACTCATAAAAGCCGTCCTTTCTTAAAGTGTATGTATATGTTTTTTAGTATATTTATATTATAGAGTTTTAATTTGAAGTATTTGTGATATATTATAAACAAATCCTAAATTAATTCTTAAAAAATTCATATTTAAGGGTTGAAATTTAAAAAAATATGTGATAAAATATATATGAATAATTGTATCTTTAAGGAGGGCTTATTTATGGAAAATTGTTCAACTTTTGAAAAAGTATCTATGTTTTATGCAGTAACTGTCGATAGCATTATGGACAGGGTGAAAAACTTTACTGTATTTGATTTCGCTATTATGAAAATTTGCCTATCATTTACTGGTATGATTATAGGCGTTATTTTTAGCAAAAATCTAAAAAAATGCTTACCATTTTTAACTATCGTAGCAATAGCATCTTATGGCTATATGCTTTTCAAAATGTTTATCGAAAAAGAAAAAAACTAATATTTAAAAAACTATGAAAAAGAAGAGTAACTTATATTTATCCTTTAGAGAGAAAGTGGTTGGTGCAAACTTTCGTTTAAATTAAGTGAAGGTAGCTTTGGAGTTTTGTTTCTGAGAAATATAAATTAGGAAACAACGTATTTCTGCGTTAAAGATTACGAGTGGACGAGTTTTCGTCAATTCAGGTGGTACCGCGGTTTTAATCGTCCTGTGTTTTAATACACAGGGCGTTTTTTTAAAAAAATTTAGGAGGAAATTATGGCTATATCAACATCAAGCAGTGTATCTGCAAGTGCTACTTATAATGGTGGCAAGGTTTCAGGCACAATGACTTTCACAGAGGAATTCATTAAATTTAGACCAAATCAAGTAACAGGAAAACACCCAGAAGTAAAAATCCCTTATTCAAAAATATTCGATGCAGAAGTCTTTAAATTTATAATTTTAAGCACATCTATTAAAATTATTGATACTGATAAAAATGTTTATGTATTTAATACAATGAGTGCTGGTGGAATTATGAAATTCCTACACAATAAATTTTAGTCGGTTGCACCGACAAGCAGTCAGTCACTAGCAGTGACAGGCAATTAAAAGCCTCCTTTTAAAAGGAGGTGGCAACCAAAGGTTGACGGAGGATTTAACACAAAATAAAAAAATAAACCCACATCAATTCGTAGGGGACGACGCCCTCGGCGTCCCGTAATAAAAAAACACACAAATCACCCGTCGACTAACGCCGACACCCTCTTTACTAAAGAGGGCAAGTAAAAGCCTCCTTTTAAAAGGAGGTGGCAACTAAAGGTTGACGGAGGATTTAACACAAAATTAAAAATAAACCCACAACGGTGGGAAGGAGATAAAAATGGAACGCAAATATTATTTTGGCAGTATGATTATCTCAGGTGTTTTAACCATAGTAATTACAATTATACTGATAAATACTAATTTTCATATTATTAGTGGATTAGCACTTTTCTTTGGTATTTTGCTTATAATGCATGGAATTTTAATGTGTCTAGGCATAGACCTATATCCGAAAGGAAGGCATAATTTTTCTAAAAAAAGTAAAATCATATTAGGAATAGCTATGAGTATGCAAGGTGTTTTATGGTGTTTTATGTCTTTTACCAATTATACAAAAGAAATTTTACCAATAATTTTATCAATGTTACCAGTAATTATAATTGAAATTACAATAAGAATAGTAGAGCGAAAAAGAATAAAATAAAAAAATAAACCCATATCAATTCGTAGGGGACGACGCCCTCGGCGTCCCGTAATAAAAAATACACACAAATCACCCGTCGACTAACGCCGACACCCTCTTTACTAAAGATGGCAATATAAAAGCCTCCTTTTAAAAGGAAGTGTCAACCAAAGGTTGACGGAGGATTTAACACAAAATAAAAAAATAAACCCACAACGGTGGGAAGGAGATAAAAATGCAAGAACTAGAAAAAAACTATAACCCGAAAGAACTTGAAGGCAAAATTTACAAGGAATGGGAAGAAAAAGGTTATTTTAAGCCAAATCCAAACGCAAAAGGTGAATCTTACACTATCGTAATTCCACCACCAAATGTTACAGGTCAACTACACATGGGCCACGCATTTGATAATACTTTGCAAGATATTTTAATTCGTACAAAAAGAATGCAAGGATTCGACACACTTTGGATTCCTGGAACAGACCACGCAGGCATCGCGACACAAATCAAAGTAGAGGAAGAACTTCGTAAAAATGAAGGCTTAACTCGCTATGATTTAGGGAGAGAAGCATTTTTAGAGCGTGTTTGGGACTGGAAAACAATGTATGGTGATAGAATTATCAACCAACTTAAAGAATTAGGCGCATCTTGTGACTGGTCGCGTGAGCGTTTTACTATGGACGAAGGTTGTTCGAAAGCAGTTCGCGAAGTTTTCGTAAATTTATACAACAAAGGCTTGATTTACAAAGGAAAACGTATCATAAACTGGTGTCCAAACTGTATTACAGCATTATCTGATGCAGAAGTTGAATATTCTGAAAGAAACGGCAATTTATGGCACGTTAAATATAAAATCGTAGGGTCAGATGAATTTATAACAATCGCGACTACTCGTCCAGAAACGATTTTAGGAGATTCTGGTATCGCTGTTAATCCAGATGATGAAAGATATAAGCATCTTGTTGGTAAAAAAGCAATTGTACCGATTGTTAATCGTGAAATACCTATTATCGCCGATGAATATGTTGAAAAAGACTTCGGAACTGGCTGTGTAAAAGTTACTCCATACCACGACCCAAATGATTTTGAAATGGGTGCAAGACATGATTTAGAGAAAATCTTAATTATGGATGATTACGGAAAAATCAACAAAAATGGTGGTAAATACAACGGTTTAGACCGTTATGAGTGCAGAAAAGCACTAGTTTCAGACATAGATGCATTAGGTCAACTAGTAAAAGTGGCAGATCATAATCATAATGTTTCTTCGTGCTATCGTTGTAACACAACTATCGAACCTATCGCCTCTGACCAATGGTTTGTAAAAATGGAACCTTTAGCAAAACCTGCTTTAGACGTTGTTAAAAACGGTGAAATTAAATTTGTTCCTGATAGATTTTCAAAAACTTATACAAATTGGATGGAAAATGTTCACGATTGGTGTATTTCTCGTCAATTATGGTGGGGACACAGAATTCCTGCATTTTATTGCGCAGACTGTTTAGAAGTTACAGTTTCAAAAGAAGATGTTCATACTTGTCCAAAATGTTCTAGCACGAAAGTGAAACAAGAAGATGACGTGTTAGACACTTGGTTCTCGTCTGCTTTATGGCCTTTCTCAACATTAGGTTTCCCAGAAAACACAGAAGATTTATCGAAATACTACCCGACTAGCACATTAGTTACTGGTTATGACATAATTTTCTTCTGGGTTGCAAGAATGATTTTCTCAGGTTTAGAACACACAGGAAAAATTCCTTTCGATACAGTGTTTATTCATGGTTTAATTCGTGATGCTGAAGGCAGAAAAATGTCGAAATCACTAGGAAATGGTATCGACCCACTTGAAATTATTGAAGAATTCGGTGCAGATGCGTTAAGATTTATGTTAGCGACAGGAAATAGCCCTGGAAATGATATGAGATTTAGCAAAGAGCGTATCGAAGCAGCGCGTAATTTCACAAATAAAATATGGAACGCATCGCGTTTTGTTCACATGAACTTAAATATCGATAAAATAGAACTTCCAACAGATTTAAAACTGGAAGATAAGTGGATTTTATCAAAACTTAATACTTTAATTAAAGAAGTAACTACAAATATTGATAAATATGAACTTGGTGTTTCGGCATCAAAAATCAACGATTTCCTTTGGGATAATTTCTGCGATTGGTATATCGAAGTTGTAAAACCAAGACTTCAAAACAAAGAAAATGCCGAAGATAATAAAAATGTTCAAAATATTTTATGCTATGTTTTAACAGAAAGCTTGAAATTACTTCACCCATTTATGCCGTTTATTACAGAGGCGATTTATAAATCACTTCCAGTATCGGACGAAAGTATTATGATTTCTGCTTGGGGAGAATATAAAGACGAACTTAATTTTGCTGAAGATGAAGCGAATATGGAAAAATTAATGGATTTAATTCGTGCAATTCGTAACCGTCGTGCAGAAATGAATGTTCCACCGTCTAAAAAGGCGAAATTATTCATAGTTACAGATAAAAAAGACTTATTTACTAGTGAATTTATTGCAAAATTAGGTTATGCTAGTGAAATCGAGCTTGTTGATAATGCACCAGAAAATGCTCAATCTATGGTAAATATAGTGACAAATATCGGTGAAATTTATATTCCACTTTCAGAACTTATTGATTTTGAAAAAGAAAAAGAGCGTCTAAATAAAGAGCTTTCTAAGGCAAAAGACGAGTTTAATCGTGTGGATAAAAAATTATCAAATCAAGGATTCGTTTCTAAAGCACCTGAAGAAGTTATTAAAGGTGAAGAAGAAAAACGTGCAAAATATGCAGAACTTGTAGCGAAACTAGAGCAAAATATCAAGGCTTTAGGGTAAAATTTAAAAAATTATAGGGGTTTTGTGGCTGTTACTATCTAAATTATTGGATAGTCGTGGTCGCTGTCCCCTATATTTGTAATTTATTAAAACCAAAATAGGAGGAAAAATGACATTTGAAAATGCACTTTCGTTTTTAAGTAAGGCTCAAAAATTTAGCAAAAAACCAGGCTTAGAACGAATTACTAAACTTATGAATTTGTTAGGAAATCCTCAAAAAAACCTTAAATTTATACACTTTGCTGGAACAAATGGTAAAGGAAGTACAGTAACAATGACTGCAAATGCGCTTATTCATAGAGGGTATAAAATCGGAAAATTTATGTCGCCTTTTGTATATTCTTGGGGCGAGCGAATTACGGTGAATAACAAGGAAATTTCCCCACAAAAACTTAAACAGCTTGTGGATAAAGTCGAGGAAAAAATAAGCCAAAATATGAAAGACGACTACCCTACCGAGTTTGAAATTGTGTCTGCGATTGGCTTTTTGTATTTTGCAGAAGAAAATTGCGATTATGTGTGCCTAGAAGTTGGTTTAGGTGGCAGATTTGACGGCACAAATGTAATTGACAGTCCATTTTTAAGTGTAATTACGAAAATTTCCTTCGACCATACAGATATTTTGGGCGATACTTTGGAAAAAATAGCTGTCGAAAAGTGCGAAATTATAAAAAATTCCCCTACGGTTTCTTATGCAAAGCAATATCCACAAGTTGTGGAAACAATTTTGGATTACAATGAAAAAACAATTTTTCCGGATATAAATTCGCTAAAAATCATCAAAACCGACATAAATGGCAGTGAAATCTCCTATAAAAATGAAATTTACAATATTTCTATGATAGGAGAACATCAAATTTACAACGCGCTAACAGTGATTGAAATTTGCAATAAATTAACTCATTTAGGGCTGGATTTATCCCAAGATGACATAAAATATGCACTTTCAAACAGTTTAGTCTATGCTAGAATGGAAATAATATCGAAAAATCCCCTTTTCATAATCGACGGGTCGCATAATATCGATGCAATCGATGCACTGGTATCAAATTTTCACCGATATTTTCAAAATAAATCAATAACTTTAATTATGGGAATGGTGAAAGATAAGGATTACAAGAAGGCTGTGGAAAAAGCTTCGGATAATGTGGATAACTTGATTTTAGTGCCGATAGACACAATTCGCTCATGTGAACCTTTTGAGCTTTCTAAGTACAGCAAATGCAAAAATACCTATGTATTTGATAACATAAAAGATGCTTTAAAGCTTGTGGATAACTTGGGGAAAGATGTGTGTATAGCTTGTGGTTCTTTGTATTTAGCTTGTGAAATAAAAGGAAATATATGACAAAAACGACGGAATAACCCGTCGTTTTTGTTTGTGTATTTGATGATTATAGCACATATTGGCTTTTCATCTCAAGCCTTATTTTATCAGCTATAATCGAAATAAATTCGCTATTTGTCGGCTTACCTTTTGAAGTTGATATGGTATAGCCAAAAATATTTTGTAAAGTTTCTACATCGCCTCTGTCCCAAGCCACTTCAATAGCATGTCGAATTGCGCGCTCTACCCTTGAAGGCGTAGTTTCGAAATGATTTGCAATAGTTGGATACAAAATTTTTGTGATAGCAGAAAGTATAGACATATCACTAATAACAAGCGTGATAGCCTCTCTTAAAAAATGATAACCTTTAATATGAGCAGGAACACCAACTCCGTGTATCATATTTGTGATTTTTATCTCCAAATCAAGCTCTTTTGAAGTATTTGTGGTTAAACATGGTTCAGAATCAGTGATTTTTTCGATTAACATATTAATGTTATAGGGTTTAAGTATAAAATTGCTTACTCTAAGTTTTGAGCATTCTTCTGTGATATCAGAAGTTAAAAACGAAGAAAGCACAATTACCTTAGGTTTTTTAACTAAATTCATCATTTCGATGGCTTTTAGAGCAGATATACCATCAAGTTTAGACAGTATTACATCTGTTACGATTACATCTGGGTTTTCCGTTATAGTCTTTTCTACAAGATCTTCGCCGGTCTTTGCTTTAATTACGTTCGCGTTTTCAATGTTTTGTTTTAGTGCATTTTCAATTTCGCTCATCGCTTGAATATTGTCATCTGCAAGCAAAATTGTCAGTGAATTATTCATATCTCAGCCTCCCTTTTCTCTATATCATAATTTTATCATCAAAAAACAGTTAATTCAACGTTATCTGACGTAAAAAAGCATGCCATAAACGACAAAATGTCGAAATTAATTTTTAGAATAGATAAAATTCTGATGAAATCTTACAAAATGCTATTCGATAGTATATAAAACTTCATATTTATTCGCCAAATTGTCGAAAATAAATTTTCAAATTATGCAAGAAATGTAAAATTGAAAGTTAAAATTGAATTTTTGACAGTTAAAAAATTAATAAACTATGTTTTGCACAATAAACAGGCTGTTTAAAACCACAATTTTTATGCAAAATTTATAGTTAATTTTGTAAGGTTTAATAATTTTTGTCGATTAGCGTTTTTACAGTAAGTATAATATCTAAAATATAACACTTTTTCGACAATTAAACAGTTTACTTTTTCTGACAAAATATTTCAAAAACACACGAAAAAGGGTAAAAAGTTTGCGTTTAGGCTAAAAAATATTTTTAAAAAATAGAAATACATTTTTAATAATTTAATCAATGTTGTTTGCAAAATCGCCATAAACTGTGGTATAATAAGTATATAGTATAGTTGTAAACAAGATTTGAGGTGATTTTATGGACTATAATATAGATATGCTTTGCGAAGAAATACTGAAAAAATGTAATGAACCAAAAAGTTTAAAAGAAATTCTTGTAAAATTTGAAGAATTTAACAAAAAAGATGTAAAGCGTGCGTTTAATTTGCTTGTTGAACAGAGTAAATTAATGCCTGCAAAATCAAAAAAAGTTAAGAAATATGCTAATTTCACCTATTTTGGGCTGTGTGAAGGTAAATTTCAATCGTCAGACAAAGGTTATGGATTTGTGACACCAGCAATAGCACTTGAGAGTGGTAGAGATATTTTTATCCCTGAAAAATTTACGAAAACTGCGTGGAATAATGATATAGTGCTTGTAAAACTTATAAAATCGCGTTTTAAAAAGGACAAAAAAGGCAAGCGTCAAGAAGGCGAAGTTGTAAAAGTAATAAAAAGAAGTGCCGAAGAAATTTTGGGCAGAGTTTTTGTGAAAAACGGAAATTATTTCTTAGAACCAACAAAAAAACGCTATCCTGTCATCTCTATTGACGATGAAAATTTAAAAAATGCCACTGAAAACGATATGGTTTCATTAAAAGTGCGTTATTTTGGAAATCATGAATTTATGCCTCAAGGCGAAGTGAAACAGGTGTTTGGTAAGGCTGAAACGAAAGAATCATCGATAAAATCTATCCTTTATTCTAATGGAATAAGCGAAAAATTCCCACCGATGGTCGATTTGCAAGTAAAAGGCGTTTCTATGGAAATCACAAACGATGTTTTCGAAGGCAGACTTGATTTAACCGATAAAATGATTTTCACAATAGACGGCGATTATTCAAAAGATTTCGACGATGCGGTTTCGTTAGAGGAGCTTCCTAATGGGAATGTGGTTTTAGGTGTCCATATCGCCGATGTATCGCATTATGTTACAGAAGGCAGTCCACTCGATTTAGAGGCTTATGAGAGAGGAACTTCGGTGTATTTTGCAAATAAAGTTGTTCCGATGCTACCTTTTGAGCTTTCAAATGGGATTTGTAGCTTAAATCCTGATGAAAATCGCTTTGCATTCTCTGTTTTTATGGAAATTGACAGTAAAGCACATGTTGTAAAATCGAAATTCCACAAATCTGTGATTAAATCGAAATATCGTATGACTTATAATAATGTCAATAAAATTTTAGATGAAGATGCAGAAATGTGCGAAAAGTACAGTGAAATTAAAGATATTATCGTTAAAATGAACGCTTTGGCAGATAAATTAGGATATAAACGTCAGATGGCAGGTTATTTAGACCTGAATATTCCAGAATGTTATATTATTACCGACGAAAATGATGTGCCGACAGATGTGAAACTGCGTGGTCGTGGTAAATCTGAAAAATTAATCGAGCAATTTATGGTTTTAACTAACGAAGTTGTGGCGAAATTTATGGATGATAACGAAATTCCATCGGTTTATCGTGTGCATGAGAGTCCAAATATGGATAAACTTAAAGTTTTTGCAAGTACAGCGAAATTATTTGGGTTTAAAATCCAAACGGCAGAACTTTCAGACCCACTAGCACTTCAGCGCGTTTTAAATGAGAGTGAGGACACACCACATCATAAAATGCTTGCGACTATGTTGTTGCGTTCGCTTTCGCGTGCGAAATATTTAGACGAAAATATAGGACACTCAGGGCTTGCTTTAGACCATTATTTGCATTTTACATCGCCAATTAGACGTTATCCGGACTTAATTGTGCATAGAATGCTTGCAAGAAAGCTTGAACATAAAAAGTTTTACAGCGAGGATATCGAGTTTGTAGAAGAGGCAGCTGCGCAAAGCACAACGCGTGAAAATGCGGCTGATAATGCATCGCGCGATATCGAGAAATTATATCTTGCAGAATATATGAGCAAATTTATCGGAGAAGAATTCGATGTTTATGTTTCAGGTGTTCAAAATTATGGTATATTTGTCGAGCTAGAGAACACGATTGAGGGCTTAATTCGTACAGAAAGTATGAATGATGACGATTATGATTATGATGAAGAAAAAATTCGTCTAGTAGGAAGAACTACGAAAAAAATCTATACAATAGGCACAAAACTGCGTGCAAAACTGATTAATGCGTCGCAACTTAATGGACAAATTGATTTTGTTGTAGTAGAAGAAGAATAAAAAAAGGAGGGTTCACCCTCCTTTTTTATTTAGATTTTTTGATTATATTCGTCAATAAATTTTATTGCAAGTTCTGTATCACTTGGGTATAAAACATACTCTGTGCCACGTTTTTGGTCGATTTCTGCACCTTTTCCTAAAAGCAAAACGATAACATCATCGTGCTCATTTTCTAAGATTGCTTTTCTGATAGCATCTTTTCTTTCGATGATTATTTCATATTTTCCTTCATCGATATGCTTTGCAATGTCCAAACAAACGTTCATAACTGGCTCTTCGCCTGGGTCTTCTTCGGTGATATATGTCATATCGGCAAATTTATTTGAAATACTGCCTAGAATTTCACGTCTATCGAACGCTTTTCCACCAGCAGAGCCGAAAATAGCGTATATTTTTTTGCCTAAATATTCTTTTTTAACAAAGTTAAATAATGCATTAAAACTCATTTTGTTATGCGCATAATCGACTATTACCGTCATTTTTTTATTGTCTGACGAGTAAATTTCCATTCTTCCAGGAATTTTTGCGTCTAAAAGTCCAACATAAATAAACTCCGGTGGAATATCTAAAGCATAGCAGATTGAAATAGCTGCCAAAGCATTTTCTATGTTGAAAAAACCAGGAATAGAAGTGATAAATTCATGCTCATAAGTCGGTGTTACGGCTGTAAAAATTGAATTTACGCCACCTTCTTTAATATTTTTCGCATAAATTGTGGCATTTTCGTCTGATTTAGAATAAGTTATGATTTTTTCGCAAGATTTTGCAGCGTCAAGCACTTCTTTTGTGTGTTCACCGTCTAAATTGACACACATCGTCTTTGCGTATTTAAAAAAGTCTAATTTCGCCTTGAAATAATCATCGAAATCAGGGTGCTCTTTTGGGCTGATATGGTCTTCGCCGATGTTTAAATAACATCCTACATCGAATGCCACATCGTAAATTCGTTTGTATTTCACAGCTTGGCTAGAAACTTCCATTGCAAGATATTCGATAGAAGAATTTTTCGCATTTTGAAAATGATTATAAAGCTCAATAGGCTCAGGCGTGGTTAAATGCGCCTCGTTTTCGGTTACACCATCATAGGTGATAATTGAACTTAAAATCGCACTTTTTGGTTTGTTTTGGCTTGCGAGATACTTATTTAGTATGTTATTTACAAAAGTTACGGTTGTAGATTTACCTTTTGTTCCAGTAATTCCGATAAGATTAAAATTTTTTTCTAGCTTGCCATAAAATGCACGCACAGCACGAACCATAGCCTCACGAATATCAGAAACTAGGATAAAATCTGCATTTACATCATATTTTTTTGTAGAAATATAGCAAATTGCACCATTTTCAACAGCTTGTTTTAAATATTCTTCTTTAAAATTTAATCCTTTGCAAATAAAGAGAGTATTTTCCTTAATATCTTTAGAATTATAGGAAATATGCTCGATTTCAGTATCATTTTCAATAGAAAAATCTGTACTATCTAATGTGTTCAAATATTTTTTTGCATTCATTTGATTTTTTTATTTCCTTTCCACTCATTAATATCATTTTTTCACATAAAACATCAAGCGCATCGACATAAAAGTCAGAAATTCTATGATGTTCTTTAAATACTGAGTATTCAGTGCATGCTAAAATTGCACCGTCACAGTTTTCTCGTTTTATAAAATCGTCAATAATTTTAAAATCATATAAATTGCCATGTTCGCCTTTTTTGATTTGTTTATAAATTATCTTCATAACTGTTTTTTGCACTTTTTCCGATAAAGTTATACATTCAATTCCAACTTTTTCACATTCTTTATGATAAAGTTTGCTTTCGTTTGTACCATCTGTCGCTAAAATTGCAATCTTTTTATGTCCTTTTTCAACCATAAAATTCACACTTTCAGAAACCATATTAACAATCGGAATATTAATTTCCGTTTGCAGTTTTGGCACAAAATAATGCGACGTATTACAAGGAATGCCTATCATTTTACACTCGTTTTTTTCAAGCATTTTTGCATCTTTTAATAAAAGTGAGTAAATTTTATCCGTATCATCAGCTTTTATGGCAGTTGTTCTATCAGGCATTGAGGCATGACTTAAAATAATCATATCAATATGCTGTTGGTCACATTCGGCAACGGTTTTTTCTATTAACTTTTTATACATAATCTGGGTAGCTAGTGGACCCATTCCACCGATTATACCTAGCATATTTTCTCCTTTGTATATAGAACTTATTATATTAAATGGTCGTGGTCGGTAGCACCGACAGGCAATTTTGAATTTTCCGAAAACTTCGTCGAAACTCTGCGAAGCAAAACGCGTGAGATACGTTACTTGTCAGCAGCGACAAGTAACCAAACGCCATTCAAGGCGTTCCCCCTTGAAAATCTCCCTTGGCGTTTACGTTTTGCTTTGTTTTGACTTCGGCACACGAAACTTTATGCGTCCCTGCCACGAAATTCGCTATCGCTATGTCAACATAATTTCGATTTGTTTGCCTCGGATATTTTGTGCCTTAGTTCTTGGGAATTGATTTTTTATTTCTTAAAATAACAGACGACACATCGCGAAGCAAACGCGTCCACGTCAGGTGGTGCGTCCACGTCAGGTGGTGCGTCCACGTCAGGTGGTGGTTAGATTTTCGGATATTTTTTATAATTTTCAAAATGTCTAAATTGAGAACGCCATAATCTTACCATTCTTTCAAGTCCACTATCTGGTTTGAAATATAAAGGATTTACATATTTCTTTTCACGAATTAATTTTCTCATTTTCGATTTATATGCAGGTGCATATTTAAACGCAACTCGTTTAGGAACAACCATCCATAAATGCTCATTTTTTGCGATATTTTGTTCGATAGCTCTATGATAAATATAATCATTTACAACAAGTTTTGCGATATTGTGTCCTGCACCTGTAACATAGAAATTACTTCTGCCTTGACGAACATTCATTTCAAAAACCTTAAATTTTCCATCGCGTTCATCATATTTAATATCGAAATTTGAAAAGCCTTTAAACTCTAATTTTTCAAGCAAAGCTTTTAGGCTATTTATTAGTTTTTCGTTATATTCATTGATTATAACAGCATGATTTCCGATGCCATAAGGCGTGTGTTCTTCGAGTAAAACATGCCCAAGGCACATCATTTTCACTTTGCCTAGTTTATCTGAATAAGAAGTTAAAACACGCATATTTGTATCATCGCCAGGAATAAATTCTTGAACAATCATTTCATCATTATAACCAGCTTTAAACACTTCTTTTGCAGTTTTTTTCAGTTCTTCGAAACTATTTATAATAAAAACTTTCTTTTGTCCTGCATATTTATGCTTATAATATTCAATTTGATTTGCAGGTTTAAAAGCATAAGGCGCATCAAAAGGCAGAGAAAAATCGTCTACCATATCAGGTGTTAAAGAGAAAGTTTTAGGATAATCTATGCCACTTCTTTCGCATAATTCATAAAAAAAGTTTTTGTCAATAATTTGTTCTAGTTTATAATATTCATCATAAGGAACAATGACATTTGACGGTAATTTGTCGCGATTTCTTGCAATACACGCAACATAACTATCGCCACAACCCATTAAAAGAAGCTTTCTATGCTCGTCTTTTGCAAAGTCACAAACAGTTTTAATAAAAACATCGTCGGTATCTAAATCTCGAACTTCGGTAAAATCTACAAGCTCGCTTTTGTAACAAGTGCTTTTTTCAGATTTTCCAAAGACCTTACTTTTTATAGAATATTCCTCATAGAATGCTCTTGCAAGGCTATAAACATTAATATCGTTACCAAAGATAACAGGCAAAAAATTCTGTGTTTTAAAATTCATATATTTTAACCTCTTTAAATTTATATATCAGTTTAGTATAGCATTTTTATCAAAAAAATGCAAGTCTTTTACACGTTTTAGTGATAAAAGTAAAAAAAGACAAGCCGATAAAAGCTTGTCTTATATTATGCATATTAAAATTAAACTGCGCGTGTAACTTTGCCTGAACGAATACATCTTGTGCAAGCGCTTACGTGGCAAGGAGTACCATTAACCACAGCTTTAACACGTCTTACGTTAGCTTTGAAAGTTCTGTTTGTTCTTCTATGCGAGTGAGAAACTTTAATACCGAAAGAAACACCCTTTCCGCATACTTCACATTTAGCCATTAATATTGCACCTCCTTTTTTTTATATTATTAGGAAAGTGCCTAATAATTAAATCGACAGTTTTCTATAAACTTAATTATTATGCACACACCTAAAGTGGACGCTATTTATTGTATCATAAATAATAGGAAAAAGCAAGCGTTATTTTGAAATATTTTTAAAAATATTAAGTTTTTTAAAAATGGGCGAAAAATATTGAAAAAAAAAGTAATTTAGTTTATAATAAAAGTAGTAAAAATAATAAGATAGGCGGTAATAAATATGAGCAAAATTTCATATTCTGTAGAACTAACAAAAATCATCGAAAATTTTCATCTTTCGGTATTGTTCGAAACAGAAAATATGGCGGAAATCATGGTATCACAAAATGATATAAACAGACCAGGTATACAATTTGCTGGTTATTTTGAGCATTTTGACCCAACTCGTATTCAAATTGTTGGATATACAGAACATTCATACATTGCAAATAAAGACGCGGAGCAACGTGCGTCTATTGTTGATAATTATTTGGCATTAAAGCCTGTTTGTATAGTGTTTGCTAGAAATATCGACCCTGCTCCAGAATTTTTCGAATATGCGAAAAAATACAATGTTCCAATCTTCCAAACAAGTGATATAACATCAGACTTTATGGCAAGTTTAATTTCGTTTTTAAACCTAAATCTTGCTGAAAGAACGACTATGCATGGTGTTTTAGTTGAAATTTATGGTGAAGGTGTTTTACTTTTAGGAAATTCTGGCGTTGGTAAATCAGAAACTGCAATTGAGCTTGTAAAACGTGGACATAGACTTATTGCAGACGATGCCGTTGAGATTAAACGCGTGTCTTCTAAAACGCTAGTAGGAACAGCGCCAGAGGTTATAAGACACTTTATCGAACTTCGTGGTATTGGTATCGTAGACGTTCGTCATATCTTTGGTATGGGTTCTGTTAAAGTAACAGAAAATATTAATCTTGTAATAAACCTTGAACCATGGGTTGATGGCAAACATTACGACAGACTAGGAATGGAAACACAATACACAGAAATTTTAGGGCTAGAAGTTCCTTCGCTTGTAATTCCTGTAAAACCAGGAAGAAATCTTGCCGTTATCTTAGAAGTAGCTGCTATGAACAATCGTCATAAAAAAATGGGTTTCAATGCTGCGCGTGATTTATCAGACAGAATGGCAAAAGCGTATAATATGCCTATCGAGCCAATTTAGGAGATATTATGAAAATTGTAGCAGATTTACACACGCATACAAACGCCTCTGACCATGCAGTTAGCACTTTTGAAGAAATGATTTCAGGGGCAAAAAGAAAAGGCCATATAGCAATTGCGTTTACAAATCATGCACCACTTTTAGGCGATGCACCTCATCCTTGGCATTTTGGAACATATTCGTATATACCAAAATGCATAGACGGTGTATATATAATCGGTGGTGTAGAGGTGAATATCACGCCAGAGGGCGAAGTCGACTTCTTGCCGGATATGAGAAAACTAGATTATGTAATAGCATCACTGCATGAGCCTGTTTTTGGTGTGCCAAAAAATGACACTCATATCGAAGAAACGCTTATGAAAATACTTGAAAATCCAAATGTGACAACTTTTGGACATTTAGGAACGCCTTGTTATAAATTCGATTATGAAAAAATTATATCAAAATGCAATGAATATAAAAAAATCGTAGAAATAAATACAGGCTCGTTTAAAAGCAGAGGAAGTTTTAGTAATTGCAAAGAGATAGCACTTTTGTGTAAGAAACATTCAGTGCCGATAGCGATAACTTCGGACGCTCATTCGTCTTATAGTATCGGCGATGTTTCAGAAGGTATTGATATGCTTTGCGAAATCGGATATGATGAAAATTTGATTATTAATATTTCGAAAGAAAATTTAGACAGATATTTTAAAGAATATCGTGGGATTGATATTTTTAATAGAAAATAGATGTAATCCACCTATCATTAAACAAATACAAAGGAGATATTATGCAAATTTTAGAAAATATTTGCCTTGCCGAGTATACTTCATTTAAAGTAGGAGGTAATGCTAGGTATTTTGCAAAACCTAAAAATGTAGAAGATATTTTAAAGGCGACTGAGTTTGCAAAAGAAAAAAATATTGATTATTTTTTCTTAGGGCGTGGTTCAAATATTTTAGTGACAGATAAAGGCGTTAATGCGCTTTGTATTTGCCTTACTAAGCTAAATGACATTAAAATCAGCGAAGACGGAATTATTGCCGAAGCTGGTGCGTCGCTATCTAGAATAGGAAAAACTGCCCTAGAAGAAGGTTTAACTGGCTTTGAAGAAATAGCTGGCATACCAGGCTCTTTAGGCGGTGGCGTTTTTATGAATGCTGGCGCTTATGGCAGAGAAATTGCCGATATTTTAGAATATACTGATTATTTAGACGAGCATGGCGAAGTTAAGCGACTTACGCGTGAAGAGCATAAATTTTCATACCGATATAGTATTTTTGAAGAAAATCCAAAATGGTTAATTTTGAAATCGAAATTCAAATTAGAGCCGTCACAAATTCCGAAAATTAAAGACAGAATGGACGAACTTCGCGATAAGAGAAAAACATCTCAACCACTAGAATATCCATCGGCTGGTAGCACATTTAAGCGACCAGATGGGCATTATGCAGGCAAATTAATCGAAGACACAGGGCTTAAAGGCTACACTGTTGGTGGTGCAAAAATCTCGGAAAAACACGCAGGGTTTGTTATAAATCATAAAGATGCGACAGCGACAGAAGTTTTGTTTTTAATCGACCAAGTAAAAGAAAAAGTTTTTAAAAAATTCGGCGTAAAATTAGAATGTGAAGTAAGAATTATAGGAGATAAATAATGGAGTTTTTAATAGTCTCGGGTATGAGTGGTGCAGGAAAGACTAAAGTTGCGACTTGTCTTGAGGATTTGGGGTATTATTGCGTAGATAATATGCCAGGTGAACTCATTCCAAAATTTGCAGAAATATGTGTCGATTCAAATTTTGACAAAGTAGCACTTGTTGTTGATATCAGAACATCTCGTGACTTCGATAAATTATTCAAATCTGTCGACCTTGCAAAAGATATTGGATATGATTTTAAAATTCTTTACTTAGATGCAAAAGATTCTATTTTAATAAACCGTTTTAAAGAAACGCGTCGTCGCCACCCTATGAGCCACGATAATGTGTCGCTTACAGATGCAATAAAAAAAGAACGCGATGTGCTAGAACTTGTGCGCAATCGTGCAGATTTTGTGGTGGATACATCATATTTATCGCTAGGGAAACTTCGTGAGCATATTTTAAATCTATTTATCGAAAAAAGCTCAAAAACTCTTATCACGTCCGTTGTAACGTTCGGTTTTAAGCATGGTGCACCACACGATGTTGATATGATGTTTGATGTTAGATTTTTGCCAAATCCATATTACGACCTAAATTTAAGGGCGAAAACAGGTCTTTCGGAAGATGTTCGTGAATATGTTTTTAAAGACGGTGTGGCAGAAGAATTTTCAGAAAAGTTAAAGACTATGATAGACTTTTTAATCCCCCACTATATCACAGAGGGTAAAACTTCGCTTTCAATCGGAATTGGTTGCACAGGTGGCAAACATCGTTCGGTTGCTATCGGCGAAGAAATAATTAAACATTTAAAGAATAAAGAATTTAATGTTGATATAAAACACAGAGATAAGGATAAATTATAATGTCATTCGCAAAAGAAGTCAGAGAAGAGATATCCAAAACACAAACTTCAAAAAAATGCTGTATTATTTCAGAAATATATGGCATTTTGCTTGTTTGCAACACTTTTTCTCACACATACATAAAAATTTTAACAGAAAGTGCATCAATTGCTAAGAGAATTCAAAATCTATTTAAAAGAGCTTTTAATATTAATGTGATATGTAAAGCGAAAAATAATAAAAAAATTATTGAAATAGAAAACCCTCTTGAAATTGCGAAAATCTTTGAAACACTAGGTTATGACCACAAATATCACATCGCATATAACCTAAATCGCAATATTACAGACGATAGCTGTTGTGCTTATGCGTTTTTAAAAGGCGTGTTTTTAATGAGTGGTAGTGTTAATGACCCTACAAAAAAATCACATCTTGAAATTTCTACAAGCCATAATATTTTAGGGCGAGAAATTATGTCGCTTATGCTTGATTTTAATATGAAACCGAAATTATCGAATAGAAAAAATCATACGGTAATTTATTTTAAAGACAGTGGCGAAATCGAAGATTTTTTAACACGAGTTTCGGCAACAAATTCGGCTATGAAAATTATGGAAGCTAAGGCTATGAAAGAAATTCGAAATTCTGTAAATCGCAGGGTTAATTGTGAAACTGCAAATTTAGGAAAAACGATTGACGCTGCTATGAAACAAATTTCTATTATCGAACAGGTTATTGATGTAAATGGCATAGATGTTTTCCCGAAAAATCTGCATATTACCATTAGTATGCGACTGAATAACCCAGAATTAAGCCTAACGGAGCTTGGAGAGATACATAATCCCCCATTGTCAAAATCCGCGTTAAACCATAGAATGAGAAAAATTATGCAGATTTGCACAACAATTAATACATAAAAAAGAAGATGTCAAACATAAGACATCTTCTTTTTTATTATATTTTCTAATTTACATTGAAAAATTTCTTTGCGTTTTCTGTTGTTTTTTCGATTACCTCATCGACAGAAATTTCCTTGATTTCTGCAATTTTCTCGGCTATATACGATAAATAACGGCTGTCATTTCGCTTGCCACGAAACGGAACAGGAGTAAGATATGGGCAATCGGTTTCAAGCATAATATTTTCAAGTGGAATTTCTTTTATCACTTCGCGTGAAACTCTCGCATTATTAAATGTAATAGCCCCACCAAACGACATTAAAAATCCATTTTTCACTAATATTTTTGCATATTCAACCGAACCAGAATAGCAGTGATAAACAAGTTTATTCGGTTTGTCAGCTAAAATAATGTCTAAACATTCCTTGTGTGCATCTCTATCGTGGATAATCACAGGCAAATCAAGTTCATTCGCAAGTGCAAGTTGCGTTTTAAAAACTTCTTTTTGTATTTCTCTCGGAGAATTATCATAGTAAAAATCCAGACCGATTTCGCCGATTGCAAGAACTTTTTCATTCTTTGCCATTTCTTTTAGCATTTCAATATGCATAGGTTTAAACTCTCTAGCCTCGTGAGGATGAAAGCCAACTGATGCATAGCAAAAGTCATATTTTTCAGCAAGTTTTATGCAATTTTCAGAAGTTTTGATATCACAACCAGCGTTTAATACATAGCCGATATTGTGATTTTTTAAATCTTCTAAAACTTCAAATCTATCTTCGTTAAAGCGAGAATCGTCGAAATGTGCGTGTGTATCAAAAATCATTTCTTTAGCCAATGTTCATACCCGATGGAATGCTATCGTCTAAAATCATAAGTTTAACCGAACCGTCAGGCATATCTGTTGATAAAAGCATACCCTCTGAAAGCTGACCCATCATTTTTCTTGGTTCTAAATTCGCAACAATAACGACAGTTTTTCCGATTAAATCAGCTGGGTTATGCCATTTTGCAATACCAGATAAAATCTGACGCGTTTCAGCACCAACTTCAAGTTTGAATTTTAGCAGTTTATCAGATTTTTTCACGTTTTCACATTCCAAAACTTTAGCTGTTAGCAGTTCAACTTTCATAAAATCATCAAAAACGATATTCGGCTTATGCTCAATCGCTGGAACTTCTGGTACTGGTGCAAATTTTTCGTTTATTTCTTCCATTTTTTTCACAGGGTCTAGACGCTCGAATAAAATTTCAGCCGTACCTAGAGTGTGACCGTCTTTGATAAAGCCAAAATTTTCAACCGATGTAAAATCACTGTGCTCCAAATTAAGTTGGGCGATAATTTTATCAGAAGTTTCTGGTAAAAATGGTTTTAATAAAACGGCAGCAGTTCTGATGCACTCTAAAAGATTGTATAAAACTGTGCGTAATCTATCGTGGTTTGCCTCGTCTTTAGCAAGTACCCACGGGCAAGTTTCGTCGATATATTTGTTCGAACGACGAAGTAGAGCAAAGATTTCATCGATAGCATCTGCCACGCGAAGTTCGTTCATTTTTGCAGTAGTTTTTGCGTAAGTTTCGTTGCAAAGCGTGATTAACTCATCGTCAAACTCGCCAGAAACTTTAGGATTTGACACCACACCACCGAAGTATTTATGGCTCATTGTGATTGTACGATTAACTAAATTACCTAAAACATTCGCAAGGTCAGAGTTAATTCTCTCAATCATAAGCTCGTGTGTGATAATTCCGTCTTGAGCGAAAGGCATTTCGTGAAGAACATAGTATCTAACAGCGTCAACCGAGAATAAATCAGCTAAATCATCAGCATAAAGCACATTCCCTTTAGACTTCGACATTTTGCCCTCACCCACCATAATCCACGGGTGACCGAAGATTTGTTTCGGAAGTTCAAGCCCTAAAGCCATTAGAAGTATCGGCCAGTATAGTGTGTGGAAACGAAGGATATCTTTTCCGATTAAATGCACGTCACAAGGCCAGTATTTTTGATACATTTCGCTTTGTTCAGCGTTATCAGGGTCGTAGCCTAAAAACGTGATGTAATTAGATAGCGCGTCAATCCAAACGTAGACAATATGCCCCTCGTCGATAGTAACAGGAACTCCCCAAGTAAACGAAGTTCTCGACACGCAAAGGTCTTGAAGTCCTGGTTTTAGGAAATTATTCACCATTTCATTTTTTCTTGAAACAGGCTCGATAAAACTAGGATTTGCCTCGATATGAGCCATTAGTCTATCTTGATATTTTGAAAGCTTTAAGAAATATGCTTCTTCCGACGCGTCGATAACATCGGCTCCGCAATCTGGGCATTTTCCGTCTTTAAGTTGGCTTTCTGTGAAGAAAGATTCACAAGGTTTGCAATATTTACCCTCGTAAGAGCCTTTGTAAATATCGCCTTGTTCATATAATTTTTTAAATATTTTTGAAACTACTTCTTTGTGACGAGGGTCTGTTGTGCGAACGAAATTATCGTAAGTTGTGTTCATCTCGTCCCAAATACGTTTGATTTCGCCTGCAACACCGTCAACAAATTCTTGTGGTGACACACCTTTTTCTTTTGCTTTGTCTTCGATTTTTTGACCATGCTCGTCTGTACCAGTTTGAAGATAAACATCGTAGCCTTCTAGTCTTTTATACCTTGCGATAGCGTCTGCTAGAATAATTTCATAAGTGTTTCCGATATGAGGTTTTCCAGAAGTATACGCAATCGCTGTTGAAATATAATATTTTTTCATTTAAAATCCTCTCTGTTCATTTTTTATTTTATCATAAATAGTTTGTGCATAAATGATTGATGTAAGTTGGTTATAAGTGACAAAAGCGCCTATTGATGCACCAAATGCGATAGAAGACAGGGCGCTTGCTAGTAAATTCCAGCCTAAAAAGCTTAAATCGAACATTAAAATCGTGATATATTCTTTTTTAAGGTGATAAAGCATCATTTTTGTCACTTGTTTTGCATCAAAAGAATCGTCGTTTTCGTGCATAATAGTCAGATTATATACAAAATAAAGCATTCTATAAAGCGGTAGCGTGGCTACTAAAAGCACAATTCCTATTAGCGCAGAAAGCATTAAAAAGACAAAAGCTATGCCAGAATGTATGCCGATATTAATTGCAAATACTGAAAGCATAGGCAGTGCAAATTGTATGATTATAAGCGGTATTGAAACAATTAATCCATATAACGCAAAACGTCCACCGACTTTTAATGAAAAAATGAACTTTTCTTTATTTTTTACATTTTCAAAAATATCGGAAACTTTAAACGAATTTCCTCTTAAAAGATTGCTGTGGATTGATGATAGTTTTGCAAAAAACGGCAAAGAAGATGCAGCGCAAATTACCATAAGTAAAATCATAGAAACTGCCATCATTATAGCAAAAAATGTAGTTAACACTTGGTTGTCCTGTGCTACTATCACCCCAACTATTACGGCGATGTAGATAAAAATATATCCTACTAGAAATACCGCGGCAGGGATTAAAAGTGCAATCATTGCCACTAGAATTAAGTTTAAAGCATTTTTTTTAAATATATCTAGTGCAATTTGTTTTGATTTTATTCTCAAATTGTCATTCATAAATTTTTTCTCCATTAAATTTCAGGATGAATTTTTTGCGTAATATTATATTCATCATATTTTGTTTGCGCGTAGACGATTGAAGCCATTAAAATATATGCTTGCAAGAGTGCTGTTGATAGCCCAAAAGTCATTGTAGATGCAAGGCCTGCAACTATTGACCACCCTAAAAAGCTTAAATCGAATAAAATGAAGTTGCTTAAAGAATGTGGTAAGCTAGAATTTAGTGCCTTAATCGCGTGTTTCATTTTAAAAAATTGGTCGTCGATATGGACCATAGATAAAACTTCCATAAATGCAACAGGTTTCATAAAGCCTGTCATTAAAACATATCCGATAAAGAAAATTACATAAAATCCTAAAATTGCAAGTATAGTAACTGCCATGCTTGAGCCAGACACCATAAAGACGATACCTATTCCAACGACAATAGATACTAGCAGGAATGGAAGTGATACTAAAAATGAGCGCCATAGAGTATATAAATAAATTTTATAGCATTTTAATATGCGTTTGTCGGCAAAATATTCAAATAAATCGCTATATTTTGTTTGTTTGCCCTTCATAATATCAGAATACATAAGGACAGACCTTGCAGTTATTGGATAGAACAAAAGAGCACAGCCAAGCTGAATTGCATAGTAAATTAGCATATAAATCATTAATTCATCAGATAATTTCTCTACAATAACAGGGTCAGTTGTAAACATCATTTCTGTATATTTGGCAAGCACAGTAGTATAGTAAAACACCATAGGCAAGATAAATTGAGGCAAAAAAGAAGTTGCAGATATGCCTAAAATCTTTCCAAAATTTGCAGTAAGTGCATTTTTGGCTATGAGTTTTGAGGTTTTTCTTAAATTATCATTCATAGATTAGCTCCTTAAAAACAATATTAAATAAACAAAAGCCATAAGTATTGGTTGATGTAACAGATAGATTAAGAGTGATTTTTTGCCGATTACAGATAGAAAAGTGGGTTTCATTTTATAAAACCACAAAGGGAAAGCATTGTTTTTAATTACTTTGCCTAAATATACACCTATAAAGAACATAAATATCCAAGGAAATATTGGAAAATAATCACTAGATGAAAAAGAAGGCGTCCTAATTCCTAGAAACCAAAGATAAGGGATATCAAAAGTGGTGTCTAATATATTATCTGTAAGTATAAATAAAATTAAGAACAAAAACGGAATTATATAACTGATATTTTTGAGGTGTTTTTGCAAAAGTCCATAGAAAATAGTCGCAAAGGCTAAGAAATGCAAAATTCCGAATTTAACAAAAAGATTGTTATTCATAATATATGTGACAATAGTTACTATTAGAGCAAATAAAAGAATTTTTAGCCCTCTTTTTAGGTTATTTCGAGAAAAAGAACAAGAAATTCCACATAAAAGTATAAAGGAACTAGCAAATAAAGTTTGCAAAAAGCTCATTAAAGGATTGTATAGAATAGCAGAATTAAAGCCTAAAAAGGTTACTAAATTATATATTCCATGGTAAATAACCATAAAAATCAAGCAAAATCCACGAAGTTCGTCTATTGCATGAACCCTGTTTTTCATTATACGTTAAATCTAAAAAGAATTACATCGCCATCGTTTACAACATATTCTTTTCCTTCAAGGCGAACTAATCCTTTTTCTTTTGCGTGTGCCATAGTTCCACATTCCATTAGCGCATCATAAGAAACGATTTCTGCTCTGATAAAACCACGCTCAAAGTCGGTGTGGATTTTTCCAGCAGCACCAGGTGCTTTTGTGCCTTTTGTGATAGTCCAAGCCCTAGTTTCTTGCGGACCTGCTGTTAAGTACGAAATCAAACCTAAAAGATTATAACAAACTTTGATAAGTCTATCTAGTCCAGATTGTTCTAAACCTAGTTCCTCTAAAAACATCATTTTTTCTTCGTCTTCAAGGTCTGCAATATCTTGTTCTAGTCTTGCACAAATCGGTAAAACTTCTGAGTGTTGAGTATCAGCATAGCCTTTAACAGCCTCAAAACGTGGAGAAGTACCGTCAGCAAAGCCAGCCTCGTCCATATTTGCAGCAAAAATTACTGGTTTTGCAGAAAGTAAATCGATGCTATCGATAAGTTCTTTGTTATCTTCGTAATCAGGGAAAACTTTTGCAAGCTTGCCTTCTTCAAGATGAGCAAGTAATTTTTCTAAAATCGCGATTTCTGTCGCAAGTTTTTTGTCAGTTTTTGCAAGTTTTTTTGTTTTGTCGATACGTCTTTCTAAGATTTCGATATCAGAGAAGATTAGCTCTAAATTGATAACTTCGATATCGCGTAAAGGGTCTACTTTTCCTTCAACGTGGACGATATTTTCATCTTCAAAACATCTTACAACGTGAACTATTGCATCTACTTGACGGATGTGAGATAGGAATTTATTGCCTAAACCCTCACCTTTAGATGCGCCTTCAACTAGGCCTGCGATGTCAACAAATTCAACAACAGCCGGTAAGATTTTTTTCGAATCATAGACTTTTGCTAAGTTTGCAAGTCTTTCATCTGGTACAGAAACCATACCAACATTTGGTTCGATTGTGCAGAAAGGGTAGTTTGCAGATTCTGCGCCTGCATTTGTAATTGCGTTAAAAAGTGTACTTTTACCTACATTTGGTAAACCTACTATTCCAAGTTTCATAACTTTGTCCTCCAAAAAAATACTATTCATAATATCATACCATAAATCGACAGATTTTAAAAGGTATTTTTTAAAAATTAACACAAAATTTATATGCTAACTTAAAATCATTATAATGAAATAAGTCACATATAAATAAATATATAAAGGAGGGATTTATGATACTTTCATTGCTAGCTAGTCTGTCGCTATTTATTTTAAGCGTTACACATGGTTATTCTTCTTTTCCACCTCCACTCAGTGCTAAAGATGAGGAAGTTTATGTAAAAAGATTGTCGGAAGGAGATAAAACGGCTAGAGATAAATTGATCGAACATAATTTGCGTCTAGTTGCACATATTTCCAAAAAATATTATTCTAGTGGTGTGGATCAAGAAGATTTGATTTCAATAGGAACTTTGGGATTAATAAAAGGCGTATCTTCCTATGATTTAAACAAAGGGAGCAAACTTTCGGCATATATTTCACGATGTATAGAAAATGAAATGCTAACATAGTGGCTGTCAGTTGCACCAACAGGCATTGATTTTATAGTGCTGAATAGACGAAATGGTGTTACTACTTATAAACATTGCAACAAAAACCCTCATCTTGAATTTCAAAATGAGGGTTTCATACAGGCTGTGGATATCACATTGTGATATCATTTTTTATTAATCAACTAAAATTTTAAACACGATTTTTTTGATTTCACTCGGAACATTGTCCATAATAGCCACTTTATGTGCATCGTTTGGGAAGCAAATTACAAATTTGTTTTTATCCAAAATTAATTGCGATTCGCTTTTTCCATCTAAAAAACAAATATCTTTTTCGTCATTATATGGTGTTATTATATTCAATTTGTCACTATGAGCAGTTTTTATAACCTCTATACCATTAATTATAAAATGTATGTCAATATATTTTTTATGCGCCTCAAAAACACATTCAGTTTCTGGTTTTGAAGTAAGTTCTACTATATTGCAAAAAAACTCATTCTCGACAAAAACAGTATTTTTATGATTGTTTTCATCGGACAAATGACAAAGTGCTTCATAAATTCTTCCCATTGATTTATAGTTTTTTATGTTTGAAATGCTATCATAAACCATGTTAAAGCTCCTTTATTTAGGTGTATTTATTAGTTGCAAACTTCTTTATAAAAGCTGCTAACCTTTAACAGCGCCCATTGTAATACCTTGTGTAAACGATTTTTGGAAAGCTAAAAATACAACGATGATAGGTATCGCAGAAATTGCAGCACCAGCCATTAACACACCATAATCAGTAGCAAACTCGCCTTGAAGTCTAGCAAGACCTAGTTGTAGCGTTAGATTATCAACTGAATTTAACATTATAAGTTGTAAGAAATAATCGTTCCATGATGATATAAATGTAAAAATTGCAAGAGCTCCAACACCTGGTTTTATTATCGGAATTACAATATGTAAAAAAGTTTTAAACTCGCTACAACCGTCAATTCGTGCAGCTTCTAGCAGTTCTGTCGGAATAGTTTCGCTAAATTGTTTCATTAAAAATATACCAAATGGCCAGCCTATTGCCGGAAGAATAACTGCCCATAATGTGTCATGCAAATTCATAAAACTCATTTGTTGAACCAAAGGAACTAGTACAACTTGTTTCGGCAAAGCCATTGCTATTATAAATATTGTAAAAAGTGTTTTTCTTCCAAAAAATCGCTTTTTCGCTAGAACATATCCTGCAAGCGCAGATACTGCACATACTAAAATCAAGCTCATAAGTGAAATGAAAACTGAGTTAAATAACCATTCTAAAACAGGTTGTTTAAACAGTGTTTCATAGCTTTCAAAGGTTGGATTTTGTGGAAACCACTGAGGTGGTAAAAGTAAAGCGTCACGTCTTGTTTTAAAAGACCCTGTAATAATCCAATAAAAAGGGAAAATAAAAACAATTGTTACAAGCGATAGTAGTGTAAGAGAAACAATATCGAATAAATTTAATTTTTTCATAATTTCCCCTCCTAATTTTCTGGATTATTGCCAAAGACTTTAAATTGAATTAAGCTAAATATACCGATTACAATTGTTAAAATCAAGCCCATAGCATTCGCATAACCAAAGCGATTTGCACCATCGAATGCAGTTTCATAAATTAAGTACATAATTGTACTTGTCGCATAGTTTGGACCACCAGAAGTAAGCAGTTGAATTAATGCGAAACATTGGAAAGTATTTATAGTTGAAATTACAACAACATAAAGTGTCGTTGGCATTATGCCAGGCCATTTTATATGTCTAAATACTTGTACTGCGTTTGCGCCATCTATTTGCGCCGATTCAATATGCGATTTATCTAAATTACCAAGCGCTGCAACATAGAGTATTATAGGTTGGCCAACACTTGTGGTGATTAAGATAATGGCTATCGCCCAAAGCGCGAAAGTAGGGTCTGCAAGCCATGCGATTTCTTCGCCAAGCATATAGTTTAAAACTCCGTTGTATTTATCAAAAATCCACTTCCAAACAACAGTAATTGCAACGGTCCCTGTAACTACGGGCAGATAAAATGCACCTCTGAAAGCCGAGCGAAGTATTGCATTTTTTTCATAAATAACAAGAGATACAAATAGGCTGAAAATAACGATTATAGGAACCGACATAAATACTAAAACAATAGTATTTACAACAGATTTAGTGAAAATTTCATCTGTCATAAGCTCTATATAATTGCCAAGCCCAATAAACTCAAAGTTCTTTGTCGAATAATCAAAAAAACTTGTAACAATACCTGAGGAAATCGGAAAAACCACAAATCCTATAAAAAATAATAATGCTGGCGCTAAAAATATATAGGAAACGATGGTTTCTCTATGTTTGTTTGGCAAATTTCTATACCAGTTCATATGAAAGTACCCCTCTCTTTTTAAATATGGTTGCCCAAAAGGACAACCATATCGTATGTATTAGCTTAAAGTTGCATTAGCACTTTCGTCAAAGTAAATTGCAGCGTCGCTAGGAGAACGCTCCCCTGTTAGCATTGATTGTAAGCTACCCCACCAGAATGGACGCATTTCTGCAAAACCTGTAACTGTGTTGTAGTATTTGCCGTAGTATTTTGAAAGTGAAGAATAGTATTCCATATCCGCGTCGTCACCATATAAATTACCAAAGCTTTCGCGAACTGGGAAACAGTTTGCAGCAACAACAGTTTCTTTACCAATTTCGTCAGTTGTAAGCCATTCTACGAAATCTTTAGCAGCATCAATTTTTGCTTGGTCGCCATTATCAAAGATACCGTAACCATTCACAAGGTATTCAAGTTCAGGTGTGCCATCTTCTGATGGTAAAGTAACAGGGAAAGCCTCGATTTCAGATGCATCAAGTTCGCCTTGACGTCCAACGTGTAAGTTTGGACTCCAAAGATTTACTGCCCAGAATTTAGCATTGATAGGAGTTGTGAAATGTTCTAAAGCATCATTTGCAACGCCTGCTGTGTTTCCTTCCATAAATCCTTCGTTGATTGCATTGTTTACATATTCATAAGCTGCAATACCAGTATCATTTGACATTGTGTATTCGCTTCTGTCGTCATTCATAATAGATGCATTAGTTAAGTTAGAAATAAATGCTCTTGTTCCTTGGTCTCCGCCAGCGCCGCCTGCATAAACTTCCATACCTTTGTATCCACGATCTTGCATTTCTTTTGAAAGCGCTTCAAATTCAGCAGTTGTCCAAGTACGGTCGCCTTCTGTTGGAACCATGTCCATAAGACCTTCGGCTTCAAGGAAAGTTTTGTTTACAGCCATAACGAAAGGTGCAGCTGATGTTGGATACATCCAGTAATTTCCGTCTATGTCAGCACATGCTTCTAAAATGGCATCGCTTGAAATATCTGATTCAAGCTCACCTATCATGTCGTCTAAAGGAACTAAATATCCAGATGTTCCGTAGTCTACAATACGTCCCGGTGCATCAAATAAGATGTCAGGATTTGTTCCACCTTGAATAGATGTAACTATTTTATCAGGACCATTTGTAAAGTCTAACATTTCTACTGTTATATTAACATTAGGATTTTCTGCCATATAACGTTCAGCCAAGCTTTCTTCATACTTACCAGCAACACCATCAACTTGTGCAAAAGTTGGGAATGCCCAAAAAGTAAGTTCAACTTCTGGGTCGCTAGGTTTTTCAGTAGTAGTTTCTGTTTCGCCTTCGGTAGAAGGTGTTGTAGTTTCTTCTTCGGCAGGTGTACAACCTGCAAACATTGATAATGCTAATATAGATGCGAGTGTTAATGAAAGTAATCTTTTCATAAAATTATTCCTCCTAAAGTAAATTGTTTTATCTATGCATAAATAATATCATTTGTGAAAATAATTTTCAATATGCATAATTACCAAAATTTAGCAGAGGTTTTAGTGCAAATTCACGTTTTATTCATATTTTATATATTCATAATTCTTAGATTTATACTTATTTTTTGGCATATAAGTTCGAATTAACTGACGTAAATGGGTTATATTATGCATTTTAGCTATATTTTTGTTTCTAGATTTATTTTTAACAACACAAATAAAAATGATTGACTTTCTTTGATGCTTATTGTACAATGTGCATATAAATTTTTTTGAAGAAAGGAGTAAATGATGAGATTATTTGCATTGCAGAAAAATCACCAAATATATCAAAAATTAACAGCTTCTGAGAAAAAATTAGCTGAATATATGCTAAATAACATTGATTCTGTGCAATATTTGTCGATAACAACGCTTGCAAAGACGTGTAACGTTGCTGAAGCCACTATAACTAGGTTTTGCAAAAAATTAAATTTTTCAGGATATAATGAGTTGAAAATTGAAATTGCAAAGTCAATTATTGAAAATAATTTTCAAAATAAAATCGAAATTGATATATCTGAAAGTTTGCAAAGTCGAGTGTTTAATTCAATTAAAAATTCGCTCGAAGAAACTTTGAAATTAGCTGATTACTCTAAATATGTTAAGGCTGTGAAACTGATGAAGAAGGCAAGCTGCGTATATTGTTTCGGACAAGGAGCTAGTGGTGTAATTGCAAAGGAAGCGTGGACAAGTTTTATGCTTTTAACACCTAATTTTAGATATATAGAGGATAGTCACTTGCAAATAATTGCCACAAGTCTTTGTAATAAAGACGATGTAATTTTATATTTTTCATATTCTGGAGCTACAAGGGAGCTTATAGACACCTTGAAATATGCGAAAAAATTCGGTGTTAAAATCATATTAGTAACTCATTATCAAGAGTCTCCAGCGACAAAATATGCTGATGTTTTTCTTCTTTGTGAAGCTCGCGAAAGCCCACTACATAGTGGTAGTATAAACGCGAAAATCACTCAGTTATACGTTATTGATATGCTGCTAAATATGTATATAGAACAAAATAAAGACTTAGTTGAAGCAAATCGTATTTTATCAGCAAATGCAATTTCCCATAAATTACTATAAATAGTAAAGGTGTTAATATCTAATAAAGAGTTCAAATTTAATATAATTAAATAAAACGGAGGATAAATTAATGAAAAACAATCCAAAAAAACTATTAATCGGGGCACTTGCATGTAGCTTGTGCGCTACTGGTGTTCTTGCAACTGGTGAGGCGAGTGTAGACACAAATCCGCTAGCATCATTCCAAATGGCAGGAACAAGAAGTGAATTGCCTGCACAGTATACGTCAAGCATTGAAGAAGTTCTTCATGGGTCGGATAGGATTTATGTTGACTTTAACTATGATGCAATCGTAGGTATTGAAGACGGCACTTATATGCTAGTATCTGCAACTACTGCTGGTACATATAAAGTGCTTTACTATCATAATACCTCTAATGCTGCTGGTGATGTTCAAGCAGACCAAATCACAGTAAATTATAGCAACGGTGTGTATACTGCAAATACTGATACAAGATTTCCAGAAACTCACCAAACTTGGGAACTTACAAAAAATTCAGAGGACAAATATGTTCTAAAAAGCAAAACTCCAGACCAAGATAGATATCTTACATCTACTGCAATCAACGGTACTCGTGTTATGATATCTGATAATGTTGATAGTGCTGGCGTATTTGAAATTTCAGAAAATGATAACGGAACATTTTATTTTGGTGCGGTGAATTCTAGTGGAGAAATGGCTTATGTTACACATCCAAAAGATGGTTTAGGTCAATTTGCAATAGGTAGCACAGACAATAGTTCTATAAGTTTATTAAAACAATTAGAACTTACTGATAATGCATCGTATATAGCTTCAAAAGATGGATTAAATGCAATTATTGATATTGCTGAAACATTGGATGAAACACTATACGAAGAAGCTGGATTTGCAAGTATGCAAGTTCTTTTAGATGACGCAAAAACTTTAGCAAGTAGCGAAGTTTTCCACTATAATTCAGCGACAAATGCAATGTTAGTTGAAACACAAGACAACATCAATGCCACTTCAAAAGCATTATTTGATGGTTTACTTGAGTTAGTTCCAATCGGTGGAACAAACAAAACTGAACTACAAGCAAAATATGATGAATACATAGTGATTGAGCAAGGAATTTATACTTCTAGCACTTTTAGAGTATTCGAAGCAGCTCTTGCTAATGCAAAAACTGTGCTAGACACAGAGGATATTTCACAAATTTTAATCGATGCTGCGTTACTTGAATTAAATGAAGCATACGCAAATTTAGATGATGGTTCTGTTACAATTACTTATCAAGACTTCCCAAATCTAAATTCTGATAATGGTCAACCACTTATTGAAAATGTTACTGGCGGAAGCTCTTATTTCAGAATTCCAGCACTAGAAACACTAGACAATGGTTGGATTATTGCATCTTCTGATATCCGTTGGAGAACTGGTGGAGATACTCCGCAAAACTTAGATACTATCGTTAGTGTTTCTAAAGATGGTGGACAAACTTGGGAAGGTGATATCGTAAACTACTTCAATGATATTTCAACTGCATCACACTCTCAGCAAAGTGCGGCGTTCATCGACCCTGCATTAATTCAAGACAGCAATGGCGTATTACACATGCTAGTTGATGCAAACCCATCTTATGTTGGACTTATGAGTGGGAACAGAATGCTAACTGGTAGCACAGGATTTGATGATGATGGCAGAGTTATTATAGCTGAATCAACAATTGGTACTGATGCACCATCAGCTCTTGCATCATATTCATTAAGATTAGACCAAAACGCAACAAAAATCGAGGCAGTTTCATCACAAACTGGAAATCCTACTGTTTATTTACGTCCGATTACTGATGTAGAAGGAAATGTTCATGAACTTACTTATGTAGATGATAATTTCGATTTATTCATTTGGGAAGGAGAAGGAACAAGAGCAATTCCGAAAACAACTACTCAAATCGATACTGGCGATACAATCATTCAAAATTTATTTTATAGAAATGCAGAATACAAAGTATATCCTGTTTTCTTCATTTGGCATAAATCAGCAACAGTTGTAGGCGACGAACTTGTTTGGTCTGCTCCAACTTTACTTGATATTAAAAACGATGGTGGAAACAGAAACGAAAACTTCGTTGGAGTTTGCCCAGGTCGTGGTATGCTTACAACATTACCAGATGGAACAGAGCGTATTTTATTCTCAGTTTATGATAATGATTCAGGAACTGAATATGCAAGCTCAGTTTATTCTGACGACGGTGGTGTAACTTGGCACAGAGGAGAAAAAGCAACGCAAGTTGGTGGTGCATACAAAGGTAGTGAATCTCAATTTGTAGAGCTTCCAGGTGGAATAATTAGAATGTATTCAAGAAACTCGATTGGTAAAATCAGCTACACAGATAGCACTGATTATGGCGTAACTTGGGGTCCTTATGTAATCGATAACAACCTTACTTACACAGGAAACTGTATGGTATCATTTATAAATGTAGCGGGTACTCTAACAAGTGGTGATAATACAGTGTACGACAATTTAATTGTAGCATCTTATCCAAAAAACGGCTCTCGTACAGATGGAGTTGTTCGTGTTGGTTCATACGATGAAGACACAACTTTAATCAATTGGTTAAATACTGAGGACATTAGATATTCTGGAAAATATGCGTATTCTTGCTTAACTAATTTAGAAGATGGAAATTTAGGCTTATTATACGAGATTAATAACGCTGTAAACATTCGTTATGATGAATTTTCAATCACAGAAATAGTTCCTGGATATGAATATACTGCACCAATGGCAGTTCCACAATCAATCAGTATCGAAGCTATTTCAGATAATGATATGTTTATAGACGAAACTGTTACGCTAAATACAAGAGTATTATTAACTAATGGTAGCTTATCTGATATAAACGTAAACTGGACATCTAGCGACAGCGCAGTTGCAACAGTTTCAGAAGAAGGTTTAGTTACTGGTGTGTCAGCAGGAACAGTAACATTAACTGCAAGCCCAGAAGGATATGCTGATATTACTGATACAATTACTTTAAATGTAGTAGCAAATGTACCGACATCAGTTATGATTAACGGAAGTGATAGCATAACGTTAGATGTGAGCTCAACATCTGATTTAAACGCAGATGTAACGTGGTTAAGCGGAGGTGTAACAACAGACGATATCACTTGGACATCTAGCAACAATGCAGTAGCAACAGTATCAGCAGACGGTTTAGTTACTGGTGTTTCAGAAGGAAATGCAGTGATTACGGTAGCTGTTAATGGATATGCTAATATTACTGATACAGTATCTGTAACTGTTGAAAATAACTCGACAGAACCATCAAGACCAAGACCGTCAATAGACGATGACACAACGGATGTTGAAGATGGCGATGTTCCACTTGCAGAAATTCCAGACACAGATACACCACTAACAGATGGCGATACACTTTCAAAATTGGACGATATTTCTGATAGCTGGGCATATGACAGCATTAAATATGTTGTAGAAAACGGACTTATGAATGGTGTTTCAGAAATGAAATTTGAGCCAAACGAAACTGCATCAAGAGCTATGGTTTGGACGATTTTAGCAAGAATGAATGAAGTTGACACAACAACTGATGATATTTGGTATCAAGTTGGCTTGGATTGGGCAGTAGAAAATGAAATTTCTGATGGAACTAATCCTTTAGATAATATAACTCGCGAACAATTTGTAACAATGCTTTATCGTATAAATGCGCCAGAAATAGCTACAACAGAAACAGTTTTAGGACAATTTACTGACGCAGATGACATTTCAGAGTTTGCAGTTAGTGCAATGGAATGGGCAGTTTCAAAAGGCATTATAACAGGCAAAACAGAAGACACGATTGCTCCACAAGATAATATTTTAAGAGCTGAAATCGCAACTATTATTCAAAGATATTTAGAAATGAACTAAATACCGACGAAATTATTCATTTCACACGTTAAGGCAAATCAAGGTATTGGATAAGCCATAATTTAATATTCGTTACTTTCTTTCAATAAAATGCGCCCTATAAATTACTGAAAAGTTTTTTATAGGGCGTATTTATTTTTTGATATTATTATTTATAGTCCAGAATATTTGGCTAGATTTGCATATTGCGACTATGGTGGGATAGTAAAAAAAATCTCTATTATAATGTATATATACTTTTTGTACAAATTATAGGATAGTATTTTTGTTTGGAACTCAAAGTATCGTGTAACATTTTTATTTGACACTCAAAGTATAGTAATAAAAAAAGTGCAATTTTGCATACTATTTTATTTGATACTCAAAGGATATCGCTGTTTTTTATATATTTTTAGTATTTTTTCTTCAAAAACACTGGTTTTAACCCTGTGAAACTGTCAAAAAAAGCAGGTTTATCCTAAAAACAAGGTGTTTTTAGGATAAATGCACAATAGACAAGCTTTATTGGAACGAGTTTATGTAAATTTGTACAAAATAAAAATAGTTACTTATTTTTTAATCCATGTAACTAAAATGTAACAACTGTACTATATACTAGTAACATAAGGAAAACGGTACAGGAGTTACCGTATACATTGTAGGAGGTTATATATCATGAATAATTTTAAAAGTGAAATTTTTAAAAACAACAAAAGAATCATGTCAACTGCATTAGCAGGTGTGATGGCATTCAACATGATTCCGTCTGTTTTCGCAACAGGCACAAATGGAACTGACGCTTCGGCTGAAGTTGCAACAAGCCAAGCAACCACAACCCTTTATTACAAAGCTGACGGTTCAGTAGGAACTGCAGACGACCACGTAGTAGCACTTAAAAAGTATGCAGAAGAAATCAAAGGTGGAGTACACAACGATTTCGAAATTACTTTAGAAGTTACTACTAAGGACGGCGAGGTTGTAACTGAGACTGAACGTTATGACGACCATGCTATGGTACTTTTATTTGACGTATCTGGTTCAATGAAATTTGATTTAGATAATAATACTGGTTCTTCGTCCGAACGCTTAAATGCAGCAAAAGCTGCGGCAAAGGAATTCATTTATTCTTATGCAAACACAACAGGCGATGTAACTCGTCAAATTTCAATTGCTTCATTCGCAGAGGCTGAGGAAAAATTTAGTGGATCGAGTGCAAATTTAAAAAATCAAAGCTCAGCGCTTGTTGATGTTGCGGGTGTTGTAACAGGGTTTAATATTGACGGTACACCAATCATTGATAAAACACATAAAAATTACAATAATTTTACAACAATTTTAAATGCGATTGATAAATTAACAGCTAATGGTGGCACAAACCTAGAGTATGGATTAGACGCAGCGAATGAGAGAATTAAAACTATAACTGATGCTACTACTAAAAAAAATGTTCTAGTGCTTTCTGATGGAGCACCAACTTTATATTATGAGTTGGTAGATCGCCTAGTTCTTAGTGATTACTGGAGTGAACGAGGTGACGGAAGTCATCCTAATTATGAAACTGTTCACCAAACTGCTGGTGCAGCTGATATTCTACAAGCAAATGCAACAGTATATTCTGTTTTGTTAGGTTCAGACAAAAAGTTGCAATCTAGTAAAAGCTACGATTTAAAAGGCTATGATGATGGAGCTGCTGGCACAGATAAAGGAACTGTCTTTGAATATCTACAAAAACACATTGCATCTAGCGCAGATAAAGCATTTAATACTTCAACTGCTGCAGGCTTAGCAGAAGCATTCAAAAAGATTTCTGAAACATCAACAGAAACAACTGAAACAAAAGCAGGTCAAGTTTCTGACCCAATGGGCAACTTAATTGATTTAGTTGAAGGCTCATTCTCAGAAGCTGCTGGTGTAACTGTAACAGACGGCGACTTCACTTGGAACACAGCAACTGAAGGTGTTGAAAAAACAGAAGACACAACAAACAAAACAACAACTTACACATTATCATACGATGTTACTCTTGATACTCAAGACCCTGACTTTGTAAATATTCAAGCTTACGACACTAACTTACCAACTACTTTCACATACAGCGTAGCTGGTGGCGAAGATGTTACTGTAAACTTCCCTATCCCACAAGTTAAAGGGACTCAAGGGACTCAAGCTTACACAGTTGAGTATTACTTTGAAGACGAAGATGGCGATTATGTTAAAGATACTACAAAAACTGTAACAGGCGAAGCTACAAGAGTTGACGCAACTGTTGATGCAACAGCTGCTGGATATATTAAAACTTTTGACAATTATGAGTATACTACTACTGACGATACTGTAACAAGTATCACAATTGTCGAAGATGATACTAAGAATGTTATCAAATTATACTACAAAATGTCTAAAGCACCTGTGCAAGTAGAGCATATTCAAATTCACGAAACATTAACTGATAACGGAATAACTGTAACTACAAGTTCTTCATATGTAAATACAACAGCAAATGTTGGTGCTGAGTATACAGCGGTAGTTTCAGATGAGTTCATTAAAGCTGATTGGGCTGCAGTAGAAGGCACTTATGAAGTTGGAGAACAATCATTCACAAGCGAAGACCTTGGAATAACAGTAGCAAAGTCTGGTATAGATAGTACAGGTACTCCAATAAATGAAAACAATGTAATTAAAATTTACTACACAAAAGCTGCGACAGATGCAAGAACTACAGTTTCTTATAAAGTTGTACACGAATATTATGATTACGAGTGGACGCTAAATGAAACAACTGGAAAATTTGAAAAAGATATTAAAACAAATCCAACTGATACAACACCAGGTACTACTATTACGTCTTACCACGGTATGACAGCTAGCGGTACAAAAGTAGAAAAAAATGGATATCTTTTCAACGAAATTTTAACTGGTGAGGATAACGCATCTATAATTCTTGATAAAAGCAGACCAGAAGTTGACCAAAATGTTATCACATTCCGTTATCTAAAAGACAGCACAGCACCTACTAATGATGAAACAACATATAAAATAACACATATTTATCAAGAAACAATCATCGCAGAAGACGGTTCAACAACAACTCGAGAAATAACAACTGATCCTAGATTTATTGAAGCACCGAGTGAAGGCGAAGTATGGTATGAAGGCGAAAAAATTAATGTTCAAAACCGCGTGGATCACAATGGAGTAACATATACACCTGCGGCAAATAACAATATAGGTGAAAAAACTCTAGGCGATGGAAATAACGAATACACTCTATACTATACTGTTGACAATCGTAAAGAACAAGTAGATGTTATTGTAGAGCATGTTTATGAAGCATATAAATACGAAATTGACGAAATAACTGGAGTACAAAGCATAGTTCCTGACACAGAAAATAATGGCGTTGGAGTAATTGATCCAGCAGTTAAAAGATATGTTGGACAATTCTTTAGTGCTACTACAAAAGCGGATAGCTTCTTCAATGTAATTGAAACTGATTCATCAAACTTTACTAATGTAGAAGTAGTTGATGGTGGAATTAAAATCACAATCGTTTATAAAAATTCTCCTGAAATACTTAATTCAGGTGATGTAACAGTTACAAGAGATTACACTGTATACACTTCTTATGTTGATGCTGATGGCGTAGTTCATACAAATGATGAAACACATACTACACTAGATGATAAAGTTGAAAGTACTATCTATGGAGAAATCGGTGAAACAACACTAATTAGTGTAGCAAACCCATATGAAACTGAAACAGGTTATGATGGATTTAATCTTGTAGATGCTACAAAAAATCCAAATAATCCACAAACTGATTTTAACCATGAATTCGTAGCAAAAGGTTCACAAGCAGTAATTTCTTATGAAAAATATGTAGATCTACTAGGTGAAGCACTTCCTGTAACTGTTGTAAGCCACTTTGGTACTTACAGCTACGAACTAAATGCAGATGGAAGATATGAATTAAGCACTAATTGGGTAGAAGATGCCAATATGATGACTTCTCCTGTTGCGTTATCTGGTAGTTACTATCTAGATCAAGCAGTTAGCGTCAATGTAAATGATTATGCTCAAACAGGTTATTCATATGATGCAGCAGTTCAAGCTGAGCAATTTGCAACTTCGTTATCAGAATTACGTGTTGGTGCAGAAGGTTTAGAAATCCATCTTTACTATGGAAAAACTGACGATACAAGAGTTGAAGCAGAAGTAAAAGTTACTGACACTTACTACACTTACGACAAAAAAATCGTTAATGGTGTAGCGACAGATGTACTAACAAAAACAGAAGGTCCAACAGAACGTAACTTCACAGAAACTTGGTATGTAGGCGAAACATTTACAGCTACAGAAAATAAAATTAGCTTTGATAGTTTAAATGCAGAATCAACAGTTACAAGAACTCTAACTGAAAATCTTGTAGATAATGCTATTGAATTCACTTATGAAAAAAGAAATGATAACTTAGTTGATACAACTGTTGATGTTAAGCATGTTTATGTAACAAAAGACTGGAATACAGAAGAAAAAATTGTACAAGAATTATCAGAATTACAAGTAACACTTAAAGTTAACGAAAAATACACAGCAACTCCAAACACTGTAACTGGTGATACAACACTTCGTGGTGCTGAAATCACAGGTGGAACGGGTACTTGGTTCGATCAAGCTAGCTATACTATAATTGCAGAAGAAAATGGAAATGAAATTACATTTACTTATGTAACATTAATCGACACTCGTGAAGAAACAGCTGTAACAGTAAACCACATTTACAAAACATTAGACACATACACAAATGTAACAACGGTAGATGCTACTGTTAATGAAGCACCAATTTCATCAAATGAAGACTTTGAAAATGGAATTTGGGTAGGTAACAACTTCACAGCAACAGCTCAAAACACTTACAATGAAGTAGTTTATACACAAGAAACTGCAGATGCTGATTTAACTATCACTTTAGTTAAAGAAGGAGTAGATATTCTTGACCCTGAGACTGGTGATGCTATCGGTACAACTGCAAACGTAATCAATATCGAATACCTACGCACAATTAATACTAGACCAAGACCAGTAGATCCTGTTGACCCAGTAGATCCAGGTCCAGTAGATCCAGTAGATCCTGTTGACCCAGTTGATCCAGTAGATCCTGTTGATCCAGTAGATCCAGTTGATCCAACAATTGAAATTCCAGAGGGCGAACTTCCACTAGCTCCAACTCCTGAAGTTTCAGATGTTACAATCGAAGAAGCTCCTACGCCTTTAGCGCCAGAAGCTCCAGTAGAACCAACAGTTGAAATCGTAGAGGAAGAAATTCCACTAGCTGCTACTCCAACTACAAGTGATGCTAACAACTTATTTATGTACGTAGTATCAGCATTCATTTTACTAGGAACAGCAACACTTTCTTTATTCACTGGAAAAAGAAAAGAAGACTAATTTAATTACTCTAAAACTTCCTTATAAAAAAATCACCTAGGCTTTATAGCTTAGGTGATTTTGCATTTTATTAACATTTGTAGAAAACTTAATTTTATCACAAATTTCGTCGATAAGTAGGTTCGATTTTTCGAAAGTAAGACCAAGTGTATTTATTTTTGTAATAACAGCCTCGGCATGAATTGCTGCAATTTTCTGATTGAGTTTTGTAGTCGACGTTTTAGGAAAATACATAATAGCTTTCATCAAAAAACCTCCTTTAGTTAAATTTATGATGAAATTCTTGTCCGTTATTCTTATAAAATTCGCCTATACACAAATTTAGGCTAATTTCTTTATTATGGTTTGCATATAAATGTAGAGAGAAGTTAACGGAAAATTCAGCTAAACCTCGGCTACAAGGGGGATTAAATGAAATATTTAGAACAAAAAATCGCTATTTACTCGCGAAAATCTAAATTCACAGGCAAGGGCGAAAGTTGTGAGAATCAAATTGAGCTTTGCAAGGCTTATATTTGGGCGCATTTTCCAAAGCTTGCCTACAATATTTTGATTTTTGAGGACGAAGGATATTCTGGTGGGCATCTTGACCGTCCAAAATTTAGAGAAATGATGTCACTCATTAAGAAAAAAGAGATTTCTCATATAATCTGCTATCGTTTGGACAGAATATCGCGTAATATTGGCGATTTTGCAGTGCTTATTGAAGAATTAAACGATTTAGGCTGTGGTTTTATATCGATTAAAGAGCAGTTTGATACATCAAGTCCGATGGGTCGTGCGATGATGTATATTGCGTCGGTTTTTTCCCAGCTTGAGCGTGAAACTATCGCCGAAAGAATTCGTGATAATATGCGAGAACTTGCAAAAACCGGTCGTTGGCTTGGTGGTGTGACACCGACAGGTTTTTACTCACAGCCTGTGGAAAAAATCACTGTCGATGGCAAATTTAAAAAAGCATTTAAGCTTGTGCCGATTGATGAAGAAATTTCTTTAGTCAAACTGATTTTCTCAAAATTTATCGAAACTAATTCGCTTTCTGCTACCGAAACTTATTTAGTTCAGAATAATTATAAGACTAAAAATGGCAGAGATTTTTCTCGTTTTACTATAAAAAATATTTTAGAAAACCCTGTTTATATGATAGCAGATAAATCGGCATTTGAGTTTTTTGATAAACAAAACGTTGAAATTTATTCTGATATTACAGAATTTGACGATAAATCTGGCATTATGGCTTATAACAAGACCATTCAAAAACGTGGCAAGGCACACGAAACTCGCGAAATGTCCGACTGGATTATAGCAGTTTCAAAACACGAGGGCATTATTTCTGGCGTTGATTTTTCGAAAGTTTTCGATATGCTTGCACATAATAAAGACAAAAGCTATCGCAAACCTCGCTCGCACGTCGCTCTGCTTTCAGGCATTTTGTACTGCACTTGTGGCGATTATATGCGACCGAAAATGTCGAGCAATAAGAACGCTGACGGCGAATTTATTTACTCGTATCTTTGCACGATGAAAGAAAAAAGCAAGATGAAAAAGTGCAAAATGAAGAACCCAAATGGCAATAATTTAGACAAACTTGTGTGCGATGAAATAAAAAAACTGTCGACCGAACCATCGATGTTTTTAGCTGAACTTGAGCGTGTTCGCTCGGAAATCAAGACGGACAGCGAGAGTGTGTCGGCTAGACTTGAGCGACTTCAAAAGCTTAAAAATGATAAGCAAAATGATATTGAAAAACTGACTGCGACAGTGACAAATATTATCGGAACTCCAGCCGAAGTTCATCTGCTTAAAAAACTGAATGATGACGGTTTGGAACTTAAAAAAATCGAGCAATCTATCGAAGAGCTCAAAAGCATTATCACGCAAAATGCAATGACTGATAGCGAGTTTGATTTGCTAAAAGACATACTTTCAAATTTTGCAAGCACATTCGACGATATGGGTGTAGAACAAAAACGAATGGCACTTCGTACTTTTGTTAAGAAGATAATTTGGGACGGAGAAAATGCTCATATTTATCCACCTGACGTGGACGCATCTTTGGGTGACACGACCGAAACAAAACAAACCCATGTAGGGGACGAAGACCACATCGACCCAAATAACGAAACGCAAAATCACAACCAAAACCAAACAAACAGGACGGGTAACCCGTCCCCTACAAAAAACAAACAAACCGATATGATGAAAAACGGTCAAACAAATGTAGGGGACGGCGCCCTCGACGTCCCGAATGACCAATTATGGACGTTGAGTGAGCATAGAAAATGAAATACTAATGTATTTTAGAAATATCAGAAAAACTCAAAACGATATTTCTATGTCTGAAGTTATAGGAACTGATAAAAATGGCAATAGTTTGACGCTTATAGATACGATTTGTGTGGAAGATAAAGAATTAATGTCGGTGATAAATCGTGATTGTTATAAAATGCTTGAGAGAAATTTGGAGAAAAAATTAACAAAACGTGAACGCGAGATAATAATCTTACGTTATGGGTTGTATGGATTAAATCCACTGACACAAAAAGAAATTGCGAAAAAATACAATATTTGTCGCTCGTATGTGTCAAGGATTGAGAAAAAAGCATTAGAAAAGTTAAAAGAAGACCTAGAGTTTTAAAAAAACATGTAAATTATAGATTTTAAAATAAAAGGAGCGTGAAAACGTTCCTTTTAAAATTGACAGAAAGTGAAGAAAAATTATATAATTTGTGTATTTTTTATAGTTACACTGTATACAAAAATAGTAAATTTTAAAAAATTACCAAAAAATGTAAAAAAACTTCTTGCTTTTTACCAAATATTGGTGTATAATATAGTTGTAGACCCCTCGATAGATAGTAGAGAGGTAAGTCTATCGCGTTATGTCGATTTTCGGCATACTGAAAAGAGATGATTTTTATGAAAAAGGGCTTTTTGCAAAGTGTACTTCTTGTTTTCAGTTTTTTCATCATCGCGTTTAATTTTATATCAATATACAATCTTCATACTGAAATATCTCACTTATCACAAAATTATTTGACAGTTCAAGATGAAATTTGGAATTTGCGTGGTGCTCTAAATAAAGAAATAAAAGAGTTTGAAGAAGCTTTCAGTTCACAATCCAGTTTTTTTAACAACATCGAGGTAAGAGCAGGCTTATCTCAAGAAAAGATTAGTCTAAATATAACAGCGATACCCAAAGATACTTCTAATAATGATGATATTTTAGCAAAACTAACTGTGAATGGACAAGTATATGAAAGTAAATTAGTCGATAATGAAGTCGAATTTTTGATAGATTATGCTGATAATGTAAATATATTATTTGTTATAAATTCAGGTGAAAATGTAAAAGTTGAGTATTTAGGAGATTACGAAATAGGCTCACTTTTAGAATCTGACATTTCAAATTCGATTGAAAAAACAGCAAGTAGCATAATTTTAACTACATACCTTTCAAATGACTGTTTAATCGATTTAGAAGAAATTGATTCAGCAAGTTTTTATATCCTAGAAGAACCAAATCCTCCAATCAATTTTGCAATAGATTATTCTAATATTTTAAGAAATGAAGTAAGCAGTTTTACATTAGAAGATGATTTAGACGAAAGTAAAAAAGTATTGGCAGAGGAAATTTTAATACTAGATGGACTACAATTCCAATCTGATATTACTGATTTTATATCAGAGCACAATAAATCATACTGTGTTTATTTAGCAATAGAAACAAAAGGTGGTGCAGAATTTATTTCTTCATCGTATTTTGTACATAATTCTATTGATTCCGAACCAGTATTTACAACATTGGCGGCAAGCAAGCTTATGCCAATAATAAATTAGTTCTCCTCTTTTTTCTCATACTACCCTCGGAAGTCGGTTGACAGCTATGCAGTCAATCGACTTTTGACGTCTAGACATTGTTACACTTATATTACAAATTACAAAATCTATTGATTTTATGGGCAAAAAAGTTATATAATAAAATATATAAATACAACATTAGGAGGTTATTATGAAAACAAAAATATTTACATCTCTATTAACATTTAGCATGATTTTTTCTGTTTGTGCATTCGCTGGATTTAGCGATGAAAACACTATTGATAAAGATTACTTAAACGCAGTTAACGAACTGACAGAATTAGGTGTTATAAATGGATTTTTAAACGAAGATGGAACATATTCTTTCAAACCAGAAGACACTTTAACGAGAGCAGAAATGACAAAACTTGTTTTTGAAGTTGTGTCTGGAACAGACGGCGACCCAGAACTTTTTGAGTCATTAGAAAACGATTTAACTGATATTTCTGACGCAGAATGGGCAAGAGGTTATATTAATTATTGTGTATTAGACGGAATTGTTAGTGGCTATGGTGACGATAGTTTTAAACCAAATAACGCAGTTTCAGAAGTTGAAGCTTTAAAAATAGTTTTAACAGCATTAGGATATGATGAAACTTTCTCAGGACTTGTAGGCAATGAGTGGTATGCAAATACTATCGCGCTAGCATTAGAAATTGGAATTATTACTGATGGAGAAAAAGACTATAATATCCCTTGTGAGCGTCAAGTTGTTGCAGATTATTTATACAAAGCATTAAGTGCAAAAACAGTTATTTATAGCGAAGAAAATGAAGAATATGCTTTCGAAGAATTTGAAAACTTAGCCGATAAAACTGGTATTTATGAAGAAAAAGAACCAGAACAAATCGATGTTCCTGGTAAATATTATGGTTATCTTTTAGATGATGCATTTTCTGTTAAAGGTGAAAATGGCGATGATGCTTTAGAAATTACTTTATGGAATGGCACAAAAATCACTGAAATGACAATTTATGAAAATAATACTGTTACAAGTCAAACTATGAAAAAAGGCGCTGTTGTTTGGTATGAAATTTCAAATGACGGAACTTATGTCAAAGCTTTTGGTGATACTACTGCACAATCAACAGGGTTAAACGAAGTAGTTTCGGCAGTTACTGGGTATAATGAAAATATTTTAGGCATTGTTTATACAGATAATGCAAATGCAACAGTAGAAAAAACAGTTACGATTGATGAAGACACTGTTATTTTATATGTAGACTCAAAAGATGTAGTTGGTTATAATGAAGGTTCAATTGAATTTGCACAAACAAACGAAGCTGGAGATTATACTCCAAATATTATCGTGTCTACTGATGCAGACATGGTAGCGACAGTTATTATTGTTGATTTAGGAAATGAGCTTGATGGCGAAGCTGTTATTATAAAAGCATAGAAAAAAAGACCGAGAAATCGGTCTTTTTTCTTGTCAAAAACTCTATTTAAAAAAGCACTTCATCATTTTGAAAAAATCATATATGGGATGACGTCTTTTAATCTAAAACAATTTTTAAAAAGTGAAAACGTTTATGTTACTTGTTCCATTTGACAAGTAACCAAACAAATTTCAAGGCGTTCCCCCTTGAAAATCCCCTCTGTTTGTGTCATTAATCATAAATTTTGCTTTCGGCACGGATAACCTATATGTTTTCTGCCCGAAATCCGCTGTTCGCTATTTTTCGGGAAATTTATTGATTTAGTGCTCGCAAGTTAGTGCCTTTGTTTTTAGACAATTTCAAATTTACGTTTTGTGAAATTTTTTCACGCATATTATTTTAGACAAGCGAAAAGACCGAGAAATCGGTCTTTTTTTATGCAAAAATATTTCAGAAACTTTGTTAAAAAACTAAACAAGTTGTTTCACGTGAAACATTTTATATAATCGCAGATTTATGGCGTGTGACATGACAACCTATTGTTACAGCAACAGGAAGTCCAGCTATATGAGTTGGGAAAGGTTTGATTTTTACAGATAAAGCAGTAATATCGCCAGATAAACCCTGAGGACCTATGCCACTTGCATTAATTTTATCAAGCATTTCGCGTTCTAGTTCATAATAAAGCTCATTTTTTTGTGTATCTTCTAAAACTAAAGCCTCTTTAGAAAGGACTAAAGCCTTATCGGCAGTGCCACCAATACCCACACCGACAAAAATTGGTGGACATGGATTTGAGCCAGCTTTAATACAAGTATCTACCACAAAGTCGACTATATCGCTATTTTTTGCGCTAGGAGTGAACATTTTCAGTGCAGACATATTTTCACTACCAAAGCCCTTTGGAGCAACTACAATCTCGATTTTATCACCGTCTACAAGTTCTGTATAAATAACAGCAGGTGTATTGTCATTCGTATTTACGCGTATTAAAGGGTCTGACACGATAGAAAGTCGCAAATATCCATCTACATATCCACGACGAACCCCTTCGTTTATAGCGTCGTTAAAATTGCCACCTGTGATATGAACATCTTGTCCAACTTTTGCGAAAATAATTACCATACCAGTATCTTGGCAGATAGGAATTTGCTTTTCGCGAGCAACTTCTATATTTTTTTTCATAACATCGAAAATATGCTTGCCTAAAGCAGATGTTTCTTCTTCGCTTTTTTGCATAATACAGTCAGAAACATCTTTTGGTAGATATAAATTTGCATCGACACATAGATTTTTTACAGTTTCAATAATTTCATTTACATGTATTTCTCTCATATTGCTTTAACTCCTTCAACAAATACAGAACAAACTTTTGTTTTATAATCTAAAAATTCACCATCTAAGATAACAAAATCGGCTTGTTTTCCAATTTTTAATGAACCGATTTTTTCATCTAAACCTACAATTTTCGCAGGGTCAATAGTCATCGATTTTAATGCATCCAATTCGTTAAAATCATCATTTAAACAGATTGCACCACATAATTTAAAATGTTTCAAAGGTGTTTCTGGGTGGTCTGTCGACATTGCAAAAGTAGCACCAGATTTTTTTAGGATAGATGGTGCATCGGTTGTGAGTTCACGAAGTTCTGGTTTAGAACGGTCGGTTAAAAGTGGGCCTAAAATTAATTTTGTGTCTTTTAATTTTTCATGTACTTTATAGCCTTCTGTCGCATGGACAATTACTAAATCTAAATCAAATTCGTTAGAAATTCTAAGTGCTGTCATAATATCATCGGCACGATGTGCATGAAAATGTGCTTGCGCTTTTTTTTCTAAAACAGGAGTTAATGCCTCGTAATCCATTTCAAAATCAGGCATATCTTCTTCGTTTTCAATAGCTTTTGCCTTGTTTTCTATATATTCCTTTGTTTTAAATAAAGTTTCACGAATAGTTTTTACAGTTGCCATTCGTGTTACAGGAGTTTGGTCTTTTGAATTATAGGTTTTCTTAGGGTTTTCACCTAAAGCAAATTTCATTGCAATATATGGGTCGATTACCATATCATCAATATATTTACCATGGGTTTTTGTGGCTAGAATTTGTCCACAAATAGTATTAGCACTACCAGGACTGATTAAAACCGTAGTAACACCGGCAGAAATAGCCTCTTCAAAACATCTATCAAACGGATTTATGCCATCTATAACGCGAAGTGATGGTGTGATAGGGTTTGTATCCTCGTTTGCATCATCGCCCTCAAATCCTAAAGAATCTTCGATTAAGCCTAAATGCGTATGGATATCTATAAGCCCTGGAATGATGATTTTCCCACTTGCATCTAAAATATCGTTGTCAGTGCTTGTTAAATTTGCCATATCACCAATATTTGAAATAAGTCCATCTTTGATTTCTAAAAAACCATTTTCTAAAATTTCATCTTCTAAAGTATATATTTTAGCATTTGTAATTAACATAATTCCTCCAAACAAAATATATGGACGACCATTTGTGGTCGCCCTAAAATTAATATAAATTTATAATTATTTAAATTATTTTTTGCGTCTTCCACCAGTTTTTTTCTCGTTACTATGTTTCACGTCCGTAAGTCGTTCTTGGCTTTCAGACATAAACATTTTAAGTTTATCTTCAAAAGTCATATCATCAGTGTTTATAGCTTTTTTCTTTGGTGTATAGTGAAAATCTTCTTGTTTTGGTCGTGGTTTTCTTGGTTCAGCTTTTTTAATAGACAGGCTAATTCTACCGTTTTCATCTATTTTTATAAGTTTAACACGAACTTCATCCCCTATTTTAACAGCTTCATTGATATCGTTTACAAAAGTAGACGATACTTCAGAAATATGTACCATGCCAGACTTGTCATTGTCAAATGATACGAAACAACCAAATTTTGTAATGCCAGTTACTTTTCCTGCGTAAATTTCCCCAATTTGCATAATAAACCCATTCTACCAAATAGTATTGGTTATCATCATTTCCAGCTGATGATATGCTGTATTTTTAGTTAGAGCCCGATGCATCTACGATAATTCGTTCGCCAGGCATAGCAAGATCAAGATCTTCGCGTGCAATTCTTGCAATAGCACTTTCACTTAAACCTTCTTCTAATCTTGCATTTAAACTATCGTTTGCAATAGTAACACGCTCAAACTCAGCGTTTAACAAGTCTAGTTCACGCTGTTCTGTCGATGTTTTTACATAGACATTTATTAGATTAAAGGCAGTGTATAAAAGTGTAGCTATAAAAATCAAAATTAATATACGATTTAACTTGATTAAACTTGAAATTCTTGTATTCATATTATCACATCCTATTACATCTATTTTACATCATTTTTGTTAAAAAATAAAGTGTTTTTTGCATTTTTTATAAATTTTTTAAAAAGTCGTAAAAATTTAAAGATTAATTTATAAAAGCGATTTGAAAAAAATCTAAAAAACTTTAATATTAAAGTCGAAAAAGTTAGAAAATAAAACAGATTTCCTAAAATTAGCCCCCATATCACAAAAAAACGTATTTCTCCGATAGTTATGTTTAAAAGTAAATAACCTATCAAAGAAATTGCTAAAATCCAGAAAAAACAATCTAAAAAAAATGTATATAAAACGCTTTTTAAGCGCAATGACTTTGCAAAATCATAGCATATACCTATTAAAAATCCAAAAACCAAGCAATATAAAAAAAGTTCTACTTGATTTGAAATTGAAGCTATCATGATTTTACCTAAATAGCTTTTTAAAAAAGCTAGAATTTGGTTTTACATCAATGTATTCAAGAGTATAAAAAAGTCCAGTCAAAGTAAGCTCATTTGACGCTAAATCTAGCTTTTCCACAAATAAATTTTCACCTTTAATGATTAAATTACCCTTAGATGTTTTAAGCGACACAATAGTTTCATCAAAATCTGTCGTACTTAAAACCCCTGTAATACTAATTTTGTTTCTGTCTTCAATTATAATATTATGAGCGAGTTCCATAAGAAAAAACCTCCTTTTAATAAAGCATATTATCAAAAGGAGGAAAATATTCTTTTTAATCGCGAATTTCTCTATAAAGATTAGACGCTTCGTCTTTTAAAACATGAGTTTTAATATCTAAAACTTCGACTTTCACTGTACGACTACCATAAGTAATCTCAATAATATCGCCTAGTTTCACTTGATAAGACGCTTTAATCTGTTTACCATTTACAGAGATTTTCTCGTTATCACAAGCATCATTTGCAACGGTTCTGCGTTTAATAAGTCTAGAAACTTTCAAAAACTTATCAATTCTCATTAGCCGTTTACGATTTCTTTCAAGTTTTTACCTGCTTTAAATACAGGTGATTTAGATGCTTTAATTGTGATAGCTTCTTTAGTTTTTGGGTTAACACCTTGTCTTTCAGCTCTTTCTTTTACTTCGAAAGAACCAAATCCGATAAGATTAATTTTTTCGCCAGCTTTTAAAGATTCAGTGATTGCATCTATAAAAGAGTTTAAAACTGCTTCGTTATCTTTTTTTGACATACCATTAATGTCAGCCATTTTTGCTATTAAATCATTTTTTTTCATAAAGTTATCTCCTTTTAAAAATTTGTTCTTATATATAATGCCATACTATTTAAAAAATTTCAAGTGTTTTTTGAAAAAAATTATAGATTTTCTATATATTTGTTGCAATATCTATGTAATTCGTCTTCTAAAATGATGTCTTTTTCATTTGAGATTTTTAAAAGTTCAAATATAAGCTCGCATATTTTACTATCATCATTATCAATGTCAGACGCTAAATCTAGAATATTTTTTCTCTCTAAACTATCTAAATCTTCTTTTCTAGCCTTTTTTAGGACTTTTGCAGCGCGTAAAAGCGAAGGGTAGTTTTTAGGTACAGCAAGCAAAGGATCTTTTGGAGAAATTTGCTTTTTCTCAATTTTCTTTAAAGCGTCCCAATTTGCCCATACTTCGTCAACATTTTTAACTTTTACATCGGAAAAAATGTGTGGATGACGATAAATTAGCTTTTTACAGATGTCATTTATCACATCATCGACATCAAACTCCCCTTTTTCGTCGGCAATTTCTGAATGAAATACAATTTGCAAAAGCACATCGCCAAGCTCTTCTTTTAAATTTTCTGTATTTGCATGCTCAATAGCCTCGCAAGCCTCATAAACTTCTTCAATAAAATTCATTTTTATGCTTTTATGCGTTTGTTCCTTGTCCCAAGGGCATTCCTTGCGTAATTTTTTCATAATTTCACGCAAATCATCAAAATTATATTGGTTTTTTACCATTTTTAAGCTCCATTTCTATATCTTTTAAACTTCCGAAGATAAAAAGCCATAAAAAATAGCAAATTATCGCCAAGAAAATGACCAAAATTAGATTTATAGGGCGTGCAAGGTCAAACAAGCCTTTTAAGTAATAGATGAAAAAACCTGTAATAATCGATGAAATTGCAGGTTTTATAAAGATTTTATCAAATTTTATAGTGTAAAACTTAGATAAACTATATAAATTCATTATGCTAATGACTAAAAAGCATAATATCGTGCCGAAAGCGGCGCCAGAGATACTCATATAAGGTATGAATATTATATTTGTTGCAAATTTAATTATTATTCCAAGAAAAATCGCCTTTAAAGGCATATTTTGTTTTGAAATTGCTTGTAAATTTGAATTAGTAATAGTCGTAAGCGACACAAATAAAACAGAGTAAGCAAGCATTACAAGTGGTGGGCTAGAAATTAGTACATCCTGCGGGTGCTTATAGTACAAAAAGTTCAGAATTTCATGTGATAATAGCACTAAACCCATACTAGAAACAAAAGAAAATACACAAACTAGCATCAATCCAGAATTTATAGCACATTCAACTTTTCTATGGTTTTTAGAGGCAAAATGTTCGGAAATCGAAGGAATAATACTAATTGCAATCGCCGAAATAATTGTTTGAGGAAGGGAATAAACGGTGGTCGCCATGTTAAATGCACCATAAAATTCATTGTTATTTTCAGGTAAAATCGTCAAAATCGTCACCATATCGACAATGCTAGTCAGACTTAAAATCAGAGCAGTAATTGTAATAGGTAAAGATAATTTCAGTAGGTGTTTTGCAAGTGTTTTGTAGGATTTAGTCGGTTTGTGAGTGTTTTTTGTTCTAAAAAATGCAATATTTATCACCAAGTAAATTGTGCTAATAAGAGTTCCGAACGTCACACCAAAAATAGCTCCAGCAGATGCAATTTCTTCCGAATAACCTATTAAAATAAGGTGATTTGCGAAAAAATATCCCACAAATAGTTTGAAAACTGCCTCTAAAAGTTGCGAAATCGCAGTTTTTGTCATATTATGATGACCCTGATAATAACCACGCAAAATAGAGGTAATTGTTATCAAAATTATTGCAGGAGAAATAGCAATTAAGCTTAGATGCGCTGAACTATTTGAGATTAAATCGCATATATTTTTGGCAAAAATAATAAAAATTGCAGAAATTATAGTGCTTAAAGTCAGAAAAATGCCAAACGCACATTTGATGGTCTTTGGCACATTTCCATATTCTTTTTTGGCATTTTGCGCAGAAATCATCTTGGAAATTGACACTGGCAATCCTGCCGTAGATAAAATAAAAAGTACAACATAAAGATTATACGCGACAGAAAAAGTGCCTATTCCGCTCGCTCCAAGGAGGTTTGTTAGTGGAATTTTGAAAAAAGCCCCCAAAATCTTAACAAAAAAGTTCGAAATCAAAAGTACAAATGCACCCTCGACAATACCCTGTTTTTTACCCATTTTCCACCTGCTTTTCTCTTTTTAAAAAGCTATGCGAAAAATTAGTTTTTTATGCGTGGTAATGCATATTCGTATAAATCAGACTTGATTTGTTCTATGTCTAAAGTTGTGAAATTTCCGTTTTCATAAAGAATTTTACCTTTAACCATAGTTAAAAGTACATCATTTCCGGTTGTATTATAAACGAGTGCACCACAAACATCATAGGTAGGAATGTGGTTTATTGTGTCAAAGTCAATCATAATTAAATCAGCATCGAAATGTTCTCTAATTTGCCCAATATTATTACGATTTTGTGACTTTGCACCATTAATTGTTGCCATTTTTAAAACATCGCGTGCAACTAAAGCCTTCGGATCAAGTGTCGAACCTTTTGCTAAAATACAAGCAAGTTTAATTTCTTCAAACAAATCATGTGTATTGTTTGACGCGACACCATCAGTTCCAAGGGCAACGTTCACACCTTTTTCTTTTATAAGTTTTACATTTGCAATACCCGAAGAAAGTTTCAAATTTGACACAGGATTGTGGGTTACAGTGGTATTTTTTGTAGCTAAAAGTTCCAAATCAGACGGTTCTAACCAAACTCCGTGCGCTAAAGTTGTTCTTGCGTCAAACACACCGTATTCGTCTAATATTTGAGTTGGTGTCTTGCTATTATAGCGTTTTTTGCAATCATTATGCTCATTTTGTGTCTCAGAAACGTGTATATGCACATTTAAATCATACTTTTTGGCAATTTCAGACCAAAATTTCCACGTTTGAGGGTTAGAAGTATACTCGGCGTGTATTCCTACATCAATTTTGATGCGTTCATCATCATAATTGTGGTAATTTTTTAAACATTCGCAAAACTCGTGATACGCATTGTCAGTTTCATTATTGTACTCGTCAGAAAAACACATAGAACCATTGCATAAATTACCACGCATACCTATTTCGGCAAGCGTTTTAGCAATTACAGGCATCTTAAAATACATATCAGTAACAGAAGTTGTGCCAGTTTTGAGCATCTCGGCAATGGTTAATTTTGTTCCGATTTCCACACATTTTTCATCAAATTTAGCTTCTGCACCGAAAATATGTTCGTGCAACCAAGTAAATAAATCAAGATCTTCTGCAAAATTTCTAAGCAGCGACATCGGCAAATGAGTGTGCGCATTAACAAGGCCAGGCATAATAACTTTATTAGTAGCATCGATTTCACGTTTTGCAACAAAATTAGGTTTTTCAGTCGATAAATATTCAATTTTACCATTATTTATGCCTAAAAAAGCATTTTCAATAACAAAATTCTCATCGACACAAGTGACAACGCACGCGTTTTTAAATAGAATATCCATCTTGCACCTAAAACTTTCTGCCACAATTTACACAAGAAATGTGTTCACGTCTGCCTACGGTATTGCAATATTTACAAACAACAGTATTGCGAATTTGGTCATTTTTATCGCGTAAAATATCGATTTCATTGTGCTTTTCGGTAATTTTATTAACTAAAATAGTAATTTGCTCTGGTAGTATATCAGCACCATTATGAGAACGATATACAAGCGTTCCAATTTCTTTATAAAGTGCGTTAATTTCCGTATTTAGGTCAAAAATACGCATATTTGCCTTTGAAGTTTTGCAAAAATCGCCTGTTGTACGAATAGTTGCATCGGCTGCATAATCGATGCATTCAGTTGCCTTGTCTAAGATTTTTTTTAAATCCATAGCTTACACCTCATTTAATATAGATTGTTTAGTTTTTAGAACTTTTTCTATGTTATTTATATAGTCTAAAGGGTATTTATTGTTGAAATAACTAACTTTTTTGATTTTTGAAGTAGAGCCAGAACCGAGTGCTACAATATCCATTAAATTTTCCATCATATACACGTTATACATACATGGCGTGTTATCTCTAAAAAAACCAACATTTTCGTATGGTTTTATCATATATTGCTGTTTATACATATAATAAGGTTCGAAATTTTTAAAAATTCTGTCGTAAAAATAATTTATATCACCAAGGTTTGACATAAAATTTTTATCAATAGCAGCGCCTTTTTTTATAGCAAGCGTATGGATTGTAATATTTTCAGGGTTCAAATCAAGTAAAGTGTCGACAGTTTTGCTAAAATCTCCGCCGATACCGTAAATAATATCCATATTTATAGCATCAAAGTTCATATTTCTGGCTTTTTCATAAATTTCAATAGTTTGCTTTACTGTGTGATTGCGATTGAACTTTTCAAGTACTTCATCATCGAAAACTTGTGGATTTATGCTAATTCTTGTAACTTTTGACGCTTTTAAAATGCGTAATTTCTCATCGTCAATAGTGTCTACCCTACCAGCCTCAACAGTAAATTCTATGCTGTTATTCGTATAAAAATTAGTGGTGACAGCGCTCATAAGTCGCTCAAAATTTTTATGATCAAGAGCAGTAGGCGTTCCACCACCTATATAAATTGCACGAATGTTACGATTTTTAATCAGTTTTGCCGTTAATTCTATTTCTTGTAGCAAAAAATCGACGTATTTTGTCATATATTTGCCAGTTGTATCGATAGAATTTGACACAAATGAGCAGTATTTACATTTCGTTTTGCAAAATGGAATTCCGATGTAAATTGCAATATCATTCGGGGAAACAATAGTATTTTTTGTGAAATTCGCGACTTTTTCGCATAAATCAGCCTGTCTATCAGCGACAAAATACTTATCCATAAATTGATTTTTATCAAAGTTATCAAAAGCAAGTTTTGCAGGGTTCACGCCTGTTAAAATGCCCCAAGGAGCGTCGAAATCTCGAATTTGTTTAGCAGCTTTGTATAAAGAGCGTTTATAGTCGTTTTTTTCGGTAAATTCGGTAAAATCTACATAAGTTTTGCCTTCAAAAGTTACAGTTGTTTTAATTTGATTATCAATTTTTTCGGAGATTATATCTACGTCATCGTTTCCGAAAATAGTCCAAGAAAGTTGTGATAAAAGCCTGTAAAGGTCGTTATTTTCGCATTTAATGTTCATTTGAGTTTGCCATTTGCATATATCTATTATATTTGCGCTCCTCATTTAAAGTTGAAAATTGTTCGTGCCCTGGGAATACGCGATAATCGCCCTCTAAATCGTATAATTTTTTTAGAGAAACAAGCATTTGGTCGAAATTTCCAGAATAAAGGTCGCATCTGCCACATTCACCTGCAAATAGTGTGTCACCAGTGAACAAACTGTCGCCAATTTTTATTACACATGAGCCGATTGTATGCCCGGGAGTGTGGATATAAGTAGCAGTTAAGTTGCCGAAAGTGACCTCGGTTCCATCTTTTGCATATATGTCGATAGAGCCTGATTTATACTCTCCACGAATGTATCTTCCAGAATGCTCATTTACAACTTTTTCATCAAGTTGGAACACTTCTTTTTTGTGAATTACTAATTTTGCACCACTTTTTTCTTGTATTCTGTGGACAGCTATAATATGGTCAAAATGTCCGTGAGTAAGCAAAATATATTTAAGATTTAAACCCTTTTCTGCCATTAATTCTAAAAGGTAATCAGCCTTTTCGCCCGGGTCGATTATCACAGCATCTTTTGTCTTCTCGTCGAAGACAATATAACAATTTGTGTGAATAGGGCCTACTTTTGAGCAAATAATTTCCATTTTTTCTCCTTATTTTATTGACATTTCGTCAGAATCTAAAATTATCGTAATTGGACCGTCATTTATTATCGAAACTTCCATCGATGCGCCGAACTCGCCAGTCTTTACAACTAGTTCACTTTCGTGTAATAAAGCGACAAAATTTTCGTATAATTTTATTGCTTTATCAGGGTGCATTGCATTAATAAAACTCGGTCGATTTCCTTTTTTACTGTCTGCATAAAGCGTGAAATTTGACACCACTAGCATCTCGCCTGAGATATCTTTTATCGATAGATTTAGCTTATCATTTTCATCGGTAAAAATACGCAAATTTATAATTTTGTCAGCAAGTTTTTTTGCGTGCTTTTCGGTGTCACCTTCTGTAAATCCGACTAAAATATTAAGCCCTTTGCCAGTTTCTCTTTTTTCTTTTCCGTCGATTATTACGGAAGAGTTAATAACTCTTTGTATAATACATTTCATTTATAACATTTCCTTGTTTTTTGTGGGACATCGAGGGCGCCCTCCCCTACATAATTTATTGTAAAATTCTTCTTGGCAAAGCCGATAAATGTGTGAACGTCAGGTTCTTGCCTGTCGGTGCTAGCGACCCGACTAGTTTGCTTGACGGATTACGTCTATTACTCCATTTACTGAGCGTAATTTATTGGAAATATAGCTCAAATGGTCAAGGTCATTTATCTCTAAAACAGCGGTCATAACAGCGTAGCCGTCTGGTAAATCACGCGCCGAAAATTCTGTAATTCCTATTCTAGAACTCGATAAAACTGTAATGATGTCGGATAGCATCGATGCTCTGCTTTTTGCAGAAATTTGCAATGTCGTGCTGTACTTTTTGCCTTTTGTTCCAAGCGCTGCCTCGTCCCACTCAACCGTTACCCAACGCTTTGCGTCTTCGGGTGTCAGTTTTCCGTTTGTGTAGTTTATACAGTCGGTTCTGTGGATTGAAACTCCGTACCCACGAGTTATAAATCCAGTGATATCGTCACCAGGGACAGGAGAGCAACAACGCGCGAATTTTATCTCACAATTGTCAACTCCGTCTACAATTATACCGTTTGTTGAATGTTTTGGCTTTTTCAGTGGCACAATCGGCTTGTTCACATCTGCCTTTTCAGCAAGTGCTTTACGCTTTTTCGCAACTTCTTCTTTGACACGATTGACAACCCTTAGAATAGAAATTCCACCATAACCAATCGACGCATAAAGGTCATTTACGCTTTTGAATAGCAGTTTATCGGCAATAATTTTTTGAATTTCTTCGTCTTCATAGAAGCTTTTATATAGTAAATTAACACGAAGTTCCCTATCAAAATCTTCTTTACCATGCATGATATTTTCTTCTTTGCGTTCTTTTTTAAACCATTGCTTGATTTTGTTTCTAGCCTCAGATGTTTTTACAATTTTCAACCAGTCGCGTGATGGTCCATGCGTTTCTTTCGACGTTAAAACTTCGACGATATTTCCGTTTTTAAGTTTCGTATCAATCGGTGCAATTTTTCCGTCAACTTTACATCCTGTCATACGATTTCCGACAGCCGAGTGAATTGCATAAGCAAAGTCAATCGCAGTAGCACCAGCCGGCATATTTATAACATCGCCTTTAGGTGTGAACACGAAAACTTCGTCTGAAAAAAGGTCAACTTTTATATTTTTGATAAAATCTTCTGCTTGTGAGTCCTGTCCAGACTCTAAAAGTTGCCTAATCCACGCGAAAGTTTCCTCGCCTTTAGAGTTTTGCACATCGTGTTTATATTTCCAGTGCGCAGCAACTCCGTATTCTGCCATAAAATGCATTTCGTGAGTTCTGATTTGCACTTCGAAAGGAATACCAGCCCTGCCGATTACAGTTGTATGAAGTGATTTGTAGCCATTTGGTTTCGGTGTTGAAATATAGTCTTTAAATCTGCCTGGAATTGGTTTATAAATATCGTGGATATGCCCTAAAACATTGTAACAATCGGCAACAGTAGCAACTTTTACGCGAATTGCACATATATCATAAATCTCATCAATTGTCTTATGTTGAGAGTACATTTTTCTATAAATAGAATAAATATGTTTAAGTCGACCACTAATTTTACAAGAAATTCCATTTTCTTCAAGCCTACCTATAATTCTTTCTTTAATAGTGTCTAAAAAATCTTTGTGATTACGCTCTTGCTCGAGTAAACCCTCGGTAATTTCTTTATAACCAATTGGGTCAAGATACATAAGCGATAAATCTTCAAGCTCCCATTTTACGCGTTGCATACCTAGTCTATGAGCAATCGGCGCGTAAATTTCCATAGTTTCGAGCGATTTAGAACGTCTTTTTGTGTCAGGCATAAATTGCATTGTGCGCTGATTATGAAGTCTATCGGCAAGTTTTATCAAAATAACACGAATATCCTTCGACATCGCCATAAACATTTTACGCAAATCTTCCATCTGCTCTTGCTCTTTAGAATATTTGATTTTACCAAGTCGTGTTACGCCATCGACTAAATCCGCGATAGTTTCACCGAATTCTTTTTTAAGAAAATCATAATTATATTCAGAGTCTTCTATGCAGTCGTGCAAAATTCCAGCGACGATACTTTCGGTATCAAGTCCCATGTCAAAAATGATTTCAGCGACAGCAAGAGGGTGTATTAAATATGGGTCACCACTTTTTCTAAGTTGCCCTTCGTGGGCGCTTTTTGCCATATAATATGCTTTTTCAACGAGTTCGATGTTGTAATTAACACCTTTTTGAGATTGTAATCTGTCTACAAAATTCTTTAACCAGTTGTCCATATTATCACCTCTCTTTCAGTTTTTTAAGTATGTTTGTGTCTTCTAGCGATACTTTTTTTGTCGGTTTATTCAAAACTACCCTAATAGAAGTATCTTGTATATCATATGTTATAAGCCCAGTTTCGCTAAAACATTCAAAGCAAATGAGTGCTTTTGCTGGATTTATCTTTATTTTTCGAGAAAAATCTAACAAATCAAATGATTTAGGCATTCTTTTGATAAGTTTAAAAGCATTTTCAAAATCTGCTCGTAAAGGCTTGATTTGCGAAAGCATTTCAGAGTTAATTTTTTCATCATTTATAAATTTATTATAAATTTCGATGGAGTTTTTCTCATAAGTTCTAATATTTTCAGAAATTTTAATGTCTTTTAGTATGATTTGTGGCGATTTTTTATCACGAAATTCATTTACTGAAACATTATATGCAATATCGACTTTGTCGCCTGTATGAAAGAAAAATTCGTTCATAGAAACAGAGAATAAAAGCGCTGTCAGCGTTTTTCCCATTTGACGTAATGTTAGTTTCAGATGTTTGCCTTCCGAAAGCTTTGTGATATCTAAAATTTCCACATCGGTGGACATAAAAACAGGCTGTGGATTTGATGGACCATAAGGCTCAAGCTCGTTTAAGTTTTCGATAGCATTAATCGTGATGTCGTCGAAATCTAAATCACTATCGATAGATAGTTTTTGTTCTAGCATGTCTTCGGTAATGGTTTCAAACGCAATTTTCTTTAAATTATCGCGTAGCTCTGGCAAATTTTGAATTTCTAGCGTCATACCAGCAGCCATTTCGTGACCACCATATTTAATAAGCAGTTCATCTTGTGACACAAGTGCATCGAACATATTAAAGCCTTTTATCGAACGCGCAGAACCTTTTGCAAGACCATTTTCGATAGAAATAATGATTACAGGCAAGTAATATTTTTCAATAATTCGTGACGAAACAATCCCAACGACGCCATGGTGCCAATTTTCGCCCCATACAACTATGATTTTATCTTGAAGCAAATCAATTTCGTTCTCGATTTTCGTTATAACTTCGTTTAAAATATCTTGTTCTTCTTTTTGTCTATCGGTATTTTGCAAACATAAATCATAGGCACTTTCTTTTGCATATTTCATATCGTTGCACAAAATAAGTCTTACAGCCTCCTCGGCGTGCCCCATTCTGCCAGCGGCATTTAAACGAGGAGCAAGTCTGAACGAAATCGCACCAGAAGTGACATCTTTTACGGAGCTTTCTTCCATAAGAGCATATAAACCGACATTTTCAGTGTTTTTCAATTTGTCAATTCCATGGCTTACAATCGTGCGATTTTCCTTTGTAAGTGGCATAACGTCGGCTATTGTGCCTATGGCTGTCATATCGGAATATTTTTTCAAAATTTTATCGCAATCGCCGTCTAAAGCACATACTAGCTTAAATGCAACGCCAACTCCAGCGAGTGATTTATAAGGATACTGACAATCATCTTGCTTAGGATTTATGATAGCATCGGCGTTTGGAAGTTCGGATTTGCACGAGTGATGGTCGGTTATAATTATTTTCATACCAAGCGATTTTGCAAAATCGACTTCAGCGACAGCAGTAATTCCAGTGTCGACAGTGATGATTAAATCAGCGCCTTTTTCATACACATTTTTTATTGCACTTTCGTTTAAACCATAGCCTTCAGACGAACGTTCTGGGATATAAAAGTCCACATTTGCACCAATTTCGTTGAAATAATGACACAAAAGGCTTGTAGAAGTAACGCCGTCTACATCGTAGTCACCATAAATTACAATTTTTTCATTGTTTTTCAAACTTTCGCGTATTATAGCGACTGCTTTTTCCATATCTTTTAATAAAAATGGACTGTGCAGTTTTTCATTTTTTTGATTTAAAAAATCAAGCGCCTTTAAAGTAGAGGTATAGCCTCTTGCGGCTAAGACTTTAGCAGTAAGTTTCGAAATATTAAGTTTTTTTATATCAATTTCGTCAATTGATGAGTTTTTTAGTACCCACTTTTTTCTCTTCATATTAATCATCTCAAATTTATTTATATTTTAAATTATATTATACCAAAATTCGAGCTAAATGACAAGTGTTTTGAAGAAAATGGGCAAACAGCTTTCACACAAATGATAAAATATGTAAAAAAGCAGAAGTACGCGTGAAACAAACATAAATTTTTAATCGTCTACCTTTTTTGACAAATTTTACTTAAAACATGCGATATAATAGCCTTAATGAATTTATTTCATTGAGGTTAATTGTTTTTTTAGGAGGGTTTATGTATTTAGCACATCGCAAAAATGGAAATGAACTAATAATTGAGCTTGAGGGCGAAATTGGGAATTTTGAGGCTAAAAAAATACTGGAAGACATAGATAAATTGCTTGAATTATATAAAAAAGAGAATATTTTAGTAGATTTAAAAAAGGTTTCATTTATGGATAGTTCTGGTATTGCAATTATTATGAAAATATATAAAGAAGTGAATAAAAGCAGAAAATTTCAAGTTAAAAATGCACCAAATCTTGCTATGAAAATTTTCAGAGCATCTGGTGTGATTAAATTTGTTGATTTTGTTTAGGAGGAAGTATGCGAGAAATTATAAATTCAATGACGATAAAATTTGAAAGTAAGTCGATAAATGAAGGATTTGCAAGACAGTCTGTATGTGCATTTGCAGCATCGTTAGACCCAAATTTAGAAGAAATTCAAGATATAAAGACGGCTGTTAGCGAAGCTGTTACTAATGCAATTGTGCATGGTTATCGCGAAACATTAGGGTATATTACGATAAATGCACGCATTTTTAATGATAATTCGATAGAAATAACGATAAAAGACAAGGGGGTTGGTATAAAAGACATAGAACGAGCAAAAATCCCACTTTATACAACAGGTGGTGAAGAACGCTCGGGAATGGGGTTTACCATAATGGAAAGTTTTATGGATAAGCTTGTAATAAAATCATGGGAAGGTATCGGAACAACAGTTATTTTACATAAAAAAATTTCACCGAGATTTTTAGGAGGTAAATAATGTGTGCGATGTTTTAACCCTAATAAAAAAGGCACAAGATGGCGATATAAAGGCATCTGAAACGATTATAGAGCAAAATTCAGGACTTATTTGGAGTATAGTTAAAAGATATTCTGGCAGAGGCATTGATGTAGAAGATTTATATCAACTAGGGGCTTTAGGGCTTATTAAGGCGATAAATAATTTTGATTTAGATTATGGAACTCAATTTTCGACGTATGCTGTGCCGAAGATATCTGGCGAAATACGAAGGTTTTTGCGCGACGATGGAATGATAAAGGTTAGCCGAAGTATTAAAGATATGGCGTATAAGATTTTAAAGGCTCGCGAGGAGCTTGAAAACATTCTAGGTTATGAGCCGAAAGTGTCAGAAATAGCACTTTATACCGGTTTTGACATTGCAGAAATTGCAACTTGCGAGAGTGCTATGAGTTCGACAGATTCATTGCAACGAGAAGTGACAGCCGACGGATTAACACTTGAAACGACATTAGGCGATAATGGAATTGAAGAAGATATCACGCTAAATGTCACGATTAAAGAGGCTATAAAAAAATTGCCTGACCGAGATGCAGAAGTAATTTATCTTAGGTATTTTAAAGGATTTACTCAAGATAAAATTTCAAAAATCATGGGAATTTCTCAAGTGCAAGTATCACGAGTAGAGAAAAAAGCATTAATCCAATTAAGGCAGATAATAACATAAATAGGGCTGTTTTTATGCGACAGCCCTATTTTTACGCGTAAAAAAATCCTCTACATAAGAGGATTTTTTTGTAGGGATTTTATATTAAGATTTTCTTTTTTTAGTAAATACTAAAGCAGATGCAAGTAAAACTAAGATTAAAGCAAATCCAGCATAAAGCATTAAATTATTTTCATCACTAGTTTGTGGAGTTGCGCCTAGTGGTGTTTCTTCTTCTTCGATATCAACAGTAGTGTCAACAACAGTTTCAACAGTTCCTAGAGGAATTTCACTTTCTGTGATAGTAACATCTGGAGTGTTGTCAGTGTTTACATCTGGAGTAGAAGTTAATGGTACATTACCATCTTCGATAGTAGTATCGTTTTCGCTACCATTGTCTGTTCCGCCAGTGTCACCACCACCAGTGTTTCCATTATTGTTACCACCAGTGCTTCCGCCACCTGTTGTAGCTACTTTTTCGTTAGTCACGAAGTAATGTATGATATTATCAGGATTTGATGAAGGTGTAACGAAAGTAAAGCTATTGTCTTGAACACCGTCAGTGTCCTTATTGTTTACAGAGTGGATTGCAGTACCATGGTATAACACAGCAGAATTAATATCATAACCAGTGTGAGAAACTTCTACTAATTTGTAAGTAGTGTTTGGCTCTAAATCAGTAAAGATAAATTGACCGTTAACAGTAGTTTTCAAAGCGTCAGCAATGAAATCGCCATTTTCGTCATAAAGTTTGAATACAACATCGCTGTCTGCAAGACCAGCAGTACCATCATTAAGAATAGTGCCTTCTGGAGAAGTTTCAGCGTCTAAGATAGTTACAGTGATGCTTAATTTTTCTTCTACAACAGGAGGAGTAACAGTTTTGTCGTTAGTTACGAAATATTCTACGATGTCACCAGCACCACTACCTTGGAAAACAAAAGTAAGGCTATTGTCTTGAACACCATCAGTATCTTTTAGGTTTACAGAGTGGATTGCAGTGCCTTGGTATAACATAGCAGAGTTAATGTCATAACCAGTGTGAGAAACTTCTACTAATTTGTAAGTGTTTCCTGGGATTAAATCTGTAAAGATAAAACGACCGTCAACAGTAGTTTTTACAGCAGTTTCAATGAAATCGCCATTTTCGTCGTAAAGTTCGAATACAACGTCGCTGTTTTCAACACGAACAGTATCACTGTTAAGAGTAGTGCCTTCTGGAGAAGTTTCAGCGTCTAAGATAGAAAGGAACATATCTAATGTTTCTACTGGC